>DATKWD010000141.1:0-17954 GCA_035529695.1 Acidimicrobiales bacterium | reverse complement strand
CTGCTTGGGGAGCAGGTGCATGCTCCGGGTCAGGTACCCCGGGTTGAAGTTGTCGGGGTCGACCCAGGGGCCGAGCTGCATTCCCTCGTCCTCGGGCCGGAGCGCCGGGGTGACGACCGCGACACCGAGTTCGTCCATGTGATCGAGGAGGCGGCACATCCAGTCGCCGATCAGATCGACCCGGAGCGTCCAGCTCGCTCGGAAGTAGCCGAACACCCACACCATGTTCGGGACCCCGGCGAACATCATCCCGCGGTAGGTGATCGTGTCGGCGAAGTCGATCGGCGAGCCGTCGACGCAGAAGGCGATGTCGCCCAACACGCTGATGTCGAAGCCCGTCGCGGTGACGATGATGTCTGCCTCGAGCTCGTCGCCGGACTGCAGAAGGATCCCCTTCCGGGTGAAGCGGTCGATCTGGTCGGTGACCACCGACGCCTTGCCGCTCGCGATGCCCTTGAACAGGTCGGCGTCGGGGACGAAGGCGATGCGCTGCTGCCAGGGTCGGTAGGACGGGTTGAAGTGGGTGTCGATGTCGTAGTCGTCGCCCAACTCCGCTCGGATGGCGTCGAGAAGCATGCCGCGCACCAGGTCGGGCTCCTCGACCGACAGTCGCGTCACCTCGGCCTGCACCTGGAGGATCTTCTGACGGACGATCTCGTGGGTCCACTCGTCGGGGATGTCGAGTCCGCGCAGCATCTCGGCGACTTCGTTCTCGTTGCGCCCGGTGATGAAGAAGGTGGGGGAGCGTTGGAGCATGGTGACGTGTTCGCACTCGGGCACCATCGCCGGGATCAGCGTGGCGGCTGTCGCACCCGAGCCGATCACCACGACCCGCTTGCCGGAGTAGTCGAGGTCCTCCGGCCAGGTCTGGGGGTGCACGATCGGCCCCTCGAAGTCGTCCATGCCCTCCCACTCGGGGGTGTAGCCCTTCTCGTGCCGGTAGTAGCCCTGACACATCCAGAGGAAGTCGGCGGTGAACCGGACGGGCTCCCCGGTGTCGTTGCGGCTCGCCTCGATGGTCCACTGCCGGTCCTCACTCGACCAGTCGGCCGAGGTGATCGAGTGTCCGTAGCGGATGTACTGATCGAGGTCGTTCTCGGCGATCACCTCGCCCATGTAGTCGAGGATCTCCTCTGCCGTCGCGATCGGAGCGCCGGTCCACGGTTTGAACCGGTAGCCGAACGTGTAGAGGTCGCTGTCGGACCTGATGCCCGGATAGCGATGGGTCACCCAGGTCCCGCCGAACTCGTTCTTGGTCTCGAGCACGACGAAGCTCGTCCCGGGACGCTGCTGGGTGAGGTGGTAGGCCGATCCGATGCCGGAGATGCCGGCACCGACGATCAGGACGTCGAAGTGCTCGGTGGTCGTCGTGGTCGGGTCGGTGGGGGTCGCGGTGTCGGTCATCGGGTCCTCTCGCGGTCGTCCGTGGAAGGTTGCGGGGCCAGGTGGTGGTCGTCCCGGAACCCGCCATCGTAGAAGTCGCTACTCTGCGCGAACCCTCGCAGGGTTTCCAGAGTCGAACGTCCCGGTGAGCATCCGAAGGGGAGTCAGGCCGATGGCACACGACATCGTCATCAAGAACGGCACGGTCGTCGACGGAACCGGTGCGCCCGCCGCACGAGCCGACGTGGCGATCGACGGCGATCGGATCACCGTCGTCGGCGAGGTCGATGCATCCGGCGCCAATCAGGTGATCGACGCCGAGGGCCGGATCGTGACGCCGGGCTTCGTCGATCTGCACTCGCATCTCGACGCCCAGGTCGGTTGGGACCCGGTGATGTCGTCATCGTGCTACCACGGGGTCACGTCGGTCGTGATGGGCAACTGCGGCATGACCTTCGCACCCGTACGCCCCGGCCAGGCGAACGTGCTCGCCGAGGCGATGGAGACCGTCGAGGACATCCCGGCCTCGTGCATCCTCGAGGGACTCCCATGGGACTGGGAGGGCTTCGGCGGCTACCTCGATGCCATCGATGCGATGCCGCAGGGCATCAACGCCGGTGGGTACGTGGGTGACGTCGCGGTCCGGCTCTACGTGGCCGGCGACGCGGCGTGCGAACCCGACTTCGTGGCCACGCCCGATCAGCTCGCCGAGATGGCGGCGCTCGTCGAGGAGGCGATCGTGGCCGGCGCGCTCGGCTATTCGATCTCGCGCAGCCTGTTCCACCGCGTTCCCGACGGCCGCAACGTGCCGGGCACGTGGTCACCGTCGTCGGAGTTCTTCGCCATCGCCGATCCGCTGCGTCGACTCGGCCGCGGTGTCCTCGAGGCCGCGCCCCGCTACAACGAGGAGGAGGGCAACGAATCCCGGGTGGACGAGGAGGTCGGCTGGATGGCCGAGCTGAGTCGAGTGACCGGTCGCCCCTTCAGCTTCAACCTCCAGCAGATCAAGTCGCTCGGCACCCACTACCGCGACGTCATCTCGCTGGCCGAAGCGGCCAACGAGACCGGTGCCCAGCTCCGACCGCAGATCACGCCTCGGAGTGTCGGCGTCCTGTTCTCGTTCGCCGCCAACACGCTGCTCGACAACCTCGCGGCCTACCGGCCGCTCCAGTCGCTCGATCTCGCCGGTCGCCTCGCTGCGATCCGTGACCCACAGATGCGGGCTGCGCTGGTCGAGGAAGGGGCGAAGCTCCCGGTCGATCCGTACACCCGCATGTACCTGATGCCGGCCGACGAACCCGTGCGCTACGACTACGCCCCGACCGACTCGATCGCGGCGCTCGCGGGTGCCGCAGGCGTCAGCCCGATCGAGTTCTACCTCGACGAGATGAGCCGCTCCGACGGGCGAGCCATCGTCAACTGGCCGGTCATGAACGAGATCCACGATGCGGTCCGCGAGCAGATCACCTCGCCCGTCACGATCATGGGGCTCGCCGATGCCGGCGCCCATGCGACCCAGATCATGGATGCGTCACAGCCGACCTACGTGCTGTCGCACTGGGTACGCGACCAGGGCGCGCTCTCCCTCGAGGAGGGTGTCCGTCGGCTCACCTCCGACACGGCCGACTTCATCGGCTTCACCGGCCGGGGCACCCTGCGCGAGGGCAGCCATGCCGACGTCAACGTGATCGACTTCGACGGTCTCGGGCTCGAGCTGCCGTACATCGTGCACGACTTCCCGGGCGACAACCCGCGCTTCGTCCAGCGAGCCCACGGGATCGAGCACACCCTCGTCAACGGCAAGCCGTTCATGGACCACGGCGAGCACACCGGCGAACTCGCCGGCCGGCTTCTCCGCAGCAGTTCGGGCTGACAGACGTCAGGACGGCCCGAGGTCCTCGAGGGCGGTGGCGAGCAGGTCGGCGTAGACCCTCGTGCCCTCACTGGTCGGATGGGTCCGGTCGCTGTGGAGCAACCCCGGCCGCTGGTCGATGATCGCGTACCAGTCGGCCACGATCGTGTTCGGGTACTCGGCACTGATGGCTCGCATCCGGTCGTTCGTCTCAGGGATCCAGTAGCTGACGCCGCCGACCGTGACGAGCACGACACGTCGGTCGGGTCCGAGTGCATCCAGCACCGCTCGGAGGGCCTGCTCTGAGTGTGCATCCTTCAAGCCTGCGTTGGTCCCGAAATTCAGGATCACGACGTCGCGCATCGTGCCGGCGTCCATCATCGCCTGGACCATCGCCGGCGCTTCGCGCCACTGGAGTATCGGGGTCGCGTCTATGAAGATGCCGGGGAATCGCTCGTACACGCTGGGCGCGGCTCCGGAGAGGACCGAGTCGCCGAGCGCAACGATGTGGTCACCGGGTGGTGTCGCCATCTCGGACGGCCAGGCCCCCACGCTCTCGATGGTCGGATTCGTCGGGTCGGCAGGGGTCGTCGCCGAACTCGACGTGGGTGGGCTGGCTCCCGATGTGTCGACGGGCGTGCTCGGTGGGACTTGGCGCTCGATCGCCCGCTCACCACGTTCGACCGAGAGCTGCGCGGCCGACTTGTCGGGCGCGGTCGCGATCCCCAGTGCCGAGAGAGCCACCACGGAGAGCGATGCTGCCAGGGCCACGCGGGGTACGAGCGGTTCGGCGCCACGCGGCTGGAGTGTCCGGCGGATTCTGGTCCATGTCACTTTGAACCCGTCGCGGCGGATGGGGGCCTCGACCCACCGGAACGACGCCGCGCTCGCGGCCATCGTCAGGCCGAGCACCACGACCACGGTGGTGAGGGGTGGGTCCTGTTCGAGGGGCCCAGCCGGGAGCGCCGCGATGACGATGACCAGGATCGGCCAGTGCCACAGATAGATGCCGTAGCTCCGCTCACCGATCCAGGCCAGTGGCCGCGCCTTGCAGACCCGAACGAAGGCCGACGGACGTCCCGGCAGCGACGCGACCATCACCGCGGTCAGCAGCGATGCCGCGACGATCCCGCCTCGATAGGTCCAGGCCGCCTCGCTGTCGACGACCATCGCCAGTGCAGCCAGCCCCGCGAACGCAGCGAAGCCGACCCAGGTGCGGAGGTGCTGCCACCGCGGCCTCGACAACAGGTTTGACCGGTCGTCGAAGGCGAACGCGAGGGCGACGCCGATCATCAGCCCGAAGGCGTGGGTGTCGGTCCCGTAGTAGACGCGCGTCGCCGATGCCCCAGGATCGAACCATGCCGCCATCAGCAGCGCCGACGCGGCTGCGATGCCGAGCGCGATGCGCGATCGTGCGACGGCTGTCATCGGCAGCGCCATGAGTCCGACGAACATGAGCGGCCACAGCAGATAGAACTGCTCTTCGACCGCCAGCGACCAGAAGGTCACGAACAACGACCGGTTCGCGTCGTCGAAGTAGTCGGCGCCGGCGTGGATCTCGATCCAGTTGGTGCTGAACGTCAAGGCCCCGACGACCTGGCGTCGGATGTCCACCAGGAGGTCGCTGCTGACCAGGCTCGCGACGGCGATCGAGGTCGAGACCACCAGCAGCAACGCAGGGAGGAGACGGCGGGCTCGTCGGGTCCAGAACCCAGGCAGGTCGATGTGATCGTCCCGGGCTCGCTCACGCAACAGCAGCGTCGTGATGAGGAATCCGCTGATGACGAAGAACACGTCGACACCGAGGAACCCGCCCGGGACGGCCGAGGGGCGGAGGTGGAACACAAGCACCGCGATCACGGCGAAGGCGCGCAGTCCGTCGAGGCCCTCGATCCGTCCGGCACCCGGTTCGGTCACCTTGGTCACGATGCTTGGCCCACGTGACGTTCGACGCTGGCGGGTCGTGCCGGGATCGGGCGAGGCTGGAACGGGCACGACCTGCACCTGACGAGGAGTTGATGTCTGCGTTCTTCGGCCGGGCGATCGCGACCGTGATGGCCCAGGTGGACGCCTCGGGAGTGACCCGATCGGGTCCCCCGTTCGACTACGAATGGTCGGCGCCGGAGGAGTGGAGGACCGAGATCAGCCGGCCGGTCGCGACCGAGGGCTCGTGGGAGGCACAGGACCGGCACTGACCGCTCCGGTTCACCAGCTGAGCTCGATCTCGAGGCTGCTTTCGCCGTCGACCTCGAGTTCCAGCTCGACTTCGAGCACGATCTCGTTCGGCACCTTCACGGAGTAGCGGGTGCCTTCACGCGTGAAGCTGAGCTCGTTGTGGCGGGCGAGCTGGTCGGCCAGCTCGCGCAGCCGGGCCGCAGCTTCCTCCCGGCTCACGGGGCCCTCGTCCTCGATCTCCAGCAGCTTCATGTCGGCTCCTTCGTTCGCATGGTACGCGGGCCGGAGTCCGGCACCACGTCAGGGTCACGGCCGAGTCTCACGTCGGCGGACCAGATTGGCACAGGGTCGAAGGTCCGTTCCCATGTCGCGAAACGGACATATGGCTCGATATGGTCAGTTGTCCGGATGATTCCGAACCACAGGATCCAGGGAGGGAACGTTGCAGATCACGTCGCTCGATCGGACGAGTCCGCTGCCCTTGTGGGCCCAACTCGAGCACCAACTGTGGCAACGCCTCGAATCCGGTGAGTTCGACGACGGGCGTTTCCCGACCGACCTCGAGCTCACCGAGGCGTACCACGTCAGCCGACACACGGTCCGTGAAGCCATCCGCCACCTGAACAAGGCAGGCGTGCTGACCCGGCAGCGTGGCCGGGGCACCGTCGTCAATCGGGCGGAGTTCGAGCAGTCACTCGGCACCCTCTACAGCTTGTTCCAGTCGGTCGAGTCGGCCGGGGTCGAGCAGACCAGCGAAGTGCTGCGGCTCGAGGTCGTGACCGACCCGGTGGCGGCTGCGAACCTGGAGGTCGACGAGGGCGCCGACCTCGTGCTGCTCGAGCGCCTTCGGTTCGCTGCTGGGTCGCCGCTGGCGATCGACCGCATATGGCTCCCGCACGACATCGCTGCGCCGTTGCTCGATGTCGACTGGTCGCACACCGCGCTCTACACCCAACTCGCCGCAGCCGGGGCCCCGGTCCCGAACCAGGGCTGGGAGCGCCTCACCCCCATCGTGCCGACCCCGAGCGATCGAGCGAGCCTCGGACTCCGCAAGAGCGACGCCGCCTTCTTCCTCGAGCGACTCGGGACGCGTGACGGGCGGCCGATCGAGTGGCGGACGACGATCATCCGGGGCGATCGCTACCGGTTCGTGACCGACTGGTCGGCCGGCGGTCGCTCCGAGTTGCGGCCGACCGCCACCTGATCAACCCGCATCCGAGCAAGCGTCACCGACCCATGAGGAGCTTCGGCGCGGCGTCTGCTCGGGAATTGCCCGTTGACGGTTCGCCTGAAAGACCGTACTTTCGGAGCATTCGATCTTCGAAGCGCGCGCAGGGCCACGAGTCATGACGAGGATGGGATTCCTCCTCGACAGCGACAACTGCATCGGTTGTCATGCCTGCACGGTCGCGTGCAAGAGCGAACACGACGTCCCACTGGGCGTCAATCGCACGTGGGTGAAGTACATCGAGACGGGCACGTTCCCCGATGTGGCCCGCAAGTTCAACGTGATGCGCTGCAACCAGTGCGACGACGCTCCGTGCATGACCATCTGCCCGACCTCGGCGCTGTTCCGGGCCGACAACGGTGTGGTCGACTTCCAGGACGACGACTGCATCGGCTGCAAGTCGTGCATGAACGCGTGCCCGTACGACGCGCTGTACATCAACCCCGAGACCAACACGGCGCACAAGTGCAACATGTGCAACCACCGTCTCGAGGTCGGCCTCGAACCGTCGTGCCAGATCGTGTGCCCGACCGAGGCCATCAAGATCGGTGACCTCGACGACCCGACCAGCGAGATCAGTCGGATCATCGCCCGCGACGACGTCGCCGTGCGCTCCCCCGAGCAGAACACCAAGCCGAAGGTGTTCTATCGCGGGGCCGACCAGGCATCGCTCGACCCGACCCGGACCGCCATCGCGAACGATGGGCTGATCTGGGCCGACACGCTGCGCGGCCCGTCGGGGCCGAGGCACCCGACGGTGCCGGTGCACCTCGGCAACAGACCGATCGACGAGTCCGGGGTCGTGGCTCGCACCGCCTACACCACATCGCACCAGATGACCTGGAAGGCCAAGGTCGCGGGCTACCTGGTCACCAAGGCCGTCGCCGCCGGAGTGATGGTCGTCGCCGCGCTGTTGGTGCTGCTCGGCCACAGCGACGATCAGGCGGCGGTCGGCGTCGTTCCGCCGATGATCGCCGGCGCATTCCTCGGCCTGACCGGGGTCCTGCTGGTGTGGGATCTCAAACAACCGAGTCGCTTCCACTACCTGCTCACCAAGGGCAACCGGTCGTCGTGGCTCGTCAAGGGGGCGTACATCCTCATGGCCTTCGCGGCGGTCTGCGCCATCTGGTGGATCGCCGGTCTCACCGAGACGGCCGGCCTCCTGGAGGTGCTCGCCGTCCCCGCGGTCATCGGCGCTGCCGGCACGGCCGGCTACACGGCCTACCTGTTCGCCCAGTGCGAGGGCCGCGACCTGTGGCAGACCCCGTTGCTCCTGCCCGTGCTTCTCGGCCAGGCCGTGACCGCCGGCGGCGCGGCCTACGCCGTTCTGGACGTGTTCATGGCCGTGCCCGAGCCCGACGCGATCCGGTGGGTGTTGCTGGGCGGCGTCGCCGCAGTGGCGATGTTCGTCGCCATCGAGTTGTCGTCGCACGGCAGCCGCCATGTCGAACTCGCGGTCGAATCGATGACGAGGGGCGTCTACTCCCGGCAGTTCTGGTGGGGTGGCGTGGTGCTGGGCCTGCTGGTTCCCGCAGCCCTCGTGATCGTCTCGCTCGCTGCTGATCTCGACGGTTCGCTCGTGCCGGCCCTCGCCGGGCTCGCCGCCCTGATCGGCATGTTCGCCTACGAAGACGCCTTCGTGCGGGCTGGCCAGTCCGTGCCCCTCTCCTAGGAGACCCGTGACCGACCTCTCCAAGTACCCGCCGTTCGATCAATGGCACGACTGGACCGAACTCGACGCCAAGGCGTGGCCGACCAAGACCGAACGCAAGTACACGCTCGTGCCGACCACGTGCTTCAACTGTGAGGCCGGCTGCGGACTGGTCGCCTACTTCGATCAGGACTCCGGCGAGATCGCCAAGATCGAGGGCAACCCCGAGCACCCGGGCAGTCGAGGGCGCAACTGCGCCAAGGGGCCGGCCACGCTCAACCAGGTGTACGACCCCGAACGGGTCATGCATCCCATGAAGAGGGTGGGGGAGCGAGGCTCGGGGCAGTGGGAGCGCATCAGTTGGGACCAGGCACTCGACGAGGTCGGTGCCAAGATCCGGACCGCGTTCGTCGAGGATCGGCGCAACTCGGTGATGTACCACGTGGGTCGGCCGGGCGAGGACGGCTACACCGACCGGGTGCTCAAGGCATGGGGTGTCGACGGGCACAACAGCCACACCAACATCTGCTCGTCGAACGCCCGCATCGGCTACCAGAGCTGGATGGGTCACGACCGGCCCTCGTCCGACTTCGCCAACGCCGAGGTCATCTTCTTGATCTCGGCTCACCTCGAGTCGGGGCACTACTTCAACCCGCACGCCCAGCGGATCATGGAGGCCCAGGCCAACGGGGCCAAGATCATCGCGGTCGACCCCCGCCTGTCGAACACCGGCGCCAAGGCCGACTACTGGCTGCCCACCTGGCCGGGCACCGAGCCGTTCCTGCTCCTCGCCATCGCACGCCTGCTCATCGAGTCCGAGACGTGGAACGCCGACTTCATGCGGCGCTGGACCAACTGGGAGACCTACCTGACCCAGAAGCATCCGGGTCGGCCGGTCGAGTGGGACGAGGTGCGCGGTGCGCTGCTCGACGAGTACGCCGAGTACACCCCCGAGGCTGCCGAGCAGAAGACCGGTGTCGATGCCGGAACGATCCGTGAGATCGCCGATCTGATCGGCGCCCACCCCACCAAGTTCGCCTCGCACAACTGGCGGGCCGCCGGGGCGGGCAACCTGGGCGGCTGGCAGGTGGCCCGGTGTCTGTTCTTCCTCAACGTGCTCACGGGGTCGGTGGCCACCAAGGGCGGCACGGCCGGGAACGGCATGAACAAGTTCAAGCCGGCCGCTCCCATCGGCGCCCCTGGTATCACCAGCTGGAACGAACTCGAGTGGCCCCGCGAGTACCCGCTCTCGTATCACGAGATGTCGATCCTGCTTCCGCACTTCCTCAACGAGGGCCGGGGGACGCTCGACGTCTACTTCTCGAGGGTCTACAACCCGATCTGGACCAACCCCGACGGCTTCACCTGGATGGAGGCGCTGCGCGACACCGACAAGGTCAAGTGTCACGTCGCGCTCACTCCGACCTGGTCGGAGACGTCGTGGTTCGCCGACTATGTGCTGCCGATGGGCGTCTCGACCGAACGCCACGACGTGCATTCGTACGAGACCCATGCCGGACGGTGGATCGGGTTCCGCCAGTCGGTGTTCCGGCGCTACGCCGAACTCAAGCAACTCGAGCAGACCGGGTCGACCGACCTCGGACCCGACGCCCGGAGCTACGACTACAACCCCGGCGAGGTGTGGGAGGAGAACGAGTTCTGGATCGACCTGTCGTGGCGCATCGACCCCGACGGCGAACTCGGCATCCGCCAGTGGTTCGAATCGACCGAGCACCCCGGCAAGCCGGTCACCGTCGACGAGTACTACGCAAAGATGTTCGGCGAGAACGTGCCCGGGTTGGCCGAAGCCGCCGAGGAGGCCGGCCAGTCCCCGCTCGAATACATGAAGGACCGCTCGGCGTTCGGGGTGCCGGGCAACACCTACGAACCCTACGAACGGCCGGTCGACGCAGCGGCGCTCGACGGCTGCGTGCTCGACGATGACGGCGTCTACCGCAAGCCCGCCACGGCCGGCACCTGGACCGGGGACCTCGACGATCTGGGGGACATCTCGCTGCAGCCACTGGGTGATGGATCGCCTGCGGTCGACATCGGCGGGGAGGCCAAGGAGGGCTTCCCGACGCCTTCGAAGAAGCTCGAACTGTTCTCGACGACCCTCGCCGAGTGGGGGTGGCCCGAATACGCCACGCCGAAGTGGATCCCGTCGCACGTCCACTGGGAAGACCTCGACCTCGACGGTGACGAACGCATCCTGCTGCCGACGTTTCGCATTCCGACCCTGATCCACACCCGGTCGGCCAACTCGAAGTGGCTCAACGAGATCAGCCATCGGCATCCGTTGTGGATTCATCCTTCCGATGCCGAGAAGCTCGGGATCGACGAGAACGGTCTCGTCCGGGTCTCGACGCGCATCGGTCACTTCGTCATCGCCGCCTGGCGCACCGAGGGCATCCGGCCCGGCGTGGTCGCGGCGTCGCACCACATGGGGCGCTGGCGCCTCGAAGAGGACAAGGCGCGTTCGTGGGGTGCCGGCAAGGCCACGCTCACGAACCAGCCCAACGACGACGGCGGCTCGACGTGGAAACTCAGCCGAGACCACGGCAACCAGCCGTTCGAGTCGGCCGATCCCGACAGCGGACGGATCTGGTGGAACGACACCGGGGTGCACCAGAACGCGACCTTCTGTGTCCAGCCCGATCCGATCTCGGGCATGCAGTGCTGGCACCAGCGGGTGCGGGTCGGTCCCGCCCAAGCCGGCGACGAGTACGGCGATGTGGTCGTCGACACGGCCAAGTCACGCGAGGCCTACCTCGACTGGCTGAGCAAGACCCGCCCGGCGGGCACCAACGACAGCGGGCTCCGGCGACCCCTCTGGTACGCCCGACCGCTCAAGCCCGCAGCCACGGCCTACCGACTCCCGGACTGACTGCTCCTCGGCCCTGTCCTGCCAGGGTTGCGTTCCGAGCTAAATGTACGTATATTCGTTCATTATGGCGTCACTGGCACATGTCCTGCCGATCCTGTCGTGGGCCCCGAGGTATCAGCGGGCCGATCTCCGCAGCGATCTCGCCGCCGGCGTGACCGTCGGCGCCATGCTGGTGCCGCAGGCGATGGCGTACGCGCTGCTGGCCGGTCTGCCACCCGAGGTCGGCCTCTATGCCGCGACGATCCCGGTGATCATCTACGCGTTGTTCGGGACCTCCCGTCAGCTCGCCGTCGGACCGGTCGCCATCGTGTCGTTGCTGACGGCAACGGCTCTCGCGCCCATCGTCGAGGAGGGGACCGCCGGCTATCTCGAAGCGGCCGCCCTGCTGGCCCTGATGGTCGGCATCGTCCACATCGTTCTCGGTGTCGGTCGCCTCGGCTACCTCGTGAACTTCCTCTCGCACTCGGTCCTGGTCGGGTTCACCGCCGCGGCTGCCATCATCATCGGGTTCTCGCAGGCCAAGCACCTGTTCGGCATCTCGATCCCCCGCAGTGAGCACTTCCACGACACGGTGCTCGATGTCGGCCGCAACCTCGGCGACACCAACGGCACCACCTTTGCCATCGGTGCGATCTCCCTCGTGGCCCTCTTCGTGCTCAAGCGGGTTGCGCCCAGAGTGCCCGGTGCGCTGGTCGTGGTCGTCGGTGCCATCATCGCCACCCAGGTGTTCGACCTCGAGTCGAAGGGCGTCTCGGTCGTCGGCGACATTCCCGACTCGCTGCCGGCGTTCGGGCTTCCTGCCTTCAGCGGATCACTGATCGGGAATCTCGCCGCGACGGCGCTCGTCATCACCATGGTGGGCTTCATGGAGTCGATCGCGGTGGCCAAGGTGTACGCCCGACGCCACCGCTACGAGGTCGAGCCCAACAAGGAACTCATCGGGCTCGGCGCGGCGAACCTCGCATCCGGGCTGTTCGGCGGCTATCCCGTCACCGGAGGGTTCTCGCGCACGGCCGTGAACGACACCGCGGGTGCGCGGACGCCGTTGGCATCGATCGTCACTGCGGGAATCGTGCTCGCGACCATCGCCTTCTTCACGCCCCTTCTCTCCTCGCTGCCCAACGCTGCGCTCGGGGCGATCATCATCATGGCGGTCATCGGGCTGGTCGACATCGCCGAGATGCGCCACATCGCCAAGGTCAAGAAGTCCGATCTGATCGGGCTGTCCGTGGCCTTCGTGGCCACGCTGGCCCTGGGGATCGAGGTCGGCATCCTCGTCGCCGTGGTGGCGTCGATGCTCGTCGTGTTCGCCCGGATGTCGATGCCCCACAGCGCCGTGCTCGGACACGTGGACGACACGACCAGCTACCGCAACATCGACCGCTTCCCCGAAGCCCACACGGTCGAGGGCGTGCGGATCGTCCGGGTCGACGCGGCGCTGTCGTTCGTCAACGCCACCCCTGTCCGCAAGCTCCTCCAGCGCCACGCCGACACGCTCACCGAAGAACCCCGCGCGATGATCCTCGATGCCTCGGGCATCAACGACATCGATGCAACGGGGGCCGACGTGCTCTCGGAGATCCTCGTCGAATTCGAGGAGCGCGGCATCGACCTGCACCTGACCGACGTGAAGGGACCCGTGCGCGACGTGCTCCGTCGAGCCGGGATCTGGGACCGACTCGGCGACCGTGTGCACACCTCGACCCACGACGCAGTGGAGGCCATCACCGGCAAGCGCTCGAGACCGGTCGATCAGCGTGTCCGGGGCATCGACGAGCGCTCGTCGAACGGCAGCAAGCCCGGCGAGGCCGAGGTGGGGTCCCGTGGGTGAGGACACCTGGACCGAACTCGTCGCCGCCCACGAACGATCGCGGCCTGCCGCCGTGACCGAGGTGGCTGCGCACGCACCGAAGGCCGCGATTCTCGCCTGCTCCGATGCACGGGTGCCCCCGTCCGTCGTCTTCGGCCAGCCCGCCGGGTCGCTCTTCGTCATCCGCATCGCCGGCAACACGGCGACCCCCGAGGTGCTGGCGAGTCTCGACTATGCCGTCGAGCAGCTGGGCGTCGACCTCGTGATCGTCCTCGGCCACAGTGGATGCGGCGCCGTCCAAGCTGCGGCGGCCGGCACCTGTGGTGGCCATCTCGCCCCCATCGTCGAGCCGATCTGTGCCATTGCCCGCAGCAACCCCGATGCGTCGCTCGACCGCCTCGTCGTCCTCAACGTCGAGGAGGCGGTGGCGTCTCTGATCCGACATGATGGACCCACCGGTGAGGGGGTCCGCATCGGCACCATCGACGTGCGAGGTGCGGTCCACGACCTGACGACCGGGTCGCTCGTTCCCCTCACCGATTCCCCCGACCCGACCACCACCCAAACCCTCTTGGAGACCACATGAGCACCGCAACCCTGCCCGGCACCGATGTCATCAACAGCAGTCAACTCCGGCAGATCATGAAAGAAGACCCTGACCTCCGGATCCTCGACGTGCGCACCGGCGGCGAGTTCGAGACCGTGCACATCCCCGGGTCGTACAACGTGCCGCTCGACACCCTCGGCGAACACGTCCGCGATCTCGCCGATGTCGAGCATCCGGTCGTGCTCGTCTGCCAGTCGGGCGGCCGGGCAACCCAGGCCCACGGTCAGCTCACAGCGGCGGGCAAGCAGACGCTGCACATCCTCGAAGGTGGCATGACCAGCTGGCAGGCCGCGGGCGGCGATGTCGTCCATGGTGACATCGAGCGCTGGGCGATGGACCGCCAGGTCCGCTTCGTGGCCGGCGGCATGGTCCTCGCGTCGATCGCTGCCAGCCTGGTCGTCCCGAAGGCCAAGTGGCTCGCCGCCGGAGTCGGCACCGGGCTCTTCTATTCAGCCGTGTCGAACACCTGCGCCATGGGCGACATGCTCGCCAAGCTCCCCTACAACCAGACCGACAAGTGCGACATCGTCGGCGTGCTCGAAGACCTCAACCGAAAGGCGGCGTGATGCATTTCACCCAGTACTACCTCGATTGCCTGTCCCAGGCGTCCTACCTGATCGGCGACGAGACCACCGGCCGAGCCGTGGTGGTCGATCCCCGGCGTGACATCGACGAATACGTGCGCGACGCCGAGGCCGACGGTCTCACGATCGAACTCGTGCTCGAGACCCACTTCCACGCCGACTTCCTGTCGGGCCATCTCGAACTCGCGGCAGCCACGGGCGCCGAGGTCGGCTTCTCGTCGGTCGCCGAGACCGAGTTTCCCTCACGCAAATTGGCCGACGGCGAGCGCATCAGCCTCGGCGACGTCGAGCTCGAGATCCTGCACACACCCGGTCACACGCCCGAATCCATCAGCATCGTCGTGTACGAACACGCCGGCGACGAGGTGCCCTATGGCGTCCTCACCGGCGACACCCTGTTCATCGGTGATGTGGGCCGCCCCGACCTGTTGGCGTCGATCGGGTTCACCCGGGACGAGCTCGCCGACCAGCTCTACGACAGCCTCCACGACAAGCTGCTGCCGCTGCCGGATGCCACCCGCGTCTACCCGGCCCACGGCGCCGGCTCGGCCTGTGGCAAGAACCTGTCGACCGACACCTGGTCGACCATGGGTGACCAGCGGGTCAACAACTACGCCCTGCTGGCACCCGACAAGCCCACCTTCGTCGATCTGGTGACCGAGGGGCAGCCGCCCGCGCCCGACTACTTCGTCTACGACGCGGTGCTCAACCGCAAGGACCGCCCGCTCCTCGACGAGACCGAGATGCCCACCGCGCTCGACCTCGAGACCGTCGATCGCCTGGTGGCCGGCGGCGCCATGATCATCGACGGGCGTGATCCCGAGGAGTTCGCCCACGGGCACCTGATCGGAGCGGTCAACATCGGGCTCAACGGGCGCTACGCCGAGTTCGCCGGATCGACCGTGCCGAGCGACGTCGACATCGTCCTGTCGGTCCACGACGGTTTCGAGCTCGAAGCAAAGAACCGGTTGGCCCGCATCGGGTTCGATCGGGTCGTCGGCTACCTCGAGCATCCGCTCGGCGTCATGGCGAACCACCCCGATCGCGTGCAGCAGGCGTCGCGCCTCAACGCCCTCGAGTTCGACGCCCGCCGAGCCGAGATCGACGGCCTCCAGCTGGTCGACATCCGCAACCCGGGCGAGGTCAAGCTCGGCACGATCGAGGGCGCGGTGCCGATTCCGGTCGGCCAGCTGCCCGGGCGGGTCGACGAGCTCGATCCGACCAGGCCGACCGTCGTGTTCTGCGCCGGCGGCTATCGGTCTTCGGTCGCCGCCAGCGTCCTGCGAAACGCAGGGTTCGAAGACGTGTCCGACATCCTCGGTGGCTACGGCGCCTGGACCGAGATGCTGGCGCCGTCGTCGTCCTGACGGGCCTGTCGTTCGTGGTCAGGGGCCGGGTCCGAGGTCCCTGAAGGAGACGGCCACGAGATCGGCGTAGACAGCGATGCCATCCAGATTGGGGTGGGTTCGGTCGGTGTGGAGCAGGCTGGGGTCGGCGGCGACCACCGAGTGCCAATCGGCAACGATGGTGTTCGGGTGTTCGGCGCTTATGGCAGCGAGGGTGGCGTTCGTGGACGGGACCCAGTCGCTGACACCAACCGTGTTGACGAGAACGACGCGGCGTGACGGACCGAGGTCATCGAGCACGGTCCGGAGCGCCTGCTGTGACTCCTCGGAGACGAGTCCGGCGTTGGTGCCGAAGGAGAGGACGACGGCGGAGCGAATCGTGCCCGCATCTATGGCCGCACCGACGGCGCCGGGCGCCTCGCGCCACTGCCGGATGGGTTCGGCGTCGAGCACGATTCCCGGGAATCGTTCGTACATGGCCGGCGCTGCACCCGAGAGGACCGAGTCGCCGAATCCGATCATCAGGTCACCAGTCGGTTCGGCGAGGCCCGCAGGCCATGCCGGGGATCCGGCCGGCCCGGCGGCATCGGGTGGCGACGTGGGAGCTGGCTGTTCGGCGGGCGCTTGCGACTGGGCCTCCATCGCGCGTTCCCCGCGCTCGACGCTGAGCTGCGCCTCGGACTTGTCGGGAGCCGACACGACTGCGACGCCGGCGACGACCAGGAGAGAAGCTGTGAGGAGCCAACCGAACCGGAAATGGCCGAGAGCTTCGCGCACGTGTGCGAGGCCATGGGTCCGGATGGGCATCTCGACCCATCGGTACGACGCGGCGGACAGCGCGAAGGTGATGATGAGGCAGGCCACCACGGTCGTCAGCGCCGGAGGTGAACCAGGAGCGACTGCCGGTGCGATCTCGGCTGCGATCAGGATCACCGGCCAGTGCCAGAGATAGATCCCATAGGAGCGCTCGCCGATCCACGGGAGGGGTCCGAGTCCGTGCAGCCGGGTGAAGCTCGTGGCGGATCCAGGAAGCGACGCGACAACGACCGCGCTGAGGACCGAGGCGAGCAGGATGCCGCCTCGATACGTGAAGGTCGAATCGCTGTCGACCGTGAGGACCATCACGACGAGACCACCCAGGGCGGTGAAACCAATCCATTCCCGGAGTCGTGTCCAGCGGTGCTGCGCAACGATCCCGACGCCACCGGCGAAGGCGAGCGCTACCGCAACGCCGATCATCAGCCCGAAGAGATGGGTGTCGGTGCCGTAGTAGACCCGCGTCGGGTTCGAGCCGGGAACGAAGCGAATCGCCATCAGGACTGCGGACACGAAAGCGAGGCCGAGCGCAACCCGTACTCGGAGCCCGGTCGTCTTGGCCAGGGCAAAGATGGCGACGAGCGCGACCGGCCAGAACAGGTAGAACTGTTCCTCGACCGCAAGTGACCAGAATGTGGCGAACAAGACCGGGGATGTCTCGTTGAAGTAGTCCGCTCCGGCACCGATCTCGAGCCAGTTGCTGCTGAAGGTGAGCGCGCCGATGGTCTGGCGATCGATGCCGACCAGCAGGTCAGCGCTCACCAGTCGGGCAACGACGATGCTGGTCACGACCACCAGCAGCAGCGCGGGCAGGAGTCGTCGAGACCGTCGTCTCCAGAACCCGACGAAGTCGATGCGGCCCGAACGATCGCCCTCCCGCACGAGAAGCGTGGTGATCAGGAACCCACTGATGACGAAGAAGACGTCGACACCCAGGAACCCGCCCGGCACGAGGTCGGGCCACAGGTGGAACGCAACAACGGCAATCACGGCAAAGGCCCGCACGCCGTCCAGGCCGGCGATGTGACCGGCGACGGCGTCGGCGGAACGGCGCCGCGAGGGAGTCTCGTGCAGCACAGGCGGGTGTGCGGCGCGTTCGGCCATCAGGGACACCAGACAAAAGATAGTGACGGATCGTGGCGAGGCCTCGGTCACTCATGACGATTAGCCGCGAGATGCGCGCGCGAAACCGTCGTCGACTCGGCCGCGGCCACCCGCAGCGCCCCGATCGGTTCGGTCTTGGCCGCCCGTCGCGCGGGGATGGTCACCGACAGGAAGGTGATGATCGTGCCGAGGAGGATCCCTTGGGTCACGACCGAGGTCGAGACCACGATGCCGCTCCCCGGGAGGGACACACCCAGCAGGTCGAGCACGGCGACGAGGGCGAAGGTGAGCCCGAAGCCGACGATCACACTGAGGACCGAGCCGAGCAAGCCGTGGTGCCTGGGGATCGAGGCCGGACTCTCGACCGGGTGGGTGGTCACCGACTGGATCGAGGACGTCCTGCTCCGTGTGGCCGGTCCGGAGGTGTACGACCGGTGGGTTGCGGGCGACGTCGATTTCGTCGACGACGAGTTGGTGGCCACCTTCGAGTACCTCCAGGCGCTGCTCCTGG
>DATKWD010000140.1:0-14182 GCA_035529695.1 Acidimicrobiales bacterium | reverse complement strand
GGCCGAGGGCACGATGACCGCGAGCGACGTGCCCTTGGCGACCACCAGCGGAAAGCCGGCCAGCACGGTGAGCGCAGGCACCGTGATGATCCCGCCACCGACGCCCATCAGACCCGCGAGGAGGCCCGCCGTGAACCCGAGCACGACGTAGCCGAGCGCAGTCCAGCCACTCAGCGATGGGACCTCGGCGGCGTCGGGGGTCGAGATGAGCATCCGGATCGCCGTTGCGACGAGAAGGAACGCGAATCCGGCCTGGAGCTTGGGTTGGGACACCCGCTGCAGCAGCGAGGTGCCTGCGATGGTGCCGACGAGGCCACCGGCAACCATGGCGGCCGCGGCAGCCCACTGGACCTCACCTTCGGTTCCGTAGCCGATGGTCCCGGTGGCCGAGATGAGGATGATGGCCCCGAGCGACGTGCCGTGGGCCAGACGTTGCTCGAAACCGGCGATGATGACGAGGGTCGGGACGATGACGATGCCGCCCCCGACGCCGAACAGCCCGGAGGTGAAGCCTGCGATGGCACCGACGAGGACGACCCGCCAGAACAGGGCACGATCGCTCACTCGTTCATCAGGGGAAGATCGAGCAGAGCGTTCTCGACCACCTCGCTCAGCGCCGGGTGGATGTAGATGACCTCGGACGCGAGTGCCCGCGCGGTTGTCCCGAATGCCATGGCCTGGATGAGCGGTTGGATGACGGTCGAGGCGTGCGGACCCATGATGTGCGCACCGAGGATGTGCCCGGTGCTCGACGATGCCAGCACCTTGGCGAAGCTCGTCGTGTCCTCGATGGCCCATCCGTAGGCGGTGTCGCCGTAGTCGCGACGGCCGATGCAGTAGGGCACACCTTCGGAACGGAGTTGCTGCTCGTTCATCCCGACCGACGCCACCGATGGCGACCCGAAGGTGGCGCGGGGGTAGTGGCCGTAATCGACCTCGATCGGATCATCTGGATTGAGCACGTTGTGGGCGATCACCCTCGCCTCGGCGTTGGCCAGGTGCTTGAGCGGCATGTGGGCTGACAGATCGCCAAACGCCCAGATACCGGGCACGTTGGTCTCGAGCCGTCCGTTGACGACCACCCGTCCGGCCTCGTCGACCGCGATACCGGCGGTCGCCGCACCGATGGTGTCGGAGTTCGGTGTCCGCCCGGTGGCGACGAGCATGGTGTCGGCGTCGACGCTGAACTCGCCCGCATCGGCGCTCGTGCCGTGGATCGTGAATCCGTCGCCTCGCGTCTCGACCGTCAGTCCGGTCGAGTGGGTGAGGATGTCGAAGCGTCGGCGAGAGACCTCGGTGAAGCGCTCGTGGATCTCCTCGTCCTCGCCCGACAAGAGGCCCGACCCCCGAGTGATGATCGTGACCTTGGCGCCGAGGCCGTCGAAGACGTGGCCCATCTCGGCGGCGATCACGCCGGCACCGATGATCACCAGGTGTTCGGGGAACCGGTCGAGCCGCATGATCGAGTCGGACGTGTGGTAGTCGATGTCGGCCAGGCCGGGGATCGGGGGCACGAACGGTCGCGACCCCACGCAGAGCACGATCTTGTCGGCCGTGATTCGCCGATCGTCGACGGCGAGGACTCCGGGCTCCACGAAGGTCGCGTGCCCTTTGATGACCGTGGTGTTGTCGAGCCCCTCGCGGTAGTCCTCGCCGGCCGGCGGAATCGGATCGATGCGACCGAACACCCGGTCGCGGATGGCGATCCAGTCGGAGCCTCCGAACGTGGCTTCGACCCCGAAGGTGGCTGCGTGCTTGACGATCTCGGCGACTTCGGCCGAGTAGACGAACATCTTCGACGGGACGCATCCGCGGTTGAGACACGTGCCCCCGAACTCGGCTTTCTCGATGATCGCCATGTTGACGTCGACGAAGCGATCGTCGGGGATCGTGTTCCCCGATCCGGCGCCGACGATGACCAGGTCGAAATGCTCGGTGGGCATGGCGCGCAAGCCTAGGGGCGGGCGTCCGGTGCTCCCCTCAAGGGGCCGTGCGGATCAGCGCCGAGCGGGTCTTCGCCGTTGATCGCACGTCTCGTGTCGGTGCCAGTCGGCGCCCATCGGAGGACCGGTCCAGCCGGGAAGGTCGGGATCGGTGGCACGGAACACGGAGCCGTGATCGACCATGTCGACGCGATAGAGACCGCTGTGCAACAGGAGGTGGTGGAACCGGCAGAGCAGCACGAGGTTGTCGAGATCGGTGGTTCCGCCGTGTTCCCACCAGGTGATGTGGTGGGCGTCGCAGTACTGGTGGGCCCGATTGCAGCCGGGGAACGCGCAGCCACGGTCGCGCGCGGCGAGGGCCCGGCGTTGGGCTCGGTTGGCGAATCGGATCGTGCGGCCGAGGTCTAGTCCGGCAACCGTGTTCCCGTCGGCGTCGACGAACCGGGCGAGTTCGCCAGTGATGGCGTCGGCGAAGACCAACCGGAGCCGTTGGGCGCCGGTTGCCCATCGCTGCGCCAGCCGATCTGGGACGAAGGTGCCACCGGCAAGCTCGAAGCGGGGCGTCTCGGAGGTGCCGGCGTCGACCACGATGAATGCGGGCTCGCGACGGGTCGTCGAGTCGGGCGCAGCCGCCCCACGGCCGACCAGATCGCCAAGCGCCTGAGCACGTCGATTCGCCTCGGGCCGCCACGGCAGCGACCCGTCGGGATCGCGGGGTTCGGCGGCACGGATCTTGGCCATCTCCTCGTCGAGGGCGGCGAGCAGCGGGATGCCGGTCTCGCTGCTGAGGTCGCCGCGGAGCCGGACCCGGTCGCCGACCTGGCCGGCGTGGAGCGTGTCGGTGGTGGGGTCGTCGGGTTCGGGCCCGTCGGCGTCGACGACCTCGAGCCAGTGCTCGACGTCGGCGACCAGTTGGTCGAGGGGCACGTGCTTGGCGGCGTCGACGAACGCAGCTTGCGTGAACACGTCGAACAGGTGGCGCGTACGCGGGGTGAGCGCTCGTGCGATCACCCTCGCCGCTTCGACCGGCACCTCGCCCGCGCACATCGCTTCGTCGAGCAGGGGGAGCTCGGCGAGCGTGTTGGCCAGCGTGGCCCGCCGCCCGGCGTCGCGACGCGTCGTGCCGGTGGCCGCGACCAGCCAGCCCGACATCGACGCCACGCCCACCTCGCGCAGGTTGGCGATCGACGAGAACTCACGGACCTCGCGCGCGAAGTGGGCCTCGAGCGAGCTGCGGGCCTGGTCGAGGGCCAGCAGGGCATCGGCCCGTTCGTCGGCGCAGAACTCGTCGAGCCGGAGGTGCTGCAACGCCGCGACGGCATTGCCGACGTCGGAGACCAGTTGGTGGCTCTCGTCGAACGGCAACGACTCGGCGACGCCCGCGACCCGGGCCGTCGAGGACTGCGAACACGTCATACCTCCATCATGCCCAGGGGGTGTGACAGTTATGGACGGGTCGCGCCGACCGCTCGGTCAGAACTCGCCGTGGCGGCCCTCACCCGACCGGAACCGCTCGGCGCCGGCCTGGGTCTCGCCACTGGCGATCGTCGCCCACCCGAGACGAGCCTCGTTGGCGAGCGCCTCGGGCATCGACAGGTCCCACTGCTCGTGCGCCGACCGACGGTCGCTCCGCAAGCATCCCTGGGGGAAGGCGGCGAGCCGGTGAGCGAGCGCCGTCGCCTCCTCGACCGCGGTGCCGGGCTCGCACAGCACGTTGGCCAGACCCATCGCCTTGGCCTCGTCGCCGCCGACCTCGCGACCGGTCAGCATGAGGTCGTTGGCGTGGCTCTGTCCGATCAGACGCGGCAGCCGAACCGTCCCACCGTCGATGAGCGGGACGCCCCAGCGACGACAGAAGACGCCGAAGGTGGCGTCAGAGGCTGCGACCCGAAGATCGCACCACAGCGCGAGTTCGAGTCCGCCGGCCACGGCGAAGCCCTCGACCGCGGCCACGACGGGCTTGTCGAGCAACAGTCGCGTAGGACCCATCGGGCCGATGCTCGTGGCGATGCGGTCGGCCGGCTCGACGGTGACCTTGTTGCCTCGACCGGTTGCCACGGCTTTCAGGTCGGCGCCCGAGCAGAACGTGCCGCCAGCGCCGGTCAACACGGCGACGAGTAGATCGTCGTGGGCATCGAACTCGGTGAATGCGGCGTAGAGAGCCTCGGCCGTGGGCCGGTCGACGGCATTGCGGGCCTCGGGCCGGTCGATGGTGACGAGCCGAACCGGACCGTCGTCGCTGATGTGCACCGTCACGGGTTCAGTCTGTCAGCAGGCGGTGTGACGGTGACGCGACGCGCTGTTCCGGCGACGTCGGCGAGTCGAACGGGACCCGCCGGGTCCACACCCTGTGGGGTAGCTCCGAAAGCCATGATCAGGGAGTCGGCCGATCGAACCAATCGCCGCTCGCGATGCGCGAGAGCTCCCGATCGAGTCGCGGCATCTCGGACCGTGCCATCACGTAGATCCACGCCTCGACCGCTGCGCCGGCGGTGTCGACCTCGACGATGACCCGCTCGTAGAGGTTGCCGTCCTCCTCCGGAACGTGACCCTCCAGGTGATCGAGTCCCGCCAGGACCTCGGCAAAGATCGTCTCGTCGATCTCGAACAGTTCGCCGGTCACGTCGCCTGCGGACGGGTCGAGCACCACCATCGGGTACGAGCCGCGGTTGTCCCACATGTGCGCGCCAGCGAGCGACGCAGGCCTCACCGAGACGAACCTCCCGGCGAGACGGCTCCGGTGGAAGCGCCCTCCGACCCGCAACGTGCCGTAGACGAAGACCGGAAGGTGCCGGTCGACGCTCACAGCAGTCGGGGAGATCAGGCGATCTCGAGGATGCCGTTGGTCGAGCAGAGCCCGCTCGTGACGATGGCGATGAACGTGGCGACGAGCAGCCAGGCGACGCGACGTCGCCAACCGGTGAGGTGGACCGACGACGCGGTCGGAGGCATGTACCACTCGGGCAGCAGGCTGTCGCCGCCGCACTCGTCGCCGATCATCCAGGCGAAAGGGATGGCCGAGTCAGGGGCCACGGCGTCAGGGTCGGCCGCGAGCGCCTCGTCGGTGAGTTCGTCGAGCCAGGCGTCCTCGCCCGGCATCTCCGGTGTGTCGACCACGGTCACGAAACCGACCCTACGTCGGCGCTGGCGCCGATGGTCATCCACGACCTCCAGTTCATCGGTTGTTCAACTCGGCACGTCGGGCTCCGACAGCCCGACCGTCGGCCCGAGACCGTGGTTCAGGCAGTGGGGAGCCAGTCGGCGACGGCCTCGCCGATCTCGTGCGGGCTGTCCTCCTGGATGAAGTGGATGCCGGGCACGGTGATCTCGGTCTGGTTCGGCCACGTGCGGCAGAAGTCCCGCTGCGGGCCGGTGAGGATTGCGCCGGGATCGGCGTTGATGAACAGCTTGGGGACCTGCGAGGTCGCCATCCAGTCGCCGTAGCCCCGAACGATCTCGACCATGTCGGTCGGCTCGCCCTCGATCGGGATCTCGCGCGGCCACGTGAGTGTCGGACGGCGATGTTCGGGCTCGAGGAACGGTTGCCGGTACACGTCGAGCTCCGCGTCGGTGAGCCCCCGCAGGACCGACGTCGGGAGCACGGCCTCGACGAACAGGTTCTTGCCGATCACCATGTCTTCGCCGGCCGGCGAGCGGAAGCCTTGGAAGATCCCGACCGCCATCTCGGGCCACTCGGCCCACGTCATGGGCCGCAGGATGGCCTCCATGTACGCGATCCCGGCCACCCGATCGGGATGGCGGCTCGCCCAGTCGAACCCGAGCGCCGAACCCCAGTCGTGGATCACGAACGTGACTTCGTCACCGAGATCGAGTTGGTCGAGCAGGCCGTCGAGATACGAGCGGTGCTCGACGTAGCGGTACGAGCCGGGGCCAGTGTCGTCGAGCTTGTCGGAATCACCCATGCCGATCAGGTCGGGGGCGATGCAACGCGCCTTCGATGAGACGTGCGGAATGATGTTGCGCCACAGGTACGACGAGGTCGGGTTGCCGTGCAGGAACACGACGGTCGGGCCTTCGCCGACCTCGTGGTACGCCATCTGCTTGCCGTCGACGGTCGTGAACTGCTTCGAGAGCGGTTCGGTGCTCAGCGCTTCTGTCATGGTCGCCTCCGGTCAGCGGATCGGTAAGGGATGCACGATCAGGATGGCATGCGTGGTGGTACTCGCCCTCCGATGCTCAGCCAGTTCGTTGGACTCCTGCGAGTTCCCCCCGTCTCGCAGGTGCGATGGCCATCGGGATCGTCGACGCTGAGATGAGCGATGAAGTGGTCGGTCATCCCCGGGGATCTGGGTCATCTAGGCAGTGCTGTCACGCACGACCGCTACCCAGTCGTTGACGGGACTCCGAGCCCCAGTGGCCTGCTCGGTACGGTCGACCGTGCCGGCCGCGGCGAAGTGGAACACCATGGCTGCCCTGATGCCCTCGCTCTCATTGTCGGTCGAGCGGACACGTCGGTGACGGAGACCTACGCTCCGCTCGTGTCCGCGGTCAAGAGTTCCGTGGGCACCGCCACGATCGTCGGTGGCGGGCCGGCCGGGCTGATGGCGGCCGAGGTGTTGGCCTCGCGTGGGTTGACGGTCGCGATCTACGACCACAAGCCGTCGGTCGGGCGGAAGTTCCTCCTGGCAGGCCGCGGCGGCCTGAACATCACCCACAGCGAGACGACCGAGGCGCTCCTCGATCGTTACGGCGCAGGACGCCCCCACCTCGAGCCGGCCCTCGCTCGATTCGGGCAGGACGACCTTCGGGCGTGGTGCGCGGGGCTCGGTGAACCAACCCATGTCGGGTCGAGCGGACGCGTCTTTCCCTCCTCGTTTCGCGCCACTCCCCTGCTTCGTGCCTGGCTGAAGCGACTCGGCTCCCTGGGGGTGACGTTCCACGTCCGGCATCGCTGGGAGGGTTGGTCGTCGACCGGCGCCAATCGCTTCCGCGACGCTGCCGGGGCGGACCTCGACGTGACCACCGACGTCACCGTGCTGGCGCTCGGCGGGGCGAGCTGGCCGCGGGTCGGGGCCGACGGCACGTGGGTCTCGGTGTTCGAACGTCACGGCATCGCGGTCGAACCACTCGTTGCCGCGAACGGGGGGATCTGCGTCGCATGGACCGACGAGTTCGTCGAGCGGTTCGCCGGTGAGCCGCTGAAGAACACGACCGTGACGGTCGAGTCGGTGGTCGTACGCGGAGACGTGATGATCACCGACGGCGGCCTCGAGGGTGGGCCGGTCTACGCCCACTCGACGGCCCTCACGCAGTCCTTCGACGACGTCGGACTCGCCGTGATCCTCATCGATCTGTGGCCCGACGTCGAACTCGAACACCTCGTCGCGCGGCTGTCGACGAGACGCCGCAGGAAGGACTCGGCGTCGAACTGGCTGCGGCGTTCGGGATTCCCGCCGATCGCCGTCTCGCTCCTCCGCGAGGCCACGGCGAACGATCTGCCCACCGACCCGAACGAGATGGCGGCGCTGGCCAAGGCCGTCCCGATCGAGGTGGTCGCCATGATGCCGATCGAGCGGGCGATCTCGACCGCCGGAGGGGTGAGCTTCGACGAGGTCGACGACAGGCTCATGCTGCGCCGCGTTCCAGGCACATTCATCGCGGGCGAGATGCTCGACTGGGAGGCCCCTACCGGCGGCTACCTCCTCCAGGCCTGCTTCAGCACCGGGGTCGAAGCCGCCACCGGGGCACTCGCCTGGTTGCGCGAGCATTGAGCGTGAACGACGAGTTGCCCCCGGGGCTCGAACACGTCCGAACGACCGACGTGTTCGACGCGCAGACCGTTCCTGCCGGGCTCCTGCGTGACCATCGGATCGCGGCCGGTGTGTGGGGACGGCTGACGGTGCACGAGGGCTCGCTGCGATTCGTCTTCGAGGACCGTGCGGACGCACCGGTCCACATCGAAGCGGGCGAGTCGATGATCATCCCCCCGTCGACCCCTCACCACGTCGAACCCGAGGCCGAGGTGCGGTTCGCCATCGAGTTCCATCGCTCGCCGACCGGTGGGTCCTGACGGATCCACCGACAACGGGGGACCACGTGCGCTCGTCGAGGGGCGCACGGTTGTTGTGGCCCGGGTGTGGCTTCTCCGAAGAGCCTCGCCTTCAACGCGGTGGACGTTTCGCTTGAAGATCCCGCATCGTTGACAACGGCCGCGTCCGCGTTTCGCTACCTCCGGTCGTGCCGGGCAGGAAGGATGACTGATCCGCCTCGGGATCGACCGCGCACGGCACCGCTCCCCGGCCATTGCTTCTGGTTGCAAAGTGCATGCGGCGTGCTAGCATTATGCGACATGCGAACCTTGTACCTCCGAAACGTTCCCGACGACGTCGGCGAGCGCTTGGAGCGCCTCGCGAAGAGGGAGGGCCTGTCGCTCTCGGCGTTCGCGACGCGAGAACTCGCCTCCATCTCACGCCGCGCAGACAATCCTGCGCTGCTGGCCGGGCTGCCGGACCTCGGAGTCGACGCCGAGGTCGTCGTGGCAGACGTCGAGGCCGGGCGCTCGTCTCGTTGATCGTGATCGACGCCTCGGCGGCGGTGCTGGGTCTCATGAACGACGGCGAGGCGAGGGCGACGCTGGAGATAGAAGCGGTCGTCTGTCCGCACCTTGCCGACTCCGAGGTCGTCCACGCACTTCGGTCCCAAGTGCTCCGGGGTGACCTCGACGGAGTGGTCGCCGAGCGCATGATCGACGTCTGGCAACGGCTCGGTCTCGAGCGCGTCGGTGTGTCCGGGCTGCTCGGGCGCGTCTGGGAACTGCGCGAGAACCTGAGCGCCTACGACGCGACCTACGTCGCTCTCGCCGAGGCGCTCGAGAGCCCTCTGGTGACCGCCGATGGCCGGCTGGCTCGTGCCCCGGGGCCTCGATGCACGATCACGCTCGTACGTCGATGACGGGTGTCCACAGTGTTCGGTGTCCTCACGAATAGCCGGGCGCTCCGGGAGAGAACTGGCTCCTGCCTCAGGGCGACAAGGATCGGGCCGAACGGTTGCCCGACAAGTGCACCATCCGGATGATCAGGGGATGGTGGCGTCCAGCTGAGGGTCGTCCGGAGTTGGGTGGCTCGTATGGTCGTCAGGGCGTTGCAGCGCATTGATCCGCGGGGCACGATGGTGCTCTGCGGGTCCAGTCTGGAGCCGCCAGATGTCGGAGGGTTGGCATGTCGGATCTCAAGGCGATGATGAGGCGGATCATCGAGGAGGCGTTCAACCAGGGGAACCTTGACGCACTCGACGAGCTCATCGCGGACGACTTCGTTGAGCACGAGGACCTGCCTCCCGAGGTGCCGCAGGGCAGGGCCGCGCCACGGGCGATGATCACCATGATGCGAGCCGCCTTCCCCGACCTCCAGGTGACGGTCGAGGACATGCTGCAGGATGGGAGCAAGGTCGTCACCCGGTCACGGTTCGCGGGAACGCACGAGGGTGAGTTCATGGGCATTGCTGCGACCGGCAACAAGTTCGACGTCCCCGTCATCGACATCGTCGAGTTCCGTGACGACGAGGCCGTCGCGCACTGGGGCGTCATGGACAACGCGGCGATGATGGAACAGCTGGGCGTCGCGGGACCGCCGGCCTAGCCACTCCGTCACAATCCCGGGCGTCCGCACTCCGAAGCGGCGTCGGCGCACACACGTGCAAGCTTCGCGGTCGCCAGCTTGACGGACTCCCTGGCCACAACTCCCTGCCTCACGCTGCGGCCCGGCCTTGGCCGCTCATCGAGTGGGCACAGCTGACCTCACGGACCCATGTGGCCTGTTGCCGATCTGAGGCGTCACCGGGTACGTGCCGATCGCGCAGAGATTGGATCGCCCCCTATCGCGCGTGCATATCTGCGCGGGGCATCGTCACGAATGTGCGGTTGGAGGATGGTGGGCCCGGGTGTCACCCAACCGCGTTGCGGCGGCGCCGGCGCCGCTCGACCTACCTCGCACTCGTGGTCGAACTGGTCCGGCACCATGATGACGTGCCCGAGTCCGTCGAGCAGCCCGACGATCCGGACTTCGCGCAGATCTACGGCACCAACGAGAGCATCACCCCGAGGCTGGCGAGGCGCCTGTGGACGGCCGCCCTGTTCTGTGCGGACACCTGGCGGCTCGCAGCCGACGATGCGCACCTTCTCGTCGAGGACCTTCCCCCGGTCGCATGGTCCGACGCGGTCGGCCCCTTGGTACCTACGGTTCGTGGACTGCTTCGACGCCTCTCCGACCGAATCGCCCTCGGACATCTCGCCGACGACGAGGTCACGATCTGCACGGGCGAGGAGATGGCGCTGCACCTGCTGATTGACTTCGCCCAGGGCGAGTTCGACAGCGGGTTCGACAGCGACGCGGAAGCGCTCGACCAGCTCCCTGACCACTGGTTCTGGTGGGTTACCGACACAACCCACTCGACCTGCCCATGGGCGGGCGAGTTCGGAAGGGTTTCCCACGCAGATTGCTGAAGCTTCCCACCGTCGCAGACCGGTTCGAGAAGGTGAACGGTGCCCACCCCCTGGGCATGAGCCGTCTCGGAGTCCGCTCGTGTGCCGGACTCTTGCACTTCAATTACCTGCCTCCCCCTCGGCATGACGTCCGGGTGGGGCGGTTTGCGCTCAGCTCCGCTCGAGTCGGGTCCGTGGCGCCGCAGCTTGGTAAGGGGGTTCGAGCGTTCGGTCCGCAAGATCGTCGTCGGACCGTCGCATTCAACCACCATCCATCCAGAAGCCTTGCCCGTCGGTCGATTGCGGAAGCATGGCGCGAAGAAATCTCGAGGTCGACGGAAGGATTCGGACGCTCTCGCGCACTCACTCTCGAAGCCACTCGCGAGGAGCGCCACCATGTCCGACATCGATCACGGCATCTCAGGCCGCAAGGAACGCGCGCACCGCTTTCGTCGGTTGATGCTCGTGCTGGTCGCCCTGGCGCTGCTCGCGGCTGCGTGCGGCGACTCCAGCGAGCAAACCGATCCACTGGCGGACGACGAGCCGCTGGACGTCGAGGCCGACGCCGCAGCAGGCGACAGCAACGAGCCCGAAGCGGCCGACACGGCCGAGGACGACTTCATCGACCTCCCCTATTTCGAGACCGCGCCGCTGGCTGGCCTCGGGACCGGCACTTCCGAGACGGGCGAGGAGTGTGACGAGCCCGAGCCCGGCGTCCGCGTCTGCGACTTTGAGCAGCCATTGACGTTGGTCGGCACTCACATAGGTCACGCTTCGGAGGTCCAGACCGGGACGATGACGTTCTACGACAATGAGACGTGCGAGGACATCTTGGGGTCAGAGATCCCGTACTCCGTGCAGGACGGCTCTGGGACGATCACGTCGAGCTGGGGTGACGATCTGTACTTCCGGGTGAGGAGTGTCTGCGGGCAATTCACGTGGGTGGTCGACGGTGGGACCGGCCGGTTCGAGGACGCGACAGGTCTGATGTCGGGGGTCTGGCCCTCACCGATGCCGGACACGGTCGCGACCAGCGTCGGGACCATTCGGGTGAGGAAGGCGCTGTGGGAGGACTTCCTCCCACCGGAGATCAGCTGAGACCGTGCCGAAGACCCGACGGCGGCTCCGTGGTGAAGGTGTGCGTGTCACACTCGCGAAGAGCCCCGCTACCCGGGAGGGTGAATGGCATTGGTCACGTCACACCACGACTTGATCAGCCAGGCACGAGCCGGTGACCGGCATGCATTTGCCCAGCTGCTCCGGCAGGTCGATGGCCGTATGCGAAGTCTCGCGTCGGGGCTCGTGCGTGAGTGGTCCGAGGTTGACGACGTGCTCCAGGATTCTTACCTGCGGGCCTACCGCTCCATGACGACGTTCCGGGGCGAGGCGGCGTTCTCGACCTGGCTCCACACGATCGTGTACCGCACCTGCGTCGAACACCTGGCGCAACGGCGCCTTCGCCGGCAGATCGACCTCCGCATGCAGGCCGAACCAGTCGCCAAAGACGACCAGGCCAGCCGGCACGCCGAAGCCGATGCCATCGAGCAGGCGCTGCGGATGCTCCCACCGGCGCAGGCGGCCGTCGTGATTCTGATCGACGGAGACGGGTGTACCTACGACGAGGTTGCGCAGATCGTGGGAGCCCCGGAAGGAACGATCGCGAGTCGACTCACCCGAGGGCGTCGGGCATTGAGGGCCGAACTCGGCGACGAGAACATCGAGGTGGTGCGCGATGTCTGACGAGCGGCCCGTGGATGACCTCCTCGCCCACCGCCCCCTGGAGGACGCACGCCCTGAGTTCTGGGACGAACTCCAAGTTGGACTGGAGCAGGAGCACCAGCGAGCCGGTCAAACCCCCACTGACGCCGAACGTGGGGCACTCCGTGCAGCGACGCCTGTCGCCAGCCGACGGCCCGTTCTTGCGATCACTGCCGCTGTGGCAGCCGCGATCGTGATGGTCGTCGCGATCGTGATCAGCGCCGGCGACGACAGCGCCGACGTCGAGGCGACCGGCCCTTCAGACGGTCTCGAGGCTCCTGGACCAACGCAGCCCGCCGACGAATTCGAGGTGGAGTTCTTCGACGTCGACCACGTGGGTGAGGCGATCGATGACGGAGAGTTCGGCTGGGTGGCCTCACCTGAGGGTGTGATGACCAAGCTCGACATCGAGACCGGAACAACGCTCGACGAGTTCACGATTCCCGAGTTCGTCGGCACAGGATGGCTCGCCTCGGGATTCGACTCCGTGTGGTTCGCGGACCCGGCGGAGGGCCAGCTCCATCGGTTCCGAACGGATACCGGCGGTGTCGACTCCATTTCGATACCCGGAGCACTGTGGGTCGCAGCGGGTGACGACGCGGTCTGGGTCACCTCGGTCACCGAGGGGGCGTTATACCGGGTCGACCCCGACACGAACGCAGTCGCCGCCCGGATCGACCTCAGTCCCAGCACGAACAGCTTCATCGTCAACACCAATGACGCATCGATGTACGTCACCTCGTCGAAAGGTGGGCGCGGAACGCTCCGCAGGGTGGACCCGACGACGAACAGCGTGACCGCAGCGGTCGACGTAGGGCGCCCAGACATGGGCGCAGGACCGCAGGGCGTCTGGATTCCGAACTCGAACGCCGGCGCGGTCGAACATCGCGACCCCCAGACGCTCGCAGTTCTCGCCGAGGTCATCATCCCGGTTCGCGATGACAGTTCGGCAGACCTGGGCGGCCTGCACGAGGGTGGGGGCTTCCTCTGGCAGAAGTACCTCGACACGAATTCCGACGGCGAGGTTGTCACCGCGATCGCTCAGATCGATCCGACCACGGACCTGGTGGTTGCGAGCGTCCACCTCCGTGCCGGAGAAGACTTCGCCGCGATCAACGGCGGCCCTTCCGCCGTGTGGTTCACGATCAACCAGACCGGTCAGATCGGGCGCATCCTCCTCGATTGAGGCGAGCTGCCGCTCGAGCTCTACACCGACGATCGGGCCTTCGGTGGCCCCCTGTCGGGAAGCACCGCCATCATGAGTCGAGTCCGTGGCGCCGCGGCTTGGTGAGGGGGTTTGAGCCCTCCGTCCGCAAGACCGGCGCCGGAATGGCAATCCAGGGACGCTCTCGGGCCGGCACACGCACTGGTATGAAGCGCTACGACCTGACGGTCAGGTGGAGAAGGGGTACCCATGGCGCAGGCAGCTGAACCGGCGCTTCCAGTCCGGCGAAGCGCTAATTACCCGGGCGGAGGCGCCGCGATATGCCGTAGGGATCCACCCCCTCGGCGATGAGTCCCCGAACCTCCTCAAGTGTTCCGCCGTTCCTCAAGACTTTCTGTATCTCGTGGGAAGGGATTCCTAGCGCTTTCCACAGGGTGGCTTGTTCAGGGGGCAGCCCCGAGATGGCGAAGTAGCGCGCGTCGCTCTCAGAATGCCCGGCCTCGAGGTGCGCGACATACACCTCGGGGCCAACACCGACATCAAGAAGGCGGTGCACCCTGCGTAGGGGGAAACCCGCTTTGATGTAGGGCTCGAAGTCGTCGAGAGTCCAACCGTCGTGGATGTATTTGATGGCATGTCCTGCAGAGTGGCCTGCTTCGACCCAGGGTCTCAGAATGTCGATGCCGAACTCATCGGGTCGAAGATTCACTACATCAAATGCCAGAAGTCTCGTCGCTTCCGGAATGTCGCAGCCGAGCTCCCGCCAGGCCAACGCGTCGCTGAGCGTGATGTGAGCGTTGGTGGCCTGTTCTCGGTCCCCCAGGGTGAAGCCTTGTTCGCCCCATTCGTCATCTGCTGGCAGTGTGCGTCGGAGGG
>DATKWD010000139.1:0-2207 GCA_035529695.1 Acidimicrobiales bacterium | reverse complement strand
GTGGCGGGCTCTCCGATCACCAGGACTCGCGGTCCCGGCGCTCGAGCGGGTGGGCGAGGCAGAGCTTCGGACCCAGGTGCTGTCGGCCATCGAGCCGTTCCGTGCCCCCGACGGCAGCTATCGACTGGCCAACGAACTCGTCCATGTGGTCGCCCGGAAGGGTTTGTGATGTCGGTCCTTCCGGCGGCCACGGCGATCGCCGACTTCACGACGACCCGACCCGGTTACGTTGACGTGATGGAGCAGCATGTCGACACCTGCTTCGGCCCGGACGGTGAGGGCATTGCGTACGCCACCGTCGGCGAGGGTCCGGTGCTCGTCCTGGCCGCCTGGTGGACGAGTCACCTCGAACTCGACTGGCAGAACCGCGAGTTCCGCTCGTTCATCGAGGCCTTGGCCGAGAACCACACCGTCGTGCGGTACGACCGGCCGGGAGTCGGGATGAGTGAGCGGGTCGAGCGTCCCTTCGACCTCGAGACCGAGGTCGGCTACCTCGAAGCGGTCGCCGAGGCGACCGGGAGCTCGCCGGTCGACCTTCTGGGCATCTCGTGCGGCGGGCCACCGACGGTGATGCTGGCCAGTCGCCGGCCCGATCTCGTCAGGCGCCTCGTGTTCTTCGGAAGCTACGCGTGCGGGTCGAAGATCTCCGACGAACCCACCCGTGACGCGCTCCTCACCCTCGTGTCCGCGAACTGGGGGCTCGGAAGCCAGGCATTCACCGGGATCTTCCTGCCCGATGCCGATGCGCTCGCCGCCCGGCGTTTCACCTCGTCGCAGCGCCACACCACCACGGCCGAGGTGGCCACGGCGTTGCTCGACCTGACCTTCGACATGGACGTGTCCGATGTCGCCGGCCGGCTCGATCAGCCGGCGCTGGTGCTGCACCGCACGCGCGACGGTGCCATCCCTGCACGCCTCGGTGAGGACCTGGCCGAGAGGATTCCCGGCGCGAGCTTCCAAGCACTCGAGGGTCGGTCGCACCCGCCATGGGCCGAGCATGCCAACGAGGTCACCGCTGCGATTGGGTCGTTCCTCACCGACGGACGCGCCGCCCAGCCGGTCACACGGCGGCTCACCAGTGTGGTGTTCCTCGACATCGTCGACTCGACCTCGACCATGGCCGAGATGGGCGATGACGCTTGGCGGCGACGCCTCGATGCGCTCCACCGCTCGATCACCGAGGAGGCGACCCCGCGGGATGGAGCCGTGGTCAAGGACACCGGTGACGGCGCCATGCTCACCTTCGATCTACCGGGCGAGGCGATCGCGTTCGCCGATGCCATCCGGACCCGGGCCGCCACGCTCGATCTCGGAATCCGCGTCGGCGTGCACACCGGCGAGGTGGAACTCAGAGGCGACGACATCACCGGCCGAACGGTGGTCGTCTCGTCGAGACTCTGCGACCTCGCTCCTGCTGCGGCCATCTATGTCAGCTCGACGACCGTCGACCTGGTTTCGGGGCGGGGGATCGCCACAGCAACCGTCGGCGTGCGCGACCTCAAGGGCCTTCCCGACCCGGTGCTCGTGTTCGAAGCCGAGCCGATGCCTGCTGCACAAGGGGCGGGCGATGTGCCGTCGTTCGAGCGGCGAGGGGAGATGTGGCAGATCGGTTTCGAAGGCGTCGACACCACGATTCGCCACAGCAAGGGGGTCGCCGACTTGGCGACGCTGTGTCGCTCACCTGGCGTCGATGTCGACGTCGTGACCCTCATGGACGGCCCCGACACTTCTGTTCGTTCGACCGGCACGGACGTCCTCGACCGACAGGCCATCGAGGCCTACCGATCGCGTCTCGGCGAGCTCGAGGACGCTCTCGACGACGCCGACCTGGCCGGCGACGAAGCCCTGTCTCGCGAGCTGGACGAAGAACGCGGAGCCATCATCCAGCAGCTCCGGTCGGCGACCGGCCTCGGCCACCGGAGCCGCCGCCTCGGCGACGACGTCGAGCGGGCCCGCAAGGCCGTTTCAGGCCGCATCCGCGACGCCATCAGCAAGATCGCCGACACCAACTCACCCCTCGGCGGCCATCTCGCCGAACACGTCACCACCGGCCGGGTCTGCCGCTACCGATAACCGGTGACGAACGGGGGTTGGCTGGCGGCTCACCGGGCGCTATCGTCACCGGTCCGCCGCGGGGTGGAGCAGTCTGGTAGCTCGTCGGGCTCATAACCCGAAGGTCGTCGGTTCAAATCCGACCCCCGCCACCA
>DATKWD010000138.1:0-8275 GCA_035529695.1 Acidimicrobiales bacterium | reverse complement strand
CCAGGAATGCAACGGTGCCGGTGAGGATGCCGGCGCTCCCGTCGACCCCGTCGACGGCGGCGAGGGCGTCGAAGCTCTCGCCGGAGAGACGAAGGTCGTTGAGGAAGGCGCCCTCGACCGAGACGTCCGAGGCTCCGTCGTCGGGTGGCTGGGCGGTGTCGTCGGGCACGATGGCGACGTCTACTGCGCTGTACTGGCGGTTGACGTCGCCCTCGAGCGAGTCGATCACCCGATCGCCGACGAAGCCGGTGGACGAGAAGAACGCCACCCCGGTGACGATGGCGACCAACGTGGCGACGTAACGACCGACGTTGTGGCGGACGCCGCTGATTGCGAGGTGGAGCACCGATCAGCCTTCGAATTGCTTCATCCGGTCGAGCACCCGGTCAGTCGTGGGGTCGGCCATCTCGTCGATGATCTGACCGTCGGCGAGGAACAGCACATTGTCTGCGTAGGAGGCGGCGTGTGGGTCGTGGGTGACCATCACGATGGTCTGGCCGGCCTCGTCGACGGCGTTGCGCATGAAGGTCAGGATCTCGATACCGGCCTTCGAGTCGAGTGCGCCGGTGGGTTCGTCGGCAAAGACGATGTCGGGTCTGGGCACCAGGGCCCGGGCCACGGCGACCCGTTGCTGCTGCCCGCCGGACAGCTGGCTCGGCAGGTTGCCGAGGCGATCGCCGAGGCCGACGGTATCGACGATGGTGTCGAACCACTCGCGGTCGGGGTCCTCGTTGGCCAGGGTGAGTGGCAGAAGGATGTTCTCCTCGGCCGACAACGTGGGGATCAGGTTGTACTGCTGGAAGATGAAGCCGAGGTGGTCGCGTCGCAGCAGGGTGAGCTGCGTCTTGTCGAGGACCGAGAGCTCGGTGTCACCGATGAACGCCTCGCCCGACGTCAGGCGGTCGAGTCCCGCCACGCACTGCATCAGTGTGCTCTTGCCCGAGCCCGACGGTCCCATGATCGCCGTGAACATCTGGGTGGGGAACGTCACCGTCACTCCCGCGAGTGCGTGGACCGCGGCGTCGCCCTCGCCGTACGTCTTCGTTGCGTCGACGGCGCGTGCTGCGCCTGTGTCGACCGCTGTGGTCGTCATGGTCGAGAAGCCCCTCTGTTCAGCATGGGAGGTTCCTAGTTCACGGACATCGAACCCGACAAAGCGATGGGTCGAGTGCTCAGAGTTCGCTGTTGCGTTGCATCCAGCCGAGGGCCAACCAGCCGGGCAGGATCGGCAGCCAGAAGGTAGCGAGCCGAAATGTCAGCGTCGCCGACACGGCCTCGGCGGCGTCGAGTCCGAAGCCGGTGAAACCGGCGATCATGGCCGACTCGAGGGCCCCGAGTCCGCCAGGGGTGGGCGACACGGTCGCGATCGTGACCGCTCCGAGGTAGGCCGCGCCGATCTGGGCGAAGGAGAGCCCGCCGCCGAAGGCCTGGATCGAGGCGGTGATCCCGATGAGGTAGGTGATGGTGATCCCTGCCGAACCCCCGAAGAGGCCGAGCACGCGAGTGGGATCTTGGAACACGCGCCCGACCTGGCCAAGCGCGGTTCGCAGTCCGCTGAGCGCCGGGACGAAGATCCGCCGCCGCACCGGGCCCACCAGCAACAGCAGGCCAACGCATGCGAACAGGACGGCGACCACCAGCAGCAGCGTCGAACTGTCCGGCAGCGAGAACCCGCCGAAGTCGGCATTGCCGGCCCACACGAAGAATCCGACCATCATGACGATGTGGACGACGAAGCCGCCCACGGCGTTCACCGCGACGGAGGCGCCGCTCTCGGCTGCCCCGACCCCGACCCGTTCGAGGAATCGAGTGGTCAGCGCGAAGCCTCCAGCACCGGCCGGCCCGACCAGGCCGGCGAATGACGAGGCGAGCTGAGCGCGCAGGTTCGGGGCGAACGGAATGGGGTCGGCCACCGCACCCTGGAACGAGATGGCGGCGAACACATACGTCAGCGTCGAAGCCCCGATGACCGCGGCGATCCACGCGAAGTTGGCGCTGCCGAACGCGTCGACGGTGTCCCCGAGGTTCGCGAGCTGGGGGAGCAGTGAGTAGAAGGCGAGCGTCGAGGCGCCGATGATCAGGATCGTTCGCGGCTTCACACGTTCGAGGTCCGCGAGATCGAGTCCGGGTTCGCCGGTTGCCCGGTTGACCTCGGTCCGTAGGTCGTCGAGGAGCGAATCCTGCCCCTTCACTCGTTCGCGGATCGCCGCAGGCAGCGCCAGAGGTTGAAGCATCCGGAGCGCCGGCGCGATCCGAGCTCCGCCCAACGTCTCGACCGCCGCGTCGACCGCGGCCCTCGGGCCGACGACGAGCGCGGTCTCGACGAGCAGGGCAGCGACGTCTCGCGCTCGTTCCCGCTCCTTCGGGGCGGTCCGCGCCGCGTCGAAGTCCGTGAGTCGGACGCGCCCGTCGGCGTCGATTCGCATCGCCTCGAGGGCGAGACGCCGATGAGCCACACCTGCGGAGTGGAGCGCGCCCACCTGTCGCCACAGGTCGTCCAGCAGGCCGACTGTCGAGAGGTCGTCGCCGACGGCCGCTCGCGTGTCGGCCGAGGCAGTCACCAGGAATGCCGAGCCGCCGCTCGTCGTCCCGATGCGTTCGACGTGCGGGACACCGACCCCGGCGCGATCAGCGAGAGTCATCACCAGCGCCTCGTGCTCGACCCGGCGCTTGATGCTGGAGTAGGGATCGCCGACCTCGGAGGACCGGTAGCGAATCCGCCGGTACAAGCGCGCCAGCAGGTCGGCGTCGCGCTGGTCTGCGGTCCACAGCGAGACGTCGTGGACCGATTGGTCGCGGTCGTCGAACTGATAGCGGAGCGCGTCGTCGCCTTGATCGTCGGGCCTCCGGATCCGACTGGGCGAGTAACCGGCGTCCCGGAGGGCGTCGAGCATCTCGACCGGCCCGGGTTCGGATCGCGGCGAACCGAACAACAACAGCAGGGCTGATCCGGTGAAGAGCCCGATCCCGAACGCCAGCATGAAGTCGAACGCTGGGTGTGCGACCGCCAGGAGGCGGAGCACGACCAGGATGCCCACCGATGACCACAGGGCACGTTTCCAGCGTCGGCTCAGGAACGGTGCGGCGACGGTGACCAACGCCGTGGTCGATGCGAGCACACTCGAGTTGGGAAAGGAAGGGTCGACCAGCGACCCGCCGTTGTCCGCACCCAGCTCGGCGAGGATCTGGGAGAGTCCGTCGTCGAGCACCAACGAATCGGCCAGCGCCATGCCGATGCCGGCGAGCGAGCCCGCGGCGAACAGCAGCAGCGCAGGCTTGAACCGTCGCTTCACCAGAAGGGCGACGAAGACGATCGTCGGCACGACACCCGTCACCAGTTGGGCGAGCGAGAGCACGGCCTCCTCGAACCGGCTGGGCAGGCGGGCAAAGGCACGGAGCAGGTCTTCCTCGAGCCCCGAGATCGTCGACTGCGCGCTGGCGGCGAGAAGTGCGCCGAACAGGATGAGTGATGCACCGACGGCAAGGCGCACCGTGTCGGTCGGCGAGAACGAGCGGCGTTCGGGCGGAGCGTCGAAGAGCTCGACCTCGTCCCGCCCGTCCGCCGTCGTGACGCTCATGGGCCGGTCCGACGCCGTCGGTCTCCGCGAGCGGGAAACGTCGATGATCTCCGCCGGCGCACGTGAGCGATCCTAGGCGGGACGGCCGCGGGCCCAGCCCGTCCGTCCAGTGACGGCAGGATCGGCATCGACCGCTGGTAGCTTTCGCGCCGTGTCGCACCAGCTCTCACGCGTTTCCCCGCCCCGTCGGCGGCCATCGGGTCGCCCCGCGGGTCGATGACCCCGGTGCCCGAGGCCGATCAGGAAGGCACCGTGCCAGACACCGGGTCCAGGCCTCGGCCGACGGGCCGGATCGGACTGACCTCGCTCGGCCAGGTGTCGCAGGCGCTCGGCGCCCGCCTCCCGCGACTCGACGACACCGATCGCGATGCGATGTTCGACGAACTCCTTCCCGACGGCGATGCGTTCCGGCGCTACGTCGAGCGCTTCGTCTGGCTGATCGTGCTCTCGGCGGCCATCGCCGGCTTCGGACTGCTCGCCGACTCGGCCGCAGTGGTGATCGGTGCGATGCTCGTGGCCCCGTTGATGACGCCCATCCTGGCGACTGCCGCGGCGATCTGTGTGTCAGACAACCGGCGACTGTTGCGGGCCGTGCTGGTGCTGGTCGGTGGGACCGTCGCAGCGATCGTCGTCGGGTTCCTGGTGTCCAAAGTCAGCGGCAACACCATCGTCAGCGCCGATGACCTGCCCCTTGAAGTGCTCGCCCGCACCGAGCCGGGCCTGATCGACCTCGCCATCGCCGTTGCTGCGGGCGCAGCCGCTGGTTACGTCGCTCCTCGCCGCGACGCCGTGTCGGCCCTCCCCGGTGTCGGGATCGCTGTTGCGTTGGTCCCACCCCTTGCGACCGTCGGCATCACCCTCGAGGCCGGTGCCGGTCGCCTCGCGGGCGGGGCACTGCTCCTCTATCTCACGAATCTCGCCGCCATCGTCTTCGCCGGCGCGTTGGTGTTGCTGGTCGGCGGTCTGCGACCGGCAGATGCGACCTCGGGCCGCCGGGTGCGGGTCGGACTGCTCATCACCGTTGGCGCCGTGCTGGCCGTGGCTGTCCCACTGACGATTCACACCCTCGAGGTGATCCGGGACACCCGGTTCGAACGCCAAGTCGTGTCCTCTGTACGCGAATGGGACGACACGGTCGAGGTGGTCGAACTGACCACCGACGTCGATCGGGGCCGCGGCGACGTCGAGTTGCGGATCGCGAGTCCGGGCCAGAGCCGGCCCGCCTGGGAGTTGGCGGACCTGATCGCCGATCGCCATGCGGGCGGGGTCGACCTCGTGCTGTTCATCGAGACAGCGGAGCGGGTCGAGGTGAGCACCCGGTGAGACGGCTGCTGGCCATGGCGGCAGCACTGCTCATGGGCATCTCGGCTGCCGCCTGCTCGGCGGAGGGGTCCGACGAGACCGCCGGTGCGTCACGTCTCGAAGTGTTCGTTCCCTACCGAGGGGTCGAGGCCGACAACTTCAAGGCGTCGCTGCGGGCCTTCGAGGACGAGACCGGAATCGAGGTCCGGGTGATCGGCTCGGCCGACTTCGCCTCCGAACTGCAGCGACGGGTCAACGACGCCCGTCCGCCCGACGTCGCCATCGTCCCGCAGCCGGGCGTCGTCGCCGAGCTGGCGTCGGTCGGCGGGATCGAGGCTCCCGTCGACCGGTCGGTGGCCGACGCGGTCGACGAATTCATCGTGCCTTCTGCCCACGACTTCGCCCTCGTCGACGGCGAGGTGGTCGGGGTGCCCTACCGGCTCACGGTCAAGAGTCTCGTCTGGTACTCGCCCGAGCAGTTCGACGAGATGGGATGGTCGGTTCCATCGACCCTCGCCGAACTCTCGGACTTGACCCTCGACATCGCCTCGACGGGGGTCTCGCCTTGGTGCCTCGGGATCGAGGCCGGACTCTCGACCGGTTGGGTCGTCACCGACTGGATCGAGGACGTCCTGCTCCGTGTGGCCGGTCCGGAGGTGTACGACCGGTGGGTTGCGGGCGATGTCGACTTCGTCGATGACGAGTTGGTGGCGACGTTCGAATACCTCCAAGCTCTCCTCTTGGTCCAGGGCCACGTGCTGGGCAACGCCTCGGGCATCGTGCGGACCCCGGTCGAGGATGCCGTGCTCCCCCTGGTCGAGGAGGTGCCGAGATGTGCGATGCATCGCAACGGCACGGTGACGGCCAACTGGCTTCCCGACGGCACCGTCCTCGGGCCGTCCGGCGACCTGGACGTGTTCGTGCTCCCCCCGCTGGACGAGGGTGGTGATGTGCCGATCCTGACCGGCGTCGACACCGCGGTGGTGATGACCGACGATCCCCGTGCCGATGATCTCCTCGCGTACCTCGCGTCGCCCTCGGGCGCCGCGGCATGGGTCTCCGCCGGAGGGTTCATCGGTGCGCACGGCACGCTTGACGACTACTCCACCGATTTCGACACTCGGATCGCGGCCCTCCTCGAGGACGGGGCCACGGTCCGCGTCGACGGGAGCGATCAGATGGTGACCGAGTTCGGCGAGGGGACGTTCTGGGAGATCGCGACCCAATGGATCGCAGGGCTCGTCCCCACTCCGAGAGCGCTCCAACAGCTCGACGAAGCCCGCAAGGTCGCAGTCGAAGCCGCGGTCGACTCCTGATCGCCGGGCGATCCAAGGACCGAACGAATCCTGCCGTCGAAGTGATGACACCCGCGACCGCTGCCGCTCCGGCCGAACCATCGCGCGGATTTCGCGCGGCCGCAGCCGTCCGCCCATGGTCATCGGCGTCCGGAAATGGGCGTTGACGTGCCGTGATCGTTCGCTCACGACCGCCATTGCCCGGCTGGACAGGGTTCGGGACGCAGAGGCCGGGAGTTCAAATCTCCCCCACCCGACTCAGACGAACGTGCGGGTCAGCAAGGGTTTTCGACCCTCTCTGATCCGAGGTCGCACAACCTGTCACCGTCGATGAGGTTCACGGTCGGCGTCGCAGCAATCGCAGCCCTCTTCCCGGCCGGACTGAACCGGCCCAGCGTAGGCCGGTGCCGATCTGCTCGAGAGCTCCCTGCTGCTCACACCCGAAGACCGCGACGCGAAGCGGTTCCTCGCCAATGTGCGGCTGCACGGCCTCGGTCAGACAGAGGCTGCGGTCGGCATGCTCGAGGAGCTGCTCGACAGCCCGATGGACGACTCCCAGCGCAGTCTGATCACCGAGACGTTGACCGAGGCGCTAGCCACCTTCTGAACGCTGACGGTGGAACCTTGGCTCTTTGCGTCGCGTCTACAGTGCACGGCGTGAGCACGAGCAGCGTGTCGTGGATGCCTGGAGCCAAAGAGGTGCTGAAGCCTTTCCGGCGTCCCCGGCCGTGAACAACCCTCGCGGTCGGCATGTCTCGGCTCCGTCGACTGAGCCGGCCATCGAACACGACCCGAGCACCTCGGCCGGATTGGCCCGGCGAATCCTCCTGCTCCTCTCGGTGTTCGGCTTCGTGGTCGTCCTTGCGCTCGTCGCGACGAACGCGCGCGACGACGGCCCAGAGGTCTCCTCGGGTCCGCCGCCGACCGAGGTCCCGCTCACCGTTCCTCCCGGCGGTCCCACTTCGAGCGACGCGACATCGACGGCGCAGCGACCCGTCACCGGGAGCGGCGAACCCGTCACGATCGTGTTCGCCGGCGACATGAACGCCGAAGGGGTCCTCGAAGATCGCCTCGGGGCCGATCCGGGCGGGTTCGTCGGACCGTTCGCGCCGATCATCAGTGGGGCCGACCTAGCGGTTGGCAACCTCGAGACGGCCATCACCGAGCGAGGGACCCCGGTGCCGGGGAAGTCGTTCTCGTTCCGCGCTCCTCCGGCAGTGCTCGACGGCCTGCGGATGGGCGGCTTCGACACGGTCAGCCTGGCGAACAACCACGGGATGGATTTCGGCATCGAGGGGCTCGAGGACTCTGTTGCGGCCAAGCGCGCCTCCGGCGATGACTTCGTGATCGGCATCGGGCTCGACGAGGCCGAGGCCTATGCCCCCTACTCGACCGAGATCAACGGGCAGCGCATTGCGGTGGTCGGAGCCACGCAGGTCCTCGACGGATCGCTGATCGATCTGTGGACGGCGGGGCCCGACAAGGGCGGGTTGGCTTCCGCGAAGCGGAACGATCGCCTCGTGCAGGCCGTCGTCGACGCCCGAGCCGACCACGACACGGTGATCGTGTTCCTGCATTGGGGCATCGAGGCCGAGGAGTGCCCCGCACAGCGCCAGTTCGACCTCGCCACAGAACTCGAGGCAGCCGGCGCCGACGTCATCGTCGGCGGACACGCGCATCGAGTGCAGGGCGGTGGCCGCCTGGGTTCCGCGGTCGTCCACTACGGACTCGGCAACTTCCTGTTCAGGGCCAACTCGGCCGCCGGCGCCCGGACCGGCGTGTTCCGGGTCACGGTGACCGGACAAGAGGTGAACAGCTACGAGTGGATACCCGGCCAGGTGCAGGACTCGGTGCCTCAGGCTCTGTCCGGTCCGGCCGCAGCCGACGAAGTCGCCCGTTGGGAGGCGCAGCGAGGGTGCACGAACCTGACGCCATGACCAACCTCGGTCGGCTCGCTGGGATCGCATAGGCGCTGGCGCGTCGGGTCCTCGAGGAGGACTTGTGGGTGCCCGAAACCCTGTCGTGGCTGGTCAGGCGGCCTTTCGGTACTCGTTGATGAGCCCGTCGCATGGGGTCGATTTCACGACCTGAGGGTGGCGC
>DATKWD010000137.1:0-4473 GCA_035529695.1 Acidimicrobiales bacterium | reverse complement strand
CGGCGGCAAAGCGCCCGCGGGCGCGGATCTCCGGCGGAGCGTGCGAGGTCTCGCCCTCGGCCCGGGGGCCATCGAAGCCGATCTGTTCTGGCTCGGCGATGATCGTCATCCGTGCGCCTCTTTCAAGTGTTCCGAGACCCGCCCCGACAACTCGGCGAACGCCGGCTCGTACCGGAGCTCCGGCCGGCGCGGGTACTCGAAGGGGACCTCGATGTCGGCGAGGATTCGTCCCGGGCGCCCCGACATCACGAGCACCCTCGTCGACATGAACACCGCCTCGGCGATCGAGTGGGTGATGAACAACCCCGCGAAGCCGACGCCGATGAAGAGCTGGAGCAGCTCGTCGTTGAGCCGCTCGCGGCTGATCTCGTCGAGCGCGCCGAACGGTTCGTCGAAGAGGAACACCTTGGGGTCCATCACGAGTGACCGGGCGAGGGAACACCGCATCTTCATGCCGCCGGACAATTGCTTGGGATGTTTGTCCTGGTGGCCGTCGAGACCGACGAGTTCGATCGCCTTGCGGGCACGGTCAGCGCGCTCGGCCTTGGGCACGTGATGGAGCTCGGCGATCAGTTCGACGTTTCGTTGGACGGTCCGCCAGGGGAGCAGCGTGGCGTCCTGGAACACGTAGCCGATCGATTCGCGGTCGACCTCGCAGGTTCCCGACGCGTTCTCCTCGAGGCCCGATGCCACGCGGAGCAGGGTCGACTTCCCACATCCGGACGGTCCCACCACGGTGACGAACTCGCCTTGGCGGACGGAGAACGAGACGTCGTCGAGGGCGTGCGTCCCGTCGGAGAACACCATCGAGAGGTGTTCGAACTTCAGAGCGGCGTCGCTGCGCTCGATCGTCGCAGTGGTACTCGACTCTTGCGGGTTGATGGACACGTTCGAACGATTCTCCCTCGAGGCGGCCCTGGTGAGGTCGCCTCTGTCGACGCTACGGCGGTTGTGAAACCTGTCTGAGTCACATGTGTTTACATCGTGTTTCAGGCCGAGGGCACCGTGCGGCCTCGATGCCACACCATGCGATCATTCGGTCCGAAGGCGATTGCTTCACGAACAGTAGCCGCGCGGACCGCGACGAGATCAGCCCGATCTCCCGGAGCGACCGAAACGTTCTCCAAGCGCATCAGTCGTGCCGAATTCGTGCTGACTGCGTCCCAGGCATCGCCAGGCGAGAGATGCGACGTCATCACCATCAGTCCGGCGGTTTCGAACGGGCACGCCCGACCGACCGGATTGAACGGATCCTGCAGGTTGTCGGCGCCGGCGGCCACGTTCACTCCGGCGGATCGCAGTGCGGCGACTGCCGTCAACCCTCGTGGCATCGGCGCCCAGCCCCGTCCCTGAAGGAACAAGTTCGTGTGTGGCAGCGCCACGATGTCGATGCCGGCCTGCGCGACCAGTTCGGCGATCTCCTGCTGGCGATGCGACTCCTGCATCCCGAGGCTGACGCAGTGGCTGGCCGTGACCGGGTGCTCGAACCCGTTCAGCACCATCGTGGCGAGGTCGACGAGGCCGAGCACGTCGGCATCGAGCGTTTCGTCGGTGTGCAGATCGACGCCGACACTGCGGTCCGTCGCTGTCTGCAGGAAGAATTCGGTCGCCTCGACGGATCGGGCGTCGGCCTCGAGGTGCGGGCACCCTCCGACGAGATCCGCCCCGGCGTCGAGCGCGTCGAGCAGCAGCGCTCGCTGGTCGGCAGCGTCCGGCCCGATGACCGGCCAGCCGCACAGTGCCACGATCTCCAGCTCGATCACGTCCGTGACCCGTCTGCGGACCTCGGTGAGCGCCTCGATGCTGCGCAGACCGTGCTCCGTCGTGGTGTCGGCATGGCTGCGCACGGCCCGGAAACCGTTCGCGGCCATGATCCGGGCCGCCCGCTCGGCTCGTTCGATCGTTTCGTCGACGTCGAGCAGGTGCCGATTGCCACGCATCGCGGTGATCGCCCCCATCAGGTCACCCGTCTGGTTCTCGATGCGTTCGGCGAGAAACGCCTTGTCGAGGTGCGCGTGCGGCTCCACAGCCGCTGGCAGGAGGATCCAGCCCGAGAGGTCGACCAGGTCGACCTCGTCGGCGTCACCAGCGGCGAGGTTCGCGCCGACCTCGGCGATGGTCCCGTCGACGATGCGAACATCGGCAGGACCGTCTGTCACGGCTCCGTGAACAATCGTCGCCTGCCGTAGGAGGGTGCTGGACATCTGCGCGAAGCTAATCCCGATGAATGAACGACCCGACCTCAAGCTCGGCGCCTTCTTCTTCGGTGGCGTCGAGATGCACGACGCAGGCGCCGGCAAACCGGACCCGATGGACCGTCGGTACTCGAACGAGGCGTGCTGGCAGGCGACACTCGACTACGTCAATTCGGCCAAGGAGGCCGAGCGGTTGGGGTTCGATTCCTTCTGGACCACCGAGCACCACTTCCAGTACGAGGGCTACGAGGTGATCCCGAACGGGCTCATGATCTCGACGTGGATCGCCGCGCAGACCACCAGGTTGCGGTTCGGGGCGATGTTCAATGTCGTGCCGCAGTGGAACCCGCTGCGCCTTGCCGAGGACTTCGCCACGCTCCACAACCTGTCGGGTGGGCGAGGGATGCTCGGCGTCGGTCGCGGGACGGTGCCTCGCGAGGTGTTGCACCTCAACGACAAGGGGGTGTCGATCGGTTCGCTCGACAATCCAGACATGGTCGATGCAGACCTCCACAACCGCGAGGTGTTCGAGGAGTCGATGGAGATCATCCGTCGAGCGCTCACCCAGGAGTCGTTCTCGTTCCAGGGCAAGCACTTCCAGATCCCGATCCCCGGCATTCCCGACCGCGGCGAGACGGTGCAGGAGCTGACGCTGATCCCCAAGCCGATCCATCCGTTCGAGATCTGGCAGGCGGTCACCTCGCCCCCGACGCTCGATTACGTGCCCGTCGTCGATCACGGCGCCGTGTTCTGGAACCAGCACTACAGCTTCATCAAGCGGTTCTGGGACACCTACGGCGAGAAGTACCAGGCCGCGCACGGTGTCGAACTCGCCTCGCACGAGAAGCGGATGCTGGTCATCTCGTACCGCATCGAGGACACGATGGAGGAGGCCCGGGCATCGGCGCTTCCCGGCCACGACGAGTTCTGGAAGTTCCTCGGCCCGTACGGATGGAGCCGCGGCTACATGGGGCCGGACGGCAAGCCCGCGCAGCCCGGCCTGATCCCCACGCTCGACGAGTCGATCGAGAACAAGACCATCCTCGTCGGTCCGCCCGAGAAGGTCGCCGAAGAGATCGCGTTCTACCGCGACCTGCTCGGCCTCGAGTACCTGACTCTCTTCCCGCATCTGCTCGGCGATCCGTACAAGAAGGCCGACGAGCAGATGGCCCGCTTCGCCGAAGAGGTCCTCCCACTGCTCTGACCGCTCGAGCGCGTGTGGCCACCCTCGAGCGATGAGTCTTCGCGCGGACGGGTCGCGCTGAAACTCACCACTTGCGGTGGGTCGTTTCGAGCGATGAGTCTTCGCGCGGACGGGTCGCGCGGAAACTCATCACTCGCGGTGGGCTACAGGCCGGCGACGGAGCCGACGACGGCTCGGGGGTCGGCGGCGCCGGCGAACATGCCGGTCGGCTCGACGACGATCGCGTGCGCATGGCCGAACCCCGAGTCCCACGCGGGTCGGGACTCGGTGCGATGGCCCCTCGCAGCAAGCGCGTCGACCCAGTTGTCGGGGGCGTGTTGCTCGACGTGGACGAGCGGCCCGCCGGCGCCGGTCCACGTGTCGAAGCCGGTGTCGGGGCCGTGCAGGATCCATCGGGCAGCGTCGATCGCCACTGTCGGCGACTGGCCGTGGTGGAAGAGGCGAGCGGCGATCTGCAACAGAATCTGCGGCTGGGCGTCGCCACCCATCGTGCCGAGCACCGACGCGAGGCGTCCTCCCCGGGTGGCGAGTGCCGGCGAGAGCGTGTGGGGCGGGCGCCGGCGCGGGCCGAGTTCGGCGGGGTGGTCCTCGACGAGGTTGAAGCCGATCCCGCGGTTGTGCAGGTTGATGCCGGTGTTCGGTTCGACGAGGTGGCTGCCGAACCCGGACGCGTTCGACTGGATGAGCGAGACACCGATGCGACGGCCGTCGCGATCGATACCCGCCGTGCACAGGTAGGTCGTGTCGCCGTCGAATCCCGGCGCCATGCGTCGGCTCGTCGTCTCCAGGCCGATCAGGTCGAGTCGCTGATCGATCGTGTCGACGAGCGCGTCACCGTCGGCGTGTTCGTGCAGGACGTCGAGACGGTCGAACCCGGCAGCGGTCGCTGCTTCGATCAGGAGGTGAGCCCAGCGCGGGTCGTCGGGGTCGTCGGGCAGGTCGAGCCGCTCGGCGAGTCGCGCCGCGGCGGTGGTGAGATACCCCTGGGAGTTCGGCCCGATCGTGTGGAGATCGACGCCGAACGCCGGCGCGCTGAGCGGTTCGACCCAGTCCGCCTGGACGGTGCCCAGGTCG
>DATKWD010000136.1:0-28292 GCA_035529695.1 Acidimicrobiales bacterium | reverse complement strand
GGCGATGCATCGATTCGCCGACATGTCGTATCTCGACGTCTGGTACGCCCACCTCGACGTCGAGCAAGTCTTTCGTGCCTTCGCCGACCGGCTGACGAAGAAGGAGCGCAGGCGCGGCAACAAGTTCGTCACTACTGCCCGATCGAAGAACAGCCTCCACGCCTTCGACAAGCTGGCCGAGCGGTCCGACGATGGATATCGGATCGCCTCGCAGCCGCCGCTGATCATCCCATTGCGGGAGATGCCGCTCGACGAGGACCCGGACGTCCTCTCCCGGGCGATTCTGCAATCGTACGCCGACTACCTCGCCTCCGTACCGGACCACATCAAGGTGCTCATCGACCGGTTCGAGTATCGGGACATGGCGATCAAGGTCGTCGGCGTGGGATCTGTCGGCACGAGGTGCCTGATCGTCTTGCTGAAAGGTCGTGACGACCACGATCCGTTCTTCCTGCAGATCAAGGAAGCGGACCGATCGGTGCTGGCGGACGACCTCCCAGCCAGCACCTACGCCGAGCACGGACGTCGGGTCGTCGAGGGCCAGCGTCTCGTGCAGGCGGCGAGCGACAGCTTCCTCGGGTGGACGGTGGCACCCGGCGGAACCCACTACTACTGGCGCCAGTTCAAGGACATGAAGGGATCGCTCGAGATCGACGGCGCGCCCCTGGACCGGCTCCGGCGATACGCGTCGCTGTGTGGCTGGACGCTCGCACGAGCACACGCCCGCTCCGGCGACGCTGCCGCTCTCGCCGGATACCTCGGCACGGGCACCGTCTTCGATCGCGCGATCGCCGAGTTCTCCGTCGCTTACGCGGACCAGAACGAGCGTGACTACCAGGCCTTCACCGCTGCGATCGGCGACGGACGACTGCCCGCGCATCAGTAGTCGCGCTCCGTTACCAGCACGTCATCGCCGGCCAGGACGCCGACATCGCCACCAACCTCGACCGCATCGCCCGCCAGGCCCTCGACGGAGACGCGCAGGCATGATCCCTTTCTGCCACGGAGCAGATCTGTCTAGTAACGCATTCCTTGTTCTGTCTAGCTGCCTAGACAGAACACTCATGAAGCCGCCAAGCGCGCCTGAAGACGCTTCGACGGATCGCCAAGGAGCACGACCTGACCATCCTCACCGGCCGAAGCCTTGATCCGCGAAGCCATCGCCGCCGTACTCGACGTACCCGAGGACGGCTTCGACATCTCCCTCGATGTGCAACTCCCGGGTGACGTCCGCAAGCTCGTCGACGGAGTCGCCGACGCACGAGCACAGCAGGAGGTCGCCGACCAGGCAGCTCGCCGAGCCATGCAGGCAACCGCGCGCCAGCTCGTCGAGGCTCACGACTTCTCGACGCGGGATGCGGGCAAGCTCCTCGGCGTCTTCCACCAGCGCATCAGCCAAGTGATGCAAGAGGACGACCTGCCCGGCGCGTAACGAGCACTCCGGAGATGCTCCGATCGCACCCGGTGGGTGACCTCAACGACCCGTCCTGCACCGCGCATGCCCGCTGCGTTGGGGCACGGTTGGGGCACGAAAGCTGCGGCCGCAACAACTTCGAAGGCCTGCGACCGGCCTTTCCGCAGGTCAGCATGGTGGGCGCGGAGGGGCTCGAACCCCCGACTTCTTCCTTGTAAGGGAAGCGCTCTAGCCAGCTGAGCTACGCGCCCGAAGTAGGCCAAGTTACCCAACGGCCATACAGGTCGAGCCGTTTCCGTCCGATAGTTGGAACCAGTGCGGTGAACGTCACCGACCATCCCCGATCTGCACGGAGCGCGCGATTACGTTCGTCTCCGTGCTCGCTCGCCGACTCCCCAGGGGGATCTGAGCAATGGCTCCACGCCGCCAACGCCAAGCAAGAGGTGCCGCAGACGACCTCGTCGGCCGTTACCTCGCCGACATCGGTCGGCACCCGCTGCTGACCGCTGCTGATGAGGTCGACCTCGCACAGAAGATCGAAGCCGGCATGGAGGCCGAAGCCGAGATCGCCCTTGGTGTCACCCGCGCCCGGAAGCGCACACTCGACCGTGCGATCTCCGAAGCAGCCGACGCGAAGCAGGAGTTCATCCAGTCGAACCTGCGCCTCGTGGTGTCGATCGCCAAGCGCTACCAGTCGACTGGTCTGCCGCTGCTCGACCTCATCCAGGAAGGCAACCTCGGCCTCATCCGAGCGGTCGAGAAGTTCGATCACCGCAAGGGCTTCAAGTTCTCGACCTACGCCACGTGGTGGATTCGTCAGGCCATCGGCCGCGGGATCGCCGACAAGGGCCGCACCATCCGGCTGCCGTCACACCTTGTCGACACCATCACCGCCCTGACCCGGGCTTCGGGCCAGTTGCTCAAGACGCTGGGTCGCGAGCCGACCAACGAAGAACTGGCCCGTGAGACCGGCATCGCCCTGCACAAGGTCGAGGCCGCACGTTCGGTGAGCCTCGACCTTGTCTCGCTGTCCACTGGCATCGGCGAAGACGACACCGAGCTGGGCGACCTGTTGGCCGACGAGGGCGCCGAGGTTCCGTTCGAAGCGGCCGCCGCCGCACTCGAGCGCGACGACCTCCGCCGGCTGCTCGGCAGCCTCAACGAACGCGAGCAGGAGATCCTGACGCTTCGCTTCGGGCTCGACGCCGAACGTCCGCTCACCCTCGACGAGGTCGGGCAGAAGTTCAACCTCACCCGCGAGCGGATCCGCCAGATCGAGGCGAAGGCCCTCACCAAGCTGCGCCATCCGTGCAGCCCGGGGCACACCCGCCATCTCTCGACGATGGGCTGACGCCCACCGCCTCTCAGCCCGTCGGGCGGTCGCGGAAGATGTTGCCGAGGTCGTCGATCGACACCGGTCGTCGATGCTCTGCCTGCGTCGCCCGGGCGAGCTCGACCAGAGCGCCTGCGGTTTCGAACTGGAGCTCGGGCAGCGCGTTGGGCGCGTGCCACTCGATGGCTTCGATCTCGGGCGAGCACGGCACGAGCGTGTCGAGGTCGGTGCCGGGCATCGGACGTGCCCGGAACACCACGTCGACTCGCTGCGGCACCGCATCGATCACGACCCCCGGGGTGCCGGTGAGCTCGACTCGAAGCCCCACCTCCTCGAACACCTCGCGCACGGCGGCATCGCTGGCCGACTCGCGCCGCTTCAGCAGTCCTCCCGGCACGCCCCACTTGGTCCGATAGGTCTGCCGGACGAAGAGGATCCGTCCGTCTGACCGTTCGACGACGACCATCGAGCCGACCGTGAAGCTGGGCGCGATCGTGCGCACGACCCATCGTCGCGGCAGCACCGGCATACGCCGGTACGCCTGCAACAGAAGTGCATAGATCGATGAAACCACCCGCCCGAGCCTACGAGCAGTCGCTCCGAGCACATACTCCGAGTCGCCCGAGGTTCACTCCAGCGGCGGATCGTCGGGCCAACCGATCGAGCGACGAGCCGCCACGGCCTCGTCGAGCAGCGCCGGCGTCGCGGCGGCGATCGGTGTGCGACGGGCGGCGTGATCGCGCTCGATCAAGGGGCGGTCGAACGCCTCGGCCACGTGCGCACCGGCTTCGCGGCAGATCAACAAGCCGCCCAGGTAGTCCCACGAGCCGTGCGCGTTGGGACTGCAGTCGAGGTACGCGTCGAGGACACCTTCGGCGACCGCACACAGGTCGAGGGCTGCGGCGCCGAGTGCCCGATACTGCCTCCACCCGAGGTAGTGCGGGGGATGCCCCGAGAGGCCGACGATGGCCGTGCGCATCGAATCGCACGAGGTCGGACCGATGGCATCGCCGTCGACGAACGCACCGCCGCCGCGAGTGGCCGCGTAGCGACGGTTGCGTGCCTGATCGACCACCAGGGCTGCCCTCATCCCGTCAGCGTCGAGCACGCACAGGCTGGTCGCGAACCACGGGATTCCCCGGCCGGCGTTGGTCGATCCGTCGACAGGATCGAGGACCACGAGCAGGTCCCGATCGACATGTGCGGCCCCGGTCTCCTCGCTCATCCACCCAAGGCCGGCGGCATCGATGACCTCGAGGGCTGCGTCGTCGGCGACCAGGTCGCTGTGGTACTGGCCCTTGCGGGTCCTGACCTCGCCCCAGTCGTCGAGCCCGTCGAGCGCCCGCCGAACCGCGGTCGCCGCGTCGTGCAGCACGCCGAGGAGGGTGTCGTCGTCCATGAGGCGTCCGACGGTAGACGCGCGGCTCGTCCGAAGTGGCAGGCTGGGGTCGTGGCAGCAATCGACATCGCCGGTTTCGTCGCCGACCTCAAGGATCACGCGGTCGACCACCGGTTCCATGTGCACGACGAGCGTCACTTCGTCGAGACGTACTCGTTGCGCCAAGCATGGGAGGTCGATCTGCACCCCGAAGAGGCGTGCGGCGGTCCCCTCGACCTCCATTTGGCGCTCGACGTCGACCCGCGGACGCTCCTCGCGTTCGAGGACTCGATCATCGATCTGCCCGATTACGAAGACCCCGCCGACGAGCTGGTCTTCCCTCTGGTGTTCAACTGGGCGCTTCCGCCGTTGTTGCACGGCCCCGATCTGTTGGTGCTCGCGACCGAACTGGCGGGCATCGGCGGTCCCGACCTCCCGCTCGAGGTGTCGGCGATCGACAGCTATGCCGACGTCACCGATGCAGCTCAGAGGACGCTGACGATCCAGGCGCGGGTCGAGATCTCGCTCGCCAAGATCTTCATGGGGCAAGAAGCGATGTGTGACATCTACGACCGGTGCTACGACGTCAGTCAGTACCTCCTCGATCACGCACCGGTCTGGCTCGACTCGTGAAGGTGAACCAGTGCCCGTTCTGCGGGGTACGTGAAGCGAGCCGCGCCGAACTCGAGATCCACCTGGCGTACGACCACCCTGGTCGCGTGTGGAACGACCGCATGCCCGAACAGGGTCATGACGAGCGCAACGCCTGACGCTGGTGGGCCTGGGTGGGATCGAACCACCGACCGAACGATTATGAGTCGTCTGCTCTAACCACTGAGCTACAGGCCCGCCCCCTCGTTCTACTGCGGGGGCGCCCGACGCGAACGACCGGCCCCGCAGGGCCGGTCGTTCGGCGTTGCTTTCCTGGGCTCCGGGGGTGGGGCTCGAACCCACGGCCCACGGATTAACAATCCGTTGCTCTGCCAGCTGAGCTACCCCGGAAGGAAGTCGAACTGTACCAATCCGCCCATCGTGCCCAGAATCGTTCCTCGGGTTTGGAGGTTGGGTCCTTGGACCCGTGCCAGAACCGGCTGGCCGTCTTACCCTCGAAGCGTGACCGTAGACATCGATCTCGCTGATGCGTCGACGATTCCGACGACGTACTGGCACATGCTCGGTGACGGCCGTATCCAGTGTGATGTGTGCCCCCGGGCCTGCAAGCTCCGCGAGAATCAGCGCGGCGTCTGCTTCGTCCGCGGCCGCATCGATGACCAGGTCGTGCTCACCACCTATGGCCGGTCGTCGGGGTTCTGCATCGACCCGATCGAGAAGAAGCCGCTCAACCACTTCCTGCCCGGATCGTCGGTGTTCAGCTTCGGCACGGCCGGCTGCAACCTGGCGTGCCGGTTCTGTCAGAACTGGGACATCTCGAAATCCAAGGAGATCGACACGCTGGCCGACGACGCCAGCCCCGAGGCGATCGCCCGAGCCGCGCAGGATGGTGGCTGCCGGAGCGTGGCGTTCACCTACAACGACCCGACCATCTTCCTCGAGTACGCCATCGACACCGCGATCGCATGCCACGAGCTGGACATCAAGACGGTTGCGGTGACCGCCGGCTACATCTGCGACCAGCCGCGACGCGACTTCTTCGCGCATGTGGACGCGGCGAACGTCGACCTCAAGGCGTTCACCGAGGACTTCTACCGCCATGTGACCGGTAGCTCACTGCGCGATGCACTCGACACCATGACCTATCTCGTCCACGAGACCGAGGTCTGGGTCGAACTGACGACGCTGCTGATTCCCGGAAAGAACGACTCGAACGCCGAACTCGACGAGATGACCCGCTGGGTCGTGGGCGAACTCGGACCCGACGTCCCCATGCACTTCAGCGCGTTCCACCCCGACTACAAGATGACCGACGTCGCCCCCACGCCGTCAGAAACCCTGCTGCGGGCGCGCACCATCGCCCTCGACAACGGAGTGCATCATGCCTACATCGGCAATGCCCACGACCCCGCCGCCGACAGCACGTGGTGCACGAACTGCGGGATCCGCCTCATCGAACGCGACTGGTATCAGCTGGGCGACTACCAGCTCACCGACGATGGCCACTGCACCGGTTGTGGACATCGGCTCGCCGGGGTCTTCGACGGGCCGGCCGGCGGTTGGGGTCGCCAGCGGGTCGCGGTGAGGATGCACGGGCGGTCGTGATGCAGGTCCGCTCCCCCGCCGTCGCCGGGCGCTTCTACCCCGCCGACCCGGTGCGGCTCCGCCGGGAGTTGGACACCTATCTCGGCACGGATCCGGTCGAGCCCGAGGCACCCAAGGCGATCATCGCCCCGCACGCCGGCTACCCCTACTCGGGCCCGGTCGCCGGCACGGTCTACGCCCAACTCCTCGGCGCAGACCACATCACCCGCGTCGTCCTGCTCGGCCCGGCGCACACCGTTGCGCTGCGGGGCATGGCGATCACCGGCGCGGATGCGTGGGACACGCCGCTGGGCCGTGTGCCGATCGACATCGCGGCGCGAGAGCTCCTCGTGCTTCGCCACCCGTGGCTCGGCGTCGATGACACCCCGCATCGCAGCGAGCACGCGCTCGAGGTGCATCTGCCGTTCCTGCAGGAAACCCTCGACGAGTTCGCGCTCCTCCCCATCGTCGTCGGCGAAACATCCGCAAGCGAGGTCGCCGCCTTGCTCGACGACGTCTGGGGCGGCAACGAGACCCTCATCGTCATCAGCACCGATCTCAGCCACTACCTCGAGCACGGCGTCGCGACCCGTCGGGATCGGGCGACGTGTGCCCACATCGCCGACGGCGACGAAACAACGATCGGTCGTGGCGACGCGTGCGGCTACTTCCCGCTCAGGGGCTTCCTGGTCGCGGCACGACACCACGGCCTCCGCCTCGAACTGCTCGACCGTCGCACCTCGGCCGACACCGCCGGCGACCCCGATCGGGTCGTCGGCTACGCCGCGTTCCGTGCCGACGACCCCCGCTCCGAACACCACGGGCGGCAGTCCCGCGATGAATCGAGCTCAGACAGCGACCTCGCAGCGTTGCCGAGCGTTGCCGCAGATGCGATCGCCGCCAAGCTGCGGGGCGAGACCGCACCCGATCTCGACCACGTCCCGACCGCCCTGACGGCACCCGGCGCGGCCTTCGTGTCGCTGCACCGCGACGGGCGACTGCTCGGCTGCATCGGCACCCTCGACGCCCGGCGCCCCTTGGCCGTCGAGGTCGCCGACAAGGCTGTCGCCGCCGCCTTCGACGACCCGCGCCTCCCGCCGATCACGGCCGCCGACTTCGAGCAGATGGAGATCGAGGTCAGCGTCCTGACCCCCTCGGTGGTGCTCGACGTCGACAGCTACGACGCGTTGGTCGGGGCCGTCCGGCCGGGCGACGGAATCACGGTGCAAGCCGGCCGCCATCGCGCGACGCTGCTCCCCTCGGTGTGGCACCAGGATCGTGACACCGAGGGCTTTCTTGCCGCACTGTGGCACAAGGCGGGGCTACGGCCCCGCGAGTGGCCGGGCGGAATCCGGATCGAACGTTACGGCTCGGTCGAGGTCACCGACCCCGGTCCGAGACCACCACCCTGACCGGGGCTCAGGCGCCGTCGAGGTAGTCGCGGAGCTTCTGGCTGCGGTGCGGATGACGCAGTTTCGCGAGCGTCTTGGCCTCGATCTGGCGAATCCGCTCGCGGGTCACCCCGAACTCGTTTCCGACCTCTTCGAGCGTGCGCGCCCGGCCGTCCTCGATGCCGAACCGGAGCCGCATGACCTGCTTCTCGCGCTCGTTGAGCTCGTCGAGGGCCTCGAGCACGGCAGCGTTGAGCATCCCTCGAGCTGCAGCTTCAGCCGGCGATGTGGCCCCAGGGTCTTCGATGAAGTCTGCAAGGTTCGAGTCGCCGTCCTCGTCGCCGACCGGTGAGTCGAGTGACAGCGGGTCGAGGCTGATGCGTTGGATCTCGCGCACCTTGGCAGGCGTCATGTCGACCTTTGCCGCCAGTTCCTCGACCGTCGGTTCGCGCTCGAGGCGCTGGATCATCTGCCGCTGCACACGGTGCACCTTGTTGATCGACTCGACCATGTGAACAGGGATGCGAATCGTCCGCGCCTGATCCGCGATCGCTCTCGTGATGGCCTGGCGAATCCACCAGGTCGCATAGGTCGAGAACTTGAAGCCCTTGGTGTAGTCGAACTTCTCGACCGCACGCATCAGCCCGAGGTTTCCCTCCTGCACCAGATCGAGCAGCTGCATCCCCCGGCCGACATAGCGCTTGGCGATCGACACCACGAGCCTGAGATTGGCCTCGATCAGCGCGTCCTTGGCGTCTTCGCCGTCGGTGACCTGACGGCGAAGGGCGCGTCGCTCGGCGAACTCGAGATCGTCGAGCTCGCCCGATGCTGCGAGATCGGCCATCCGCTCCGAAGCGAGCATGCCCGCCTCGAACCGCTTGGCCAGGTAGACCTCGCCCTCGGCGGTCAACAGGTCGACCCGGCCGATCTCCTTGAGGTACATCCGCACCGGGTCGCTCGACCCGGCGCCCGTCTTGCCGTCGCGGGAGCTGGCCGCTCGGATCTGGCGGCGACGCATGGGCGCCCGGCGGGCGGCCTTCACCATCTCGTCGGCCTCGGCGTCGTCGACGAACTTGGGCTGCTCGCGCACTTCGGGCTGATGGTCGTCTTCGGCGGCAACGAGATCGGCCGCGAGGACGTCGCCGTCGTCGAGGACCACGACCCCTTCGCCGCGCAGCATCTCGACCAGGAACGCAATGGTGTCGGCGTCGGGTGCCTCGGTCAGGGCCGCGCTGACTTCGCTCGCTCGCAGTGTGCCCTTGGCCTTTCCGGAGACGAGCAGCGCTTCCATCTCGTCTTCGGGGACCGTGGACCACGAAGTCGCAGCAGCGTGATCTGTCATGTGGGTTGCCCCCGTTCGGCCACGAACGCTACCAACTCCTCGACGGCCATGACGTCCGGAGCCGAGTGGTCGACGGTGCGGTCGATCAGCGGGGCGAGTTGCACTGCCAGACGCAGGTCGGCGTCGCTCCCCGAGACGCGCAGCCGATCGAGCATCCGCCGGCCAGCCTCGTGTGCGAGCCGCACTGCGACATCGAGCGGCTCGGCTTCGGTGTCCTCGACCGCGAGGCGACTCAGCAGCTCCGCGACACCGGGATCGGCGCGCTCGATGGCTTCGTGCAAAGAGCCACCCGGAGCCAATGCGGCATACGCCGAGGCGTGGAGGTCGTCCTCGAAGAGGGCCGCCTCGAGGTAGCGCCCGATGTCGACCGGCCGATGGATCGCCAGGCGCAACGCCTCGAGCTCGGGAGTCTCGCGGTCGATGCTCCGCCGCTTCGGCTCGGCCTGCACGATCGGCCGATTGGTGCGGAGCCGGTTGCGAAGCTGTTCGACGTCGATGCGGCAGTGCTGGGCGATCTCCATCACATACTGGTCACGCACCAGGTCCGATGGGTGCTCGCGCACCACGTCGAGCGCGTGCTCCGCCGTGCGGGCCCGGCCCTCGGCCGTACTCACGTCGCCGGCACTCAACGCCCGTTCGACGCGGAACTTCAGGAACGGCTTGGCCCGCTCGACTGCTTCGCGGAGTCGGTCCGGACTCCGCTGCGCCAACTCACCGGGGTCGACACCGTCGGGCAGATCGGCCACCGCGATGTCGACCTCGTGGGCCTTCTCCCACTCGTACACCCGGTCGGCCGCCGCCTGGCCGGCATTGTCGGCGTCGAAGGCGAGGACGAGCTTCGGCGCAAACCGCTTGAGGAGCCTGATGTGGTCCTCGGTCAACGCGGTTCCACACGTCGCCACTGCGCGCTTCACACCGGCGACCCCGAATCCGATCACGTCGGTGTAGCCCTCGCAGATCACGATCTCGTCGGCCTGCACCGCATCGGTCTTCGCCCAGTTGAGTCCGTACAGCACCTTGGACTTGTCGTAGATCTTGGTCTGGCTCGAGTTGACGTACTTTCGGTTGTCGTCGGAACCCGGGAGGATCCTCCCTCCGAAGCCGAGCGGCTCGCCCTGCGGATCGAAGATCGGGAACACGACCCGCCCGCGGAAGAAGTCGATGAGGGTGCCCCGGCTGCTCTTCACGCTGAGGCCGGCCTCGAGGAGCACGTCGTCGCCCGCCTTGGAGGCCTTGGTGAAGACGTCCCAGCCCTCCGGCGCCCAGCCGATCTGGTACTCGCGGACGATGTCGCCGTCGAGACCTCGCGACCGCAGATAGGACCGCGCGGCTGCGGCATCGGGTGCCGACAACAACCGCTGGTGGTAGTAGTCGACGGCCTCGGCCACGGCTTTGATCAGCAGCGAGCGACGGGCACGTCCCTGGCCCTCGTTCTCGGTGGTGTAGCGGAGCTTGATGCCAGTCCGACTGGCGAGCTTCTCGACCGCGGCGACGAAGTCGAGGTGCTCGATCTCGCGTAGGAACGTGATCGCATCGCCCCCGACATCACACCCGAAGCAGTGGTACCGACCCCGCTCGGGACTCACGTTGAACGACGGGGTCTTCTCGGCGTGGAACGGGCACAGACCCTGGAAGTTCCGCCCCGACTTCTTCAACCCCACGTGCTCGGAGATGATGGCGACGATGTCGGCAGCTTCGCGGACGCGCACGATGTCCTCGTCGACGATGCCCACTACACGCGTTCCCCGGCCATGCCACAGCGACCCGCGCCACCCCTCACTCGTTCAGTTCTTTCGCCTTCTCGTCCTCGGCGAGTTGGTCTTCATCGAGAACGGCATCGTCGAGGATGTCGTCGAGCGACGACTCGCTCCCCTCACGATTCGCCTTGCGGATCGAGGCCCATATCGACACCGTCAGGACGATGCCGATCACGGCCAGCGAGGCGAACGTGGGGATGTGGTAGACCTCGGTCAAGAGCATCTTGACGCCGACGAAGGCCAGGATGATCGCCAACCCCTGTTGCAGGTAGTCGAACCGGTCGCGAAGATCGGCCAGCAGGAAGTACAACGCCCGCAGACCGAGGATCGCGAAGGCGTTCGAGCTGAACACGATGAACTGTTCGCGACTCACCGCCAGGATCGCGGGCACCGAGTCGACCGCGAAGATGACGTCGCTCGTCTCGATGACGATGAGCACCGCGAACAGTGGCGTGGCGAGACGCTTGCCGTTCATCTTGATGAACATCGCCTGGCCCTGGTACTCCGACGTCGAGGGCACGACCTTTCGGACGAGCTTCAAGACCGGGTTGTTCTCGGGATGGATGTCGGCGTCTTCGTGCTTCAAGAGCCGCACCGCGGTGATGAGCAGGAACGCACCGAAGACGTAGATGATCCACGAGAACTGCTCGAGGAGGGCGACGCCGCCGAAGATGAAGACCGCTCGCAGGACCAGCGCTCCGAAGACACCCCAGAACAAGACCCGGAACTGGAACTGTCGCGGCACGGCGAAGTAGCTCATGATGAGCGCCCACACGAAGACGTTGTCGATCGAGAGGCTCTTCTCGATCAGGTAGCCGGCGAGGTATTCCCCGGTCGCCTGGGGACCTTGCCAGGCGAAGATCACCAGCGAGAACCCGAGTCCGATGCTGATCCAGACGGCCGACTCGATGGCGGCCTCGCGTGTCGAGATCACGTGCGCCGTCTTGTGGACGATCAGCAGATCGGCCACGAGCAGGACGACCACGGTCGCCGTGAACGCGGCCCACACCCACAGCGGTGTCTCGAAGTCGACGAAGTCGGTCTTCTCGCTCGCTTCGGAAGCGAGGGTCGATACGGTCGCGAGCATCGCGCTGATCGTATCGGGGTCGGGGGTCAGCTGAGCTTGGGGGCGAGGTGAGCGACGAGGTCGTCGATCGGCACTCTCTCCTGCTCCATCGAATCGCGGTCGCGGATCGTGACGGCCCGGTCGTCGAGCGTGTCGAAGTCGATGGTCACACAGAACGGGGTTCCCAACTCGTCCTGACGGCGGTAGCGCTTGCCGATCGACTGGGTCACGTCGAAGTCGCACATGAACTCGGGCTGGAGAAGGGCCAGGACCTCATCGGACACACCAACCAGGTCGTCCTTCTTGGACAACGGCAGGACCGCGACCTTGTAGGGCGCGATTCGGGGGTGGAGTCGCAGAACCGTCCGAGTCTCGTCGTTCACGGTCTCCTCGTCGTAGGCGGCCATGAGGAACGCCATCGCGGTCCTCGTGGCACCTGCGGCGGGTTCGATGACATGCGGGACGTAGCGCTCGTTGCTGGCCTGGTCGAAGTACTCGAGCTTCTGACCCGAGTGTTCGGCGTGGGCCGACAGGTCGAAGTCGCCGCGGTTTGCGATGCCCTCGAGCTCGTCCCAGCCCCAGGGAAAGAGGAACTCGACGTCGCTCGTCTCGGACGAGTAGTGGCTGAGCTCGTCGGTGTCGTGGCGCCGCAGCCGGATCAGGTCGTCAGCGATGCCGTGATCGAGGTACCACTGCCTGCGAGCCGCGCACCAGTACTCGTACCACTCGGCAGCGTCATCGGGCGGCACGAAGAACTCCATCTCCATCTGCTCGAACTCACGAGTCCGGAACACGAAGTTGCCCGGCGTGATCTCGTTGCGGAAGGACTTGCCGATCTGCGCGATGCCGAACGGTGGCTTCTTCCGCGATGTCTCGAGGACGTTCTTGAAGTTCAGGAACATGCCCTGCGCGGTCTCGGGCCGCAGGTAGACCTCGTGGCCGGCGCCCTCGACCGGGCCCGCGTGGGTCTTGAACATCAGGTTGAACGCACGCGCCTCGGTGAACGTGTCGTGTCTGCCGCAGTTCGGGCAGGTGTTCGGGTCGTCGAGCTTGTCCTCGCGGAACCGTTCCTTGCACTCCCTGCAGTCGACCAACGGATCGGTGAAGGTGGCCAGGTGGCCCGACGCCTCCCACACCGCAGGCGGCGAGAGAATGGCTGCGTCGAGGCCGACCACATCGTGACGAAGCTGCACCATCGATCGCCACCAAGCGGCCTTGACGTTGCGCAGCAACAGCACGCCGACGGGGCCGTAGTCATACGTCGAGCGGAAGCCCCCGTAGATCTCGGCCGACTGGAACACGAAGCCGCGGCGCTTCGAGAGGTTGACCACCTTGTCGAACAGCGAGGGATCTGGGTCGGGCGCCATGGGCGCCGAGGATACGGCCCCACCCGGTGCCGAGGACAACGGTGTTTCGGACTTCGTCGCATTTGGTAGACCTTGCGGGTGACCTACCCCACCGCGCCTGATGCGACCTACGGCGCTCCGCCGACGCCATACGCCTCGAGCTCGACACCCGACCCGACGAGCGTGATGGGTCGGCGCTCGGTCGCCTGGCTCATCGACTTCATCCTCTTCTTCTCACTGCTCTTCGCGCTGTTCTCGCAGCTGGCGGTGCGGGACACGTTCGGGAACACCTGTGAGCAGCTCCAGGACGCCGACATCACCAACGTCTGCATTTCGGTCAACGACGATGCGGTCTTCCTCGACGACGATGCCGATTCGTCCGTTCTCCAGATCTTCGTGCTCGCGTACTTCGTGGGCGTCTTCATCCTTCTCCAAGGCCTCACCGGCGCATCGCCCGGCAAGCTCGTCATGGGTGTGCGGGTCGTCGACCCGCAGGGTCGCAGATGTGGACCCGTGAAGGCGCTGGTGCGCTCGTTGCTCTGGATCATCGACGGTGCACCCTGGTTCATCCCGGGCCTCGTCGCGTTCGTCACCGGACTCACCAGTACCGGGCACCGACGCGTCGGTGACATGGCCGCCTCGACCTACGTGGTCGCTCGGTCGTCGGTCGGCACACCGATCCGGGTGGGAGGGGCCGCCGGCATTCCCAACTACGCGCCGTCCGGCCCGCAGAGCGCCTATGGCAATGCGTGGGCACCCAACCCGAGCGCACCCGTCAGCGCCCCTCCGGGCCCGCCCATGTGGGACCCGCCGCAGGCACCCGCCGCGGTTCCGCCCCCGCTGCCGGTTCCCGACGCCGAACCGGCCCCCGTCATTGACGCAGCGCCGGACCAAGGCGGTCCCCAGTGGGACGCCGAACGAAACACCTACATCCAGTGGGATGCGAACGCGCAGCACTGGCTCGCCTGGGACGACGCCACCGAGCGGTGGGACCCGATCTGACCGTCAGTGATCGAGAACGGTGAGGCTTCTCAGGCGGCGTTCGAGGTGGTGCTCCATGGCATCGGAGGCGAGATGCGCAACCTCGGCCGCCGCAGGTGACGGCGGTTCATTGAGCGCCTTGCCGAGACCACCATCGAGGATCAAGCGGAGGAGTTCGACTGTGCGCTCGTCGACCGAACGGCCCCGCCGACAATCACGACAGGTGAGCCCGCCTTCGCCCGGATCGAACGCCACCAGCCCTTCGGTCACCCCGCACCCCACGCACTGATCGACCATCGGCTGAAAGCCCTCGAGGGCCAGCGCCTTCAGGAAGAAGCTTCCGACCACCAGCGGTGCGTGGTGCGCTTCGAGCGTCCGGAGCGCACCGAGCAGCATCCGATACAGCGACATGTCGGGTTCGCCCTCGAGCGAGAGCTGATCGACGACCTCGAGCATCGACGACATCGCGGTGAGGCGGTCGAGATCGTCGCGGATCGCCCGGAAGTGGTCGATCGATTCGGCCTGGCTCACGATGTCGAGTTCACCCCGGCCCTCGTAGAGCAGCAGCGCGCTGTGCGAACCGGGTTCGAGGCGCGATCCGAACTTGCTCTTGGTCTTGCGGACCCCCTTCGCGACGGCCCGCACCTTGCCTCGCGAACGGGTCATCAAGACCACGATGCGGTCGGCCTCGCCCAGCTTGTAGGTCCGGAGCACGACGCCCTCGTCCCGGTACAGCGCCATCAGGTCTCGACGCCGCCGTAGCGTCGCTCGCGGGCCTGGAACTCTCGGACGGCTTCGAAGAGGTGCTCTCGCCGGAAATCGGGCCACAGCACGTCGGTGAAGACCAACTCGCTGTAGGCGAGCTCCCAGATCAGGTAGTTCGACAGGCGGAACTCACCCGAGGTCCGCACCATGAGGTCAGGGTCGGGCATCTCGGGGTCGTAGAGCCGCTTTGCGATCGCCTTCTCGTCGACCTTGTCGGCAGGCACTCCATCGCGCACGAGTTGGCGTACCGCGTCGACGATCTCGGCCCGGCCGCCGTAGTTGAACGCGATCGTCAGAGTCATGGTCTTGTTGTGCTGGGTCAGCTCGACCGACTGATCCATCTGTTTGATGATCCGCTTCGGCACGCGCCAGTCGCGCCTTCCGATGAAACGCATTCGGACGTCTTTGTCGTGCAACTCGTCGCGACGCCGCAACAACAGCGACTCGTTGAAGTTCATGAGGAACTTCACCTCGTCGCGCGGCCGACGCCAGTTCTCGGTCGAGAACGCATAGACGGTCAACCAGTCGAGGCCGAGTTCGAGTGCACCCTCGACCGCGTCGAACAACGCCTCTTCGCCGGCGGCGTGCCCTTCGGTGCGTTTCATACCCTGGCGCTCGGCCCATCGGCCGTTGCCGTCCATGACACACGCCACATGCGACGGGACGCGCGACGAATCGACTCCGGGGACGTTCACCTCGCAACCTCGGGTGCGCTCACCTCGCAACCTTATGGTGTGACCCTGCAACGTCTCGGGTATGGAAGGACCGATGAAGGAACGACTCGAAGCCATGCCGGTGATCGGTGCCGCGCTCCGCATCCAGGAGCGCGTCGGTGAGATCAAGGGCAACCAGCTCGCGACGAGCATCGCGTTCGGGATGTTCCTGTCGCTGTTCCCGCTGTTGCTGGCCATCATCGCGACCGTGGGGTTCCTCGCGGGCAGCAACCCCGACTTCACCGACGACCTGATCGACAATCTCGGGCTCACCGGTGCCGCCGCCGACGCGTTCCGCGACGTGATCGCCAATGCCGAGGACTCGAAGCGAACGGCATCGATCATCGGGGTCGCCGGCCTGTTGTGGTCGGGCCTGTCGCTGGTCGGCACCCTGGCGCTCGTCATCAACACGTCATGGCAGGTGAAGGGGCGCGGTCTCGTCGACAAACTGAGTGGCATCGTGTGGCTGCTGGGCGGCGGAGTGCTGCTCGTCGCGTCGTTGGGCCTCAGCAGCCTGCTCGACGATCTGCCGGGGCTCCTCACGCCGCTCGACGTGCTGCTCGGCCTCGCGCTGGGGTTCGGTCTGTTTCTGTGGACGTTCTGGTTCCTCGGTGCCGCCAAACCGCCCGTTCGTAGCCTGATGCCCGGGGCGTTGCTGTGCGCCGCCGGGTTCGAGGTGTTGAAGGTGCTCGGCGCGGTCGTCGTGCCCCGCATCGTGGCATCGTCGTCGGCGCTGTACGGATCGTTGGGCGTCGTGTTCGCCATCATCGCCTGGCTGGTGTTCTTCGGCCGGTTGATCGTCTACGGCACGGTCCTCAACGTGGTTCGGCACGAGGCCGCGCACGGCACGGCCAGGGTCACGATCGACGTGCCCGTCCTGGCCGGTATGGGTGCTCCGACCGAGGCGGATCGCAGCGGCACGGTGGTCGACCGCGACGAGCCGGTCGTCGAGCGCGAAGACCCTGAATGAACATCGCGTCGGCTGAAAGCTCCGGAGGCGGCGGGTCGGCCGGTACCGTCGCCGCGATGACCGCGGCGGAGGATCGGGCGGCGGCGGCACTGGCGAAGGTGACGGCCGAACTTCCATCGGGTGAAGCCCGTCCGGGACAGGTCGAGATGGCTCGAGCGACCGCGACGGCCATCGAGGCCGGCAAGCACCTGATCGTCCAGGCGGGCACCGGGACCGGCAAGACCCTCGCCTACCTCGTCCCGGCCATCGTCTCGGGCAGGAAGACCATCGTGTCGACGGCCACCAAGAGCCTGCAGGACCAGCTGGCAAGCAAGGACTTGCCGTTCCTGACCGAACACCTCGATGTGCCGTTCACGTGGGCCATCCAGAAGGGGCGCAGCAACTACCTGTGCCGCCAGCGACTGAAGGAGATCGACGACGATCAACAGCTCGACCTCGGCGACGACGTCGGCAAGGTGAACGCCGAGGTCGAACGTCTCGCCGGCTGGTCGAAGACCACCCTCTCGGGCGAACGGTCAGAGCTCGACTTCGAGCCTTCGATCGCCGCGTGGGCCAAGGTCTCGGTGAGCTCGATGGAGTGCCCGGGCGCGGCGAAGTGCCCGTCAGGAGGCAACTGCTTCGCCGAGCAGGCACGGAACGCTGCCGCCGAGGCCGACGTGGCCGTCGTCAACACCCACTTGTACGGAACCAACATCGCAGCAGGTGGCGCGATCCTTCCCGAACACGATGTGGTCGTGATCGACGAGGCCCACCGCTTCGAGGAGGTCGTGAGTGCCACCGTGGGGGTCACCCTCACGGTGGGCCGCTTCGCCAACCTGGCGCGCGCCATCGGCGCCATCGTCGCCGACGACGACCTCGGACCCGATCTGGTCGCCAACGGTGTCCGGTTCGGCGAGGCAATCGAGCCCTATCGGGAACAGCGCCTCAAGCGCATCGATGACGAGATCGGCCAGGTGATCGCGCTCACCCGCATCCGGCTCGAGCGGGCAACCAGTGCGCTGGCGCAGATCGACTCGACTGACGAGGACGTGATCAGTCGAAAGGCACGAGCGTCCAAGCTGCTCGGCCACATGGCCGGCGACCTCGACGTCGTGCTCGCGATTCCCGAGACCGACGTTGCGTGGGTCGAGGGCACCCGCTCGAACCCGACGCTCCGGGTCGCCCCGGTCGATGTCGCCGAGGTCCTCCGCGACCGGCTGTGGGGCACGGTGACCGGAGTCCTCACCTCGGCCACGATCTCGCCGCTGCTCGGCCAGCGTCTCGGCCTCACACCCGACGAACACACCGCGATCGACGTGGGCAGCCCGTTCGACTACGAGCACCAGGCCCTCCTGTACTGCGCCGCCGATCTCCCCGAACCTCGAAGCGAGGCCTTCACCGCCGCCGTCCACGACGAACTCGAGGCATTGATCAACGCTGCGGGCGGGCGCACGCTGGCGCTGTTCACCAGCCACCGTGCGCTCACTGCTGCGGTCGAGGCACTGCGCGACCGGGTCGAGCACCCGGTGCTCGCCCAGGGGGACCTGCCCAAACCGCTGTTGATCGAGACGTTCGCCGAGGACGACGCCGCCTGCCTGTTCGCCACGATGGGCTTCTGGGAGGGTCTCGACGTGCCGGGTCCGTCGCTTTCACTGGTGACCATCGACAAACTCCCGTTCCCCCGCCCCGACGACCCGCTGCTGCAGGCCAAGCGCGAGCTCGCCCGACAGGACGCGTTCTCATCGGTCGATCTGCCAAGAGCGGCCACCCTGCTCGCTCAGGGTGTGGGGCGTCTGATCCGGACCGCCGACGACAAGGGCGTCGTCGCCGTCTTCGACCGACGTCTCGCGAAGGCCAACTACCGCTGGGAGATCGTCAACTCGCTCCCCCCGATGCGGCGTACGCGTCATCGCAGCGAGGCCGAGGAGTTTCTCCGTTCGTTGGCTGCGGAGGCCTGAACATCGTGCGAGGTGATGTCACCACCGTTGCCATCATGTCGGGGCCGCTGGTGCTGCTCGGCTATCTCACGGGTGCGATCGCGTTCACGTTCGCCGATCGAGATCGCGAACAACGTCGACCAAGCGCACTGGGCCTCGAGGTCTTCATCACCGCCACGTTCCTTTCGGTGGCCGGGTTCGCCATCGCCGAACTGTCACCACGCAACGGGCTCAGCCGGGTGGCCCTGCAGTCGTCACAGGTCCTGACGGTTTCCCAGTCGCTGGCCCTCTGGGCGGGATTGGCTCTCATCGTGGGCCACATGGCCCCACCCACTCGACGGTTCCGCGGCGGAAGCGGTCTGGTCCCTGCGCTCGTGGTGGTGGCCATCAACGCCCCGACGTTGTTCCTCGGCTCGTTGGTCGGGTTCGCTGCCGGGCTGACCGTCACCGGCGGTCGGCCCCGGCCGGCAGTTCCCGGCGCGCTGGCCTTCACCCTCTCGGTCGCGTGGGTGGCGTGGGTTCTCGAGTGGAACTCGGGGTGGGGAGTGGCCAACGGACCCGAACTCACGCTGTGGGCGATGGTCGCCACGGGAGCGCTGTTCGCGCGGTGGCTCGGCGGCGCTGATCAGGCGGACGACGAGGTCGACGTCAATCCCAGCTGAGCAGACGATCGAGCGCCTTGGGTCGGCGCTGCCAGTCCTTGTCGACCTTCACGTGGAGGTCGAGGTACGCGCCATCACGAAGCTGTGCTCGGACCGCGGTCCCGACATCCTTGAGCACCTTGCCCTTGTGTCCGATGACGATGCCCTTCTGGCTGTCGCGCTCGACCAGGATCTCGCAACGGATGTAGGGGAACTCCATCTCGGTCACCCGGGTGGCGATCGAGTGGGGCAGCTCCTCGCGTGCGACCGCGAGGAGCTGTTCTCGCACCAGCTCGGCCACCCAGAACGCGTCGGGCTGATCGGTCACCATGTCGTCGGGGTAGAGCTGGGGTCCTTCGGGGAGCCGATCGACGAGGTGTTCGAGCAGCGCGTCGAGGCCGTCGCCGGTCTTGGCCGACACCGGGAAGTAGTCGGCGAGATCGAACTTCGAGGCCTTCGCGAGCTGCGACAGCACCTCGTCGGGCGAAGCGATGTCGACCTTGTTCACGACCGCGACCGAGTCGGCGGGGATCGTGTTGGCGACGAAGGTGTCGCCCGTGCCGACGGGCTGGGTGGCGTCGAGGACCAGGCAGACGACGTCGACCCCGGATGCGGCCTCTGCAGCCGAGGTGTTGAGCCGCTCCCCCATGAGCGTCCGGGGCTTGTGGATGCCAGGCGTGTCGACGAACACCACCTGCGCGTCAGGGAGGTTGAGGACGCCGCGCACCTGGGTGCGCGTCGTCTGCGGCTTGTCGCTGACGATCGACACCTTCTCGCCGAGGATGCGGTTGAGCAGGGTCGACTTGCCGACGTTGGGCCGACCGACGAAGGTCACGAAGCCGCTCTTCACGCGGTTCGACTCATGGCGCGACCCGACGGACCTGGATCCGACCGATGCGGCGCCCCTTGATCCTCGCAGCGATCAGTTCGACCCCCTCGACCTCGATCGACTCTCCCTCGACCGGAACGTGACCGAGCGCCATGAACATCAGCCCACCGATGGAGTCCCAGTCGTCGCCTTCGGGCAGTTCGGCGCCGGTGATGTCGTTCACCTCGTCGACGGGCACACGCGCATCGATTTCGAATCCGCCCCCGGCGAGTGGTGACACCAGGGCCTCGGCCACGTCGAACTCGTCGACGATCTCGCCGACCAGTTCCTCGATGAGGTCCTCGAGGGTGACGAGGCCCGCCGTCCCTCCGTATTCGTCGACGACGATCGCCATGTGGAACTGCTCGGCCTGCATCTCGCGCAAGAGTTCGGCAACTCGTTTCGACTCGGGCACGAATTGCGCGGCGCGGAGGTGCTCGGTCACCGGGTCGTCGCCGGTGCCGTCGCGTTCAGCCTTCATGAGATCCTTCGCATAGGCGATCCCGACCACGTCGTCGATGCCGTCGCCGCACACGGGCAGACGGCTGAGGCCGTTGATGATCGCGACCTCCATCACCGGGCCGATCAGGAAGTCGGCCATCACGGTCACCATGTCGGGACGCGGCACCATCACCTCGCGGACGATCGTGTCGCCGAACTCGATGATCGACTCGATGAACTGGCGTTCCTCGACCTCGATCACCTCGGCGTCGGCGGCGGCCACCGCGAAGGCCAGCAGGTCACCCTCGGACACCGCCGGCCCCTGACTCCGTCCTTGTCCGGGGAGCAGGACGTTCGACACCCCGACCAACGCCCTCACGCCCCACCGCAGGGGTGGCACACGCGACAAGAAGGTGGCGATCGGCACGATTGCCAGTGCTGCCGAATCGGGACGCATCAGTGCGTAGGTCTTCGGAACGGCCTCGGCGAGGACGAACAACACGACCGCGACCACGGCGAGCGCCACCACGACCCCCACGCGCGAGTAGCGCTCGTCGGCCCAGATCGCCACGACCGCAGCAACTCCGAGGTGGCAACACACGATCACGAAGAGGATCGGGTTGAGGGCCTGGTCGCGTCGCTCGAGGAGCCGCACCAGGGCATCGGCTCGCGGATGGCCTTCTTCTTCGAGAACCGAGGCCCGGGCGGCGCCGATGCGGGTGAGGCTGGTCTCGGCGATGGCGAGCACCGCGGCGATGAAACCGAGAGTGACGGTCAGCCCGATGGCGAGGGTGGTGCTCACTGGCTGGTCACGGGCCGAACGTGTCGAGGATGTGCCGCTCGCGTGCCTGCATGGCGGCGGTCTCGGTCTCGTCGGCGTGATCGTGCCCGAGGACGTGCAGCACGCCATGGACGACCAGCAACGCCAACTCGTCGTCGAGCGTCGAACCATGGTCGGGTGCCTGGCGGGCGGCGACGGCGGGGCACACCACCACGTCGCCGAGCAGGGTGGGCACCCCGAGCGCGGAGCCGACGGAGGGACCCTGATCGACCTCGTCGAGAGGGAAGGCGAGCACGTCGGTGGGCCGCGCCTCGCCCATGTACTGCTCGTTCAACCCGGCGATGACGGTCTCGTCGACGAACAGCAGGGACAGTTCGGCGTCGCCGCCGATGCCCTCGGCGTCGAGCGCGTGGGCAGCCAACGACACCCAGTGGGCGACGTCGATCTCGACGCCGGTCTGCTCGTTGTGGCCCTCGACGTCGACCCGTCGGCCGTCATGAGCGAGGTCGCTGCTCACGGTCGCCGATTGCCGGGGGCATCAGATCGCTCGTAGGCGTTGACGATGTCCTGCACGATGCGGTGCCGGACCACGTCGCCGGAGTCGAGGCGCACGAACTCGATCCCGTCGATGGTGCCGAGCACCCGCTCGAGCCCGTGCAGACCCGATCGGCCGCCGGCCACGTCGACCTGGGTCGCGTCGCCGGTGACCACGACCCGCGCCCCGAAGCCGATGCGGGTGAGGAACATCTTCATCTGCTCGGGCGTGGTGTTCTGGGCCTCGTCGAGGATGACGAAGCTGCGGTTGAGCGTGCGACCTCGCATGAACGCGAGCGGTGCGACCTCGATGGCGCCCTTCTCGATCATCCGCTGCGCACCCTCGGGTTCGAGCATGTCGAACAGCGCGTCGTACAGGGGCCGTAGGTAGGGGTCGACCTTGGCCATCAGATCGCCGGGAAGGAACCCGAGCCGCTCGCCGGCTTCGACGGCCGGGCGGGTGAGGATGATCCGCTCGACCTCCTTGGCACGCAGCGCCTGCACCGCCATGGCGACCGCCAGCCACGACTTGCCCGTCCCGGCAGGTCCGATGGCGAAGGTGATGACATTGTCGGCGATGGCCTCGATGTAGCGCTTCTGGCCCGAGGTCTTGGGCCGGATCGGGCGCCCGCTGGCGGCCCGGATGACCTCGGTGGTGAGCACCTCGGACGGCCGCTCGTCGGCTCGGACCATGGCGATCGTGCGCTCGAGCACGTCGCGTTCGAGCACGTGGCCCTGCTCGAGCAGCACGATCAGTTCTTCGAAGAGCGCTGCCGCGGGTCCCGCCCCGGGACCGCTCAGGGTGATCTCGTTGCCCCGGACGTGCACATCGGTGCCCGGAAACGCTGCCTCGATCTGACGGAGTTGATCGTCGCGATCGCCGAGCAGACCAGCCATCAGGTGGTTGCCTGGCACATTGACCAGCACGGACGTCGACGATGCGGGGGACACGGAGGCGCCGATCCTACCGGCCCAGGCCCCCGGCGGTCCGAGAGATTGCCCACACCCCGGATCCTCGTTGCTCTCCGGCCAACTATTGGCGGAAGAGCAACGAAGATCGTGGGAGTTGGGTGACGCGACGTGACCACCGGTGACATCGGGAGCCGGCGAGTAGCGTTCGCCGATGGATCCGATCCAGCCCGGCGGAGACCTCCCGTCGTCGGCGGACGGCATGCTCGGCGACGGCGGCCTGCTCGACGAGCTCGAGCGCTGGGCTGCCGATGCCCGGGTCCAGGAGGCGGCGCTCCAACGGGCACGCGAGCGCTGGTTGCGCCACCAAGCCACCGAGGACGCGTCAATCGTCGGTGTGCTCACCGATCTGGCCGAGCGCGGCACGCCGCTCGTCGTGTCGACCGCATCCGGGCGGCGGCACCGCGGGCGGGTCCGCGGGCTCGGTGTCGACTTCTGTTCGCTCCGGACCGACACCGGACAGGGTCACCTGATCCGGCTCGACGCCATCACGACCGTGCGAACCCTCCCGGCCGAACGGGCCGTGACCGGTGATCGGTCGCTCACGCTGTCACTCCGCCTCGCTGATGTGCTGCTCGGTCTGTCGGCCGAGCGACCCACCGTGCTCGTCGCCACGACCAGCGATGAGACCGCGCGGGGAGAACTGCGGGCCGTCGGCACCGACGTCGTGACCATTCGCGGCGACGGACAGCCGCCGGCGACCATCTACGTGCCGATCGGTTCGATCACCGAGGTCGCCCTCGACTGACCGGTCCTCTTCCTGTGCCGGGCATCGGGCATCGGGTGACATGCATGGGAGACTCGGCCCATGGCCTCCTTCGATTTCGACCTCGCCATCATCGGCGGCGGCTCGGCCGGGCTGACCGCCGCCAAAGTGGCCCGCTTCTTCGACAAGCGAGTGGTCATGATCGACCAGGAGCGCCTCGGAGGCGACTGCCTCCACTACGGGTGCGTCCCGTCGAAAGCACTGATCAAGGCGTCACGGATCGCGCACGAGGCCAGGACCTCCGAGCGTTGGGGCATCCACGTCGACGGCGTCCGGCCGGTCGACCTCGGTGAGGTCAACGCACGGGTGCAGGATGCCATCGACCACATCGCCCGGCTCGACAGCCCTGACGTCCTCGCCGAAATGGGCGTCGAAGTGAAGCTCGGGGGCGCCCGCTTCGTCGACGATCACACCCTGCGGGTCGGTGACGACGAACTCGTCAGTGCCAAGTACGTGTTGATTGCCACCGGGTCACGCCCGGCGCCGACCCGGGTGCCGGGGCTGGCCGAGATCGGTTTCGACACCAACGAGAGCATCTTCGACCTGACCGACCTGCCGGCTCGGCTCGCGGTCATCGGCGGCGGTCCGATCGGGGTCGAGATGGGTCAAGCCTTCCGACGTCTCGGTTCGCAGGTCACGATCATCCAGCGCGCCGCAAGCCTCATCCCCCGCGACGACCTGGACTGCATCTCGGTCCTCGAGACCCGGTTCGCCGACGAGGGCATCGACGTGCGGTTGCTGACCGAGGTCGCGACTGCGAGTCGTGACGGTGACGACGTCGTCCTGTCGCTGGTCGGCGAGCACGGCGGCGAAGTGCGAGTCGACCGAGTCCTCGTGGCGGTCGGGCGCACGCCGAACCTCGAGGAGCTCGATCTCGACGCAGCTGGTGTCGACCACGACGACCGGCACATTCCGGTGAACGACCGGCTCCAAACCAACAAGTCGCACGTCTATGCAGCTGGCGACATCATCGGAGGACAGCAGTTCACCCATCTCGCCGGGTTCCAGGCAGCACATGCAGCCCGCAACATCTTCCTGCCCCTCAAGAGCGGCTTCGATCCCGTTCCGCTGCCGTGGGTCACTTTCACCGACCCCGAGGTCGCCCACGTCGGCATCACCGAGGTCGAGGCCGCCGAGGCCGGGACCGACGTGACCATCGTCCGCTTCCCCTACTCGCACAACGAGCGAGCCGTGACCGACAACGAGCACGACGGCTTGATGAAGTTCCTGATCGACCCGAAGCGCCACATCGTCGGCTGCCACATCGCAGGTGCCCACGCCGGCGAGCTGATCAACGAGATCACGCTCGCGATCAAGCACGGCATCACGGTCGACGGCATCGTCGGCACGATCCACGCCTACCCCACCTACAGCTTCGGGCTGCCCATCGCGCTCTACGACTACGTGCTCAACGAGCACCCGTCCACGATCGCCAAGGTGGGACGCTTCCTCTCGAAGCTCACCTGAGCCCTTCGCGTCGGCAACGAAGCCGTTGACTCTGTGCCGCGGTAGGTTTACAGTGTTCACTACCTGGTTGGTGGTTCGGCCAGACAGATGGTTGGTGGCTCGCGGGCAGACTTCTCCCCCAGGAATCGCGCCCGCGGCGCCACCGCCTATTTTTCGTTCTCGGCGCGCCGACGGTGGCGCCAAGGTCGGCACCGACGGACCCGCGTGTGATCAATCGGTACTGCTGGCGGCCTCGGGATAGAGGTGCTCGAGGGTGCCGGGCTCGATGCGGGAGGCATCGATGAATTGGTCGACGTCGGTTGCCTTGATGCGGATCACCCGTCCGAAACGGTAGGCAGCGACCTCACCCTGGTCGATGAATCGATACAGAGTGCGGGACGTGATGCCGAGTCGGCGAGCAGCTTCGGCGGTACTGAGCCATTCGATGTCGTCTCCCATGTCGATGCACCATAAGCCACTCTGGTGCTTTTTCCAACCCTTCCATTGCTTTCAGTCTCTTTGATAGGGTCCGACAGTGGCCGCCCCGCTCCCACCACAGGACACCGACGCCGGCAACGGAGCGAAGCCGACGCGATCGATCGAGCGGCGGGTCGGGCTCCCGTCGGGACGGGCCGTGGTCGGCGCCCTGCTGATGACCGTCGCCGCTCTCGGGGTCTTCCTCGCCTACACCGGTGCCAACGAGGACACCCGTACCGCGTTCGTGGTGGCGGGGCGCGACCTTCCGGCCGGAACCACGATGACGTCCGACGACCTGACGACCGCCCGCCTCGACCTCGACGAATCCGTTGCCGATCGTGCATTCACCGACGAATCGCTCCTCGTCGGCCAGCGGATCATCTCGCCCGTGGGTGAAGGCGAGCTGCTCCAGCGCTCCGCAGTCTCCGAGACACCCGACGACGGCCCTCGCAACGAATTCACGTTCAGGCTGGCGGCCAGTCAGGCCGTGAACGGCGACCTGCAAGCCGGAGATCTGGTCGACGTCTACGTCTCACTCGACAGCACCACCAAGAGCGTCGCCCGAGACGTCGTGCTGCTCGCCCGGCCTGTCGAGGCCGGTCGCGGCGATCTGGTGCTACGCGTCGCCATTGCCGACCAGGAATCAGTGCTCGCGGTGATCGACGCCGTCAGCCGGGGCGACGTCACCGTTGTCCGCTCGACCCACGCCGACAACCCCGACGATCTGATCTCCACCACGGACACAGGGGGACGGACCCCCGGCGATGATGGCACGGCCACCACCACGCCCGACGGAGACGGCGGCTGATGGCGAGCGAGCGGTATGTCGTCCTCGGCCTCGCCCGGGTGCGCTCTGAGTGGTTTCGTGAGGTCGCGCGTTGGTCGACCTCGGCATCCATTGCCGTCGATTTCGTCAAGACCGTGTCCATCGAAGAGGTTCGTGCCCGGCTCGCATCGGGTCGAGCGTTCTCAGCCCTGCTGGTCGACGGGTCGCTGTCCGGAGTCGACCGCGACCTGGTCGACCGCGCCCGAGACGCCGGGGCGTCGGTCATCGTGGTCACCGATGGGCGCGCCAACCGGGACTGGACCACCGTCGGGGTGAGCCAGGTGCTCCGCCCCGAGTTCGGGCGAGACGACCTCCAGCGGGCACTCGCCGACCATGCTGCGCCGATCGGTCGCAGCGACGAGCTGCCCACTCCGGTTGTGGGCACGAACGTCGTGCCCCGATTTCGCGGCTCGCTGGTCGCCGTGACCGGGAGCGGCGGTGCCGGCGCCAGCACCATCGCCATCGCAACCGCCCAAGGTCTCGCCGATGCAACCCACCTTCGCAACTTCGTGGTGCTCGCCGACCTGCAGCTTCAGGCCGACCAGGCCATGCTCCACGATGCACGAGACGTCGTTCCCGGCCTCCTCGAGCTGGTCGATGCCCATCGGGCGTCGCATCCGACCAGTGCAGAGGTGCAACGGATGGCGTTCGCGGTCCTCGACCGCCACTACCACCTCCTGCTCGGGCTCCGCCGCCAACGAGACTGGACCGCACTCCGTCCACGGGCGTTCGAAGCATCACTTGCGGGTCTCCTCCAGAGCTACCGAGTCGTGGTCGCCGACGTGGGTGCCGACCTCGAAGGTGAGGCCGAGTGCGGATCGATCGATGTCGAAGAACGCAACCTGATCGCCCGGACCACGCTTCCCGCGGCCGACGTGGTGGTCGTCGTGGGCCGACCGGGCATGCAGGGCCTGCACGCACATCTCCGTGTGGTGCGCGAGCTGATCGACCACGGCATCGCCCCCGAACGGCTAGTCCCGGTGATCAACGCGGCGCCCCGCCAAGCTCGGACGCATGCCGCCCTCACGCGGAGCTTCGCTGACCTCATCTCGTCCTCACACCTCGGATTGCCAATCGCGTCGCCGGTGTTCGTCCCGGAGCGCCGTGGAGTCGACGATGTTCTCCGCGACGGTGTTCGACTCCCCGATCAGATCACCGGTCCGGTGGCCGCGACCGTCACCGCGGCGCTCGAGCGGCTCCACTCGACCGACGCGCCTGCTCCGAATGCTGGCGCACCCGAGCCGGTCGCCGTCGAGCCCGGGTCGCTCGGGTCGTGGCACGGCGATGACGAGGAGGCGTCGGGTTGACCGACATCGTGTCGCCGCTCCTGGCAATCGAACGAACCGTGCAAGAGCGCGCCAAGGCGCTGGATCTCGACATGGGCGTCGACGACGCCGCCGACAAGCTGCACCGGCTCGTCGAGGAGGAAGTCGCCCGTTGGTCCACTGACCACAAACGGGGCCTGCGGTCCTTCGACCTCGCCGATCCCGACCTCGTCATCGAGCGAGCCTTCCGGAATCTGGCGGGGTACGGGCCACTCGAGCCGCTCCTGAACGACGACGACGTGTGGGAGGTCATGATCAACGCTCCCGACAACATCTTCGTGAAGCGGCATGCCGGCACCAGCGGCTACCACGACGAGGTCTTCCACGACGACGAACACGTGATCCGGACCCTGACCAAGGTGCTCGACGACAGCTCGACCTCGCACCGCAAGCTCGACCCCACCGAAGGGCTCCAGGACGCACAGCTCGACAACGGCGCCCGTCTGCACATCGTTCATGGCGACATCAGCCGTGGCGGCCACATCATGGTCAACATCCGCAAGTTCACCGCGCAACAGTTGCAGCTCCCTGCTCCGCCAGCAGGGTGATCCAGCGAGCGTCCGACCCGATGCCGTGAGCAGATCGGTGGTTGGGAGCCATGGCCCTCTCCGGCGGCTGGGAGTTCGGGATCGGCGGTGACAGACTGCACC
>DATKWD010000135.1:0-7381 GCA_035529695.1 Acidimicrobiales bacterium | reverse complement strand
CGACCGACAGCAGCACCCCGAACCACACCGCGACGATCCCCATGCTCCAGTGCGCACGCACCGGGATGCCGGCGTAGGTGCCGAGTCGGATCGAACCGGGGGTCATGGGGGAGTGCTCCTTTCGGGGCGAACACGTGTTGGTTGAGTCTACGAACTTCAACGACCCGAGTGCCCGCGCTATTCCACCGCCACCTCCCCCCGTTCTCGTGAACTCGTGCGGGAACTATTGCCGCACGAGTTCACGGGAACGCGGGTGTCGGGGTCAGGATCGTTGTTCGAGGATGACGGTGGCGCAGTTGCGGCCGCTCGCGCCCCAGACGCCGGCACCCGGGAAGGTGGCGGCGCCGGTGAGGTAGAGGCCGTCGACCGCGGTCTCGTACTTCGTCAGCTCGGGGTTCTGGTTACGGAATGCGGAGAGCGGCCCGCCGGCGAAGCTGGTCGCGTGGCCTGCCGGCAGGTGGAAGTCGCGCTCGTAGACATCCGGTGTCATCGCTCGCCATTCGACGATCGAGTCGAGGAATCCCGGTTCACAGAGTTCCGCGAACTTCTCCAGCCATCGTCGGGGTTCGGCCGAATCGGTCCACCCTCCGCGGAACCCGAAGGGGGTGTAGAGCGCCTCGAGCGACAGGACATGGCGGCCCTCGGGCGCGATCGTCGGGTCGAGCAGGCTCGGCACGTTGACCAGCAGGCCGGGCTGGTCGAGGATTCGACCCTGGGCGATCAAGGCGACGCCCCGGTCGATCTCGGCCAGGCTGGGCCCGATCGCCGACGTCGGCCCGAGCGGACGGTCGAAGCCGCGCAACACCGGTGGGGCCGACAGCACGGCGTCGATCTTCGACTCGTAGCCCTCGTCGTGACGCACGTCGCGCCATCGGCGCACGAGGTCGTGCGCGGTCGCAGGGGGGTGTTTCAGCCATCGCAGGAACGTGTCGTGGGGGTTGCACGCCGACACGACGATCGGCGCAGTGATCTCGGTGCCGTCGACCAGTGCGATGCCGCTGACGCGTTCGCCGCTGCACATGATCGTGTCGACCGGGCTCTTGGTCCGCAGCACGCCTCCTGCGGCCTCGAACGCGGCGAGCAGCGTGGCGGGAACACGGCCGCTGCCGCCGACCGGTCGGCCGACCTTGGCGACGTTGCGCATCGCGTGGGTCAACGCGCCGAGCCCGCTGCCGGGCATCTCGGGTGTGATGCCCCACACCATCGGGCCCGTCACCGCCGCCGGTCCGAGGATCGCGTCCTCGTCGAAGAACGACCGGAGCACGTCGGCGGCGCTGCGCCGAGACCAGCGCAGCAGCGTGCCCGCCCCGCTGAATCGCCGCCGCAACGCGAGCTTCGTCAGGCCGGCCACGGTCGGCGGTTGCGCAGCGGCCTCGAAGATCATGCGAACCGCCGGCATCGCAGCAGCCGCGTAGCGCCGATAGCCGTCGACCTGGGTGGGGAAGTGGCGTCCGATGTCGTCGAGGGTGGCCTCGAGGTCGTGATGGTGCGACCATCCCTTGCCCTCTGCCGCGCTGGCCCACGAGAAGTTGTGCTGGGCGGGTTCGACGTCGATGTACTCGAGCCCCAGCTCTCGCAGACCGAGTTCCTCGATCACCGGGGTGGTCCTGAACGTGAGGTGGTCGCAGTTGCAGATGTTGACGGTGGCACCGGCGAACTCCTCGCTCGCCGCAGTGCCTCCGACGTCGGCGCGGGCCTCGACGAGCAGGGTGGACATGCCGCCGCGTGCGAGATAGGCAGCGGTCACCAGTCCGTTGTGCCCGGCACCGATCACGATCGCGTCGAAGTCCCCGCCAGAACGGTGGGCACGTGATGCGGAGGGCACGGCCGACAGTCTCTCGCGGTTCGATGTCGGGGGCGTAACGTGCCCGTGTGGTTTCCGTCAACCGTCATCTGGCAGAACTCAGGGCACCCGAGCTCGCCCAGCTCGTCACCGAGCGCAGCATCTTCGTCCAGCCCCTCGGGGCCGTCGAGCAGCACGGTCCGCACCTGCCGCTCAACACCGATCTACTGATCGCCGATCGTGTGTCCGATCTGGCGGTCGAGCGGGTCGGCGCCGATCTCGATGTGTGGTTGCTGCCACCGCTGGCGTACACGAAGTCGAACGAGCACGCCTGGTCGGCGGGCACGATGTGGCTGTCGGCCACCACGCTGCTGGCGGTGCTCGACGACATCGGTCGGTGCGTCGCGACCACGGCGGCACGCAAGCTCGTCTTCTTCAACGGCCACGGTGGGAACTCCGCGCTCGTCGGGGTCGCCAACCGCGAGATCCGTCTCGCTCACGGCCTGATGACGTTCCTCGCCCACCCCGGAGTTCCACCGGACCAGGGCGGGGTGTCGGCCCCCGACGAACTCGGCATGGGCATCCACGGCGGAACCGACGAGACGTCGATGATGCTGCACCTCGCCCCGCACCTCGTGGACATGACCGCGGCGACCCGCAACGTGCCCGAACAGCTCGCCGCCAACCGGTACGTCCGCTTCGGTGGACCGGTGGGGTTCGGCTGGCTGTCGAACGACTTCGGGGTTGACGGCCACATCGGCGACCCGACACCGGCCACGGCCGAACGAGGAGCGCAGCTCGTCGCCCAGGCCGTCGACGCGTTCTGCGAGGCGCTCGCCGAAGTGTCGGCCTTCGAGCTGCCGGTGCGTTGAGGTGACGATTCCCGAGGAGTGGTCCGGGCTCCGGGTCGACACTGCGCGGTTGCTCGGCCGCATCGACGAACTCGGCGAGATCGGCCGGATCGACGGCCCCAACGGCGAATGGGGCAATGCCCGGCTCGCGCTCACCGACGAGGACCGAGACGGACGTGACCTCGTGGTGGCGTGGATGCGCGACCTCGGCCTCGACGTCGCGATCGACGCGATCGGCAACGTGGTCGCCACGCGAGCAGGTGCGGACCCGTCGCTCGCGCCGGTGATGGTCGGCTCGCACATCGACACCGTCGGCACCGGCGGCCGCTTCGACGGCAACCTCGGGGTCCTCGCCGGCCTCGAGATCGTCGAGACCCTCGCGCACGCGGGCATCGAGACCGCCCGACCGCTCCAGGTGGCGTTCTTCACCGACGAGGAGGGCTCGCGGTTCGCGCCGGACATGCTCGGCAGCCTGGTCTATGTCGGTGGCCTTCCGTTGGAGGAGGCGCTGAACCTCGTCGCCGCCGACGATGGTGCCCGTCTCGGCGACGAGCTCGGGCGAATCGGCTACGCCGGCGCCGTTCCGTGCCCGACCGCGGCCGCACCGCACGCCTATGTCGAACTGCACATCGAGCAGGGTCCGGTGCTCGAGGCCGAAGGCATCACGATCGGCGTGGTGGAGGGGGTCCAGGGGATCTCGTGGACCGAGATCGTGATCGTCGGCCAATCGGCCCATGCCGGCACCACGCCGATGCGCCTGCGTCACGATCCGGCGTATTGCGCGGCAGCGATCACCACGTACGTGCGCGACCTGACGCGACTGCTCGGGGCCGAGCAGGTGGGAACCGTCGGTCGCATCGACGTCTACCCCAACCTGGTCAACGTCGTTCCCGCACGGGTGGTGATGACCGTCGACCTGCGCAATACCGACGACTTCGTTCTCCGCGAGGCGGAGGACCGTCTCGCCACGTTCCTCGACGAACTCGCCGTCGGCGAGGGCGTCCGCATCACGACCTCGTCGCTGGCGCGTTTCGAGCCCGTCGACTTCGATTCGACGATGGTCGATCTCGTCGAGGCCACCGCCAGCCGCCTCGGCCATTCGACGAGGCGCATGCCGAGCGGCGCCGGCCACGACGCGCAGATGCTCGCCCGGATCTGTCCGACGGCGATGGTGTTCACCCCGAGCGTCGGTGGACTCAGCCACAACATCGCCGAGTTCACCGAGGCCGCGGACATCGAAGCCGGCGCCAACGTGTTGCTGCAAGTGGTGCTCGACCTCCTCGCCGGAACCGCTCGCGACTGACACGATGACCGCGCGGTTCGACCTCGTCACGATCGACTCGCCGGACACCGACGCGCTCGCCGCGTTCTGGTCGGCGGCGCTCGACCTGCACGAGGTCGAGCGTGAGGATGGCAACCGCTGGATCGTGCTCGCCGACGGCGACGGCACGCGGCGTCTGGGCATCCAGCGCGGTGCCACCCACCCTGGGTCGATCCACCTCGACCTGTCCTGTGCGCCCGGCGACTTCGACGCGGAACTTCGACGCTTGGTCGACCTGGGAGCGACGCAGCTCCTGGAGCCGCGACGCGAACCGTACGGATCGATCGTCAATCTCGCCGACCCCGACGGGAACTCGTTCGACCTCTGCGCCTACGGGTGACGCGAACGGGGGACGCTCCGTGGAGCGTCCCCCGTGTCGAGTTGCGTGAATCGTGCTCAGATGAGCGCGACGACGCTCAGCGTCCGATCGACTCGTCGATGAACTCGTTGGTGTACGAGCTCTCCGCGGTGTACCCATCGGGCAGCGTGATACCTCGGTTCTCGAGGATGATGCCGAATTCGTCGAACAACGTCTGGATCCGCTCGGGATCGAAGTTGCCGTAGGTGTCGTCGGGTCCGTTTGAGCCATAGCCCTCCTCCTCGAACAGCTCGAAGGCACGAGCGTTGAGTTCGGGAGTGAGGGTCCAGTAGTTGTTGTAGACCTCGGTGACCTCGATGACCACATCACCGATCGTCTCGGGATCGTTCAGGTAGTCGACCCATGCCTGCTGAAGCTTCGGGACCAGCAGTTCCAGACACGGCGACAGCTCCTCGAGGCGCTCGGTGAGGACGGAGTAGGCCGCCGGGTAGGGCTGCCAGCCGAGCTCGTGGATGATCGCGTAGTCGACCGGTGCTGGCGCGCCGTCCTTCCACTCGATGAGGTTCTCGTACTTGAAGACTTCGTTGGTGGCGAAGCCCTGCTGGATGAAGTTGCCGCCCTCGGCGAGCCACTGGTCCGGAGCGCCGCCGTAGTTGGGGTCGCTCTGGCCCTCTTCCATGAACCCCTTCGCGATCAGCCAGTCGGCATACGTGGCCGTCGGGAAGTGGAACACGCGGGCACCGCTCTCGCCGATCGACGCCGGGTCGGCAGGGTCGACATCGAGCTGTTCGGGATCCCACATCAGTATCTGTGGATTGATCTCGAGCGTCGTCGCGACGGCGGTCACCTCGACGGTCGGCGACCGCTCGATGATGTCGTCGGTGTTGACGTAGCCGAGCGTGATGTCCTGGTCGGTCTTCATCACTGCGGGTACCGGCTGGAACTCGATGGCGTCGCCGCCGGCGCGGATCTCGACGGTCTCGATGCCGCCGACGGCGTAGGCGGGGTCGATGGGCCCAGAGTAGGTGAACAACGACGCATCGGTCTCGCCACCGGCCCCGATCAGCTGGTACGTGCCACCGTGTTCGGTCTCCGGCCACCAGTCCTTCTGGATGACGAGGTTCGTCGGGCAGACCGAGTCGCCGTCGCTTGCTTCACCGGAGTTGTCGTCGTCACTGCCGCACGCGGCGGCAACGGCGCCGAGTGCGACGACGAGCGCGAGCGCCTTCTTGGTGGTTGGTGTCATGTGGGTTCTCCCCCTGAGGAGTGGTGTTGGTGTTCGGGATGGGGATGTGCTTCCGGTCCGGGTTCACGAATGACCGGACTCGGATTCGTGCCAACTCCGCAGCGACCGGTTCGACAGCCAACTGATCAGGCCGTAGATGGTGACGCCGAGGAGTGACGCGAGGATGACGCCTCCGAAGAGGCGTTCGTACTGGAGCTGCTTCGCGTAGTTGTTGAGCAGCCGGCCGAGGCCGAGATCGCCACGGCTGAAGAAGAAGTCCGCGACCAGTGCGCCGACCACGCACAGCCCGGCACCGATCCGCAACCCGGTGAAGATCGACGGCATCGCCGCGGGCAGCTGCAGTTTGCGGAGTTGGGTGAACCAGCCCGCTCCGTGCAACTTGAACAGGTCGAGGTGACCACGATCGACGGACTTCAGCCCGAACAGGAAGCTGGTGAGCATCGGGAAGATGGCGACGAGGACGCAGGTGACCACGCGGGCGGTTCGGGTCGGGCCGAACCACACCGAGAACAACGGGACGAGCGCGAGGACGGGGATCGTCTGCAGCACGACCGCGTACGGGAAGAGTGCGCGCTCGAGGGTCCGGTTGTACGCCATCACGATGGCACCGGCCATGCCGAGCACGGTGGCGATGACGAACCCGTACAGGGCGATCCGGGCGGTGTTGACCAAGCCTTCGAAGAGCTCGGCGCGCGCCACGTCATTGAAGAACGCCTCCTCGATCACGGCATGCGGCGGCGGCACGATGAATCGACGGTTCTCGCTGAGCAGGACGTAGTGGGTCAGGTACCAGAACCCGATGAAGAGCGTGAACACCAGCAAGATCGGCCCGTAGTGCCACATGACGGCGGCAAAGCGCCCGCGGGCGCGGATCTCCGGCGGAGCGTGCGAGGTCTCGCCCTCGGCTCGGGGGCCATCGAAGCCGATCTGTTCGGGCTCGGCGATGATGGTCATCCGTGCGCCTCCTTCAAGTGTTCCGAGACGCGCCCGGACAACTCGGCAAACGCCGGCTCGTACCGGAGCTCAGGCCGGCGCGGATACTCGAAGGGAACCTCGATGTCGGCAAGGATTCGCCCCGGACGACCCGACATGACGAGCACCCTCGTCGACATGAACACCGCCTCGGCGATCGAGTGGGTGATGAACAGCCCCGCGAACCCGACGCCGGTGAAGAGCTGGAGCAGTTCGTCGTTGAGTCGCTCGCGGCTGATCTCGTCGAGGGCGCCGAACGGTTCGTCGAAGAGGAACACCTTGGGGTCCATCACGAGTGACCGGGCCAGCGAACACCGCATCTTCATCCCGCCGGACAACTGTTTGGGGTGCTTGTCCTGGTGGCCGTCGAGCCCGACGAGTTCGATCGCCTTGCGGGCGCGCTCGGCGCGCTCGGCTTTGGGTACGTGATGGAGTTCGGCGATCAGTTCGACGTTGCGCTGCACGGTCCGCCACGGGAGCAACGTGGCGTCCTGGAACACGTAGCCGATCGACTCGCGGTCGACCTCGCAGGTTCCCGACGCGTTCTGTTCGAGACCGGACGCGACGCGCAGCAAGGTCGACTTGCCGCAGCCCGACGGGCCGACGACGGTGACGAACTCACCTTGACGCACCGAGAACGAGACGTCGTCGAGGGCGTGCGTCCCGTCCGAGAACACCATCGACAGGTGTTCGAACTTCAGAGCGGCGTCGCTGCGGTCGATCGTTGCGGTGGTGCTCGCCTCTTGCGGGTTGGTGGACACGTTCGAACGATTCTCCCTCGAGGCGGCCCTGATCAGGTCGCCGTGGTCGAAGCTATGGCGGTTGTGGAACCGGTGTGAGTCACATGTGTGTACATCATGTTTCAGACCGAGGGCACCGTGCGGCCTCG
>DATKWD010000134.1:0-35557 GCA_035529695.1 Acidimicrobiales bacterium | reverse complement strand
CAGAGTTGAACACGCCGAGTTGGGGAAACCTGATCGCAACCGGGAGATCGCAGATGCTGCTCGGAGCGCCGAACCAGATCGTCGGGCCCGCGCTGTTCATCTTCTTCACCGTGCTGTCGCTCAACTACCTCGGCGACGTGGTGCGGGCCCGATTCGACGTCCGCGAGAGCGTCCTCTGATGGCCAAGCGCACCATCCGCAGGATCGAGGCCGCTCCCGACGCCGACACGTCGCAACCGCTCCTGGCTGTCGAGGACGTCCGCACCTCGTTCAACACCGCTGCCGGCCGGGTCAAGGCGGTCGACGGCGTGTCGTTCACACTCGAACGGGGCAAGACGCTCGGGATCGTCGGCGAGTCCGGTTCGGGCAAATCGGTCCTGTCGCGCAGTCTGCTCGGCCTCCTGCCGGGCCGGAACGTCGAGAAGACCGGTTCGGTCAAGCTCGAGGGCAAGGAACTCATCGGCCTCAGCGAGGAAGCGCTCCGCGAGCACTGGGGCATCGACATGGCCATGGTCTTCCAGGACCCCATGACCTCGCTCAACCCGGTCACCAAGATCGGCAAGCAGATCACCGAATCGCTCCGCTTCCACCTCCACATGCCGAAAGACGAGGCCAAGGAGACGGCGTTGGCGCTGCTCCAGTCGGTCGGTATCCCGTCGCCGGCGCAGCGACTCAAGGAGTACCCGCACCAGCTGTCCGGGGGCATGCGCCAACGGATCGTGATCGCCATCGCGCTTGCCTGCGGCCCGAAACTGCTGTTCGCCGACGAGCCGACCACGGCCCTCGACGTGACCGTGCAGGCACAGATCCTCGACCTGCTCCAGAACCTCCAGGAAGAGCGATTCATGTCGGTCGTGTTGGTGACCCACGACCTCGGTGTCGTCGCCGGCCGTGCCCACGACATCGCCGTCATGTACGGCGGCAGGCTCGTCGAGAAGGCGCCCACCAAGCAGCTCTTCGCCGAGATGAAGCACCCGTACACCGAGGCGCTGCTCGAGTCGATTCCCAAGCTCAACCACGCAAGCCACACCCGGCTGGCCGTGATCCCGGGACGCCCTCCGAATCTCATTCATCCCCCGGCTGGATGCAACTTCGCGCCGCGCTGCAACTACGCGCAGGACCGGTGCCTGGTGGAAGAACCCGCCCTCACCGCCGACACCCCTGGCCATGAGTTCGCCTGCTTCTTCCCGGTCGGCTCGGACGAGGGGCGCCAGGCACTGGCAGCCAACGTCGCCGCGGGGAAGTCCGCAGCCGGAACGCCGGTCTCACTGCCCGCCCGGGCGCACACCTGATGGAGGCATTCGTCAATGGCCGGTAGCGGCAAAGCGCACCTGAGCGACAACGCCGACGAGGTGCTGCTGCGGGTCGAGAACCTCACGATGCACTTCCCGGCAAGCGGCGGCAAGGTCGTCCATGCGGTGACCGACATCAGCTTCGATGTCCGCAAGGGCGAGACGCTGGGCCTCGTCGGCGAGTCGGGCTGCGGCAAGTCGACCACTGGCAAGGCCATTCTCCAGATGCCCCCGCCCACCTCGGGGTCGGTCGTCTTCGACGGCACCGACCTGACCACGCTGAAGAAGTCGCAGCTCCGCGAGCAGCGCACCCAACTCCAGATGATCTTCCAGGATCCGATCAGCTCGATCAACCCGCGCAAGCGGATCATCGACGTGGTCGCCGATCCACTTCGGGTGTGGAACCGCACCGAGAACGAAGAGACGGTGGTCGCCGACGCCCTCGAGGCGGTCGGGCTCGAGCCCGAGCTCTCCAAGCCGAAGAAACGCCACGAGTTCTCCGGAGGTCAGTGTCAGCGCATCTGCATCGCGCGCGCCCTGGTGCTCAACCCCAAGCTCATCATCTGCGACGAGCCGGTGTCGGCGCTCGACGTGTCGGTGCAGGCCCAGATCCTCAACATCCTCGAGGATCTCAAGCAGCAGTTCGGGCTCACGCTCGTGTTCATCGCCCACGATCTCGCCGTCGTCAAGAACGTGTCGGACCGGGTCGCGGTGATGTACCTCGGCAAGATGTGCGAGGTCGCCGACCCTGACGACCTCTACCACCACCCGGCACATCCGTACACCAACGCCCTGCTCAGCGCGATCCCGATCCCCGATCCGGCGGCGGAGCAGCGCGAGAACCTCGGACTGAGTGGCGAACTGCCCTCACCGATGAACCCGCCGTCGGGGTGCCGATTCCGCACCCGGTGTCCTCGCGCCGAGGACCGCTGCGCCGCCGAAGAGCCACAGATGCGAGAGATCGGCGATCAGCACTTCGTCGCCTGCCACTTTCCGCTCGTCGACATGGGCCCCGCCGAGACACCGGTCGACGTCGCGGTCGACTGACCGCGCACCGGCGAACCGATCGGGCGAACGGTGACCGCGACCCCGACTCGACCGCGACTGACCCGAGCCGCGCGGCGCGCGCAGATCGCGCAGGCAGCGGCCCTGGTTCTTGCCGACCGCGAGTCGACCGAGGTGAGCTTCGAAGACGTGGCTGCAGCGGCCGGCGTGTCCCGCAGCCTCGTCTACAAGCACTTCGGCGACCGCGGATCGCTCCTCGCAGCGGCCTACCTCCACGACATCGAGCGACTCGACCACCAGATCAATGCGGCCCTCCGAGACTGCTCCGACGACGACCAGCGACTCCGGTCGGTGGTCGCCGCCTACCTGGGCTTCGCCAAGGCCAACCGGGCCAGCGCCAAACTGATCGCGTCGCTCGGCACCCTCCGTCACCCTGCCGTGCAGTCGGCGCTGCACGCCCGGGTCGACCGGGTTGCGTCGCAGTTCGGTGACTCGCCGGAGGCGCTCCTGGTGGCTCGCGGCATTGTCGGGCTCCTCGAGTCGGTGTCGGTGTACTGGGCAGATCAGCACACGACCGACACCGACGAAGCCGTTGACCTGCTCGTTCGCGTCCTTCGCGACGGGTTGAACTCGGTCGCCGCCGACCTCGGCTACTCCCCCGTCGGCGCGCTCTCCTAGGGTGCATCCATGGCCAATCCCCCAGAGATGTCGATCGACCTGAACACGATGTACGAGGTGACGATCGTGACGCCCAAGGGCACGATCGTCGCCGACCTCGATCCCCGACTCGCCCCGAACACGGTGAACCACTTCGTGAACCTCGCACGCGACGGGTTCTATGACGGGCTCACGTTCCACCGCGTCGTCCCCGACTTCGTGATCCAGGGCGGCGACCCGCAGGGCACCGGAACCGGTGGACCCGGCTACAAGTGGGCTGACGAGCCGGTTCTCGGCGAGTACACCCTCGGTGCATTCGCGATGGCGAACGCCGGACCGAACACGAACGGATCACAGTTCTTCATCTGCATCGCCGATTGCCGCGACAAGTTGCAGCCGCTCTACAACCTGTTCGGGCACGTGACGTCCGGCATCGAGGTCGCGCAGGCCGTCGGCGTGGGCGACACCATGACCACGGTCTCGGTGGCCGAGAAGCCGCTCAGCTGATCGCCAGGGCTTCGATGACCTCTGGCTGGGTCGAGATCGCCGACGGCAGCTGGTACCGGCGCTACGACCCCTGGGACGTCAACGTCGGCGTCGTCCGGGGGTCCGATGGCCTCTGCGTCGTCGACACGCGGGGCTCGCACCGGCAGGCCGCTCAGCTCGTCGAGGATCTCCGGATCTTCGGCGGGCCCCTGCGCGCCGCGATCAACACCCACTGGCACTTCGACCACACCTGGGGAAACGCCGCCCTCGCCGAGGTCGGCGCAGACCTGTGGGGTCACGTCTCGGTCCCGGCGACGATGGCGAAGTGGTTCGAGGAGGTCCGCGAGTCGCTGACGTTCGCAGACTCGTCGATGTGCGACGAGCTGGCCGAAGTCGTCTGCACGCCCCCATCCCATCTCGTCGATCCCGTCGACGTCATCGACCTCGGTGACCGTGGCGTCGAGGTCCGCTTTCTGGGCGCGGGGCACACCGACGGCGACGTGATCGCCACCTGCGGCTCGGCGGTGTTCGCCGGCGACCTGGTCGAGCAGGCGGGGCCGCCTGCCTACGGGAACGACAGTCACCCCCTCGAGTGGCCCGACACGTTGTCGCGTCTCGTCGAACGGCTCGAGCCTGACAGCGCCGTCGTCCCTGGTCACGGGATCGCCGTCGACGCCTCGTTCTGCAGGGCGCAGCATGCCACCGTCAGCGACGTCGCCGAGGTGTTCGCAGAGCTGCATGCTCGTGGCGTGCCACGCAAGGATGCGCTCAGTGCGGGCCGCGGCCGATGGCCGATCGACGAAGAACGACTCGGCGAGGCGCTCCTGAGGGCGTACGACGCGCTCGACCGGCCATGACCGACCACGCAATAGCGCCCCTGTTGCACCGCGTGGCTGCCCGGCTCGGCGAACGCGATGCCCTTCGCTGGCGTGATCGACGCTGGACCTGGGCTGAACTCGACCGCCGCTTCAACCAGTTCGCGAACCTGCTGCTCGAGGCAGGCATCGGCGGCGACGCCGATCACGAGGGTCTGGCGGGCTGGGAGAGCCCGCACGACCACGTCGCACTCATGGCAACCAACGGCAACGAGTATCTCGAGGCCATGATCGGGTCGTTCGGCGCACGGGCTGCACCGGTCAACGTGAACTACCGCTCTGTCGCCGACGAACTCCGCCACGTGCTGACAGATTGCCGGGCCCGTGCCCTCGTCTTCCACAGTCGCTACGCGCCCGTGGTGAACGAGGTACGTCAGGCCCTGCCCGATCTCACCCTGCTGCTCCAGATCGCCGACGAGTCGGGCAACGACCTGCTCAGCGGCGCCGGCTGGTACACCGCGTCCGTCGACGCGGCGTCGCCCGAGCGCCCACCCACCGAGCCGTCACCCGACGATCACTACGTGCTCTACACCGGAGGCACCACCGGCAAGCCCAAGGGCACCCTCTGGCGACAGGGAGACTTCCTCCACACCGCGTTGGCGGTGCGCGACGACCTCGACACGGTGCTCGACCGGGCCGTCCGCCGGTCGCTGACCGTGCTGGCGACCCCGCCGTTCATGCACGGCGCGGCCCACTGGAACCTGCTGTCGGGGTGGATCGGCGGAGCGACGGTCGTGATCCAGGACGATCCGACGCGTCTCGATCCGGCCGATGTGCTCTCCACCGTTGAGCGGCACCAGGTCTCCTCGCTGCTGATCGTGGGCGATGCCTTCGCACAGCCCTTGCTCGCCGAGCTCGAAACCGGCCGACACGACCCGTCGTCGCTGCGCTTCCTCCTCTCGGGAGGCGCCGTGTTGTCAGCGAACGCCAAACAGCGGTTCCTGGCGGCAATCCCCGGTCTGCGTGTGGTCGATCTGCTCGGGTCCAGCGAGACCGGGAACCAGGGAACGCGTTCGAGCTCGACATCGGCCGAGATCGAGCGCGACTTCGAACGGGCCCCGACCACGGTGGTGCTGTCGTCGGACCGGTCCCGCGTGCTCGGCGCGGACGACGACGAGTGGGGTTGGTTGGCACAGTCGGGCCGGGTGCCCCGCGGGTATCTCGGTGACCCGTTGAAGAGTGCCGAGACGTTTCCCGAGGTGTCGGGCGTCCGCTACGCCGTCGCCGGGGACCGCGTTCGTCCGGGACCCGACGACACCTTCACCTTCGGTGGCCGCGACTCGGTGACCATCAACACCGGTGGCGAGAAGGTCTTCGCCGAAGAAGTCGAGGAGGCCCTCCGCGCCCACCGGTCGGTCATCGACGTGACCGTCGTCGGTTGTCCGGACGAGCGCTGGGGGCAGATGGTCGTCGCCGTCGTCAGCCTCGACGGCCAACCGTCCGACGACGACCTTCGCGCCGCCGCGACGACCATCGCCGGCTACAAGCTCCCGCGTGCGTTCGTGCGGGTCGACGAGGTCGTGAGGAGCCCCAGCGGGAAGCCCGATTACGAGTGGGCTCGCCGCACCGCGGTCGAAGCGCTGGCGACGTGAAACGCCCGGTCGCCGTGGCACGGACGGTCTATCTGCGCAAGCCGGCCCGCCCCGACGAGCGCGAGTTCACCGCGGCGGCGCTCCGTAGCCGCGGGTTGCACGATCGGTGGGTGCACCCTGCGACCAACGCCTCCACGTTCCGACGCTGGATGACTCGCGGCGAGCGTCACGACACCGAGCAGTTCCTCGTCATCGATCGCACGGACGATTCGATGGTCGGTTTCATCAACCTGAACAACATCATCCGCGGCAACCTCTCGTCTGCGTTTCTCGGGTACGCGGCGTTCGTGCCGCACGCCGGCACCGGAAAGATGGGCGACGGCCTCGAGCTCGTCCTGAGCACCGCCTTCACCCAGCTGCGACTCAACCGCCTCGAGGCCAACATCCAGCCCGGCAACGAGCCGTCGAAGGCGCTGGTTCGCCGGGCCGGTTTCCGGCTCGAGGGGTATTCGCCCGACTACCTGCGGATCGACGGTGTGTGGCGTGACCACGAGCGATGGGCGATCCTCGAATCCGAGTGGCGGCGGCCACGAGAGGCAGACTGAAGGGTGCCGACGCTCACCTACCGCCCCGAGTCGGGCGTCGACGTCCGCTCGACGCTCGGCCCGATGCAGAACGGGCCGCACGACCCGACGGTCCGCTTCGCCGCTGATGGCTTCTGGCGGGCGACTCGGCTCCGGAGCGGAACCGCAACAGTTCACATCCGGCCCGACGGCGCCGCCTTCGAGATCGAGGCGTGGGGCGACGGCGCCGACGAGGTCCTGGGCCTGGTCCCTGGCTGGCTCGGCGCACGCGACACCGAGCCGTTCGAGACCGACCATCCACTCGTCGCGAAACTGCACCGTCGCCACCCGAGGTTGCGCATCGGTCGGAGTGGCGACGTGATGACGGCGCTGTACGTGTCGGTGTGCGGCCAGAAGGTCACCGGCCTCGAGGCGCGGCGCGCCTGGCAACTCATGGTCAAGCACTTCGGCGAAGCGGCGCCCGGGCCGGCCGACCTCCGCGTCGCCCCCGCAGCCGAACGACTCGCCGAGGTGCCCTATTACGACCTCCACGTCATCGGACTCGAGAAGAAGCGAGCCGACCTCATGCGGCGCGTCGCCGTCGCATCGCGGCGCCTCGAAACGGTCGTCGACCTGCCGATCGAGGAGGCGCACGACCACCTGCAACGCATCGCCGGCATCGGACCGTGGACTGCCAACGAGGTGGCGGCGGTGGCACTCGGCGACACCGACGCGGTGAGCATCGGGGACTTCCACCTCAAGAACCACGTCGCCTGGGCGCTCGCTCGACAAGCGCGCGCCACCGACGACGAGATGCTCGAGCTGCTTGCCCCCTTTGCGGGCCACCGGGCCCGGGTGATCAGGCTGATCGGCCTGTCCGGCCTGTCGGCGCCGCGCCGAGGTCCCCGGCTGGCGCCGAGCAACATCGGCCGTCTGTAGCGGCACGCGGCCCGGTGCATGGCATCTGGGCCGGCCAGTCGCTGCGGCAGCGGGACATCGCACGACGGTCGGTCGCGTCGTCTCGAGGCCGGAGACTCCTCACTCAACGGCCGACTGCCCATGCAAGGGTTCGGCCTCGCCGGCTGGGCGAACGTCATCCATACGCCTTGGTGTCGAGCTCACGGATGCGTCGAGCGAGCGAGCCGAGCACCCGGTTGCCCAGAGGCGGTTCGTTTTGAACGAGCCTCATGAAGTCAGGCGGGTTCAAGACGAGCACGACTCCATCTGTCTTGGTATCCACGGTCGCGTTTCGGACGAACGGTGCGAAGAGCCCCAACTCGCCGACAATCGCGCCAGGTCCCAGCTGGGCGATGTCGCTCCCGCTCCGACGCACGGTCACATCGCCGCGCACGATCACATAGGCCTCGCGCGCGTAGTCTCCTTCGGAGATCAACGTATTTCCGGCCTCGACATCGATGAGCGTCCCCGCATTCGAAACTGCGGCGAGCTGCTTCCGGGAGAAGCCCGCGAACAACGGAACCCCACTGAGTTCCTCGTTGAAGGTCCCTCTGGCCATGTCGCACCTCGTGGCGCGGTCATCGATTTCAGAACACACTGGTTCCGAAATCGCAAGATAGCTCCTCCAGGACGGACGCGCTGGCTGGCGGGCCACTCGGCACAGCAACGGACATCGCTCGCCGCTCCATCGCCTGATCAGGTGGATGATCCAGCCCCACAGCGCGAGGGGGTGATCAGGGGTTGTCCCCAGTTGCAGAGCGCTCATCCCACCTGAATCCACAGGGTTGCCCCTCTTCCTGCCCACAGGGGTGCTGGCGTACGTTGCCCTCATGGCGATGTTCGAGATCACCCTGAGCGACGGCGAGGTCGAGGCCCTCAGCGGCGCCGACACCTATCAGCAGGAGGGACCGATGACCACGTTCTTCCGCAGCGGCGACGGACGTGCCGTCGTCGATGTCTGGAGCACACGGGTCGCATCATTCCGGACTGCTGACCTCGTCGTCATCCGTCGCACCGAGCACCCCGAGCATCAAGAGCACCAAAGGATCTCACCGGTCACCTCGATCCCGGCCTGAGCGCCTCAGGCGGCCGGAAACCGCCACAGCGCGGCATGCTCGAAGAACGCACTGCCGCCGTTCGGGACGACCTCGAACCCGGCACGTTGGGAGCCGAGGGCGCTCACGAGCCCCGGACAGGCCTGCTGGAGCGTGAGGTAGTCGGCGCTCCAGACGAGCCAGACATCGCCCTCGCCCGCACGATCGAGCACGCCTCGTGCGAACGCGGCGACATCGGCCGACTCGTTTCGCTCGGCGTAGTCGACCCAGTCGATTCGTTCGGGTCCGTCGAAGGTCGGGAACACGACTCGCTGCTCGGGAACGTCCAGGCTCCGATCGACCGATGGTCCGAGCTGGTCAGGACAGAACACCACGAGATCGTCCGAGGCGGCCTCGGCGTCGATCGCATCCGCCAACTGCTCACCCTGGGTGCGCTCTTCGGTCACGTTCCGGTATGCACCCCCCAACGCCGCGACGACGAGCACGCAGGCGACGACATCGCGAACGATGAGGCTGGGCAGCCGGATCAGACCGATGCCGGCGACGACGAAGACGAAGGGCAGGAACGCTGCGGAGTACCGTCCGGCGAAGGTGGCCCCGGCGAGGTAGCCGGTGCCGACCCCGACCGCCAGCGTCAGCCCCGCGACCACGGCTTCGAGACGCACACCCGACACCGTGCGGAGATCGACCCGGAGTTCAGCGATCGACCCGGGCACCGGAAGAGCGAACATCGCCAGGGCCAACAGCGCGGCCAGCACGAACGAGAACAGCAGCGCCTCAGGGAAGGGGCCGCTGCCGACATCGAGCACGAGCTGCTCGAACACCCGGGGCGGACTGGCCGGCCGTGCCCAGGGTGTCCCCGTTCCGCTCGACTGCTCGAGAAGGATCGGGATCCACGGGACGAAGAGCACCACCCCGCCGACGAGCGCGGCCACCGTCCGGACGGTTCGTCGACGCTCGGCCCCGGTCGTCCGAACGGCCCGCACGAGCAGGATCGACCCGACCGACACACCCAGCCAGAGCGTCCAGTAGTGGCTGTAGAGGAGCGCCGCGGTCACGAGCGACAGAGCCACCGCCCGGGGCCACGAGAAGGCCTCGAGGAGATCGTCGGTCAGCAACATCGCGGCGAAGACACCGAGCATGACCAGGGCATACATTCGGGTCTCGGTGGCATATCGAAGAGCGAACGGCGTGACGGCAACCACCAGGAGCACCGCCGCCGCGCCCACGCGTCCGCCCCGACGCCGCCCGGCGATCCAGGCGAGCGGAAGCGTGGCCACCGACAGCACGCCAGAGAGGGCTCGGACCGCGACGTCGCCGGTCCCGAAGACCTCCATCCACCCGTGCAGCAGTGCGTAGTAGAGGGGCGGATGACCGTCGTGACGGAGCGCCTCGGGGATGTCGCGAAGCGGCAGGCTCGCGATGTTCACGCTGAGCGCCTCGTCGAGCCACAGCGCGGAGCGAGTGGTGAACCGGAGGAGCACGAAGGCGGCGACCACGGCGATGAGCCCGGCGACTTCGAGTCGGCTCAGAGCCGGTGTTCCCGGCGGGGAGGTGTGTCTCACGGCTGCGAACGGTACCGAGGGACCGATCACAGGTGGCTGAGGGTCATCTCGTTACGATGGCTCGATGCCCGAGAGCTCCCCTTCCCCCGGCAGCGTCGCCGTCATCGGCGCAGGTCCTGCCGGCCTGACCGCGGCCTATCAGCTGGGCAAGGCCGATGTCGACACCACCGTCTTCGAGGCCACCGACGTCGTCGGTGGGATCAGCCAGACCGTCGAGAGGGACGGCTGGCGCTTCGACATCGGTGGACACCGCTTCTTCACCAAGGTCACCGCCGTGGAGGATCTGTGGCACGAGATCCTGCCGGCCGAGGACTTCCTCACCCGTGGACGGATGAGTCGACTGTTCTACCGTGGCAAGTTCTACGACTATCCGCTGAAGCCTCTCAAGGCGATGTCGAACCTCGGGTTCATCGAGGCCATCCGCTGTGGCTTCTCCTATCTCTGGGCCCAGATACGACCGCCCAAGGATCAGTCGAACTTCGAGACCTTCATGGCCGCCAACTACGGCTGGCGTCTGTACGGCCACTTCTTCAAGACCTACACCGAGAAGGTGTGGGGCATCGATGCATCCGACATCTCGGCCGATTGGGGTGCGCAGCGCATCAAGGGCATGTCGCTGTGGAAGGCGGTGTGGGAACCCGTCCGATCGAGATTCATAGGCCGGCGCGACAAGGGCAGCCAGGTCACCTCCCTCATCGAGGAGTTCGAGTACCCCAAGCTCGGTCCCGGCATGATGTGGGAGAAGTGCCGCGACCTCGTCCTCGAGCAGGGCAACGGGGTCGTGATGCAGACCAAGGTCGTCGCCGTTCGGCACGCCGACGGTCTGGCCACCTCCGTCGAGACGCAGGCCGCCGACGGGAGTCGTTCGTCGATCGACGTCGACCACGTCATCTCGTCGATGCCCATCACCCATCTCCTCAAGGCCATGGACCCGGCTCCGCCGACCGAGGTGATCCAGGCAGCTGACGACCTGACCTACCGCGACTTCCTCACCGTGGCGCTCGTCATCCCCGAGCAGCACGGCTTTCCCGACAACTGGATCTACGTCCACTCTCCCGACGTCAAACTCGGGCGTATCCAGAACTTCGGATCGTGGTCCCCTCACATGGTCAAGGAGGGTCGGACCTGCCTCGGACTCGAGTACTTCGTGTTCGAGGGTGACGACTTCTGGAACACGAGCGACGAAGAACTCATCGAGATCGGCAAACGCGAAATCGCGTCGCTCGGCCTGCTCGACTCGTCGGTCGTCGAGGCCGGTTACGTCTTTCGGATGCCCAAGGCGTACCCGACCTACGACGAGACCTACAAGGAGAACGTCGCCGTGCTCCGGACATGGCTCGAAGACCACACGCCGAACGTGCACCCGGTGGGTCGCAACGGCATGCACAAGTACAACAACCAGGACCATTCGATGTACACGGCCATGCTGACCGTCGAGAACCTGCTCGGCGCCGACCACGACATCTGGTCGGTCAACGTCGAGGGCGAGTACCACGAGGAGTCCTCAGGTGCCACCGGCCGAGATGCACCCGTCATTCCCAAGGCGGCCGATCCTGCGCGCAAGCTTCGCCAGAGCTGACCGCTTCGTCGTCGCACTGACGGCGATCACCGCGATCGGGCTGGTGGCCCGCGTCATCGCGACCCTGGTCGCGAACCAGCACACCGACCTCGGCCTCGGCGACGGGTTCTTCTACCACCACTCGGCCCGCCTGCTGGCCGACGGCGTCGGCTACGTGGATCCGATCCGTGTCCCCCTCGGCGACGGACGAGCCACGGCGCTCCACCCGCCCCTGTGGTCGGCCATCCTCGCCGTGCCCAGCCGGCTCGGGTTCGACACAGAATTGGCCCACCGGCTGGTCGGCTGTGTCCTCGGTGCCGCCACGATCGCGGTCGTCGGCTGGTGCGGCCGGCTCCTTGCCGGGCGCCGCGTCGGCCTCGTGGCCGCGGCCATCACGGCGCTGCACCCGACCATGCTGGCCGCCGATGGCTCGCTGCACGCCGAGACGGTGTTCGGGTTGTGTGCGTCGCTCACCCTGCTGTGTGCGATGGTCGCCGTCCGCGACGAGAACGTGCGGGCGGCCGCGGCCGCCGGAGCGATGGCGGCCCTTGCCGCCCTTGCGCGGGGCGAAGGCCTCGTACTCGCCGTGGTGATGGGCCTCGTCTTGGTGACCGTGTTCCGCGGCCGGCTCCGCTGGCGCATGGCGCTCGCCATCGTCGGGACCGCCCTGGTCCTGCTCGCGCCCTGGACCGCGCGGAACCAGCTGATGCTCGGCGAGCCGGTGTTGCTCTCGACCAACGACTCGACGGTCCTCGCCGGAGCGAACTGCGACCCGAGCTACTTCGGAGCTGACATCGGGACGTGGCACGTCGAGTGCGTGCGAGCCTTGCCGTTCACGGTCAGCGAGGTCGACAGATCAGCAGTCTGGCGCGAAGACGCCGTCGACTACGGGCTCGACCATCTCACGCGCACGCCTGCGGTCGCCACCGCCCGCCTCATGCGGATCTGGGGTCTGTGGCGGCCCGGCCAGCAGGAGATCGTCGAGGGACGCTCGCCAGGCCTCCAGCAGGTCGGGATCATCCTGCACGTGTTCGTGGTGCTGCCGCTCGCCGTTGTGGGCGCGTGGCTGAGCCGTCGGCGCATGCCCATGATCGCGCTCGTCCTCGCGCCGATCGTCACGGTGGCGCTGACGGGTGTCCTCGCCTTCGGCACACTTCGGTTCCGACACGGCGCCGAGGCCTCCCTCGCAGTGCTCAGTGCCGTCACCCTCGTCTGGGTCGTCGACCAGATCGCCGAGCTGCGGACCAAGCACCGGTACGCTGGGTCGTCACCCGCCGGGTGAGGAGCGACCGCGTGGCCGATCTCGTCATCATTCCCGCCTTCAACGAGGCGGAGACCTTGCCCGCCGTGCTCGGCGCGCTCACCGACACCGCGGCCGACCTCGACGTCCTCGTGATCGACGACGGATCGACCGACGAGACGACCCGCGTGGCCCGCGAGGCCGGAGTCACCGTGCTCGAACTGCCCTACAACCTCGGCATCGGCGGCGCCTTGCGCACCGGCTTCCGCTATGCCGTCGAGCACGGCTACGAACGGGCGGTCCAGCTCGATGCCGACGGCCAACACGACCCGGCTCTGATCGCGTCGCTGCTGGCAGGGCTCGACGAGGCCGATCTGGTCATCGGCAGCCGATTCGCGGGCGAGGCGACGTCGTACGATCCCGGGCGGACCCGACGACGTGCGATGCGGATCCTCCAGATGACGTTGCGGATGTTGTCAGGGCGACAGTTCACCGACACCAGCTCGGGCTTCCGGGCCTTCAACCGGCCGATGCTCGAGTACTTCGCCGTCAACTATCCGGCAGAGTACATGGAATCAGTCGAGGCGCTGATGGCCGCTCACTACGGCGGATTCACGATCCGTGAGATCCCGACCGACATGGCCGAGCGGCAAGGCGGCGAAGCCTCGAACCGCAGCATCAAGCTCGCTTACCACTACATCCGGGTGTTGGCCACCCTGCTCGTCAACGCCCGACCTACGCGGAGCGAGGCGAACGCAACATGACGACGACGGCGCAGGTGTTCCTGGCGCTCGTGACGCTCACCAGCCTGGTGTTCGTCATCCGGATGGTGCGGCGCAAGTCGCTGCAGTCGAAGTACTCGCTGCTCTGGCTGTCGATCGCCAGCGGCATGGTTCTGCTGTCGATCTTCCCGGACACGGTCGATCGCATGACCGAAGCGGTGGGCGTCGACTACCCGCCGGCCGCCCTGCTCGCCGTGGCGGTCGCCTTCCTGTTCGTGGTGATCGTCCAGTACTCGTGGGAGCTGTCACGGCTCGAAGAACGCACGCGTGTGCTCGCCGAAGAGGTCGCGCTCCTCAAGGAGGCGGTGCGACAGATGAGCGACGTCGACCGAACCTGAGGCGCGCCTCTCCGATGGCTGCATCGATCGCGGTGGCTGCACCGACCGCGATCACCACTTCGGCACCCGCTCGGTATCGGGTGACCCCGAAGGTCGTCGCCGCGGTGAAGCACACCAGAGCGACGATGACCAGTTCGGGATAGATCGCCATGCGTCTCCGCCGCTGGATGATCAGCCCCACGATCGCCAGCGGGGCGAGCACGTAGTACATCGCCAGTGCCGTCTCGGCAGTCACGTCGCCGCCGCGTCCTTCGACGAAGCTGTCGATCCTGGTCTGCTCGCCAGGCTTGTAGAGGTGCCAGATGCGGGCGACGCGAGCCGCGACGACCTTGGGCAGGTCGCCCAGGTGATCGGTGATGTAGTCGACCGCGATCTCACGGTAGAGCCCGTCACGGACCGACGGGTCCGACTCGGTGGGTGGGTCGATCTGCGGCGCGACGATGCAGTTGAGATCCCAGTAGCCGAGGTTCGCGCCGTCATAGGTCAGATCGCAGTTCCCGACCGCGAGGGTCTGGCCGGATCCGGTGCTCACGAGGACCAACTCCTCGTAACGGGTCGTGTTGTAGGCGACCCACGGAGCGAAGGCCAGGATCGGGATCGTCGCAGCCAACGCCGTCATCCCGATCCGCTGCTTCATCGGCCATTCGGTGCGGGTGAGGACCAGAGGGGTGAGCAGCAGGACGTAGAGCAGGATGGATTCGGGTCGGGTCATCGCGCAGACCATCAGCGCGAACGACAGCCACAACACATCGCTCCGGCTTGGTTGCTCGATGATCCGATGCGAGAGCAACAGCGAGCAGGCGATCGCCAGGATGAAGACCGTCTCGACCTGGAGCAGCCCGTCGTTGACCCAGATGTTCGGGTAGAAGGCCGCGATCGCCGCGGCGATGAGCCCTGCGCTCCACCCTGCAAGGCGCCGGGCCAACAGGCCGATGACCGCGATCGACGCGGTACCGACCAGGGTCATCACCAGTCGTTGCCCTTGAGGGCCGTCGATCCCGATCGCATCGAGCGACGCAAGGATCAACGTGAAGCCCGGCGGGTGGTCGCCACCTGGGCTCTCGATCCCGTTCTTGAAGAAGTCGAACGGGTTCAGGAAACCGCGTCCGTCGGCGACCAACTTGGCCTGGAAGTGGTACCAGAACGCATCCCCGGTCACCAGGTCGAGGTTCTTCTGCCGAATGAGCACGAAGCCGACCCGTACGGCCAGGCCTCCGGCCATGAGGGCGCCGATCGCCGCCCACCACCACCGTGGCGCGGGCGCGCGCGACGACACCGATTCCTCAGGCGCCTCGCTCATGGCACGACCGACGGCTCGGGGTTCGTGTGCGTCGTGTCGAGGTGCGTGGTCCGACGCCGATGCCCGAAGCGGATGCAGGGCCGCTCGATGACGTAGTAGCTGAGCGCTGCCAGCGGAATCGTGCCGAGAAGCGTCGCGACGCCCATCTCGACCACCGAAGTGCCGAACACCGGCTGATCCGACCAGCGGAGATACAGATCCTGGACCGCCTCGTGCCAGATGTAGATGCCGTAGGACACCAGCCCCAGCCACAGCAGCAGCCGATTCGCGAGCAGACGATTGACCGGCCCGGTGCGGGGCGGCGCGAACACCGCCGGAGCGACGAAGCAGAGCGCACAGAACGAGTAGACGAACCTGACGACGAAGCTCTCACGGGGCGTGAACAGCGGGAAGGTCGGCAGATCGATCGCCGTACACAGCAGCACGAACAGCAGCCCGGCCACCGCCCACGACGCCCAGGCGGTCCGAGTTGCCGCCAGCCAGTCTGGCGACGGCACGTCACGGGCCGCCAGCCAGGCACTCGCCACGGCCAGGGCCATCCCGAGCGCGAATTCGTCGAGGCGATAGGGCAGCCACGTCGACAGCTGTCCGAACTGCGCCTGGTCGGCCCCGAGGGCGATGGTCACGACCTTCAGCGTCGTCGAGCCGAGCCACAGGGCCGCCACGCCCGTGACCTCGGCTCTGAGCTGGAGGCGAGGCGACCGCCGAACCCGGGCGAGCACCCATGCGTACACGGGAAGGAACGCATAGAAGCTGAGCTCGGTCGCGAGCGTCCATGACTGCTGGATCGGGCCTCCGACGAGTTGCGCATTGTCGTAGATGTGCAGCAGGAAGAAGTGCGACCACAATCGATGCGGGTCGGCGAACGCAGGAGCGTCCATCACGTAGCCCACGACGAGCAACGCGACCCAGTAGGCCGGGAAGATGCGCAGGATCCGCCGTAGGGCATACGTGCCGAGATCGCCCGACGAGCGTTGAGCGAGTCGCGCCACGACGAACGGCCGGTACAGGAGGAATCCCGAGAGCACGAAGAAGACCGAGACGCCCACGTCGCCACGAGCGAGGAAGGCGCCGATGCCGTTCTCGGTGCGGCTCGCGTACCCGCTCAAGAGGGACACATGGAGCACCAGCACGGCCAGCGCCGCCACCCCACGACAGCCGTCGAGCGCGGGAAAGTGCGCACGCTCGGGTGCGCGACGGGTGGCGACCATCAGCACGAAGCCTACGTTGATGAACCCCGGGGTCAGGCCGCGGTGCCGTAGGATCGACTCCATCATGGGTGCCCCGTCGAAGGGCCGACGTGGCGCGATGATCGGCGCCGCCTTGGTCGCTCTCGCAGTGCTGATCCCCCTCCGAGGCCTCTTTCGGGCCGAGGGCGGGTCGATGGAGGAGGGCTTCATGCTCGTCTTCCCCGAGCGGGTGTTGGCCGGCGACGTCCCGAACAAGGACTTCCTCCACCTGTACGGACCCGGCAGCCTGTGGGTGCTCGCCGGTGCCTTCAAGGCGTTCGGGGTCTCGATCTTCGTCGAGCGAGGTGTCGGGCTGCTGCACAACCTGAGCCTGATCGGGTCGGTGTTCGTGTTCGCCCTTCCGTGGGGGCCGACCGTGGCAACGGTCGCCGCGCTGCTCGCACTCGTGATCGCGATCACGCCGATCGGCCTGATCGCGCTCCCCTGGGTCGGGGGCCTCGGATTCGTCACCGTCGGTGCCGTGATCGCCGCACGCGCGCTCCCTGACGGGCCGTGGGCGGACCGCCGTCCCGAACGGCTGACCCTGCTGGGCGGGGCGTGCTTCGGGTTCGGTCTGCTCTACCGGCCCGACCTCGTCCTGGCCGTCGCCCTCGCCGGGGCGGTGCTGTGGTGGGCCGCTGACCCGAGTCGTCGACGACGCCTCGTCTACGGACTGCTCGCCGGCTCGTCACCGATGCTGATCCACCTCGTCATGGCAGGCCCTGCCAACGCGTTCCGCGGGATGTTCCTTCAGCCGGTGTTCGACCTCCGCGAGGGGCGACGGCTTCCGGTGCCGCCGTCAGGCGACGACCTCGACGGCTACCTCCAGAAGATCAATGAACTCGACACCCTCGACTGGCCGGCGCCGTTCAACACCCCCCAGCAGATCAGGTTGTGGTTCTTCGTCCTGTTGGCAGCGACTGCGTTCGTGGCCGTCGTCGCGCTGCTCGGCGTCCGACGGGCACGACCCCCGTGGCGATCGCAGTTGCTCCTGGTCGGGGCGGCGATCTCGGTCGGGATCCTGCCGCAGGCCGTGCAGCGACCGGACACGACGCATCTCGCCTGGGTCGCCTGCTTCACCCTGCCGATGCTCATCGTCGCCATCGCCGATCTGGTCGAGCGCCGTTCGCTCGAGTCGGCGCCGAAGAAGGCGTGGATCGCCTCGGCCTTGGTGGCCTCCCTCCTCGTCGTGGTCGTCTTCCCGTTCTTCTCCGCCCGTCGGTATGCCGACCTCTCGCTGCAGACGTTCGGTCGGAGCCGCTCCGCCACTGCGGTCACCCACGACGGCCGAACGTTCTACGAGGGGCGGGCCGACATCTCGCCCGCATTCGACGAACTCGCCGCGGCGGTCGACGAAGTGACCGAACCCGGCGACCGCCTCTTCGTGGGGCCGGCCGACCTCAGCCGCACCCCGTACGTCGACTCGTACCTCTACCATCTCTTCAGCGACCTCGTCCCTGCGACCTATTACATCGAGATGGACCCGGGCGTGGCCGATGCCGACGATTCGGGGCTCGAAGACGACCTCGCAACCGCCGACGTCGTGGTGCTCTCGACCCTGTGGGATCGCTGGGAGGAACCCAATGCATCGGTCCAGGACGGGTCCGATGCATCCGAACGCGTGCTGGCCGAGCAGTTCTGCCTCCGGGGCACCTTCGGCGAGCCCACGATCTTCGAGTTGCACACACCGTGTTGACGCGTGAGAACCGCGTCCGCTGGCGCAATGCGGCTCTTCTCGGGGCCCTCCTCGCCCTCGTGCCGTACGTGTGGCTGATCAACTCGGGGCGGAACGACCTCTTCGCCGAGAAGCCGCTCGGCGACTTCTACGACGCACAGGCCCACTCGCTGCTCGACGGCCGGCTCGACGTCCCCGAGGAAGTGCTCAAGGTCGAGGCGTTCGAGCACGACGGCAAGACCTACATGTACTTCGGGCCGGTACCGGCGATCATGCGGATGCCGGTGGCAGCCCTCACCGACTCACTCGACGGTCGTCTCACGCAGACATCGATGACCCTCGGGGTGGTGCTCGCGATGTTCTTCGGCTCGCGCCTGCACAAGCGCCTGCGGATCCTGACGCGCGGCCGAGAACCGTTCGCCAAGGTCGAGCTTCTCGGCGCTGGTGCCTTCACATTCGCCATCGGTGCCGGGTCGAGCCTGCTCTATGTGGCCAACACCCCGATCGTGTACCACGAGGCCATCACCTGGGGCGTGGCGATCTCCCTCGCCGCCTACGAACGGCTCCTTGCATGGCGGGACGAACCGACGACCGGCCGACTGATCGGACTGGTTGTCGTCATCATGATCGCGCTCCTCACCCGGAGCTCGGTCGGGGGCGGCCCGCTCGCGGCATTCGCGCTGTACTGCGGACTCGATCTGGTTCGCCGCCGGCTCGATGCGCGACAGGTCGCGAAGCTCGGGCTCGCCCTGTTGCTCCCGGTCGTCGTGTACACCGGCGTCAACTACGCCAAGTTCGGTTCGCTCTTCTCGGTTCCGTTCCAGACCCAGGCGATCAACGAGCTCCGGTCCGACCGCGCCGACGTACTCGAGGTCAACGACGGCACCATCTTCGGCGCCCGATTCCTTCCGTCGACCACGCTCCAGTTCGTCCGGCCCGACGCGCTCGACGTGGCACGAGAGTTTCCCTATGTCGACTTCGGAGAGCTGGCCACCGTGGTCGGCGACGTGACCTTCGACGACATCGAACGTTCCTCGAGCGTTCCGAACACGATGCCGGTGTGGACGGTCCTCGGGCTCATCGGGGTGATCACCGTCGTGCGGCGACGCGACCTCTGGCGCCTGGCGGTCCCGATCATCGGTGCCACTGCGGGCGTCCTGGTCACGCTGACGATCGGCTACATCGGGCAGCGGTACACCGCCGACGCCGTTCCACTTCTCGTGATGTCGGGTTCGGTCGGGCTGCATCAGCTCACCACGCCCCGTCGCAAGCACTGGCTCGGGGTCTTCGGCGCGCTGCTGGCGCTCACCGTCGTGATCGTGATGGCTCTCGGCCTCCGGTATCAGCGTGAGTGGGGGTTCCTCATCGACGAGGAGGTCCGGGCCGAGCTGGTGCGTTTCCAGTACGGCGACGCTCCCTCGCTCGGCGCCCTCCCGACGCCACCCCGCGGCAACGAGCTCCCGGGCGTCATCACCGACCCGGGTTCACTGTTCGTCATCAACGACTGCGCAGCGCTCTATTTCGCGAAGGATCGCACCTGGGAACCGGTGGAGCGGATGCCCGAAGGGGGACGCTTCGTGATGCGCGTGACCCTGCCCGAGTCCTTCGAACAGACCGAGCTCGTCTCGACCATCGTCCTCACCCCGGTCCCTGCCCGCGACGGGCCGCTCGCGTTCACGGTCAGTCATGCCGATCAGACGAGCGATCCCATCACCTACGAGCCAGGCGAGCCCCTCGACTTCGACGTCGCCGTCGACTGGCGCATCGGCTTCGTCACCGTCGACATCGACGGCGAGCACGTCATCGACCCCTTCTATGACGGTCCGCGAACCGACGCCGTGATCAACCAGGCGTTCCCCGGCAGCATCGACCTGGCCGAGCGCCAGCCGACCGCCTGCCGCGCCGTCACCGACGAGACGGACTAGCAGCCGACCACGGCACCGCTGCACACCACCGTGGATCCCCAAGACCGCCGTCGAAGGCTCAGCCCACACCAACACCAACCACGGCAAACCCAGGCAACCACGGCGGACCCGCCGGCCGGCGCGACGACAGCTAGTGGCGAGCCGGCTCGAGCTCGTACAGGAACTGGTAGGCGAACAGGGTGGGGCGGATCCCGACCAGCGCCCGGTCGACCTTCGACACGATCGCCCGGCCCCGACTGTCGTCGTGCACGGGCTCGCCCGCGCCGCGATCGGCGACTTCGATGGGGAGACCGGTCGCCTCGGCCCTCGCCACCTCGAAGCCTGCTGAATCGACCAGACGTTCGAAGCTCTTGCGGGTGAAGAAGCGCACGTGGTCCACGTCGAGAATGCCCCGGCGGTCGTAGTCGAAGATGCCTGCGGTGACCCGGAACCGGGCGTACCAGTGCCCGAAGTTCGGCACCGACGTGATGATGCTGCCGCCGTCGGCGAGCACGCCATGGCACTCCTCGAGCAGCTCCTTCGGGTTCCGGACGTGCTCGAACACGTCGGCAGCGACGATCACGTCGAAGTCCTTGCCGACCTCGGACGGGATACCGTCGGTCAGGTCGCCGAGGACGAAGTCCTCGACACGATCGCGCACTCCCTCGTGCTCGACCACATCGACCCCCACCACGTGGTGTCCGAGCTCAGCAGCCGCCGCGGCGAAGGACCCGTCGCTGCATCCGAGATCGAGCAGCCGAGACGGTCGGCGGGTCCGCAGCCAGGCCAGGAGACGGGTGTGCGAGGTGTCGCCGTCCATCTTCATCTCGTATGCGTCGCTGGCGAAGGCGCGCGCGCCCGAGCCGAAGCCCATCTTGTGGAGCCGATACTCGAGCGTGTGCCCGGCCACGTCCCTGGCGTACTTGAGTCCGTTGACGCGGCTGATCTCGTCGCCGTAGTAGGTCGGAATCGGCACCTCGACGATGCGTCTGCCGGCCTCGACCATCTGCAGGATGATCTCGGTGTCGAAGTCGAAGTCGTCGCTGTTCGACTCGAACGGGATCTCGGCGAGCGCGTCGACCGCATAGGCCCGGTAGCCGCTGTGCCACTCGGACAGGTCGGTGCCCGCCATCATGTTCTCCCACCGGGTCAGGATCCGGTTGCCCACGAACTTGTACAGCGGCATACCGCCACCGCGAGCGCCGCCCTTGTCGAGCATCCGAGACCCGAACACCACGTCGGCATCGCCCGCGTCCAACGGAGCAACGATCTCGGGCAACATCTCGGGTGCGTACTGGCCGTCGCCATGGAGCAGGACGACGATGTCGAGCCCGGCGTCGATCGCCCAGCGATAGCCGACCTTCTGGTTGCCGCCGTAGCCCAGGTTCTCCTCCTGGCGGACCGCCGTGATGTGGAGATCGTCGGCCAGTTGTCGATAGCCCAGCGCGATCAGGTGCGTCGAGTCGTTGCTCGAGTCGTCGCTCACCAGCACCTCGGAGATACGACCCCGGAAGTCCTGGGGGATCCGGTCGAGGACCTCGGCCAGCGTCGCTGCGGCGTTGTACGCGACCACGAGGATCCCGATCTTCTTCATGACCGGCCAGATGGTACTGCGTCAGTAGGGTGCTTCCGATGCGCACGATGGTGGTGGTCCCCACCTATCTCGAGGCCGAGAACATCGAGATCACCCTGAATGCGTTGCGCAGAGCCGTCCCAGAGGCCGACGTCCTGGTGGTCGACGACAGCAGTCCCGATGGCACCGGAGACATCGTGCGGGCCTTCGCCGAACGGGACGAGGCCGTGAGCCTGCTCAGCAGACCCGAGAAGGAGGGCCTCGGATACGCCTATCGGGCGGGATTCCGCGAGGCCCTCGACCGTGGCTACGAGACCATCTGCCAGATGGACGCCGATCTCAGCCACGACCCCGATGCGCTCCCGACACTGTTGGCCGCACTCGACGACGGCGCCGCGATGGTCATCGGGTCGCGCTACGTGAAGGGCGGGACGATCCCCCACTGGCCTTGGCACCGTCGGGCCCTCTCGAAGTGGGGGAATCGATACACACGGATCGCGCTCGGTCTGCCCGCCTCGGACGCCACCTCGGGCTATCGAGCCTTCCGCGCCCAGACACTGCGCGACATCAGTTTCGACTCCACTCGCATGGGCGGGTACGGATTCCAGATCGAACTCGCGTACCGGGTCTTCCGCGTGGGCGGCACGATCGCCGAAGTGCCCATCGCATTCACCGACCGAGTTCGGGGATTCTCGAAGATGTCGCCGAAGATCATGTTCGAGGAGCTGTGGCGCGTCACGTGGTGGGGCGTCCGCGACCGGGTGCTCCGCCGGCCGCCGAAATGGTGACGAACAGCCGCGACCTGCGAGAGACCCGAAGAGGTGTTCCTGACCCGACCCAAGGACCGACCCTCAGCAGCCGCGCAATCAGCTGGTGGTACTCCCACGGCCGCCTCCGCTCAGGGATCGCCGTCGCAGTCGTGGTTCTCGTGCTCGCCCCGATGGTCCTCGGTGCGTGGCGCGCTCCGGGCGCCCCGATGGAAGAGGGCAAGCTGCTCATCGCCGGCGAACTCGTCCTCGACGGCAAGGTGCCCCATGACGACTTCGAGCACTTCTACGGCCCGGCTGACGTGTGGGCCGTTGCGACGTCGATGGCGGTGTTCGGCCGGAACCTGGGAGCCGAGCGGCTCCTCGGGGTCGGCTACTTCATGCTCTTCGTCGGCTCCATCTTCGTCCTCACCCGTCGGTTCGGGCTGACTGCGGCTGCCCTTGCAGCCATCACCGCCGGTGTCATCGGAGTCCCGTTCGGCGTCCACGCGTACTCGTGGAGTGCCGGCGTCGCACTCGGACTCGCGGCGATCGCACTCGCGCTCGCCGCCATGGGGCCCTCGGGCGACGACCGCGAAGGCACCCCTTTCCTCGCTCGGACCGACCACGCGCAGACCCGCGCGGCAACCATCTCGGGGGGACTCGCCGGCCTGGCGCTGCTGTACCGGCCGGACCTGATCCTCGCCATCGGCGCGGCCCTGCTCGTCCTCGCTCCCAGACTCCGTCCAGACCTCCGTCGGCGCGGGTTCCTCGCCGCAACGGCCACGTGCCTCGTGCCGTACCTCGTCCATCTCGCGATGGCCGGACCGGGACCGACCTTCGACGGCATCATCACCTCGACGCTGTTCCGACTCCGGGACGGCCGCAGCCTGCCGGTCCCGCCGCCCGGCAACGAGCTCACCGCGTGGCTCGACCTCTCGGCACCCGACCCACCACCGTCGCGTGTCCTGCCCGACATCCGTCTCGTGGTCCAGCTCCAGGCCTTCTTCTGGCTCACCGCAGCCGCCACCGTGGTGCTGCTGATCGTCGCCTGGTACTCGCTGCGCCGGCATCGGGCGCACCCGCTGACGCCTGCCCTCGCCTCGGTGAGCCTGTTCTCCGCCCTGCTGGTCACCCAGATGCTGCAACGAGCCGACGCGACCCACGTCCGCTTCGCCGCGTCGACCATCCTCGCCGTGGCCCCGGTCATGGCAGCGGTGGCCCTGCACCTCCTCGACAGACGATTCCCCCGGGACTGGGGGGCGGTCCAGTTCCTGCTGATGTCGGGGTTCGCCGTCGCGCTCCTCGTGCCCTACTACACCCTGCGGCTCGCATCGGTCGACCTTCGCTGGGGAGTCGGTGCCCGATCGGTGGCGGTCGCGACCAACGACGGACGACGGTTCCCCGTGATCGATCCGATCTTCGACGACGTGACCGGCGTCATCGACCTCGTCGACCGCGAAGGTCCCGGGAGCGGACGGATCTTCATCGGGCCCCAGGAGTTGCGACTGGCCAACTACGCCGACAGCTTCCTCTACCACCTACTCAGCGACTACACCCCGGCCAGCTTCTTCCTCGAGTCGAATCCGGGCATCGCGAATCGCCCAGGATCCCGACTCGCCGATGACCTCAGACGCGCCGATGTCCTGGTGCTCTCCGACGAATACGACAACTGGGACGAGCCCAACGCCTCACGCGTATTCGGCCCGGACGAGCCGAATCAGGTCGTCAAGGAGAACTTCTGTCTCGCTGGAACATCGGGGCGGTACGAGGTGCACTTCCGCCTGGGGACCGCAGCCGCCGAACGTTCCTGTCAGTAGGGCCAGGGCGCGTCACCCGTGTGGCCGAGGCGTCGCGCAAGGCCGTCTCTTCCTGCGCTCAAGGCCGCCTTGATCGCGACCGAACGGACGAAGTAGCCGAGCTGACCCAGTTGTCGGCCGGCATTGCGAGCCCGGGCCGTCAGCTGGAGATCGACCTTCCGGTACTGCGAAAGTGACCGGCTGCGCCCCTCGAACACCCAGCCCGCGGCGAGCAAGAGCTCGCGGAGTTGGGCCAGGGTCACCCCCACCGAGTTGAACGAGTCGTGGATCAGCATCAACCCACCAGGCTTGACCCGACCGCCCCATTCGACGATGTCGGCCCGCGCGGGCGCGTAACGGTGGGCACCGTCGATGAACAGCACGTCGATGTCGCCGTCCACCTCGTCGTGGGCGCGATCGCTGAACGCACGGATGTGATCGATGCGCTCGACCACCCCGGCCTCGGTCAGGTTCCGGACGAACGCTTCGTGGTCGGTCTCGCCCGTTTCGGCACTGGTGGTCATCTCGCGCGGCCCGCGGTCGGTGCCGGCGTGGGGATCGATCGCCACCACCTGCACCCCTTCGGCTGCGCTCGACCCGAGGACGATGGCCGAGCGCCCCCGGAAGCTGCCGATCTCGACGACCGAGCCGGGCGGCGACACGTCCTTGGCGGCCTCGTGGAGCATCCGGGCTTGACCCTCGCTCAGCCATCCCTCGACCCCGTCGAGTCGCCGCCAGATGTCTTCGAAGGTGAGCCGATCCGCCACCGGCGGCACGGTACTATCGAACGCGGCCCGACCAGGGCACCGTGACCTGTGCCGACACCTGCCCCCGATCTCTCCCGGCCACCCGCCCACCCGCGAGAAACGGCCCGATCCCTGGTCGTTCCGATGTACAACGAGGCAGCCCGAATCGCCGCAACGGTGCACACGCTGGCCGACGCCGCAGACACCCTCGGTGACCTCGAGGTGCTGTTCGTCGACGACGGGAGCGATGACGCAACGGCCGCCTTGGCCGAAGACGCACTGATCGTCCGCCCCGACCTGCGTGGGCGCGTCGTCCGCCTCGCACAGAACCGAGGCAAGGGCGGCGCCATCGCCGCGGGCGTGACCCACGCCGGCGGACGCGCCGTGGCGTTCGCCGACGCCGACCTGTCGACCCCGCCGTCAGCCATCGCTGCTTGCTTCGAGGCGATCGAATCCGGTGCCGCTGACGTGGTCGTCACGAGCCGACACGCCCCCGAGTCGACGATCACGGGCGCGGCTCCGGCCACACGCAAGCTCTCGACCACGGTCTTTCGCCGCCTCCTCGGCTGGCGGCTGGGCCTCGACCGGTACACCGACACCCAATGCGGCCTCAAGGGGTTCACCCGCGAGGCCGCACGCTCGCTGTTCACCGACCTCACGGTCCAGCGGTTCGCGTTCGACGTCGAGGTCCTGCTCCGCGCCGAGGTCGCAGGTCTCCGCGTCATCGAGATGCCCATCGAGTGGCACCACGTCGACGACTCGACCGTCCGACCGATCCGCGACGGCGCCCGAATGGCCGTCGACGTGCTGCGGCTGCGAGGTCGGGTCCGCCGGTGGCAGGCTCAAGCCGACTCGGGCCTCCCCGTCCTGGCGCTGCTCGAGCGGCGCCACTGGTGGTACGTGAGCCATCGAGAAACCGCGAGCGATGCCATCGCGAACGGCCTTCCACCGAGCCGACGACATCTCGCGATCGACACCGCGGCCGGCACGGGCACCGTGGTCGACCGCTTCGCCGAGCTCGGGTTCGATCACCGGCTCGGCCTCGGCACCTCGGCCGGGACGCTCCGTTTCGCCGGCGGGCCCGCCGCCCACCCGGCGTTGTTGTCGGTGGCGAGCGGACGTGCGATCCCCTTGGCCGACAGCATGGCCGACGCGGTCACCGCGATCGACACGATCGCGGTCGCCGACGACGACGTCGCCGTCGTGGTCGAGCTGGCACGCGTCACCCGACCCGGCGGGATCGTGGTGATCACGGGCCCCGGCATGAGGTCGATGTGGAGCGACTACGACGCAGCGCTCGGCCACCGTCGCAGGTACGACCGCTCCGACCTCGAGGCACTGCTCGGATCGGCAGGGCTCGAGGTGGTGCGGGTGAGCCACTTCCACGCCTGGCTCACCCCTCTCACCCTTCTGCTGCAACGAACGCCGCTGCGTCGCGTCCTTCTCCAGAAGCCCGAACAGGCGACGTTCGTCGATGCCCGTCTCAACCGGGTCCTGAGGGCGTTCGTGGCGGCCGAGACGCTGTTGCTGCGGTGGATCGATCTCCCGTTCGGTCAGGCGGTCATCGCCGTCGGTCGCCGGCCCGACGTATGACCGTGACGTCCGTGCACGTCCTCGCGTGGCGCGACCTCGATGATCCGACGTCGGGCGGAAGTGAGGTGCACCTGCGCCATGTGCTCGCCGAGTGGGCCCGGCAGGGCATCCGGGTCACGCTCCGCACGGCCGGGGTTCGAGGCGAGCCGGCCGAGATCGAGCGCGACGGCGTCCGGGTGATCCGGCGCGGCGGCAAGGTCGGCGTCTGGGTCCGTCACGTGGCTGCGGCGGTGTTCCGACGTGACGGCGTGTTCGACGCCCGGCTCGAGGTCTGGCACGGCGTGAGCTTCTTCAGCCCCCTGTGGAGCAGGATCCCCACCGTCGGGATCTTCCACCACGTGCACACCGACCAGTTCTCGCAAGTCCTCCCGCCGGGGTTGGCGCAGCTGGCCATGCTGCTCGAACGCCACGTCTACCCGCGCCTGTATCGGGGCCACCGTCTCGTCGTCCTCTCCGAATCGGTCAAGCAGCAGATGGTCTCCGAACTCGGTTGGCCCGTCGACGATCTGGTGGTGGTCGAGCCCGGAGTGGCCGACGACTACGTACCCGGCGTCCGCTCGTCGGTCCCGATGGTCGTCGTGGTCGGTCGGATGATGCCGCAGAAGCACATGGTCAGTGCGGTCGACGTACTCGCCGGGGTGCGCGAGCGCCACCCGGAGCTGACCGCCACCATCATCGGCGACGGCCCCGAGCGCAGCGCGGTGGCCCGGCAGGTGGCTCTCCACGACGCCACGGACTGGATCGATCTGCCCGGAGCCGTCGACGAGGCGCGCAAGATCGAGGCCTACCAGCAGGCCTGGCTCGTCCTGTCGTGCTCGCAGAAGGAAGGGTGGGGCATGACCGTGACCGAAGGTGGCGCCTGTGGCACGCCTGCGGTCGCAACCGACATCAGCGGACACCGCGAAGCCATCGTGGACGGGGAGACAGGACTCCTCGCCAGAGGCATCGACGACCTCACCACCGCAGTCGGTGACCTCCTCGAGGACGACGACCGCCGAGCGACGATGGGCGAACGTGCCCGCCTCCACGCGTCCCATTACCGCTGGGAGCACGTCGCGCAGCGGATCCTCGACGAGCTCGAGGACGTGGCGCGATCATGACCGACCGACGCCGGGTGCTGAGCGACCGGATCACCTTCGTGGTTCTCGCCGCCATCGCCTACCTGCCACTGCTGCGGACCGGACCCGACATCATCGGCGCCGACACCAAGCACTACCTGTACCTCGACCCCGACCAACTGATGGATCGGGCGGCGTCGGTGTGGGATCCGAGCATCGGGCTCGGGACCGTCAGCCACCAGAACGTCGGCTATCTGTGGCCGATGGGACCGTGGTACAGCCTCTTCGAGAACCTCGGCGTGGACGACTGGGTGGCACAGAGGCTGTGGCTCGGCACGCTGCTGTTCGCGGCCGGAGCCGGTGTCATGTTCCTGCTGCGACAGCTCGGCATGCGCGGCCTCGGCGCGAGTGTTGCAGCGCTGAGCTACATGCTGAGCCCGTACGTGCTCGCCTACGCAGCACGGATCTCCGCCATCCTGCTCCCCTGGGCCGGCCTGCCCTGGCTCATCGCACTGTTCATCCTCGCCCTTCGGCGCGGCGGATGGCGATGGCCGGCTGCGTTCGCGCTCCTCGTCACCACCGTCGGGTCGATCAACGCGTCGTCGCTGATCTTCGCTGCCATGGCCGTCGTTCTCTGGGTCCCGTTCGCGGTCTGGCACCTCCAGGAGGTCGATCTCAAGACCGCTGCCAGGGCGATGGGCAGGGTGGCGCTGCTGACCTTGCTCACCCAGGTCTGGTGGATCGTGGCCCTGCTGTTGTCCAGCTCGCTGGGGCCGCCTGTCCTCGAGACCACCGAGACGTACCAGGCGGTCTCGACCTCGAGTCTCAGCACCGAGGTCACCCGAAGCCTCGGCAACTGGTTCTTCTACGGCCGCGACGCGATCGGGCCCTGGGTCGAGGCATCGGTGCCGTACACCCAGGAGGGCTGGCTGATGGCCGTCAGCTTCGTCCTGCCGGCGATCGCATTCGGGGCCGCAGCCATCGTCCGCTGGCAGCACCGCGCGTACTTCACGACACTCATCGTCGTCGGCGCGGTCATCGCCATCGCCGCCTTCCCGTTCGAGAACCCGTCGCCGTTCGGCGCCCTGACGAAGATCCTCACCGACCGATCCTCACTCGCCCTCGCGCTCCGCAACGCACAGCGAGCAGTGCCGCTGCTCGCGCTCGGCGTGGCCGCGCTCCTGGGCTCGGTCGTCAACGCCGTGGGCGACCGCATCGCCTGGGGCCGCGCCCTGACCGCTGCCCCGCTCAGCTTGTTGATCCTCGCCAACTTCCCAGCGCTGTGGACCGGTCTCCTCGTCGACGAGAACCTGCAACGGCCCCAGGAGCTGCCTCCCTACCTGCTCGACGCGGCTCGCCTGCTCGACGACGGCGGCGACGGAACCCGCGTCCTCGAGATCCCGGGAACCGACTTCGCCGCCTACCGCTTCGGCAACACGGTCGATCCGGTCCTGCCTGGCCTCATGGACCGTCCGTGGGTGGGTCGCGAGAGCGCGCCACAGGGCACCGAGGGATCGATCAACCTGATCGGTGCGCTCGACCGCAGGCTCCAGGAGGGCACCTTCGAGCCCACGAGCCTGGCCCCCGTCGCCCGGCTCCTGAACGCCGGCGACATCGTGCTTCGAGGCGACCTCCAGACCGAGCGGTACCGAACCCCTCGGCCCTCGGTGCTCGCCGAACTGTTCTCGACCGTGCCCGAAGGCCTGAAGTCCCCCACCGTCTTCGGCCTCGGTGTGCCCAACGTGCCGTCCCCCGAGGTCCCACTCGTCGACGAACTCGCCCTCGGAGCCGACCCGGCGCTGCGCGACCTCCCTGCGATCTCGGTCTACCCCGTCGCCGGTACGGCTCCGATCGTGTCGACCGCGACAGGGACCAACCAGGTGATCCTCAGCGGCGACGGCGACGGCATCGTCGATGCAGCTGCGGCCGGACTGATCGACGGCGAGGAGCTGGTCTTCTACTCCGCCGACCTCTCCGAGCTCCCAGCGAGCCTCGATGGGATCGTCTTCGATGCCGACGCCCACGTGATCATCACCGACACGAATCGGCGCCGGGCCGAGCGGTTCACGACCCTCCGCGAGAACGCCGGCTACACCGAGACCGCAGACGAGCAGCCGCTGACCGACGATGCAGCCGACGCCCGGATCCCGTTGTTCGGGCCCGACGCCGATGACGGCGACCCGACCTACTCGGTGACCCTCCTCGACGGCGCCGACGGTGTCCGTGCCACGAGCTACGGCAACATCGTCACCTACATCCCTGAGGAGCGACCGTCGCTCGCATTCGACGGCGACCCGTCGACGGCGTGGAAGACCGCGGCGTTCGGGTCACCCGTCGGCGAGCGCCTCAGGGTCGACTTCTCCGACCCCAAGAGCCTCTCGGAGCTCACGCTGCTCCAACCGGTGACCGGCGACACCAACCGCTTCATCACCGATGTCGCAGTGCGATTCATCGGCGACGCCGAGACCGAGATCGACGTTGCACTCGACGACTCGTCCCGGGCCGAACCAGGGCAACGGATCACGTTCCCGGAGACGACAGTCGATGCCGTGGAGATCGAGGTCACCGCCGACTCCGCCGGCCGCCGCAGCGACTACAGCGGCCTGAGTGCCGTCGGTTTCGCCGAGGTCGCGATTCCTGGCGTCTCCATCCAGGAGACCGTCCGACTGCCGACCGATGTCGTGGCACGGGCCGGCGGCCACAGCGGGCCGTTGTCAGTGGTGCTCACCCGTCTCCGCGCGAACCCGGCCGAGCCAGTCCGCTCAGACCCCGAAATCGCCATCGACCGTCTCTTCGCCCTCCCCGACACGCCGCTGGGCGGTGCCAATTACGACGTCGTCGGTACCATCCGCCTCGCAGACGAGACACCCGACGAGCTCGTCGACCGCCTCATCGGGCGACCCGGAGCGAATGCACGCGGGGTGACGGCCACTTCGTCGAGTCGGCTGCCCGGTTCGCTCGACGCTCGGGCATCGAGCGCACTCGACGGCGATCCGTCGACCGCATGGGTCCCGGCCGTCGGCTCGCAGGTCGGCCAGTTCGCCCGCTTCGAGTTCGGCCGGGTCGTCACCACCGACTTCCTCGACCTCCGGGTCATCGCCGACAGGTTCCACTCGATCCCGACCCGGCTCGAGTTGACCAACGACGCCGGCGACTCACAGGTGGTCGAGGTTCCGCCACTGGCGGTTCGAACCGCTCGTGGAGGGACCAGCGAGGTCCGCGTCCCACTCCCTGCGAGCTTCTCGGGGAGGACGATCGAGATCGCGGTCGACGCCGTCGAGGCCGAGACCACCATCGACTACTTCTCACGGGCGCCGATCGAGCTGCCTGTCGGCATCGCCGAGTTCGGCTTCTCCGGCGGCGAGGTGGTGCCGGAGGCACCGGCACAGATGAGCGACGAGTGCCGACCCGGGTTGCTCACCCTCGACGGCGAGGACCTGCCGCTCGAGATCACCGGATCGACCGACGATGCCACCGCTCGCAACCCGCTCTCGTTCCGGGCATGTGACAACCCGGTGCAGCTTGTCGAAGGCGACCATGCCGTGTCCACCACGCCGGGTGCCGAGACCGGCCTCGACGTCGATCGTGTCGTGATCGACCGAGTTCTGCTCGGTGACCCGCTCGCCTCCGACCAGGAACGCGACCGTGGCCCCGCAGTGGAGGCCACCGAGACGAGCAGGTCGAGTCTCGACCTCGTCCTGCGCGGCATCGACGATCCGTTCTTCGTCGTGCTCGGCGAGAGCTTCAGCGAGTCGTGGAAAGCCGAGGCGGACGCCGACGCGGAAGTCGACGTCAGCTCGCCCATCCGGGTCAACGGCTACGCGACCGCATGGTACGTCGAGCCGACCGCCTCCACCGGCAGCACGATCCAGATGTCGCTTCGATGGACTCCCCAGCGATGGGCGACCGCCGCGCAGCGGTTCAGCTTCGCCGGTGCCATCCTGTGCATCGTGCTCCTGCTCGTGGGCCGTCGCAGCCGCGAGCTCGAAGTCGCCGATCCGCCGCCGGCGCTCGACCGGGTGCCGACGCTCGTGCTCTCGTGGGATCACCCGGCACGCGCGCTCGAGCTGGTTCCCACCGTCACGGTCAGTCTGATCGTCGGGCTGCTCGGGGCACTGTTCATCGATCCGATCGTCGGACCACTCCTTGCATGTCTCGCGATCGTGATGGGTCTGCGTCCCGCCTTCCGTGCGCTCCTGCCCATCGCGGCCGCTGCATCCATCGCGCTCGGCGGCGCGCTCACCGTCGCCCTCCAGATGTGGAAGCAGTACCCGCCAGGGTTCGGATGGGCGAGCAACTACGAATCGCTGCACATGCTCGGCTGGATCGGTGTCGGCCTCCTCGCACTCAACACCGTGCTCGAAGTCGTCGCGGCCCGGAGTGCGCCCCCACGCGAGGTCCGGGAAACGTAGGTTCTGCACATGCCGTCTCCTGCTGCATCGTCCGCGCCGATCGTCTTCGTCCATGGGTTCGCCACGTCGCACCAGCGAACCTGGGTCGACAACGGATGGACCGACCTGGTCGCCGACGCGGGCCGCACCCCGATCGGGATCGACCTGCTCGGCCACGGCACCGCGCCGAAACCGCACGATCCTGCGGCGTACGCCGACCTCGAGGGCAGGGTCATCGACGCGCTGCCCGACGCTCCTGTCGACGTCGTCGCGTTCAGTCTCGGAGCACGGGTCATCCTCAACGCAGCGTCGCGGCATCCTGAGCGATTCGGCCGCATCGTCGTCGCCGGCGTCGGGGCGAACCTCTTCCGCGACGACGGCTCCGATCTGATCGTCCGTGCGATCCGCGGCGATGCACCCTCGGACAACCCGGTCGCCCAGTACTTCGCATCGCTCGCCGCCGACCCCGAAGCCGACCGTGAGGCCCTTGCGTTGGTCCTCGAGCGCCCGCACCCCCCACTGACGGCGGCCGATCTCGCGCGCATCACCGCTCCTGTGCTCGTCGTGCTGGGCGATCAGGACTTCGCGGGGCCGGCTGATCCTCTGGTCGACGCGCTACCCGACGCGACCCTTCACACGCTCCGGGGCGTCGACCACTTCTCGACCCCGAAGGACTTCGGCTTCGTCGACGCTGCGCTCGACTTCCTCGACGCCCAGCCCTTCTAGAAGGACCGGCACTTCCGATGTGTGGGAGGATCTTCGGCACCGTCGCCCAGAGGAGGCGCCATGCGTGCTGCTGTGCTGAACGAGATCCCCGGCAACCTCGAGATCACCGACGTCGAGACCACCGCCATCGGGCCGAACGAGGTCTTGATCCAGACCAAGGCGGCGGGCCTGTGCCACTCGGACCTCCACTTCATGGAGGGAAAGTACCCGTACTTCACGCCCACCGTGATGGGACACGAGTCGGCCGGCATCGTCGAGGCCGTCGGCGAGCAGGTCAGCTACGTCCAACCCGGCGACCACGTGATCACCTGTCTGTCGGTGTACTGCGGTGCCTGCGAGCCGTGCCTGACGGGCCATCTCACGCTGTGCGACGACAAGGAGTCGACCCAGCGCGACATGGCAGGTGAACAACGCTTGGCGCTGCCCGACGGCTCGCCCGTCTGGCAGTTCCTCGACATGTCGAGCTTCGCCGAGCAGATGCTCATCCACGAGCACGGGCTCGTGAAGATCGACAAGGACATGCCGCTCGACAGAGCAGCGCTCATCGGCTGTGGTGTCACCACCGGACTGGGCGCCGTCTTCAACACCGCCGGGGTGCGGCCCGGCGAGACGGTCGCCGTCATCGGCTGCGGCGGGATCGGCCTCAACGCCATCCAGGGCGCACGCATCGCCGGTGCAGGTCGGATCATCGCGATCGACATGCTCGACAACAAACTCGAGCTGGCGAAGGACTTCGGCGCGACCGACACGATCAACGGCGGCGCGACCGACGCGGTCATGGCGGTCCAGGAGATGACCAAGGGGGGCGTCCACTACGCGTTCGAGGCCATCGGTCTCGCGGCCACCGCCCAGCAGGCCTACTCGATGCTGCGCAAGGGCGGCACTGCGGTGGTGATCGGGATGATCCCGGTCGGCGAATCGGTGTCGATCCACGGTGCGGAGCTCCTCTACGAGAAGACCCTCACCGGCTCGAACATGGGATCGAACCGGTTCCGCGTCGACATGCCCCGCTACATCGACCTCTACCTCCAGGGACGGCTGATGCTCGACGAGCTCGTCAGCCAGACCATCACCCTCGACGAGATCAACGAGGGCTTCGACGCCATGAAGCAGGGCAGCGTCGCCCGCAGTGTCATCACGTTCTGATGGTGAAGCCGGCTGACGGTGAAGCCGGCTGACGGTGAAGCTGACTGAGGACGTATCAGTTCCCGTTGACCGACCAGTGCCACGGCTCCGAGGGCAGGTTGGTGAAGCCGTACTCGTGCGCGTGCTCGGCCATCCAGAGGAACTCCTTCTGACTCCGTGACCCGATGATCTGGCCGTTGACCGTGAAGTCGATCGCCAGGCCGATCTCGTGGAGCGACGATCCGGGTTTGGCCGTGGGCGGCGAACACGACGATGCCGGAGCGGTGAACACGCCGGCTTCGCCGCAGTGTGCCCGCCGCAGTGCAATCTGCTCCTCGGTCGAGCGGTAGCCGCCGCCGCCCAGGATGATGCCGTCGTTCTCGGCGGCATCGAGCATCAACTGGAGCTGCGGGGCGATCATCTTGTGCACGCGGATGCCCTCGACCACGACGGTCTCGACGCCGCCGCGGTTCGGCAGGCCGGCGAGTCGACTTGCCAGACGCTGCGCCTCGGCCACCAGATTGGCGGCCAGGTCGGAGTTCGCGTCGGCGATCTCCGTGGCTTCGAGGAAGTCGGCCGAGATGCGGGCCTGCACCTCACTCATGAAGACCTGGTGCTGCAGCAGTGCGTCGTCGAGGTCGGCGATCGCGGCCACCTGATCGTCCCGAGCTTCGGTCGCCTGGGCCTCCGCGTCGGCGGCTCGTTCGGCGAGGATCCCCAGTTCGGCCTTGGCACGTTCGACCTTGTCGATCAGGTCGACGTCGAAGTCGATCTTCGAACCTCGGAGCACGTCTTTGGTCTCGGCGTCGTTTGGACTGTCTGATTCGAGCAGCGACGACAGCGCGCTCGTCGAAGGTGGGTTGATGAAGGCGTCGACGACCATCTCGTCGAGCCGAGCCTGCAGGTCGGCCAGTTCGAGCACCTTCTTCTCGTGGCGCTCCTTGGCCCGCTGCGCCTCCACGACCCTGTCGGCGAGGTTCCGCTGCGCCTCGTCGAGCTGCTCCTGCTGCAGATCGAGGTTGTCGTTGAGATCCTCGATCGCCGTGATGAGCTGTTCTTGGCTGACGGCCAGCGCATCCAGTTCAGCCGCCAGTTCGGCCTGGCGCTTCTGGTTGGCCTCGAACTCCTCGATCGACTGCTCAGGATCAGCGGGAACCCCCTCCTCTCCCGCCCCGGCGGGGGTTGACGGCAGCAACATCGTGGCCACGAACACGGCTACGAGCGCGACCGACGACCTCTTCGGTCTGCGTCCTCGCCCCTGTTGGGTCATCGCTCTCCTGCATCGGCGCGCTGCGTCTCGCGCTTGAACCGAGGAGTGTAAGAACCCCGGTCCCCGCGGTCCATGTCTCTGGCGCAAAATGGGCTCAATGGCCCCCGTCGGCTCGGGTGGAGGTCCTGGCGCCGGAATCGCACGAACGATAGACGGCATCGACGACCTCGTGGGCTCGGAGCGCGTCGGCGACGGTCGGGGTCGCGGCGCCCGCGCACTGGATCGCAGCCACGAACTCGCCATCGGGATTTCGGTCTTCGACACCCCGCCGTCCGGCCTCGGCCAGCAATTCGGAACCCTCCACGTGACGCTGATCGCCGTTCGCGTCGGTCCAGCTCACCGGCCCGTACCAGTCGCCCTCGACCACGACATGGCGGCGCTCACAGAAGATCTCGAGCCGGCGCAGGCTCGGTCGGGCATCGATGTCGTGCCAGATGCTGGTCAGGGTGCCGATGGCCCCGTCGTCAAGCGTCAGGACCGCGGACACGAGATCCTCGATCCCGTCGAGCGCGTGCACA
>DATKWD010000133.1:0-19357 GCA_035529695.1 Acidimicrobiales bacterium | reverse complement strand
GAAGAGCGGACATTTCCGTACCTAGTCGTGGGCATGGCGCCTCTGCACAAGCCCGGTCACAGTCCGGGACCCAACGCCATCAAGGCTCTTGCCAACATGAGCGAACGAGGTCTGCCCCCGGGCCTCATTGGATGCGACCGGGCCTACACAGGGCAGAAACCGGAGAACTTCCGGCTGCCAGCCCTGGCACTCGGACACGAACTCGTGATCGACTACAAGAACACCGAACTGGGCAGACAAGGAAGCTATGGCGGGGCCCTGCTCGTCGATGGAAGCTGGTACTGCCCCTCGATGCCGACCGACCTCATCGAGGCCACAGCAGAGTTCCGCGCCGGCCTCATCGACGAGGCCCTCTGGCAGGAGCGTGTCAAAGGGCGCCGCTCCTACGTCTTCCGCGCCAAAGCCCGACCCGACGAAGATGGATCCCAACGACTGCTGTGCCCAGCAGCGGGGGCCGCGCCAACAACCAGGTGCCCGCTCAAGAAGAAGTCGACCACCAGACAGACGCTCGGCAAGACGCCGATCGTCCTGACCGCCGACGTCGAAGCGGACCCCCCGGCGGTCTGTCGGCAGGACAGCGTGACCTTCCCGCCCGAAGCCGGCGATCGCTACCTACAGGCACTCCCGCACGCGACCCCCGAATGGCACAAGACCTACGCCTCGCTCCGAAACACCATCGAAGGACTCAACGGCATCGTGAAGGACGGGACCTACGAGGCGCTCGCCGACTCGACCAGGCGCCGAGTCCGAGGCGTCGCGGCCCAGAGCGTTCTCGTGGCCTTCGGGCTCTTCGCTGTGAACCTCCGCAAGATAGACACCTTCCTGCGCCTTGCTGTCGTCGAGCCCGACGGCACTCTGCGGGTGCCGCTCAAGCGTCGGCACAAGGATCCGCAGATCGACGAGACCGGCTCACGAGCTGGCGGCAGCGACCCACCCAACACGGGCTGACCTTCGCGCACGACTGACACGGCGACACAGAACTACTGAAGGGCCGACTCGGCGCGGAAAATCGCGCCGGGTTCCCCTCATGTTGCGGTCATGGCGAGACCTTCTGGAAGCAACCGAGTCGAGAAGGCCGCAAACCACCAGCCGAGCTGCCCAAGAGCAGCTCAGGTGCTCCCCCAACCGCCCTTGCACCCCAGTTATGTCGATGGATTCGCCGAGAAGTGTCGGTAACCCCTGGTGGGCGAGGGGGGACTTGAACCCCCACGTCCTTTCGGACACAGGAACCTGAATCCTGCGCGTCTGCCAATTCCGCCACTCGCCCGAGTGGAGCGAGCACCCTACCCCGATCGGCAACCGAGGCCCAGTCAGAATCAGCTGCGGATGACGACGGACGAAGTCGCGATGGATCACCTCGAGGGGTCGCGCTCACGGCCTCCGTGTCCGGCTCCCACGGCGGGGCCACCATCACACGCCGATCGTCCGGCTCGTCACCGCCGCGCCACCTGTGCCGCCGGTCCCGGTCGGCGGGCAAACCGTCGGACCAGTGCCAACGCGTACGATGCACGCCGTGGGTCTGAAGGGTTTCGAACGACGCCTCGAGCGGATGGTGGAAGGTGCGTTCGCGGTCGCGTTCCGCAGCGGGCTTCGTCCGGTCGAACTCGGCCGTCGCCTGACCCGTGAAATGGACAACAACCGATCAGTCGGGGTGAAAGGCCAACCGGTCGCCCCCAACTCGTTCACGTTCTGGATCGGCCCCGACGACCACGAGCAGTTCGCCGAGATCTACGACAGCCTCAGGCGCGAGCTCGCCGATGCCGCGCGCGAGCACGCCCGCGACGAGGGCTATCGCTTCATGGGTCCGGTCGAGGTCGAGTTCGAGGTCGATCCGAAGCGGCGGGCCGGCACCTTCGAGCTCGCAGCACGCCTGCGAAGCAGCGGCGACGGCGCCGGCAGCGGACCCGGCTCGCTCGTGCTGCCCACCGGCGAACGATTCACGCTCGCGCAAGCGGTCGTGAGCGTCGGCCGGATGGCCGAATGCAACCTGGTGTTGGCAGACCCGAACGTCAGCCGCAATCACGCCGAGATCCGACCCGATGGCGACGGCTACAAGGTCTTCGATCTCGGCTCGACCAACGGGACCAAGATCAACGGCATCCGCGTCCAGGAACACATGCTCTCCGACGGCGACGAGATCGCGTTCGGTAACACGACCATGCGCTTCGAGGCGTCGTAGGACGAGGCGACCCATCCGTGTCCGAAGAGCTCCTCCAAGTCCTGAAGCTGTGTCTGATGGCGCTGCTCTACCTGTTCTTCTTCCGGGTCCTGCGGGCGGTGTGGGTCGAAGTCCGCGCCCCGGCAGTGGCGTCCGGCGCGAACGCGACCCGAGACCGCAGGCCCAAGACCAAGCGGGCGCGCCCCATCGCCGCCCCCCAGCTCCACGTGGTCGAACCGACCGAACTCGCCGGCACCGCCTACGCCCTCGGTGACGAGTTGACCGTCGGGCGCGCCGCCGGCTGCCAGATCACCCTCGATGACACGTACGCGAGTCAACTCCATGCGAGGGTGTTCAATCGGGGCGGTGAGCTGTACGTCGAGGATCTCGGCTCGACCAACGGCACCTATCTCAATCGACGCAAGGTGGCAGGTCCGATGGTGATGAAACGCGGTGATCGGGTCCAGATCGGCTCGACAGTTCTGGAGCTCCAATGACGGCCTTCAACCTCAGAGTGGGGTCGGCCACGCACGTGGGCCAGCTCCGCAAGATCAACCAGGACGCCATCGTCACCGAGGGCGGCATCTTCGGTGTCGCCGACGGCATGGGTGGTCACCAGGGTGGCGAGGTCGCCAGCGCGGTCGCCGTCGAGGTCCTCGGTCAGGGCATGCCGACCGCCACCCCGGCGGGGTTCGAAACTGCAGTCAACGCGGCCAACCGAGCCGTGTACGAACAGGGCCAGGCTCGCGACGACCTGGCGGGGATGGGAACGACGCTCGTCGCGATCGCCGAGGTGATCGTCGACGACGAGCCCAACCTCGTCATCGTCAACGTCGGCGATTCACGCGGTTACCTGCTCCGAGATCGCGATCTGGTGCAGATCACCGAAGACCACTCTCTCGTCGCCGACCTCGTCAGGGCCGGGAGGATCACGGCCGAAGAAGCCGAGCATCACCCTCGCCGCAACATCGTGACCCGTGTCCTCGGCCTCGACGACACGGTCCGTGTCGATCAGTTCGCTGTCCTGCCGTTCGAAGGCGACCGTTTCCTGATGTGTTCCGACGGCCTCACCAACGAGGTCAGCGCAGCCGACATCACCGCCACCCTGCGGCGCATCGACGATCCGACCGAGGCAGCAGAAGAACTGGTCCGGATGGCCAACGAGGCCGGCGGTCGCGACAACATCAGCATCGTCATCGTCGACGTGCTCGACGATGCCGGCCAGTCGGTCCCAGGAAGCGCTGTACCGGTCGACCAGGCGGCCGACCCCGGACCGACCGATGTGGTGGCACCCGACGACGCTCCCACCAGCAGCGATGACGACGCCGAGGTCGAAGCACCCGAGGACGAGCTCAACGAACTCGATGCGCTCGGCGCCCTGGGCACGGCCGCTGCGGTCGGTGCGGCGGGCGCACTCGGGGCCGTTGCGGCAACCGACGTCAACGACCCTGTTGACGCGGCCGCAAGCTCGGACGAATCGGCGTCGGTCTTGCCTCCTGACGAGGCCGAAGATCCGGTCGATCCGGTCCCGGAAACCCCCGACGAGCCTTCCGAGCCTGCGGAGGCCGACGAAGACGACGATCTGTCGGCGGTCGCGGCCGACGGTGAACGCGTCGGTGGAGTCGACGTCGACGACGGAGAGCCCGAGACGGCTCCCGAGCAGAGCGACGCAGGTGAGACCGCCGACACCACCACCGGAGACACCGAAGGCGAGACCGCCGAGACCACCGCCGAGACCACCACCGACGGCGAGACCGCCGACGCCACCACCGGAGACACCGAAGGCGAGACCGCCGACGGCGGCGCTTCTGCACCCGTCGCTGCAGACGGCGACCCCGCCGATGCAGAACACGACCCCGAACCGGCCGCAGACGACACCACCTCGGAGCCGACCGACAGCCACCCGACGGACGAGCCGACCGACGACGGGCTCGACGACGAACCGACCGACGAAACGGACGAGCCCGACACCAGCTCCGCCGACACCCCAGCCGAAGGCGACGACGCACCAGAAGACGACGACGCACCCGATGCCGAAGACGACGACGAACCGCCCCGCGGCAGACGGGCCCGTCGCCGTGCTGCGGCAGCTGCGGCGGCCGCGAGCGCGGGCGGAGCGACGGTGGCGGCCGCCGGGTCTGGCGCCGCAACCGGGCCGGCCGCGGGTGAGAAGGTCAGGATCCAAGCCGAGAGAGTCGGCGAAGGCCGCACCGACCCTGCCGCGTCGAGCCCGGACGGATCGAGCGACCATCCCCGCACCACCGCCGACCTCGCCGGGTTCGGTCGAGCCCTCGACGACGAGCAGTTGGCCGACTCGGACGCCGACATCGTCGTCGAAGAGGAGGACCTCGACGACCTGATCCCGAAGCGGCGAGGGTTCAGCTGGCGAGTCGCAGCGTTCCTGTTCATCTTCTGCGCGGTGATCGGCATCGCAATCGGTGCCCTCGGCGTCTACGCCCGGGGTACCTACTACGTCGGGTTCGACGACAACCGGGTCGCGATCTTCCAAGGCCGCCCTGGCGGCGTCCTGTTCTTCGATCCGACCGTCGAGGCCCACAGCAACGTCGTACGGACCGAGCTCCTCCCGGTCTCGGCCGGACAGGTCGACGACCAACCTGACTTCGCGACCTTCGCCGAGGCCGACCTCTACATCGGCAACCTCCAGTTGGTGACCCCGGACAAGACGCCGGTGGTCAGCCAACCCGGCAGCTTCGACTCGGATCCGAGCCCGACCACGTCGACCACCGAGGTCGAGGACCCGCTTCCGCCCGATGCGCCGACCCCGGCAGGCTCACCGACCACCTCCACCCCCTGATGGGCCGCCTTCGCAGAACGACCGAACTCGGCCTGCTCGTCCTGGCGGTGATCATCACCACGGGCGCGTACACCCTCGCCAGTCTCGGACGAGATGCCGAGATCCCCGCCAACATCGGCCCCTTCCTCGCTCTGCTGCTCGGCCTGTTCGTGGGCGCACACATCGCGATTCGCAAACTGGCCCCGAACGCAGACGGCGTCCTGTTCCCACTGGCGGTGCTGCTCAACGGCATCGGGTACGTGTTCATCGTCCGTATCGACGAGGCCAAAGCACGACCCGACGGACTCGCGGGCTATCAGTTGACCTGGACCGCACTCGGCATCGTCGGCTTCGTCGCGACCCTGTTCGTCATCCGGCGGGCCCGAGACCTCGAGCGCTACCGCTACACGTTCCTGCTCATCGGCATCGGGCTGCTCGTGATCCCCCTTGTCCCGTTCATCGGACGCGAGATCAACGGTGCACAGATCTGGGTGAGCATCGGCCCGGTCAACTTCCAGCCGGGCGAGTTCGCCAAGATCGCCCTGGCGCTGTTCTTCGCCGGCTACCTCGTCGAGCGCCGCGAGCTGTTGGCGATGAGCACCTGGCGGCTCGGACCTTTGCACCTGCCCGATCCGAAGGTCCTCGGGCCAGTGCTGGTGGCGTGGGCCTTCTCACTCGTGGTGATGACCCTCGAGAAGGACCTCGGCAGCTCGCTGCTGTTCTTCGCACTGTTCGTGGCCCTGTTGTGGATCGCCACCGAACGGGTCGGCTACCTCGTCATCGGCGGGGTGCTGTTCGCAGCCGGAGCACTGTTCGCCTGGTCCACCTTCGCCCATGTCCAGGATCGGGTGGAGATCTGGCTCAATCCCTGGCCGGTCGCCAAGGACGAGGGCTTCCAGGTGGTCGAGGCCGGCTTCGCCGTGGCCGACGGACAGCTCACCGGAACCGGGCTCGCACTCGGCAACCCGCTCCGCATTCCCGAAGTCGAGACCGACTTCATCTTCGCCGCCATCGCCGAGGAACTCGGCTTGTTCGGCGGGACAGCGATCCTGGTCGCCTTCATGCTGATGATCGGGGCCGGCCTCCGCATCGCCGTGCGCGCCGAGAATCCTTTCGAGAAGTTGCTGGCCGCCGGGCTGACCACGCTCATCGGCGTCCAGAGCTTCATCATCATCGCCGGCGTGATCAGGGTGTTGCCCCTCACCGGCGTGACCTTGCCGTTCGTGAGCTACGGAGGTTCGTCGCTGGTCGCCAACTACATCTTGTTGGCGCTGCTGCTCCGCATCAGCGACTCACGCTCGTCGCGCGTCGCCGAGGGTGAATTCGAGTCGGTGGCGACGTGAACCGGCAGATCGCCCGGCTCGGAACGGCGCTTCTCGTCGCGTATGGCCTGCTCTTCCTCCAGCTCAACTGGCTCACGGTGTTCAACGCCCAGGACCTCAAGGACAACCCCGACAACTCGCGGGAACTGCTCCGCACCTTCGACGGCCCGCGGGGGACCATTTCGTCTGCCGACGGAGTCATCCTGGCCCAGACGGTGGCCTCCGCTCCCGGCGACCGGTTCGAGACCCAACGGGTGTATCCCGAGGGTGATCTGTTCGCCCATTCGGTGGGGTTCTTCTCGCTCAACCTGGGCACCGCAGGGGTCGAGCGCACCTACAACGACGAACTCGCGGGCGAAACCGACGAGCTCGTGTTCGAGCGGCTGAGTGACCTCTTCGTCGACCGGTCACGCAACGAGGATCTCACGCTGACCCTCCGCAAGGACGTGCAGGAAGTCGCCAAGGCCGAACTCGGCGAACAGCAGGGCTCGGTCGTCGTCCTCGATCCGCGGACGGGTGCGATCTTGGCGATGTGGAGCTTCCCGAGCTTCGACTCCAACCTGCTCGCCGACCACGACACGGCGACCGCGACTGCGGTGCAGGTGTTCCTCGACGCGAGCCCCGACAAGCCGTTGCTCGCCAAGAGCTACCGAGAGCGCTACTTCCCCGGGTCGACCTTCAAGGTGATCACCGGCTCGGCCGGCGTGCAGAGCGGGCAGGTCACTGCCACGACCCCGGTGTACCCCGTCACCAACGAGTACATCCCGCCCCAGACCAACCGCCCGATCCGGAACTTCGGCGGATCGAGTTGCGGCGGCGATCTGTTCCAGATCCTGAAGGTGAGCTGCAACACCGCCTTCGCACAGATGGGCGTCGACCTCGGACCCGACACCATGATCAGCACCTCCGAGGCGTTCGGGTTCAACCGCGACATTCCCATCGATCTCCCCGATCCGGCCCGATCGAACTTCCCGACCGACTTCGATCAGAACCTTCCGGCGCTGGCTCAGTCGTCGATCGGGCAGAACGACGTGTCGGCCACCCCACTCCAGATGGCGATGACCGCCGCGGCGATCGCCAACGACGGCAGCGTCATGACGCCTCACGTGCTCGCCGAGACGCGTGACGACGAGGGCTCGGTCGTCAGCACGTTCGAACCGTCTGAGTTCCAGCGAGCCGTTGATCCGTCGACCGCATCGGTCCTCCGTGACGGGATGATCGGAGTGGTGGGTCCCGGCGGGACTGCCCAGCGCCTCGCCATCGAAGGATTCGTCGTCGGTGGCAAGACCGGCACCGCACAACTCGGTACCGAGATCCCCTCGTCGCACGCCTGGATCATCGGGTTCGCCGGTCCCCCGGGGTTGCCGGCACAGGTGGCTGTGGCCGTGATCGTCGAAGGCCAGCCGGGTGCGAGCGAACAGACCGGCGGACGAGTGGCTGCACCGATTGCCAGGGCTGTGATGCTCCAGGCTCTCCAGCCGACCTGACTCGAGATCACCCGAACGAGGAGCGATCGGACCCTTCTGCTGCGGGGTGCCCCAGTACGCTTCCGCACCGACCATGAGCGATTCAGACCAGACCGTTTTCGGCGGCCGCTACGAGCTCCACCGTCGGCTGGCCCGAGGTGGCATGGCGGATGTCTATCTCGCTCATGACCGCCTCCTCGACCGGCCCGTGGCCGTGAAGGTGCTGTTCGCCGAGTTCGCCTCGGACCCCAGCTTCGTCGAGCGATTCCGCCGCGAGGCCCAGGCCGCCGCCAACCTCAATCATCCGAACATCGTCGGCGTCTACGACTGGGGCCAGGAGGGCAACCAGTACTACATCGTGATGGAGTACATCGACGGTCGCAGTCTGGCCGAGATCCTCCGGGCCGAGGGTTCGCTGCTCCCCGAACGGGCCGCCGACATCGGGATCGACGTCGCGGCAGCGCTCGGGTTCGCGCACCGAAACGGTGTCGTGAACCGGGACGTCAAGCCCGGCAACATCCTCATCTCGTCGAGCGGCCAGGTGAAAGTGACCGACTTCGGTATCGCTCGGGCCTTCGCCGAGGGTGTGCAGGAGAACCTCACGCAGGCCGGATCCGTGATGGGCACCGCCACCTACTTCTCACCCGAGCAGGCGCAGGGCAAGCCGGTCGACCCGCGCAGCGACGTCTATTCGCTCGGTGTCGTGCTCTACGAGATGGTGTGCGGGCGTCCGCCGTTCACCGGCGACTCGCCGGTCGCCATTGCCTACAAGCACGTCCAGGAACCACCTGCGCCACTGCGCGACCACAAGCCCGACATCGATCCTGCGCTCGACGCGATCGTCCTCAAGGCGATGGCCAAGAGCACCGCCAACAGGTATCCGTCGGCCGAGGACCTCCGATCCGACCTGCGCCGGTACCGCGAAGGGCAGCGCGAACTCGCCGCAGGCCTTCCGGCCGCCGCGGCGCTCGCGGCCGGCGCCACCATGGCGATGCCGACCGTCGCCGGCGCACCCGACGGGACGCAGGTCGCGGTCGCTCCTGACCAGTACGGCGACTACGACGATCAGTACGTCGAGGAGCCGCGCCGCAACGGTGTCTTCGTCATGGTGCTGGTGATCCTGCTCATCCTGCTCGTCGGATTGCTCTTCGGTCTGGCCCGCGCGCTCGGGTTCGGCGACAGCGGGGGCGACGAAGCGACGCAGGTCGAAGTCCCGAACGTGATCGACAAGAACGTCGACGACGCCCGATCCGAGCTCGAGGGCCAGGGCTTCGAAGTGTTGACCGAGTTCGAGAAGAACGCCGACCGGCCCGACCAGACCGTCTTCGACCAGAACCCCAAGGGCGGCGAGAAGGTCGACGAGGGATCGATCGTCACCTTGAAGGTGTCGACCGGAGCCGAGACGATCCCCATGCCCCAGCTCGTCGGCTTGACCGAGGAAGCGGCGAGGAAGTTCCTGACCGACAACGGCTTCACCGGCGAGGTCGACACCTCGACCCGCGAGTTCAGCGACACGATCCCCGAAGGCCAGGTGACCGCCCAGGACCCTGGTCAGGGAGTGCAGGTTCCCCTCGACGCGACGATCACCCTCACCGTGTCCGACGGCCCCGAGCAGCGCGCAGTCCCCGACGTCACCGGGAAGTCGGCTGTCGAGGCGACCTCAGAACTCGTCAGCGCCGGCTTCAAGGTGACCGAGAGCAACGAATTCTCCAGCACGGTGCCACAGGGACAGGTGATCGCCACCGATCCAGTGGCCGGCACGCTGCTCGACAAGGACGCGGTCGTGACGATCCGGGTCAGTCAGGGCATCGAACAGGTCGTCGTGCCGGCCGTGGTCGGGCTCGACGAGGCCGAAGCGTCGTCTCGCCTCACGACTGCGGGGTTCAAGGTGTCGGTCGAGGACCAACTGCTCGACGACCCCGACAGCACCGAGGACGGCCAGGTGTTGGCTCAGAACCCTGCCGGCGACAGCCAGGCCCCGAAGGGCGCAACCGTGATCATCATCGTCGGTCGAGCGCCCGACGTGATCCCGCCCGACCCGATCAACTAGGCACGTGTTGGATCTACTCGGCTCCGTCGAGCAGATCGATGAAGTTGCCGGCGGCGTTCGAACCGATCACCAACTGCTCGAGTGCGCCCACCCCCGCCTGACCGTCGCTGGTTCCCTTCACCACCTGCTGCACATGCAGGTTCTCGAACGACAGCGGATCCAGGTCAGCAGTCTTCCAGACCTCGGACTCCATCGCGAGCTCGCCCTTCCAACGGCCGTGGCCCCAGTCGGGATGGCTGTAGCCGATGCCCTTCATGTGGAACCTGAGCACGGGTTCGAGCTCGATCTCCTTGGTGGTGCCGTCGTGGGCTGCCATGGTGAGTTCGGCGAATCGGGCCCAGCGGGTCCCAGGCAACCAGTCGATGTCCTGGGTCACGTGATGGAAGTGCTTGGTCGCCGGATCCGAAACGCCGGGGACCTCGCTGAGGCTCGCGTACGACGGAACCACGGCCGCGTCGACGTGCCAGGGGCGGCCGTCGGGCTCGAGGAAGAGACCGATGTGCGAGCAGTGGTCGTCCCAGTGCATCGGGTTCCACAGAAACCAGAAGCCTGCGAAGTCCGAGGCCGGGGCACCTGCCGGGTCGGGCTCGCCCACCGGGCGAATGCCCCACGATCGGTCCTTCACACCTGTCGTGGTGCCGGAATCGACCTCGAGCGTCTGACCGTCGAAGCTGATCTGGCCCGACCACCGGCCATACTGCGCGAAGCGGGTGTTGTCGAGCGTGCGGCGGCTGCCCGGCTGCCAGATCTGACGACCCTCCTCGACACACGACGTCTTCGCCGTGAACGTGAGGTCGGCGGTGACGCCGGTCTCGTTGTCGTCGAGCGTGATGTGGGTGACCATCATCGGCTCGACGACCTCGAGCCGGAAGGGGCCGAGTCGGGTGTCGGATGGATCGGCGGGTGACCGACCCGAGATGTGGAAGGCGTGCTGGAGCCCGTCCGTCGTCACCAGGCTCAGCGCCGCGTCCATGACCCCCAGGTGCGGGTAGCGGCCCAATGCGACGCCGAAGTAGAAGTCGCCACCCTTGTCGATGCCATTGAACCAGTAGCGATCGTAGGCATTGCGATCGTTTGTCGCCGGCTGCGCGATGGGTTCCGGGGTCTGATGGATCGGATAGTCGTCGAACGCGGAGAGCATCCCTCGACCGTAGGCGAGATCGCCCCGATCGCGCTCACGCCCATCGGTGGTTGCTAGGCGCGGGCGAGGAAGTTCCGGATCAGATCGTGCCCGGCGGCGGTGAGGATCGACTCAGGGTGGAATTGCACACCTTCGACGTCGACCTCACGGTGACGGAGCCCCATGATGACGCCGTCGTCGGTCTCGGCGGTGACCTCGAGCGAGTCGGGCAGGGTCTCGGGATCGACGACGAGGCTGTGGTAGCGGGTGGCCTCGAGGGGGTTCGGAAGACCGGTGAAGATGCCCGTGTCGTGATGACGGACGAGGGAGGTCTTCCCGTGCATGACCTGCCTCGCGCGTATCACGTCGCCGCCGTAGACCTCGCCGATGCACTGGTGACCGAGGCACACTCCGAGGACCGGCTTCTTCCCGGCGAAGGTCCGAATCACGTCATTGCTGATGCCCGCATCGCTCGGAGTCCCGGGGCCGGGCGACACGAGCACGGCGTCGGGATCGAGGTCGACGAGCTCGGCGACGGTGACTGCGTCGTGGCGGTGGACGATCGGATCGGCGCCCAGCTCGCCGAGGTATTGCACGAGGTTGAACACGAACGAGTCGTAGTTGTCGATGACCGCCACACGTGTGCTCATGAAGGCTCGACGCTATCGGCCGGGCGAGATCGGGCGTGAAGCGGATTCGTGTCTGCGCCGCTCGATCGCGGGCTCAGGCCGGCGCTGCATCCGAGCGCACCAGCACCGGGTGGCCCAGCGCCGACTCGAGCAGTCCACGTCGCTCGGTGGCGGCGAACAGCTCGAGATCGATGTCTTCGGTGACGTCGGCGACTGCCCCGATCACGAGCCGATTCTTCTCGAGGTCGGCGCGGATGCCGTTGACCCGGCCCGCGTGATGACGGTCGAGGCCGATGGCGATCCGCAACAGTCCGGCAAGCACCTCGACCTTGCGCTGATCGTCGGGGGCCAGCGCGGCGAACTCGATGTGCTTCGGCTTCGGTTGACTCTTGCGGTGGTAGCGGGCGATGAGTGCGATCATCTCGATCTCGTGGTCGGTGAACCCGGTGAGGTGCTCGGAGTTCCGGATCACGTAGTAGCTGTGCTTGTGGTGCCCCGAGTGAGAGATGGCGACCCCAACGTTCGCGAGGAGCGCGCCCGCTTCGAGCAACTCGCGCTCGACCTCGTCGAGACCGTGCAGATCGACGGTCTCGTCGAACAGCTCGAGGCTCAGATGAGCCACGTGAGCCGAGTGCTGGGCGTCGTCGTCCATGAGTTCGACCAGGTGCAGCACGCTTTGTCGACGCAGGTCGTGCAGGTGATGGCGGGACGCGCCGTCGAGCCGGGACGCGAAGTCGAGCAACACGCCCTCCCGCAATGCATCTTCGCTGACCACGATCTCGTCGATGGCGAACTCGGCGACGACCTGCTCGAGGATCAGGGCGCCGGCGACGATGATGTCCGCACGCCGAGCTTCGACGCCTGCGATCGCCCCCCGCTTTCGAGCAGTCGGCGCATCGAGCAGGGCCTCGACGACGGTGGTGATGTCGTCACGGGTGACCACGAAGTTGTTGAAGGTCCTGGGCTCGACGCCGTGCGCGGCCGCGGCGACGGCGGCCAGGCATTCGATGGTCCCCGAGCTGCCGACCGCCGTCTCGAATCCGAGGCGGCGTACCTCGGTGGCGAACGGCAGGAGCGCCGAGCGGATGTGTCGACGGCACTCGTCGACGGCATCGGGATCGAGCGGCTCAGCATCGAAGAAGCGTCGGGTGAGCCGAATGGCGCCGAGGCGCAGGCTCCGACTCGCCAACACCTCGGATCCCGCGGCCACCACGAGTTCGGTCGAGCCGCCGCCGATGTCGCACAACAGGGTCTGCGTGTCCCCGAGAGGAACCGCGTTGCGGACACCGACGTGGATGAGCCTGGCCTCCTCGAACCCCGACACGACCTCGACGTGGAGCCCGGCTTCGGTCCACGCCCGGTCGATGAAGTCGAGCCGGTTCTCGGCTTCACGCACCGCGCTCGTGGCAACGGCGGCGACGCGTGCGCCACGCGAGGTCGCGATCTCACTCATGCGGGCGAGCGTCGCCACGCCTCGGTCGATCGCATCGGGCTCGAGACACTTCATGTCACCACCGCCCGAGCCGAGTCTGACCATCTCCTTCTCCTTGCCGATCACATCGAGCCGACCCTGCCGGTCGACCCTTGCCACGATCATGTGGACCGAGTTCGTGCCGATGTCGATGGCGGCGAGGACGTCATCGGTCACCCGCCAAGTATCGTCCACCACCGTGACATCACCTGACACGCACTCCGACTCCTCCGACTCGCTTCGCACACGGCGGACCCGCTGATGGCGCGACCGAAGAAGTCCGGTGGTCGCGTGACTCCCAAGGGTGGCGGCTCCAAGAAGTCGTCCGTGCCGCCTCCGTCGAGTCGCTACACCCCACCGGTCCCGATCGAGATGAAGGTCTCGCCGAAGTGGATCCCGATCCTGATGTTCACCCTGCTGGGCCTCGGCACCCTGGTGATCTTCCTCAACTACCTCGGACTGCTGCCCGGCGCGACCGACAACAAGTACTTGTTGCTCGGTCTCGGCGGCATCCTCGGCGGCATCATCACCGCCACGCAGTTCCATTGATCCACACGTTGTCCACAGCCCCTGTGGACATTGTGGAGAACTCGGTGAACGGCATGGGTGACCGAAGTTACATCAATGTGACTTTCCCCAATGTCGTCCACAGACTGTGGACGACATCGGTCGGCGTCAGAGGTCCTCGACGGGGGTGACGAGATCCATCTCGTCCATGCAGTGACGGGGCGGGTCGGGCATGGCGTCGTTGGCCGAGGTCATCCGGACCTCCGTGCCACAGATCGGGCACCGATAGGTGAGCCGCACCTTGCGGAGCTCGCCCGGGGGCGGTGGCTCGGGGATCGGCCTCGCCATGCCGCCGAGCATGGCAAAGCCCACCCGGAAGATCAGATAGCCGGCCAGGGTCGCGACGCACACTGCGGCCACCGACGCCGACGTGAACATCAACGCCAGCGCGCCGGCGATCGCCGCGCCAACGGTCAGCGCCGGATGATTCCTCACGCCGAAGACCCTAGATGCGGCCCGTACGACTCCGCCGGTCCGGACCGGCCCGGACTGGACCAGCGGAGGCGCGGACTACAGGACTTCGATGATGGTCGCGTTGGCGAGACCGCCGCCCTCGCACATGGTCTGGAGGCCATAGCGGCCGCCGGTGCGCTCGAGTTCGTTCAGCAGGGTCGCCATGAGCTTGGCGCCCGAACAGCCGAGCGGGTGACCGAGGGCGATGGCGCCTCCGTTGACGTTCACCTTGCTCATGTCGGGGTTGTGCTCCTTCTCCCAGGCCAGCACGACCGAGGCGAACGCTTCGTTGACCTCGAACAGGTCGATGTCATCGATCCCGAGCCCCGACTTCTCGAGCGCCTTGGCGGTCGAGGGGATCGGGCCGGTGAGCATGGTGATGGGGTCGACGCCGGCGAGGGCGAACGTGTGGAACTTGGCGCGGGGCTTGAGGCCGAGCTCCTTGGCCTTGTCCTCGCTCATGATCAACATGGCCGAAGCGCCGTCGGTGATCTGGCTCGAGTTGCCGGCGGTCACCTTGCCGTCGGGCTTGAACGCAGGCTTGAGCTTGCCCAGGCTCTCGGCCGTGGTGTCGCGACGGATGCCCTCATCTGAGGTCACCATGTCATCGGAATCGATGAGATCGCCGGTCTCCTTGTCGAGACGCTTCTCCTTCACGGCGATGATCTCGTTGTCGAAGCGACCTTCGTCGGTGGCGATGGCAGCCCGCTGCTGGCTCTGCGCCCCGAAGGCGTCGAGGTCCTCGCGACTGAGGTCCCACTTGTCGGCGATCATCTCGGCCGAGATGCCCTGCGGCACGATGCCACCGACATCGGCATAACGCTCCATGACAGCGGGGCCGAAGGGGAAGCTGCCGGGGGTGATCGAAGCGCCCATCGGGGTGGTCGACATGACTTCGACACCGGCGGCGATGGCGATGTCGTACGCACCGGCCATCACGCCCTGAGCGGCGAAGTGGGCCGATTGCTGCGACGAACCGCACTGGCGGTCGACGGTGGTGGCCGGCACGGACTCGGGGAACCCGGCGGCAAGCACGGCGTTCCGACCGATGTTGAGGCCTTGGCTCCCGACCTGCATGACGCAACCCATGATCACGTCGTCGACGAGAGCCGGGTCGAGGCTGTTGCGCTCGACGAGGGCCTTGAGCACCTCCGCGGCAAGGTCGGCCGGGTGCCAGCCCGAGAGCTTCCCGAAACGCTTGCCCCCGGCGGTACGGACGGCGTCGACGATCACTGCGGTGGCCATGAGCTGGCTCCTTCAACGTTGCGAACAAAACTAGACCGATCGGTCAAGTTGAGAGTCTGGCCGGTGCACGTGGGCGCTCGCAACCTCCCGACGTTCTGGGTGCACCAGCGTGGGCTCGCCTCGGTCTGGGTGCTGGGGAGCGAAGGCCCTCGAAGCCGTGCACGCAGAACGGCCCTGCTTCATCGCCGGCACCCAGATCGTCGGGTGAGGCGGGTCAGGCGGGCTCGTCCGCTTTCGGGTCGGGGCGCCAGAAGAGCGCCAACAGGGCGATCGCCCCTCCGAATCCGGCGACGAGAGCGATCAGCAGGCTCGGCGCGCCGACCAGGTCGTCGGTGAGGTCGAAGGCGTGGTCGAGGCTCCACTCACCGGGCGGGATCAAAGCCGTCGCCAACCCGGCGAAGGTGAGGGTCATCACGTACTCGTAACCCTCGCCAGGGCGGAAGATGAAGAAGCCGTTGCTCTTGTGGTTGGTGATCCAGGCGACGGTCATCACGCCGATCACCGCCGCGCCGGCCAGCGGCGTCAGCAGACCGACGATCAGCATCACGCCGGCGGCGAGCTCGACAATGCTTGCCGTCCACGCGTGGAGCTTGCCCGGCCTCATCCCCAGGCTCTCGAACCACCCAGCCGTGCCGGCGATCTTGCCGCCACCCCAGATGTGGTTGTAGCCGTGGGCGATGAAGACGATGCCGACGACGACACGCAGGACGAGCGGTCCAAGGTTGAACGCGATGTCGGCATCGGCTTCGGACACGGCGGCGAGCAGATCCATGCGTGCAGTGTTCCAGACCGGCCCCACCGACCAGCGACAGCCCTGCCCGACGAAGGCAACCCCCACGATCTTCGTTGCTCTGTCGCCAATTATTGGCGGGAGAGCAACGAAGATCTGCGGTTCGCTCGTGTTCGCCCAGGGTGGGTCAGAACGGGGCGTCTCAGTTCGCGGTGCGGGTGCTCGAACTGAAGTCGAGCGTGAGGCTGCCCTCGTCGTCGCTGATCTCGTACCGCTGCGAGTCGAACGGCACCTGGGCGAACGGGTTGTCGTAGCGAGCATCGTGGCGGAGCGGCACCTCGGTGCCGTCGACGGTGAGGGGGCCGTCCTGGCCGAACGTCACGTTGCCGAGGGTCGGCGACGTGTAGATCACGTCGAATCCACCAGGGAGCCCGTCGGCACGGGCAGGTCGAGCTCGCACGTCGACGGTCGCTGCGACCAGTCCGGCCCGGAATTCCTCGAAGCTGCCGTGCGTGTCGGTATCGCCGACCTCGGTGATCCACACGTTGTCCGGTCCGCCGTCGGCCCGGAGATCGAAGGGCTCGGTGAGACCGTTGGTGAAGATGTCGTCGGGGACCGGATCGACGAACGCTGCCGGGCGGTGTGACCAGATGCCGACGTAGCCGTCTCCCTGCCGGCCGAAGACCCAGCCCGAGTCGTCGATCACGACCTCGTCGAACTTCTCGGTCGGGAAGAAGGCGTGGGTGGCCTCGAGATAGGTGAACATCGCCAAGGGACCGGTGTCGTCCTGGGCGACGGTCGCAAAGGTGGGCGAGTACAGCGAGATCGACATGCTGTCGACCTGCGCCGAGCGGGGCAGCGAGCCCGATCCGGTCCAGTATCCATCGGCGTCGGGGAAGCTGTCTTCGCCCAGGAAGGGCTCGTTCTTCGGGTGCGTCGTGAACACGATCGCATCTTCGGACAGCGTCGCCTGCCAGACGTGGGCCTGGTCGCTGAAGTCACCCTGGCGATGGTCCAACGCCGTCGACAACATCACGTCGTCGGTCCGATAGGTCGTGGTACTGACCTCGGGCAGGAACCCGAATGCCAGCTGCTCGGACAGGCCCGCCACGAAGTCGCGGCCGGCGATCGGGTCGTCGTTCACCGCATCGCGCAGCGGGATGAACGCCGAGAAGAACTGGCTTTCCCACAGGTCGTACTCGGTGAGTGTCTTCATCGTGAGTGGGACGGTCGGCCATACCGTCTGGGCACCCCGCTCCCACCAGAAGTCGATGTTGGCAGGATCGTCGAAGGAGATGCCGTAGGGCTCCTCCGGTGGATCGTCGAGCTCGGCGTTGTTGTCGAGCGGCACGCCCATGCGTTCCTTGTCGATGATCGGCTCGGTGCTGGTGGCGATGCGCTCGATCACCGCCGGCAGCTGATACTTCTCGGCTCGGGCGAACAGCGAAGCGCCGGCATCACCCGTCGAGACGTACTCGACCTCGGTGTCGGCGAACAGGAGCTTGGCCAGCCCGAACACGTCCTGCTGGGTGGCAGTGCTCTTGTCCTTCATGTACGACCGGCCATGCGTGGCGCCGAGGTTGCCGTCGTGGAGGTGGAGGGCCAGGTCGAAGGCGAAGAGATCGAGCACCATGGCCGCCCGGTCGGCGAGGTCGGGGTCATCGGCCCACTCGACCAGACTGAGCAGCGGTGTGAAGTCCTTCTGGTAGTAGACGTCCGAGTGCCACTCGGTGAACCCGAAACGCACCTTCTCGTCGAGCCACTCGATGATTCGCTCGGTGGCATCGGCCTTGTGCTCTGCGCCGGTCCGACCGTCGTTGATGAACGTCGCCTCGGGGTGTCGCTGCCCTGCCAGGTACTCGTCGACCGCGAAGATGATGCGGTGGTTCTCTGACCAGTAGTACTTGTTGTCGACCTGCCCTTCAGGAGTCGGCTCGGTGTACCAGTACTCGTAGCCCAGCAGTGCGTCGTCGATCGCCTCGACCGTCTGCGCCGGGAGCTGGTCCTCGGCTGCGTAGAGCAGGTTCAGCAAGTAGAGGACGTCGAAATCGGTGGTGTCGACCCAATTGGCGATCTCGTCGAGCGGTTCGGCGAACACGTCGGGCGTGACGGTCGAGAGGTCGGCCTCGAAGCTGTCGTCGCGCTGCGCTCGGGTGGCATGGTTGAGAACGTTGAGGATGCTGCCCTCGCTCAGCTCGGTGGTGGCGAACTCGAGGTAGTCGTTCTGCCTGGCGGTGAAGGTCGCTGCGTCGACGAAGCCGACCGCCGAGCTCGAGTCGACCGATTCGGCATCGGCCGGCGAGCCATCGGAGTCGGTCGACGAGGAGCAGGCGGTGGCCAACAGACCTGCGACGGCGAGCACGACAACGGTTCTGCGCATCGCGAGATCGTGTCACGAACACGCGAAGTGGCGGCGGGTCGATGAGGAATCTCGGCGGTGTGCTGCGAGCATGGGACGTTCATGTTGAAGGCCGTCGATCTCCTCGTCGAAGTGGCCGGCGTTCCGGTGGTGAACGGCGGCAGCTTCGAAGTGCGCGCCCGGCAGACGGTCGGATTGGTGGGTCGCAACGGTGCCGGCAAGACGTCGATGCTCAAGGTGTTGGCGGGTCAGATGCCCGCCGCCAAGGGCTCGGTCAAGATCACGGGCGGCCTGGGCTATCTGCCGCAGGACCCCAAGGTCGACGACCTGGGACGCACGGCTCTGACCCACGTGCTGTCGGGTCGCGGGTTCGACGAGGACATGGTGCGCATCGAGAAGCTGCGCCTTGCCCTCGAGGAAGATCCGTCCGAGGAGAACATCGCCAAGTTCAGCCGCGCGCAGGAACGCTTCGAGGTCTCGGGGGGCTATGCGGCCGACAGCGAGGTGCGCCGGCTCTCAGACGGACTCGGTCTGGCCGACAACCGCCTCGAGCTTCCCGTGTCGGCGCTCTCGGGCGGAGAGCGTCGACGGGTCGAATTGGCCCGCATCCTGTTCGCCGGTTCCGACGTCCTGCTGCTCGACGAACCGACCAACCACCTCGACATCGACGCGAAGGAGTGGCTGCTCGACTTCATGCGGGGGTACTCGGGCGCCCTCATCGTCATCAGCCACGACCTCGAACTGCTCGACGAGGCGATCACCCGCATCATCCACCTCGAACGGCCCGACGACCTCGGGGCCGGGAGCCTCACCGAGTACAAGGGCACCTACAGCCAGTACCTCAAGTCCCGCGTGCTCGACGAGCAGCGGCTCACCAAGGTGGCGACCCAGCAGGCGAACGAGATCAACCGCCTGAGCACGCTGGCCGACTCGATGCGCGGGCAGACCGCCACGCGCGCCCGCAAGGCGAAGAGCCTCGACACCCGGGTCGCG
>DATKWD010000132.1:0-22869 GCA_035529695.1 Acidimicrobiales bacterium | reverse complement strand
TCGCTCGAGGTGGCTGCGAACGGCTGCCGGCGACTCGCCGACGTCCAGCAGGGTGGCTGCGAGACGGCGGACGCGATCCTCGTCGTCGGTCGGGACGGGTCGCCCGAGCTGCGCCTCCTGCCACCGGGTGTGGGCGCGTTGGAGGTCATCGGGCAGCCGGCGGACCTGCGCTTGGGTGAGTGGTGGCATCTTCCGCCGAACGCTGAGGATGTTGGGGCCCGGACGCTGGAGCAGCTTGAACTGACCGCAGCGGGCAATGGCCCGCACGAACGGCGAGTTGCGTCCGTCGCGTGTCCCGACTCCGAGGGCCTGTGCTGCCCGTTCGCGGTCGAGTTCGAACCCGTCCGGATGGAGGTCGAAGTGGGCAGCGAGATGCCGCATCAACAACAGCGAGGTCGGGCCAAGGACCCCCAGCCAGAATCTCTCGGCATAGGGGGACCGCGGATCGAAGCCGACTCGGTCGATGACCAGATCGGGCAGGGGGATCACGTCGAGGGTCGGCGAGGTCGGCTGCACCCGTCGACCTGGTTGCGGCTGGGCGGGGATTGCATGGGGGATCGGCATCAGAACGGCTCCGGTGGGAGCGGGTGGAGGGGGAAGTCGAAGTGCAGTCTTTCATGATGTTTCATGCAATATCAACGGGGAAGGCGAACCGAGACGTTTACCATCGGGGACGTGGACGACGCGATCGAGCGAGTGCGCGGCTGGGTGCACGAGGCGGCTGCGCTCGTCGTGCTGACCGGGGCAGGGATAAGCACCGACTCCGGGATCCCCGACTACCGGGGCCCGCAGGGTGCGTGGACCAAGAACCCCGAGGCCGAGAAGATGGCCAACATCGGGCACTACGTGGCGGACCCCGAGGTCCGCCGACGTGCCTGGGCCACCCGTCGAAGGTCGCCGGCCTGGAGCGCCGAGCCGAATGACGGCCACCGGGCCCTGGCTGAGCTCGAGCGCACCACCAACTTCCACTCGCTGCTCACCCAGAACGTCGACGGGCTCCACCAACTCGCCGGATCGGACCCCTCTCGTGTCGTCGAGGTGCACGGCACGATGCGCGAGGTGGTGTGTCTCGACTGTGACGAACGGGCACCGATGGAGCGTGCGCTCGCCAGGGTCGAAGCCGGCGAGGAGGACCCCGAATGCCGCAGCTGCGGCGGGATCCTCAAGTCGGCCACGATCAGCTTCGGGCAGGGCCTGGTCGCCGCTGACCTGGCTCGAGCCGAGCGGGCCGCCCTGTCCGCCGACCTGATGCTCGCCGTGGGCACGACGCTTGGCGTCTATCCGATCGCGAACGTGGTTCCGACGGCCAAGCGCAGTGGCGCCCGAGTCGTGATCATCAACGGGTCGGCAACCGAGATGGACGACCTCGCTGATGTCGTCATCCGTGGTTCGATCAGCGAAGTCCTCCGCCGCCTCGTCGTGGCAGGGGCATGACGAGCGTGCCGCGCCGCCGGCCGGCGATGGATCGCAAGTAACGTCGCGGCCGATCAGGTCGTTCGATGGCGGGAGCACCACCAACGATGGGCAATTCGAGCAGCAGCCGCGGCCGACAGGCTGCGCGGTTGGCCGTCGCGCTGCTGGTGGTGTCTGCTGCGGTCAGTGCCCCGTTGGCCGAGTCCGGGGTCGCTGCGGCTGGACAGATCGATCATCGGTTCGCGGGCGGATTCGCCCGGGTGTTGACCCGGTCGGGCGGTTGGTCGTGGTTCGAGTCGCCGCGAGCGACCCTGACCGACTGCGAGTTGATCGCAGGCTCGACGGCCAGCGGCACCACGGTCGATGGACCCGTGCGCGAGGGCGACGCCGATGTGACCACGCTCGATCTCAGCACCAACACCGTCCGCACCGACACGCTGGCCGAGTCGCTGCAAGTCGACGATCACGATTCGCCGACCATTCTTGCGTTGCCGAACGGCAAGCTCATCGCCTCCTACACCCGTCATCGAGCCGATGGGCTGGTCAGGGCAGCCGTCCGGCCGGCGCACACCTCGGCCTGGGAGCCACTCGAGCCGCAGCGCATCGCGACTCCGGTGACCTACACCAACCTGGTCCATCTCGCCGACGAAGGCCCCCTGGGCACGCTCTACAACTTCACGAGGGTCGGGCTGTACCCGACGACTCTGCGCTCGGGCGACCTCGGTACGAGCTGGGAACAGGTCGGAACCCTGCTGAAGAAGTACGAGGCCAGGCCCTACGTCGTCTATGACGACGATGGGTCGACCCGGATCGATCTCGCGACCACCGAGGGCCACCCCCGCGAATACGCGTCGGGAACGGGCATCTTCCACGGGTACATCGAAGGCGGCCTCCTGCGGACCACCACGGGGTACCCGGTGGGGAACCTCAGCTTCGGCGCTGCGCCCGACGAACTGACGCGGGTCTGGCTCCAGACCACCACCCAACGCGGATGGACCGCAGACATCGTCCGCGTCGATGGTGCGCCCGCTCCGGTCATCGCGTTCACCGTGCGCGACGAAGCCGAGGGAGTTCCCGACCACCAACGGCTGAGCTATCACTACGCAACATGGGACGGGGCGCGATGGACCACCTCGCTGATCGGGTTCGCCGGCAGCCAGTTGTTCGGCTTCGAGGCTCACTACACCGGTGGCATCGCCCTCGACCCGGCCGATCCGACTCACGCAGTCCTGTCGACCGACGTCGACCCGGTCAGCGGCGAAGCACTGCCCTCGGGCCATCACGAGCTCTTCGATGCGGTCACCCCCGATGGAGGAACCACCTGGCAGTTCACCCCGATAACCCCGGGATCCGTGGTCGACAATCTGCGCCCGGTGATCCCGGATCCGACTGCCAGCACGCGGGCGCTGCTGTGGATGCGCGGCGAATACCGCAGCTTCGTCGATTACGACACCGAGATCGTGTCGATCGTTGCGGGCGGGCCGGGCCCCGGTTGCCTACCTCCGATGGACATCAAAGGGCCGGTGCCGTTCTCTGGTGACTTCGATGGTGACGGGCTGCCCGACTATGTCCATTACCAACCCGGGGGCGATCCGGACACGGTCTTCTGGGGTGATGGCGATCGCACGGTGATGGCCGTGAACGGTACGTACGAGCCGATCGTGATCCGGCCCGGGGGAGCGGCTTCGGACGACATCATCTGGTCGGCGCCCTCGTCGCGGAGCTATCGATGGCAAGCGCAGGGTCACACCTTCGTGAGCACGCCGTACACGACCGAGTCGGGGAGCGTGCCGCTCGTCGGCGACTTCGACGCCGACGGCCTCGACGACGTCTTCCACTATCGAGCAGGTCCGGGAGCCGACGTGATCCGGTTCGGACGCGGCGGATTGCGCTCGGTCTCGGTCAGGGGCAGTTACCGGCCGTTCGTCGGTGACTTCGACGGCAACGGTGTCAGCGACGTGTTCTGGTACGCGCCCGGCAGCGGTGCTGACTACTACTGGCTCTTTTCGTCCAATGGTTCGGTTCGCTCGGTGCGGACGAACGTGAACGGCGTCTATCGGGTCGGGGTGGGTGACGCCGATGGCGATGGGACCGATGACGTGTTGTGGGGGCTCGGCGGGGGGCGCGGGTATCTCTGGCAGCACGACCGACCCTCCGGGCCGCCGTCCCACACGTCGATCGTGCAGCTCTGAACGAATTCGATCTTGCGGAATACGATCGTCAGCGGCAATTGTTGACCTGCTGAGTAGGGATTCACCCACCGGAGAGAACCGATGCCCAATTTTCGAGAACTGCTGAGTGCCACCAAGGCCCAGATCCGCGAGGTCGACACCGCCGAGGGCGACGAGCTGCGTCAACAGGGTTGGACGATCCTCGATGTGCGCGAGCCCGACGAGTTCGAGCAGGGAGCGGTTCCGGGTGCCGTCTTCATTCCGCGTGGTCAGCTCGAGAGTCAGATCGAGGGCAAGATCCCCGACAAGTCCACCCGGATCATCGTGCAGTGCGCAGGTGGCGTGCGGTCGGCCTTCGCGGCCCAGACGCTCGAACAGCTCGGCTACGCCGACGTCGTCTCGATGGACGGCGGATTCAACAAGTGGAAGGACGAGGGCCGCGACTGGAAGGTTCCTGCCAACCTCACCGCAGACCAACGGAACCGCTATCAGCGTCACGTGCTGCTGCCCGAGGTCGATGTGGCCGGTCAGCTCAAGCTGCTCGACGCGAAGGTCCTGATGCTCGGCGCGGGCGGTCTCGGTTCACCGGCCGCGCTCTATCTCGCCGCCGCCGGCGTCGGCACGCTGGGGATCATCGACATGGACGTCGTCGACGCGTCGAACCTGCAGCGGCAGATCCTGCACAACATGGACCGCATCGGTGACCGCAAGGTCGATTCGGCCAAGAAGACGCTCACCCTGCTGAACCCCGATGTCAACGTGGTGACCCACGATGTTCGCCTCGACGCGTCGAACGTCGAGGCGATCATCAAGGACTACGACGTGATCGTCGACGGCACCGACAACTTCCCGACTCGCTTCATGGTCAACGACGCGTCCGTCAAGCTCGGCATCCCGGTCGTCCACGGATCGATCTTCCGCTTCGAGGGCATGGTCACCGTCTTCGACCCGAAGAACGGTCCGACCTACCGAGACATGGTGCCGGAGCCGCCGCCCGCCGAGATGGCGCCGAGTTGTGCCGAAGCCGGTGTGCTGGGAGTGCTGCCGGGCATCGTGGGCTCGCTCCAGGCTCTCGAGGCGATCAAGCTCATCCTCGACCTCGGGGATCCGCTCGTCGGGCGCCTGCTCGCCTATGACGCCCTCGAGCAGAGCTTCCGTGAGTTCAAGGTCCGCAAGGACCCGGCCAACGAGATCACGTGGGAGAACCGTGATCGCATCCAGGTCGTCGAACTCGACGGTCTGTGCATGCCGCAACCGCTGGGCTGAACCCGACCCGAGTGGATCTCAGCCTGCGGTGAACCCCGCGAGATCAGGGTTGCGGTCGACCCAACCCATGCGGGGCTCGAGCTGCGCGGCGAGCGACAGGCACAGATCGTCGCGAAACGGCGGCGCGACGATCTGGGCGCCGATCGGGAGCCCCGTGTCCGATGCCACGTGTGCCGGGATCGAGATGGCCGGCAGCCCGCTCATGTTGAACACCGCGGTGAAGGTCACCGTCGACAGGAGCGTGGGGGACAGCTCGTCGGGCGCGGCGTGGACCTCGCGCAGGATCTGGCCGGCAGGGACCGGTTGATTCGGCATCGTGGGGGTGACGAGCACGTCGAAGTCGGCGCTCCATTGGGCGTTGACGTCTCGGGACCACCGCTGGAGCTCACTGACCGCCTTCACGTAGGTGGCGGCATCGACCTCGTCGAGCGCAGCGCGAGCGGCACGGTTGTGTGGTTCGGTTCTCGACCAGTCGACCAGGCCGTCGTAGTCGGCGAGCCCGGCGTTCACGACGGTCGTGTAGCCCGAAAGGAAGCGGTCGATCTGGAAGTCGACGGGCACCTCGACGACGCAGTGGCCGGCGGCCTCGAGCGCACTCGCGGTCCGCCTGGCGGCCTCACTGCACTCGGGATCGGTCGGGAGACCGAGTGGGCTGTCGCTGATGACTGCGACACGAAGCGGTTCGGGCTGGGTCGACGCTGCCGCGGTGAACGATGTCTGCGGAAGGGGCGACTTCCACCATGACAGCGGGTCGTGCACCGCGATCACGTCGAGGATCGCAGCCGTGTCGGCGACCGTGTGGGTCACGGCACCCTGGACGGCCGCGCCCTCCCACATCTGCACCTGTTGAACGACCAGCCCCCGTGACGCCTTGTGCCCGACGAGGTCGCAGCACGAGGCAGGGATGCGGATGGATCCGCCACCGTCGTTCGCATGGGCCGCCGCGTAGATGCCGGCCGCAGTGGCCGCGGATGCTCCGCCCGACGATCCGCCAGGAGAGCGATCGGTGTTCCACGGGTTCCGGCTGATGCCGTACCGGGTGTTCTCGGCTGCGGTGATGGGTCCGAATTCGGGAGTGTTCGTGCGCCCGACCAGCACGAACCCGGCGGCCTCGAGTTGCAGGACGACGCTTGCGCTCTCGGAGCTGGGCTCGTCACTCGCGCCGGCCGATCCGAACGTGGTCGGCCAGCCCGCGACTTCGTCGAGGTCCTTGATGGCGATCGGAACGCCCAGGAACGGGGGGACGGGACCGCCCGAGGCCAGCCGGTCCTCTGCTGCTCGGGCTCGCCGCCGGGCATCGTCGGGGTCGACCCAGATCACGGCGTTGATCGCCTCGTTGCGCTCGTCGATGCGACGCAGCGTCTCGCCGACCAGTTCGGTCGGGCTCACATCTCGGTTGCGGACCGCCGCGGCGAGTCCCAACGCGGTGGGAAAGTCCTCCATGAAGGCCGAAACGTTACCTCCCGGGGGCGATCCCGTCTGGCCTCGACCGCCCGCTGTCGACAGACTGGTTTCCCATGGCCGACCCCCTCACCCGCGACGAGGTCGCCCACGTTGCCCGTCTGGCCCGGCTCAATCTGTCCGAGGCCGAGATCGATCTGTTCACCGACCAGCTCGGCGCCGTGCTCGAGCACGCGCAGGACGTCGAGGCCCTCGACCTCGACGACCTCGCGCCGACCTCGCATCCGTACCCGTTGGTCAACGTGCTGCGCGACGATGTCGTGACACCGACTGTCGACCGAGACGAGGTGCTCGCCGGCGCCCCTTCGGTCGAGGCCGACCGCTTCCGCGTGCCGCCCGTGCTGGGCGAGGAGCCCTAGTCGTGGCAGCGATCGAACTCGCAGCGCAGATCCGTTCGGGCGAACGGTCGGCGATCGAGGTGCTCGACGAGCACCTCGCACGGATCGCGGCCCGCGACGGCGAATTGCACGCGTTCTTGACCGTGACCGCCGACGCAGCCCGTTCGTCGGCCGAGGCAGTCGACGCGTCGATCGAGCGAGGCGACGACCCTGGCCCGCTGGCCGGGGTGCCGCTCGCGCTCAAGGACAACATGTGCACGCGCGGCATCCCGACGACGTGTTCGTCGAAGATCCTCGATGGTTGGGCACCACCGTACGACGCCACGGTCGTCGAGCGGCTGGCCGCCGCGGGCGCGGTACTCGTCGGCAAGACCAACCTCGACGAGTTCGCCATGGGCTCCTCGACCGAGAACTCGGCATTCGGCCCCACACGCAATCCCCACGACCTCAGTCGCGTCCCCGGTGGTTCGAGCGGAGGAAGCGCCGCCGCAGTCGCCGCCGAGTTCGTCCCGATCGCGCTGGGCTCCGACACCGGCGGCTCGATTCGTCAACCTGCGGCGCTGTGCGGGGTGGTCGGCGTCAAGCCCACGTACGGCCGGGTGAGCCGGTACGGCCTCGTCGCGTTTGCCTCGTCGCTCGACCAGATCGGGCCGCTTGCACTCACGGTGGCCGACGCGGCCGCGGTCCTCGAGGTGATCGGCGGCCATGACCCCCGCGACACCACCTCGATTCCTCAGCCGGTTCCGGCGCTGAGCGGCGCGCTGGACCAGGGCGTCGAGGGGCTCCGCATCGGCTTGGTCACCGAGTTGATGGGCGAGGGGATCGACGCTGATGTCGTGACCCGGACTCGCGAAGCGGCCGATGCGCTCGCCGCCGCTGGTGCGATCGTCGAGGAGGTGTCGGTGCCTTCGACGAAGTTGGGGCTGTCGGCGTACTACCTGATCGCACCTGCCGAAGCGTCGAGCAACCTGGCGCGCTACGACGGGGTCCGCTACGGCGCTCGGGTCGACGCCGCGAACTGCGGCGACATGATGGACGCGACGCGGACCGCAGGCTTCGGAACCGAAGTGAAGCGACGCATCATGCTCGGGACCTATGCGTTGTCGGCGGGCTACTACGACGCGTACTACGGGAAGGCCCAGAAGGTTCGCACGTTGATGATCAACGAGTTCGCCGAGGCCTACACCCGGCACGATCTCCTGCTGACGCCGACGGCGCCGGGCACTGCGTTCGGTCTCGGAGACAAGACCGCCGACCCGATGACCATGTACTACAACGACGTGTGCACGATTCCGTCGAATCTCACGGGCGACCCGGCGATCTCGGTGCCCTTCGGGGTGGGCGACGACGGGCTCCCCGTCGGCGTCCAGGTCCTTGCGCCGGCGCTCGACGAAGCCACCTTGTTCCGGGCAGCCGCGGTGCTCGAAACGGCAGCGAAGGAACGCCCATGACGGGCGCGGAATGCGGGGGCGCGGTGCGTGAGGCTGCGGAGCTGCGTGGTGGGTGCGAGCGACGGGGCGCAGCGGAGGAGCGGCTGGTTGCGGCCTGCGTGGCCGGGGAACGCGAATCATGACTTCCTGGGAGACCGTCATCGGACTCGAGGTGCACGCCGAACTCGCCACCGAGACCAAGATGTTCTCGGGTTGTCCGAACCAGTTCGGCGACGAACCGAACACGAACATCGACCCCGTGACGCTCGGCCTGCCGGGCTCACTTCCTGTCCTCAACGGCCGCGCGGTCGAGCTGGCAGTCCGCCTCGGCCTGGCCGTCCACTGTCGAGTGCAGCGCTGCGTCTTCGCGCGGAAGAACTACTTCTACCCCGACATGCCCAAGAACTTTCAGATCAGCCAGTACGACCTGCCGCTCAACGAGGACGGCTGGCTCGAGCTCATCGACGGGACCAGGATCGGCATCGAGCGTGCCCATCTCGAAGAGGACACCGGGAAGACGACCCACGTCGGTGGCGGCGGTCGGATCCACGATGCGGAGTACAGCCTGGTCGACTACAACCGGGCTGGCGTCCCGTTGTTGGAGATCGTGTCCCGACCCGATCTCCGGTCGGCCGAACAGGCCAGCGAGTACGTGTCCGAGCTGCGCTCGATCCTCGTCGCGGTGGGTGCCAGCGATGGCAAGATGGAGGAGGGCTCGCTGCGGGTCGATGCCAACATCTCTGTCCGGCGCTCACCGGACGATCCACTCGGCACACGGTGCGAGGTCAAGAACGTCAACTCGCTGCGCTCGCTCGTCAGGGCGATCGAGTACGAGGCGCGTCGCCAGATCGATCTCATCGAAGCCGGCGAGTCGGTCGAGCAGCAGACGAGGCACTGGAACGACGACGAGGGCCGAACGTCGAAGATGCGGTCGAAGGAGGACACCCACGACTACCGCTACTTCCCCGAGCCCGACCTGGTTCCGTTCGAGCCGTCCGACGAGTGGATCGAACAGATCCGGACGTCACTTCCGGCGCTGCCCTCGGATCGTCGCCAGCGTCTGGCTGATGCCGCGGCCGTGAGCCCCACCGAGTCGGCGATCGCCGTCGATCGCGGGCTCGACGATCTGGCGATCGGTGCGATCGAAGCGGGTGCCGATGGGGCGCGGGTCCTGACCCACGTCGACAACAACCTTGCGGTCGCCGGCGCCTCCGACCTCAGCGTCGAACACTTCGCGGCCCTGGTGAAGATGGAGACCGCCGGCGAGCTGTCGTCCACCCAGACCAAGCAGGTCCTGGCCGAGATGGTCGAGACGGGCAGAGCGCCCGCCGACATCGCGGCGGCCCACGGGTTCGAAGCGATGGACACCGACGAGCTCGACGAGCTTCTCGATCAGGTGATCGCCGACCATCCCGACGACTGGGCCGACTACGCGGGCGGCAACGACAAGGCCGCCAACGTGTTCATCGGTGCCGTGATGAAGGCGACCCGCGGCCAGGCCGACGGCAAGATCGTCACCGAGAAGCTCCGCCAACGAGCCACCTGACCCACTCCCGCCACCAACCCTGGATCCTTGTTGCTCTCCCGCCGATTATTGGCCGTAGGACAACGAAGATCGTGGGGGTTGGGCTTCAGCGGACCGCGCCGGTGATGGCCCACCGGTCGGTCCGCCACCGGAGTCCGAGTGCGAGCAGGCGGCTCACCATCAGGACTCCGATGGCGAGCCACACGTAGCCGATGCCGAGGTCGAAGACGATGACGGCGACCGCGGGCGGGATCATCGTCGCGAGCGCGCCGAGCATCGCCCACGCGAGAAACCGCATGTCGCCGGCACCGATCAGCAGCCCGTCCAAGACGAACACGAGGCCATTGATCGGCTGGAGCACCGCAACCCAGATGAGCAGGAACTCGGCGAGTGCGAGCACCTCGACGTCATCGCTGAAGATCGGGGGGAGGAGTGGCCGGAACACAAGCACGATCAGACCGGCCACCACGCCCGCGACCACTCCCCACTCCAGCATGCGCCGTCCCGCCTCACGGGCGGTCGGGGCATCGTCGGCCCCCAGATAGCGCCCGATCAGGGCTTGGCCTGCGATCGCGATGGCGTCGAGGCCGAGCGCGATGAAGCTCCAGATCTCGAAGGCGATCTGATGGGCGCCCAGATCGGCGACGCCCACTCGGGCGGCCAGCGCGACACTGCCGGTGATGGCGGCTCGTAGCGCGAAGGTCCGGATGAAGAGGTCACCTCCGACCTTGGCCAACCGGGCGATGGACGGTCCGTGCGGTCGGATCGTGGCACCACGGACCCGGGCGGCCCGGACGATGAGCCGGACGTACACCGTCGCCGCGACCAGCTGGGCGACCACGGTCGCTGCCGCCGAGGCCCCGATGCCGTAGTCGAGCCCGACGATGAGGATCACTTCGATGACGAGGTTCAGCGTTGCCGTTCCGATCGCAACGAACAACGGCGTGCGCGTGTCCTGGAGGCCGCGCAGGTAGCCCGTGCCGGCGAACACCAGCAGCTGCAGCGGCACACCGGGGAGACTGACGCGCAGATAGATGATGGCGTTCGTACGGACGGCTCCCTCGGCACCGAGCAGCCCGACGAGCGATGGAGCGACCAGATACGTCGCAGTTGCCACCACGACGCCGATCAAGAGCGCCAGCCAGAGGCTCTGCACGGCCTGCTCGGCGGCCTCGCGTTCGCGTCCCGCACCGAGCAGCCGCGCCACTGCGGCCGTGGTGCCGTATGCGAGGAAGATGAATGCAGCGAAGGCAGTCAGCAGCACGGCGGATGCGATGGCGAGGCCGCCGAGCTGTTCGGTGCCGAGGTGACCGACCACCGCCGTGTCGGCCAGGACGTAGAGCGGTTCGGCGATCAGTGCCCCGAAGGCGGGAACGGCGAGGCGGACGATCTCCGCGTCGTGCCGTGAACGCCGCGCGATCGGAACCCAGCCCACGAGCGCGGGACCCTACCGCCAGGTGGCCGACCGCAGAATCGGGTTCGGCGCAGTCGTGCTCGCGTCATACGATCACGCGATGGCAGATCCCGACACCTCTGGCGAGACCCCGGTCGACATCAAGCCCCGGAGCCGGCAGGTGACCGACGGGCCCGGTCGGGCCCCGGCCAGAGCGATGCTGCGTGCGGTGGGCATGACCGACGACGACTGGGGAAAGGCCCAGGTCGGCGTGGCCTCGTCGTGGAACGAGGTCACGCCGTGCAACCTCCCCCTCGACCGTCTCGCCAAGCGGAGCAAGCTCGGGGTGATCGCAGCCGGTGGTTTCCCGCTCGAGTTCACGACCATCGCCGTGAGCGACGGCATCTCCATGGGCCACGAGGGCATGCATGCGAGCCTGGTGAGCCGCGAGGTGATCGCCGACTCGGTCGAGACGGTCATGCACGCCGAGCGGCTCGATGCCCTGGTCACGTTCGCGGGATGCGACAAGTCGCTGCCGGGGATGTTGATGGCTGCGGCCCGCATCAACGTGCCGAGCGTGTTCCTGTACGGCGGGTCCATCCTGCCGGGCCATCTCAACGGAGAGGCGCTCGACATCGTCTCGGTGTTCGAAGCTGTCGGAGCCCACGCCACCGGCGCCATCGACGACGCGCGGCTCGACGCCATCGAGCGCAACGCCTGCCCCGGCGAGGGCAGCTGTGCCGGGATGTTCACCGCCAACACCATGGCGTCGGTCGCCGAGGCGATCGGCATGTCGCTGCCCGGGTCGGCCAGTCCCGCGGCGGTCGATCGTCGTCGCGACGACTATGCCTACGCATCGGGCCAGGCCGTGATGGGCCTGCTGCGCAGCGGGCTTCGGCCCCGTCAGATCATGACCAAGCAGGCGTTCGAGAACGCCGTCGCCGTCGTCATGGCGCTCGGCGGCTCGACCAACGCAGTCCTCCACCTGCTCGCCATCGCCAACGAGGCAGAGGTCGACTTCACCCTCGACGACTTCAACGGCATCGCCGCCCGGGTGCCCCACATCGCCGACACCAAGCCGCATGGCAAGTACCACATGGCCGACATCGATCGCATCGGCGGGGTCCCGGTCGTGATGCAGCACCTGCTCGACGAGGGCCTCCTCCACGGGGACTGTCTCACCGTGACGGGCAAGACGGTTGCCGAGAACCTGGCCGAGATCGGGCCGCCGCCGCCTGACGGCGACGTCGTTCACCCGGTCAGCGACCCCATCCACGCGATCGGCGGGATCGCGGTCCTGAAGGGTTCGCTTGCGCCCAAGGGCGCGGTGCTGAAGGTCGCCGGCATCGACTTCGACCACTTCGAGGGCACGGCGCGGGTCTTCGACGGCGAGGACGCCGCGATGGACGCCGTGCTCGAAGGCAAGATCGACCCGGGCGACATCGTCGTGATCCGATACGAGGGCCCCAGGGGCGGCCCTGGCATGCGCGAGATGCTCGCCATCACCGGAGCCATGAAGGGAGCCGGTCGGGGTGGCGACGCAGCGCTCATCACCGACGGGCGGTTCTCCGGCGGGACCCACGGGTTCTGCATCGGTCACGTGGCACCCGAGGCGGTCAGCGGTGGGCCCATCGCCTTCGTCGCCGAGGGCGACACGATCCGCATCGACGTCCGCGACCACTCGATCGATCTCCTGGTCGACGAGGCGACGCTCGAGGCGCGTCGGGCCGATTGGAAGATCCCCGAGCCCCGCTACACCAAGGGTGTGCTCGCCAAGTACGCGACGCTCGCACGCGGTGCCGACGAGGGAGCGATCACCGCGCCGTAGCGCCAACGGGCTTGTCAACGCCGCGCGGAGACTGGAATACTGACGCCCGTGTTCACGTCCGAGCGACTCCAGGTAGTTCCCTAGCGCACGCCTTTCCGACGAAACGCGTGCGCTGACTCGACCTCCCGAAGGGGAGGTCGATTGCTTTTTCGAAGCTCGCTCACCTTCTTCAGGAGTCCCCAATGCAACTCAACGGCGGCCAAGCCCTCATCAAATCCCTCGAGCTCGAGGGTGTCGAGGTGATCTTCGGGCTGCCGGGCGGCGCCATCCTCCCGGTCTACGACCCCATCATCGACAGTCCGATGCGTCACATCTTGGTGCGACACGAACAGGGTGCCGGGCACATGGCCGAGGGATATGCGCACGTGACCGGCCGCCCCGGGGTCTGCATGGTGACCAGCGGCCCGGCGGCCACCAACGTCGTGACACCGCTCTGCGACGCCTACATGGACTCGATTCCGATGGTGTGCATCACCGGGCAGGTCGCGTACGGGGCGATCGGCACCGACGCGTTCCAGGAGTGCGACACGACCGGCATCACGGCGTCGGTCACCAAGCACAACTACCTGGTCACCGATGCCAAGGACATCCCGCGCATCATTCGTGAGGCCTTCCACATCGCGACGACCGGCCGACCTGGTCCGGTGCTCGTCGACATCCCCAAGGACGTCGTGGCCCCCAACACGCCGCGCTCGGAGATGGAGTGGTACTGGCCGTCCGACGACGACATCAAGGCCGGGCTGCCCGGCTATCGCCCCACGCTGAAGGGCCATCCCAAGAAGATCAAGGAGGCCGCAGAGCTGATCAACCGGTCGGTGCGACCTGTCATCTACGCGGGCGGCGGCATCCTCAAGGCCCGTGCTGCCGAGGCGCTCCGAGAGCTGGCGGAACTGACAGGGATCCACGTCGTCACCACCTTGATGGCTCGAGGAGCCTTTCCCGACGACCATGAATTGGCGCTCGGGATGCCCGGCATGCACGGCAACTACACCGCCGTCACCGCCATGCAGAAGAGCGATCTGCTGATCGCGCTCGGTTCGCGGTTCGACGATCGGGTGACCGGCAAGGTCGACGGCTTTGCTCCCGACGCCAAGGTCATCCACGTCGACATCGACCCCGCCGAACTCGGCAAGGTCCGGGTGCCCGATGTGCCGATCGTCGGCGACAGCCGCCTCGTCATCGAAGAGCTCGTCAAGGCCATCCGAGACCTCGGTGGTGCCGATGCCCAGCCTGACCGGAGCAAATGGAAGGCCACGCTCTCGGGTTGGCAGGAGAAGTTCCCCCTGACCTACGACGACGCCGAACCAGGCGAGGGACTCAAGCCTCAGATGGTGCTCGAGACCATCCGCGACAGCTCGCCCGACGACACCATCGTCACCTCCGGGGTCGGACAGCACCAGATGTGGACCTCGCAGCTCTGGAAGTTCAATCATCCGTACACCTGGGTCAACAGCGGTGGTCTCGGGACCATGGGCTTCTCGGTGCCGGCGGCGATCGGTGCAAAGGTCGGTCGTCCGGATGCCACGGTCTGGTGCATCGATGGCGATGGCTGCTTCCAGATGACGGCCCAAGAGCTCACCACGGCGTCGATCGAGCGCATCCCGATCAAGGTCGCGATCCTGAACAACGGCTACCTCGGCATGGTGCGCCAGTGGCAGGACATGTTCTACGACGAGCGCTTCTCCCAGGTGCGCCTGACCCAAGACCTGCCCGACTACAAGATGTGGGCCGAGTCGATGGGTTGCGTCGGCTTTCGCGTCGAGTCCCCCGAAGAGGTCCAGGCGACGGTCGACAAGGCCAACGAGATCGATGACCGCCCTGTGGTCATCGACTTCCGGACCGATGCACGTGAGAACGTGTTCCCGATCATCCCGGCCGGACAGAACAACGACGCCATCGTGGTGCATCCGAGCCAGGAGCCGAATTCATGACCTTGCGAGACCACCAGCACCACACGCTTGTCGTTCTCGTCGAGAACAAGGCGGGAGTGCTCTCCCGTGTTGCCGGGCTCTTCGCTCGCCGTGGCTTCAACATCTTCAGTCTGGCGGTCGCGCCAACCACCGAGGACGAGAGCTTCAGCCGCATCACGATCGTCGTCGATGTCGAATCCGCGCCGCTCGAGCAGATCACCAAGCAGCTCTTCAAGCTCGTCAACGTGGTCAAGATCAGCGAGCTCGATCCCCGCGACTCGGTCGAACGCGAACTCATGCTCGCGACGGTCAGGGCCGAGGCGTCCGAGCGGAGCCAGGTGATCGAACTCGTCGACGTCTTCGACGGCACGATCGTCGACGTAGGTCACAACGAACTCACGATCTCGGTGTCCGACTCGCCCGAGCGTCTCGATGATGTCGAAGAACTGTTGCGTCCCTTCGGGCTCATCGAGCTCCAGCGCACCGGGCGGGTGGCGCTTCCCAAGCTCGAGCGGAATTCCCCTCGCCTCCGCAATGCCTCGAAGGTGAGCTGATCCGATCATCGGCCGCCGGCTGAACTCGCGCCACGCGGGCCTGGGCTGCCAGCATGTCCCTTGTGGGGTCCCGTGACCCGGCCCCCTGACCCAGTTGAGGAGAATCACCACATGGCCAACGTCTATTACGAAGCCGACGCCGATCCGTCGTTGATCCGGAGCAGGAAGGTCGCGGTGCTCGGCTACGGCTCGCAGGGCCACGCACATGCGCTCAACCTCAAGGAGAGCGGAGTCGATGTGCGCATCGGGCTGCGTGAAGGTTCGTCTTCGAAGGAAAAGGCCACCTCGGCCGGTCTGGCGGTCCGGAGCTTGTCGGACGCGTGCGCCGAGGCCGATCTCATCATGGTGTTGGCACCCGACACCGAGCAGAAGCGCATCTACGACGAGCACATCGCGCCGAACCTGTCAGGCGGTGACGCCTTGTTCTTCGCCCACGGTTTCAACGTCCGGTTCGGTCGGATCCAGGCACCCGAGGGCGTCGACGTGGCCATGGTGGCCCCCAAGGGTCCCGGTCACCTCGTACGGCGCACCTACACCGAGGGGGGCGGCGTCCCGTGCCTGATCGCTGTGGCACAGGACGCCTCGGGCAAGGCCCGTGACCTCGCGATGTCCTACGCCGACGCCATCGGCGGCGCACGCGCCGGGGTGCTCGAGACGACGTTCGAGGAGGAGACCGAGACCGACTTGTTCGGCGAGCAGGTGGTGCTGTGTGGCGGCACGACCGCACTGGTGCAGGCGGGGTTCGAGACGCTGGTCGAGGCGGGTTACCAGCCCGAGTCTGCCTACTTCGAATGCCTCCACGAACTGAAGCTGATCGTCGACCTCATGTACGAAGAGGGCATCAGCGGGATGCGCTACTCGATCTCGGACACCGCCGAGTACGGCGACGTCACGCGCGGTCCGCGCATCATCACCGATGCGGTGAAGGCCGAGATGCGCAAGGTGCTCGACGAGATCCAGGACGGCCGGTTCGCCGACGAGTGGATCGCCGAATCCGAGTCTGGCCGAGCGCGGTTCAACGAGCTTCGCGAGCGCGGCGCCAAGCACCAGATCGAAGCGGTCGGCAAGGAGCTGCGCGCCATGATGCCGTGGATCTCAGAGGGCAAGCAGTCGGTGGCCGATGCGAGCGGCGGCGCGCAGGACTGAACGACCAGGACCGTAGGCCGGAGGCCGGGAGGTGAGTCGCAGACCGGGGTGGCTCTACCCGAAGTCGCCGGTGAAGTTCGGAGCGGGCGCCCGGGCCTTCGCGTTCGTCAAGTTGGTGCTGTACGTCGTCGCGTTGGTGACGCTGCTCGGCCTCGCCAGCGTGCTGCTGCGGAGCGTGCTCGAGTCCAACTCGTCCGACAGTGCGTCTTCGGCGACGCCGCCGTCGACCGTCGTCGACGGTGTGACGGTGTTGCTGATGACGCCCGTCGACTGCGGAGACGATCCGCCGTCTGCCGACGACGAGACCCCCGCGTGCAACCCCGACGGCATCCTCGTCGGTTCAGACACCTACGTGGTCAATCCCGACGTGGAAGTGATCACTGCAAACGTGACCGATGAGCTGTTCTCGGCGTGTGCTCCGGGCGATCTTCCCAGCGGCTGCACCGTCGGCGTCGCGTACATCGTCGAAAACGTCGATCCTGCCGTTCTCGTGGCCGGCGACACCGGGGCGGGCTTCGTCGCGATCACGGGCCCGTCGATCGAGAGCACCACCGCCGACCCGACGATCGAGGTCCTCTACACCGTGTGCGTGTCACTGCTCGACGCCAACTCCTATGCCCAGTGTCGCGTGTTGGCCGACCCACAGGCCGATGAGCCGGGTGATTGACCGGGCCCGGTGCAGCCGCTACCGCAGCGCCAGCTGCTTGGCGATCGCGTCGGTCAACTCGAACTCTGGGCGCATCGCGCCCTGTCGTTCGTAGGCGAGGAAACCGTTGAAGAACCGACGCCCGAGTGCGGCGCTGGCTCGGCAGAGGAGCTTCGAGTCGCGTTCGGCGTGGCTGGCAATGCGATTCAGCGCTCGTGCCGGGACGAACACGAGTCGAGCGGCACCTGCCCGCGGGACCTCGAGCAGGTCGGCGATGTCGTCGCCCAGGTACTCACGAATTCCGGCGGCGGGGAGTCCGCGGAGCACCTTCAGTCCGATCAGTTCCTGCATGACCTCGATCGCCGCGGCCGTGAGCTGAGTGCCTGCGGGACTCGGGGCGTACGTGTGCTCCTGGATGCGGCGAAAGACCGTGGTCGAGTCGGCGAAGTCGAGTGGGAGCAGATCGTCGCGGATTCCCATGCCATGGCCGACGACGTTCCAGGCGTGAATGTAGGCCTCCTTGTCGGCGGGCGAGAGCCAGATGCCCGCACGGTCGATCACGTCGAGTCCGACGACCGAGAACGTGAAGAGCGTGCCGAGGAGGTCCTCCTGGTTGATCGGGACACCCATCGTGTCGACGTCGAAGTCGTGTGAGTTCGGGAACGGGTGACCGCAGGTCTCGCACGTGCCGCTCGGCAGGTCACGGTGAACGAGCAGGTGGCGGGCGGACGCGTGCATGAGGCGAACGTGGCGGATGGCGCTCGAGCCACGACCATCGGGCTCGAGGGCTCCGGGCGACATGACGTCGATGATGAACTGACCGGTCTCGAGGAACCGGCGTCTGGCGTCGGAGACGAGGCGTGTGGTGTGGGTGAGCACCTCAGCGCCCTTGGCCGCCGCGTACCCGGCGGGAATCGACGCCATCCAGAGCCCGAGTCCGAACTGCGCCACGTACTCGGCGAAGATCTCCTGGCCTCGCTCGACCATGGCGGGCTCGGTCCAGTCGGGCAAGGCAGGACGAGCCGTGACGAACCCACGAAGCGGCGCGTCTTCCTCGTCGGTCGTGTTGGCGCCGTGCGCAATGAGTGCCGTCATCAACTTGCCTTGATGGACGCCGATCTCGCCGTCGATGTAGTTCGCGACGACGTCGTCGGCTTCGGGATCGGCAACCCGTCGGAGCTCGTCGAGATACGTGAAGTCGAATTGGTCGGCACCCACCGAAGGTGCGGTCATGGCGTGTCTCCGTCCGGATGGTTGCGGGTGATGGCGTCGACGATGCCCTTGGCGTGGTGAGCCTCGGCTGTCTGGCGCGCGTCGATTCTCAGGCGCGCGGCGGCCGAGCGATCGTCGGGTGTGTCGCGTCGGTCGAGGGCCTCGGCCAGCCGCACCTTCGACGCTGCCTCGAGCAGCGGTGCCCCGAAGGCGCGGGCGTGGTCGATGGCCGCTTCGAGCCACGAGACCGCGTTGTCGAGGTCGCCGGCCCCGAGTGCGGCGACCCCGATGGCATGGTTGCTCGAACAGAATGCGCCGACGCCAGATGTGACGATGTGGTCACGGTGGGGTTCGATGGCCGAGTACAGCACCCGCGCCCGCCGCTCGTCGCCGAGGTCGCATGCCAGCTCTGCTGCCAGCGACATCGTCTCGAGCCACGAGAGGTCCCGGTCGATGTCCTCGAAGTCGTGCGCGGCGCCCAGCTCGAACTGCTCGAGGGCCTCGTCGCGACGCCCGGCCAGGAGCAGACCGAGTGCGTAGGAGAACCGAAAGCCGATCAGGTGGATCCGATCGGGCCACGGTGCCATCAGCTCGACCGATCGCTCTGGCCGACCGAGTGCGTTGAACACCTTGTGGACGAACATCGCGTAGATGGGTTCGGTGGTGGGCAGCTGGAGGTCGAGACCGATCTTGCGAGCTTCGAGCGCCAGCAACTCGGCGTCGAGCAGGTCACCTTCGATCAGGGCCAGCTCGGCCCGGCGCCGTGCGGTGTTCCACGCCATCATCGGCTGCCCGAGCCGTTCGGTGAGACCGACCATGGTCGACACGACCCGGCGGAACCCAGCGAGGTCGCCGGCATCCATCAGCACCTCGGCTCTTCGGAAGGCAGCCAGGAACTGCATGGACGGGTCGTCGAGCGCCGCGCTGACGGCTTCGATCTCTGCGCAGACGTCGAGCCGTTCGCCCAGCGTGTCCGGACTGCGGTAGGCCGACACCCGCATCGAGAGCACGAACGCCAGGTCGGCGAGGCTGCCGGCCGAGCGGGCCATGGCGAGTGCCTCGTCGCTGAGCTCGAGCACGCGTGTCCGGTCGTGGGTGAACGACAGTTCGAACCCGAGGTTCGCGAGGATGCGGGCCCGCTCAGGCGAAGGTGAGTCGCCGAGGTGGACCAGCGCACGCTCGAGCAGCTCGACTCGCTCGTCGTCGACATCGAGCACCGCAGCGGTCCGAGCGTTCTCGAGGACCGAGGTGGCCAGCAGGTCGGCGGCCCCGATGCGGTCGGCGAGGCGACCGGCATCGAGCAGCGTCAGGCGCGAACGTGGATCACCGGCGCGGTGTTGGGCGCCGCCGAGCTCGGTCAGGATCTCGGCCATCTCCTGATCGCCCACATCGGTCGATCGGGCCAGCTCGAGTGCGCCGCCCAACAATGACGCGGCCTGGTCGTACGCCAGGTGGCTTCCCGCCCGCCGTGCCGCCGCGCGGGTGAACTCGATGGCCTTCGCCGGGTCGCCGGCCGCGCCCGCAGCGACCCAGTGCTCTGCGAGGTCTTCGATGACCTCGTCGGTCGAGGGGTTGGTGATCTCGATCGCTTCGGCCACCTGTCGATGCAGCCGGGCTCGGCGGCTGGCACTCACGCCGTCGAGCAGCGCCGACCGGACGAGGGCGTGGGTGAACCGGTAGCGGTCGACGCCGATCTCGTCGACCAGACGGGCGGCCGCAGCCCGCTCGAGCGCGTCGAGAATGGTGAGCTCGCTGACGTCGGAGATCTCGGTGAGCACCGGCAGGTCGAAGTCGAGCCCGATCACCGATGCAAGTGACAGCAACGTGCGGGCGTCGTCACCGAGCCGCGTCAGGCGCTGGCCGATGACATCGCGCGCGCCGGCGGGCACCGCGTCGAGGAATGTGTCGGCCGCTTGCCACTGGCCACCCTCCAGATACAGCTGACCCGACTCGAACAGATGCAGGATCACCTCGCGCACGAAGAACGGGTTCCCGTCGGTCTCGGCATGGAGGCGTGCGGCGAGGGCATCGGCCCGGTTGTCGTCGACGTCATACCCGGCCATGCCGTCGAGGTAGCTCCGAACCGTCTCGACGTCGAGCCCGCCGATGTCGACCCGCTCGACGGCATCGGAGCGATGGAGGTCTGCCAGGGCCTCTGCGAGCGGATGATCGTCGTCGATGTCGGTGTCGCGGTAGGTGGCGACGATGAGCACCGGTGCTGCGAGCTTCGAGCGCACGATGTGCCTGAGGAGCTGCAGGGTCGGCCGAGTTGCCCAGTGGAGGTCGTCGAGCACCAGCACGACCGGCGTGTCCGTCGCCACGTCGGCGAGCATCTCGACGTAGGCGTTGAAGAGCTGATAGCGCTCGGTCTCGGGATCGGACTGCAAGGGCGGTCCGAGGCCGTCGACGCGATCGGCGATCTCGGGAACCAGCCGGACCAGCTCGGCCGCCTGGCCGCCGAGACGTGGCCGTGACGACGTTGCCAGGAGGTGACGGATGCTCTCGACGAAAGGCTGATGCGGCACGCCGAGGCCGTCTTCGCAGCTCCCGAAGAGGAGCCGCGCCCCCGACTCGAGTGCGTCGGTTGCGAACTCGGACGTGAGGCGAGTCTTGCCGGCACCCGGCTCGCCGGCGATGAGTACCGCGCCGAGCTGTCCACCCTGCGCGCGTGCCCATGCCGCGTCGATGCGCCCGCGCTCTCGGACCCTTCCGACGAACCCGAAGTCCTCGTCGTAGCTGAGGCCGGAAGGGAGTTCGACGGCCGGGGCGGCGGCGTCGTCCCAGCGGACCTCCCAGGTCGTCAGCGGTGCGACCAGTCCCTTGTACTCGCGGGGGCCGAGCTCGATCAGGTCGTGGTCGCCGCGGCTGCCCGCGAGGAGTCGGACGACCTCGGCGATCAGGATCTCCCCGGCTCTGCCCGCGTCGCACAGCCGAGCCGCCTCGATCACCGGCGTTCCGATCTGGTCTCCCTCGGGCGTCTCGGTGACATCGCCGGTCGAGATGCCGATCCGGAGGCCGATCTCGGGGTTGGCTCGACGGTTGCGGTCGCGGACCCTGGCTTGGATCTCGACCGCGGCGGCAATGGCTCGTTCGGCACCGCCGAAGGTGGCCATCATGCCGTCGCCGAGTGTCTTGACGATCACACCGCCGTGACCTTCGATCGCGTTCTCGTGCAGCCGAAAGACCTCGAGGTCGAGGGCGTCGGCGGCCGTCTCGCCGAGGGCTGAGCGAAGCGCGGTCGAACCCACCACATCGGTGAACAGCACCGTCCGAGTTCCCACTGCGCCCACGTTGTCGCTCACGAGCACTGAACCCTAGGCGCGGCGATGGAGGGTGAGGTTTCTCAGAACTCAGACATAGGCGTGGAACGTCATTCGCCCGCTCCGTGGGAACGGCGGCGGGGTGGGGCGATCGGACACGTGATGGCTCAACCAGTCCAGCCCGGTCGATCCGAGCCGACGGGCCCTCGCGACCAGTCCGACCGGTGGTGGCACGAGGTTGGCGGCATACCAGCGATTCACGACCCACGGCTCGAACGCCTCGACCCGCGAGAAGCCGACGTCGAGAAGCATGCCCTCCATGGCACCTGCGTTGGGCCCGAAGCAGTTCGAGGCATCGCCGTTCAGCGAATCGGACGCGTAATAGGCGGCGGCCGGCACCTCGACGTGCAGCATGTCGACCACCGTCTCGATGATGGCCATCTCGGCGGTCACCGAGCGCATGCGCGCGAGATAGCCGAGAGGATCGAGAGCGTGATACAGCACGCCGAGGAAGAGCACGACGTCGAAGGTGCCCCCCACCACGTCGGGCGTGAGGTCCTCGACCCGCACCCGCTGATCCTCGATGTCGAGGCCGAGGATGCGGCGTGCCATCTCGAAGTTCTGGCGGGACGGGTCGTCAGGCCACTCCCATACGAAGCTGTCGGTGGCGAGGACCCGCTCGGCGCCCCGGCGCTTGGCCTCGAAGCTGAACGCACCCTCGTACGCACCGATGTCGAGCACGGTCTTGCCGTTCAGGGTTGCGGGGAGCTGCATGTGTCGGGTCTTGGCGATCGTGTCGTCGTACCCGTCGGTCACCAGGCCGTCGCCGAGATCGATGGTGTGGAACCAGCGTCGCCCGGGCACCTCGGCCCGCAACTCGTCGATGTCGCGCTCGGCGATGTCGACGCTCATCACATCGTCTCGGAGAAGCTGACTTCGCCCTGCCCCCGGAGGACGTTCTTCAACAGCTTTCCGCTGGCGTTGCGTGGCAGCTTGTCGGCCTGGAGCTCGACGTGGGAAGGGACCTTGAAGTTGGCGAGCGCCCCGGCGACCCATTCCTTCACCTCGGACTCGGTCAGTTCCGCGCCAGGCTCGACCTGGACGACCGCCTTGACCTCCTCGCCCAGCTCCGGGTGCGGGACCCCGATGACGGCGGCATCTGCGATGCGGGGGTGGTGGACCAGCCGGTTCTCGATCTCGACGCAGTAGACGTTCTCGCCGCCGCGAATGATCATGTCCTTGGCCCGATCGGTGATGAAGAGGTAGCCGTCCTCGTCGAGGTGGCCGACGTCGCCGGTGTGGAGCCAGCCGTCCCG
>DATKWD010000131.1:0-8929 GCA_035529695.1 Acidimicrobiales bacterium | reverse complement strand
TACCCCGTCGACGAAGGTGGCGACGGGCTCCGGCGGGCGCTCGATGAGATCTGCGACAAGGTCTCGGTCGCGATCGCCGAGGGCGCCAAGATCATCGTCCTCAGCGACCGGCACTCCAACGCCGGGCTCGCACCCATCCCGTCCCTGCTGCTGACCGGCGCCGTTCACCACCACCTGATCCGCGAGCAGAGCCGCACCAAGGTCGGCCTCGTCGTCGAGTGCGGCGATGCCCGCGAGGTGCACCACATGGCTCTGTTGATCGGGTACGGGGCCGCGGCGATCAACCCGTACCTGGCCTTCGAGTCGATCGAGGATCTCATCGCCGAGGGCGTGATCACCGAAGTCGCTCCCGCCCAGGCGATCACCAACTACATCAAGGCCTGCAGCAAGGGCGTCCTCAAGATCATGTCGAAGATGGGGATCTCGACGGTTGCGTCCTACACCGGCGCGCAGGTCTTCGAGGCGATCGGCATCGGCGAGGACGTGATCGACCGCTACTTCACCGGGACCTCCTCGAAGCTCGGCGGCATCGGACTCGACGTCGTCGCCGAGGAGGTGCACAAGCGACACCAGTTCGCCTACGTGGATCGGCCGTCAGAGGTCGCCCACCGCGACCTCTGGGCGGGCGGCGAATACCAGTGGCGTCGCGAAGGCGAATACCACCTGTTCAACCCCGAGACGGTCTTCAAGCTCCAGCACGCCACCCGCACCAAGCAGTACGAGGTCTTCAAGGAGTACACCCAGCTCGTCGACGACCAGAGCCAGCACCTGGCGACGCTCCGCGGGTTGTTCCGGTTCGACACCGAAGGCCGCACGCCGGTGCCGATCGAAGAGGTCGAACCGGTCAGTGAGATCGTGAAGCGCTTCTCGACCGGGGCCATGTCGTACGGGTCGATCTCGGCCGAGGCCCACGAGAACCTGGCGATCGCCATGAACCGGCTCGGTGCGAAGTCGAACACCGGTGAGGGCGGCGAGGATCCTGAGCGTTTCCACCCCGACACCAACGGCGATCTTCGGCGCAGCTCGATCAAGCAGGTGGCGTCGGGTCGGTTCGGAGTGACCTCGAACTATCTGACCAACAGCGACGACATCCAGATCAAGATGGCCCAGGGTGCCAAGCCGGGCGAGGGCGGCCAGCTTCCCGGTCAGAAGGTGTGGCCGTGGATCGCCAAGACCCGCTACTCCACTCCCGGGGTCGGTTTGATCTCGCCGCCGCCGCACCACGACATCTATTCGATCGAGGATCTCAAGCAGCTGATCCACGATCTCAAGAACGCGAACCCCCAGGCGCGCATCCACGTGAAGTTGGTCGCCGAGGTCGGTGTCGGGACCGTCGCCGCCGGCGTCTCGAAGGCGAAGGCCGACGTCGTCTTGATCTCGGGCCACGACGGAGGAACCGGCGCATCGCCGCTCAACTCGCTCAAGCACGCCGGCGCCCCGTGGGAGCTCGGCCTGGCCGAGACCCAGCAGACGCTGCTGATCAACGGGCTCCGCGACCGTATCGTCGTGCAGACCGACGGCCAGCTGAAGACGGGCCGCGACGTCGTGGTCGCCGCCCTGCTCGGCGCCGACGAGTACGGCTTCGCCACCGCGCCGCTGGTGGTGTCGGGCTGCATCATGATGCGGGTCTGCCACCTCGACACGTGTCCGGTCGGTGTTGCGACCCAGAACCCCGAACTGCGCAAGCGCTTCGCGGGCAAGCCAGAGTTCGTCGAGAACTTCTTCGAGTTCATCGCCGAAGAGGTGCGCGAGTATCTGGCCGAACTCGGCTTCCGCAGCCTCGAGGAGGCGATCGGTCAGGTGAGCGCACTCGACACGACCGGCGCCATCGACCACTGGAAGGCCAGCGGTCTCGACCTCTCACCGATCCTCGAGGTGCCGACATCGCCGTGGGAACAGGACCTGTTCCAGAGCAAGGGTCAGGACCACGGCCTCGACAAGGCACTCGACGTCGAGTTGATCGGGCTGGCTCGGCCGGCGATCGACGACGCGACTCCGGTCGAGATCGAGCTGCCGATCCGGAACCTGAACCGCACGGTCGGCACCATGCTCGGCCACGAGATATCGAAGAAGTGGGGTGAGGCGGGGCTTCCTGACGACACGATCCGGATCTTGCTGACCGGCTCGGCCGGGCAGAGCTTCGGAGCGTTCGTGCCCAACGGAGTGTCGCTCCGGCTGCTCGGTGATGCCAACGACTACCTGGGCAAGGGGTTGTCGGGCGGCAAGATCGTCGTGCGGCCGCCGCTCGACGCCCACGGCAGTTTCGTCGCGGAAGACAACGTGATCGCCGGCAACGTGATCCTCTACGGGGCCACGGCGGGCGACGTGTATCTCCGTGGCGTGGTCGGCGAGCGGTTCTGCGTCCGCAACTCGGGCGCCACGGCGGTGGTCGAGGGTGTGGGTGACCACGGTTGTGAGTACATGACCGGGGGAAGGGTGGTCGTGCTGGGCCCGACGGGCCGGAACTTCGGGGCCGGCATGTCGGGCGGAATGGCCTTCGTCTATGACCCCGACGACACCTTTCACCGCAATCTCAATTCCGAGATGGTCGATCTCGACACGCTCGAAGCCGAGGACCAGACGTGGTTGCGTGAGACGGTTCGCATGCATCACGTCGAGACGGGCTCGCCGGTGGCCGAGAAGATGCTCGAGCGATGGCACACCGAGGTGCGGCACTTCGCCAAGGTGATGCCGAAGGACTACAAGCGGGTGCTCGAAGCAGCCCGTATGGCCGAGGTCGAGGGCCGCGACGTCGAGGAGGCGGTCATGGCCGCCTCACACGGATAGGGATGGACATGAACACGAACAGACGATGCGAGCCAGCGGTGGCCTTCGGGACCGGAGCGATCGAGACGCGCGAGCGACGGAGCGCAGCAGATGAGCGGCCGGTTGCGGCCTCCGTGGCCGGGGAATGGAGTGGGGTGGTTCTTGGAGCGTCCGGGATGTGCGAGCGACGGAGCGCAGCGGAGGAGGGGCCAGTTGCGGCCTCCGTGGCCGGGGAACGGAGATAGACGTGGGAGACATTCGAGGATTCCTCAAGCACACCGAGCGCGAGTTGCCGCACCGTCGACCGGTCCCGGTCCGGCTGCGTGACTGGAAGGAGGTCTACGAGCCGCACGACGAGCAGACCCTGCGTGACCAGGCGAGCCGCTGCATGGACTGCGGCATCCCGTTCTGCAACAACGGCTGCCCGTTGGGGAACATCATCCCTGACTGGAACGACCTGGTGTACCGAGACCGGTGGCGCGATGCCATCGAGCGGTTGCACGCCACCAACAACTTCCCCGAGTTCACCGGGCGTCTCTGCCCGGCGCCGTGCGAGGCCGCGTGTGTGCTCGGCATCAACCAGCCGCCCGTCACCATCAAGCAGGTCGAGGTCAACATCATCGACAAGGCGTGGGAGGAGGGCTGGGTCGAGCCGGTCATGCCGAGCGTGAAGACCGGCAGGAAGGTGGCTGTCGTCGGTTCGGGGCCGGCTGGTCTCGCCGCGGCCCAGCAGCTGACCCGTGCCGGACACGACGTGGTGGTGTTCGAGCGCGCCGACCGTATCGGCGGTCTGCTCCGCTACGGCATCCCCGAGTTCAAGATGGAGAAGCGTCATCTCGATCGCCGCATCGCACAGATGGAGGCCGAAGGCACCGAGTTCCGCACGAACTCGAACGTGGGCGACAACGTGGCCGTCGATGATCTGAAGCGCGACTTCGACACGATCGTCCTGGCGGGCGGGGCTACCACGTGGCGAGACCTGCCGATCCCGGGCCGTGAGTTCACCGGCGTGTACCAGGCGATGGAGTACCTGCCGTGGTCGAACAAGGCGCAGGAGGGCGACCTCGGGGTCGACGAGGTGCCGATCACCGCGAAGGACTGCAACGTGGTCATCATCGGTGGCGGCGACACCGGCGCCGACTGCCTCGGGACCGCGCATCGCCAGGGCGCCAAGAGCATCCACCAGTTCGAGATCCTGCCCCGGCCTCCCGAAGAGCGGCCCGACCGCAACCCCTGGCCGACCTACCCGATGTCGTACAAGGTGACCTCTGCTCACGAAGAAGGTGGCGAGCGGGTCTACAGCGTCAACACCGAGGAGTTCCTCGGCGATGCCGACGGCAATCTGCGTGGACTCAAGGCCCATGAGGTCGAGATGCTCGATGGCCGGTTCGTCAAGGTCGAGGGCTCGGACTTCGAGCTCGAGTGCGAGCGGGTCTTCCTCGCCATGGGCTTCCTCGGCCCCGACCAGGGTGGTCTGCTCGATCAGCTCGGCGTCGATCTCACCGAGCGCAGCAACGTGGCCCGCAGCGACGACTACCGCACGAGCGTCGACGACGTGTTCGTCTGCGGCGACATGGGCCGCGGCCAGAGCCTCATCGTGTGGGCGATCGCCGAGGGCCGGGCGTGTGCCGCGGCCGTCGACGAGCACCTCATGGGCCATTCTGCGCTGCCCGTGCCGATCCCCGCCAGCGCCGCCCCCCTCACCTGAGCATGCCCACCAGCATCTTCGTCGCGTTTTCGACCGCCGTCCGTCGAAAACGCGACACAGATGCTGGGAGGTGGCGGTGATTCGTTCGGCGGAACTCGGTGATCGGGCGTCGGTGCTGTCCCTCAACGAGGCCGCGATTCCTGCGGTGACTCCGATGTCGGTGGGCGACTTCGACTACTACGCCGGCGTGGCCGAGCACTTCGTGGTGATCGGCGACGGCGCCGGGTTCCTCATCCTGATCGGACCCGGTGTCGCCGACTACGAGTCGCCGAACTACCGCTGGTTCAGCGGGCGCTACGACGACTTCCTCTACGTCGACCGCATCGTGGTCGCCGAGGGTCAGCGGGGGAGCGGTCTGGGGCGTTCGCTGTACGACTTCGCCGTCGACCGCGCAGGGCCGCGCCCGGTGCTGGCCGAGGTCAACCTCCGCCCGCGCAACGACGTGAGTCTTGTCTTCCACGAGGCGTTCGGGTTCGAACAGGTCGGCGCCCAGCAGGTCGAAGGTGGGGCGAAGGAGGTGGCCATGCTGTGCCGCCCCGCGATTCCGGCCCCCTGAACACGCGATCCAGCCTGATCCTTGTTGCTCTTTCGCCAATAATTGGCGGAAACGCAACAAGGATCGGTGCCGGGCGCTCGTCGGTGCTGGGTTTCGGTGGGTCAGCAGACCACGGTGACCTGGAAGTCGACCTCGTCGCTGTCTTCATTGTGCTCGTCGTTCTCACGAAGACCTGGCCGGGAGGGCCGTTGACGGCGGCCTGTGCATTGGTCTTGGGATCCGCGTTCGCGGTCGCGATCGGTGAGGACTCGTTGATGTCGCCCTCGAAGGTGACGACCCAGAAGCCCACGGCGGCATCGGTTACGGACAGGGCACCGGACTGGTTCACGAACGCCCCCACGGGGTCAGGACTCCCTGGGCTGATGTCCACCGTCGCGTGGAGGGTCCGCTGCCAGTAGCCCAGGAGGTCGCCGCCATTGCCGGCGCTGGACTGGAAGACCTTGACGCACGTGGTGCCGTCGGTCTCGAGTGGGACTGTGGTGGTGACCGAGATGCCCTGGTTCTTCAGGAACTGCAGGACCGTGGGCTTGGGTTCCGTGCCGCCGGCACCGGCGCGGACGAAGCCCGATCCGGATGGCGTGTTGCCGATGGTCGACATCGATGCGTCGACGGCCATCGAGTGGTCGGGAACGCCGCATTCGGTGCTGCCGCCCTGGCCGGGGATGACGCTGGCGCGTACGGAGAGGTCTCGGAACTCGGAGGGACTGAACGATCCGCCGGCTCGGCGGGTGTCGAAGAAGCGGCAACCGCCATCGAAGGCGATGAACTCGATGTTGGCCTGACTCGGAGCGGCGGCCGGGAGCGCGGTGTCGGCCCGGTCGGCCATGGCACGTTCCATCTTCTTTCTTTTCTTGGGGGGGGGGGGGGGGGATCATGGCGATCTCGGTATCGGTCGAGATTCCGGATGTCCGGGGTCGCCGCACCCTGGGTGAGGGTCATCATCGGTCTGCCTGCGAGGCCATCCAGCCTGATCTTCGTTGTTCTTTCGCCAACTATTGGCCAGAGAGCAACGAAGATCGGGGAGGGGCGCGGTCACCGTCGGGGTCACGCGCCGGCGAGCGCGGTGAGTGCCGAGCCGGCGTCGGTCGTGAGGGGATCGCCGTGGCCGGGCAGGATCGACTGCACGGCGAGCGCGGCGAGTGTGTCGACCGAGGCGTCGGCGGCGGCTGCGTCGGCGGTGAACTCGGGCGCCGACCCGGTGAGCTCGCCGGTCGAGAGGTTGAGGGCGTCGCCGGCGACGAGGATTCCGGTATCGGGGTCGAACACCGACACGTGACCGGCGGTGTGGCCTGGCGTGGCGATGATGCGGAGGCCGAAGACCTCGTCACCGTCGGCCAGGGGGTTGAGGGTCGCTGAGGTCGCGATGCCGCTGATGTCGGCCTCGCCCGCGTGGGCTCGCGCCGAGGGCGCGGCGTCGACCAGGGCGTCCAGACCGCCGACGTGGTCGCCGTGGAGGTGGGTGAGGATGATGTCGCCCACCTGGTCGAAGCCCGATCCGGCCGCCGTCAAAGCCTCGGAGATCGGGGCGATGTCGCCGTTGCCGGTGTCGACCACCACGGCCTCGTTGCCGCGGAGCAACACGTAGGCGGACACGAACCCGAACGAGGCCCGCTCGAAGCGAAGGGGCGTGGGCCCCTCGGAGGGCCCACTCGACGGCGTGGTCGAGCTGGGATCCGAGGCGGCAGTGGTGCTGGTCCCATCAGCCGACGACGGTCCGTCGTCGTCACCGCAGGCGACGAACGCCGCACCCATCACGGTGACGGCGATGGTTCCCTTGCCGAGGTCGGTCAGGAAGCCACGGCGGGTGACACGGTGCGGTCGGTGCAGGTGGGCCATCGGGCGATCGTAGGTCGCACCATCGGGCTACGGTCGGCCGCCATGGATGTCACCGACAAGGCCGCAATCGTCACCGGTGCGAGCAGCGGGGTGGGCGCGGCGACCGCCCGCCGACTCGCCGACCTCGGGTGCTCGGTGGTGATCAACTATGCGTCGTCGGCCGACAAGGCCGAGGCCGTCGCCGAGGACTGTCGTGCTCGCGGGGTCGATGCGTTCGCCCACCAGGCCGACGTCGCCGACGATGGCGCGTGCGTGGGTCTGGTCGAGGCTGCGGTCGAGCGTTTCGGACGGCTCGATGTGCTCGTCAACAACGCGGGGACCACCGAGTTCGTTCCGCACCACGACTTGGCGGGTATGGAGTCGGCTGCGTGGGACCGGATCCTCGGCGTGAACCTCAAGGGCCCGTTCTTCTGTACACGAGCAGCTCGCGATCACCTCAAGGCCGACGGCGGGGGAGAGGTCGTCATGACCTCGAGCGTCGCCGGGCTCGCCGGCACGGGCTCGTCGATCGCCTACTGCGCGTCGAAGGCGGGCCTCAACAACCTCACGGTGACCTTGGCCCGGGTCATGGGTCCGGAAGTGCGCGTCAATGCGGTTGCTCCGGGGTTCATCGACGGCGAGTGGCTCCAGGAAGGATTCGGCGACGCGTACGAAGGCATCAAGGCGGTGGTCGAGGGTCAGTCGCTGCTGAACCGGGTGTCGACCCCTGACGACGTGGCGGCCGCGATTCTCAGCCTGATCACGGGCAGCGACCTCGTCACCGCCCACGTCCTGCCGGTCGAGGGTGGTGCGTTGCACCGCATGTGAGCCGCGGCCCGAACGGGCCCGTCCCGAGGTACGAGGCACAAGGAGTGGGAATTGCGGGGCGCTGCGACGCTCGGCGCTTTCGCGCCCCTCCCTAGAGCTCCCGGAGGAAGGCCTCGACTCGCTCGTTCCATCCGCCGGCGTCGCCGGGGCGGTTCGACGTGACGAGGTCGGCGTCGGGAATCGTCTCGGCGATCTTCTTGGCGACCGAGTGAGGGTGTGACGGGTCGAGGTGCCAGCAGAGGACGAGGGTGGGGATCTCGAGTCCGGCCAGTTCGTCGAGCGACGGCAGGTCGCTTCGTGCGGCCCCACGCAGCGACCGGCTGGCCCGTCTGACTCCATCGACCGGCACGAAGGCGCCGAGCGACCCCACCGAGGCATAGAAGACCCGCTGCCCCCAACGAATCGTCCAGGCTGCGGGCGGGATGGCCAGGACCAGGCCGAGGACCCGATCCGGCGCGGCACAGGCCGCGACGAGTGCGGTGGCGGCACCCATCGAGATGCCGCCGGCGACGAAGCGTTCGTGGCCGGTCGCGTCGGCGACCGCGAGCAGGTCGTTGGCGAGCGCCTTCCAGTTCAACTGGTCGGAAGCGACCGCATCGGGCGACGACCCGTGGTTCCGGGCGTCGTAGGTGACGATCTCGTTGGCGAGGTCGAGCGTTCGCGGGTCGATGGGCCCTGTGGAGATCGACTGGAGGAGTGCGTGGCCCCACACCAGCGCCGGCTCCGTGCCGGCCTGCACCTCGACATGGAGGCCGGTCATGGCGTCTCGTCGTCGGCGATGAACACGGTCTTCAACTCGCTGTAGTGATCGAGCGCCACCATGCCCTGCTCCCGCCCGAGGCCGCTCTGCTTCATGCCGCCGAACGGTGCCTCGATGTGCACGCTGGAGGACGAGTTGACCGAGAGCATCCCGGTCTCGACGCGTCTGGCGACTCGCAGGGCCCGCGCCACGTCGCGGGTCCAGATCGATCCGGAGAGTCCGTAGACCGAGTCGTTCGCCAGCGCGACGGCCTCGTCCTCGTCATCGAAGGGAAAGATCCCCACGATCGGACCGAACAGTTCGTGTTGCAGGAAGGGCAGGGTTGGGTCGCCCGAGGTGAAGACCGCCGGCTCGAGGTAGAAGCCGGGTCGGTCCGGCTGGGTCCCTCCACAGATCAGCTCCGCTCCCTGTGCGGACGCATCTGCGACGTGTCCGATCACCTCGGCGTGGTGGTTCGGCCCGATCAGGGGACCGAGTTGCGTGGACTCGTCGGCGG
>DATKWD010000130.1:0-4433 GCA_035529695.1 Acidimicrobiales bacterium | reverse complement strand
GTCGGCATCCACATCGGGGAGATCGAGCGCCGCGACGACGACGTGATCGGTCCGGCCGTCAACGTCGCCGCACGCATTCAGACCGCAGCTCGACCGGCCCAGACCCTCGTGAGCCAAGGGGTTCGAGAAGCACTTCACGGTGGCCGCCGAGTGTTCACACCGGCCGGTGACCACGAACTCAAGGGCTTCGACGAGGCGTGGCCGCTCTTTCAACCGGTGACGGACAGCAGCACTGAGCGGACCTTCTAGTCCAGCCACAGACACGCCGCGAGGTTCATCGGAGACGACTGCCCAATTCTCGGCCCCGCCCGGGCGGAGCGTCGGCGAATAGGTTTCCCGCCATGGCGACCGCTCGCTGCCCGCAGGTCGAAGGACAGGTGTGAAGGCGGTCGTCTACGACCGGTACGGGGCGCCGGACGTGCTGCGGATGGCGGAGGTCCCGATGCCGTCTGCATCCGCCGACCGGGTCCTCGTGAGGATTCTGGCCACGTCGGTCAACCTGACCGACTGGGAGTGCCTGCGCGGCGCACCCCTGTACGCGCGCATGGGCGGGATGCGTTCTCCCGCGAACCAGACGCTCGGCTCGGACATCGCCGGGCGGGTCGAGGCCGTCGGTACGGACGTGACCCGATTCCGGCCCGGCGACGAGGTGTACGGGGACAACCTTGCCTTGAAGGGCGGGTTCGCCGAGTACGCGGTCGCGCCTGAGTCGACCCTCGCGCTCAAGCCGACCGAGCTCACCTTCGCCGAGGCGTCCACCATCCCTCAGGCCGGGGCGATCGCCCTCCAGGGAACCGATGGTCTCGAGCCGGGAAATCGCCTGCTGGTGAACGGGGGCGGAGGAGGATCAGGCCTGTTCGCCATCCAGCTCGCCAAGCGCGCCGGTGCCCACGTGACCGCAGTCGACAACGCCGAGAAGCTCGAGTTCATGCGTGCGCTGGGGGCGGACGAGGTGATCGACTTCCGCGCCGAGGACTTCACACGCGCTGACGAGCCCTACGACCGCATCCTCGATCTCGTCGGCGGCCGCTCCGTGTTCGCCCTGCGGCGAGCGCTCGCTCCCGGTGGCCGCTACCTGTACGTGGGTGGCCCCGTCCTCGGCCTGCTGCGCGTGCTGACGATCGGCTGGGTCGCGGGAAGGGTCACGGGTCGCCGCCTCGGCGTCCTGGCGGTGAAACCCGGCCCCGACCACTTCGGACCGCTGGCCGACCTGTGTGTTGCCGGTGATGTGGAGATTCGGATCGACCGGACGTTCGGCCTCGATGAGGTGCCCGAGGCTCTGTCCTACCTCGGAGCGGGTCACGTTCTCGGCAAGGCGGTCGTCGCGCCCTGACCGAGGTGTGCCCTCCGGGAGACAGCGCATATTGCCCTCGTTTCGGTTCGACAGCCCCGGATCAGGCGGCAGCGAGCAGGTCGGGGGTCCTCATCGTTCTCAGGCGCTGAGGTCGCAGACGGCGATGGCGGGTGCGTCGCGTCGTGCCTTCTCGGTCGCGGTCGTGAGCTCGCCGAGCGGCGTGTAGGTGATCTGGTCGAGATCGATGCCGAAGACCTCGGCGGCAGCAGGTTCGAGGCGCTCGATGAGAGGTTTGGAGGCGAGAGCGCGCCCTCCTGTCGCGCAGGCTTCGATCCGGGCGCCCTCGTTGACCTCGTCGCCGAGCGCAGTCACTTCCGTTCGGCCGGCAGTGGTGATCTGGCCGATGTACAGGGTGGCTCCCCAGTGCAGTCCGTAGCGCATCCTCAGGTCCTCGGGCCCGAGGTCGCTGCGTGTTGCCACGTCTTGCATCGCCGAGGTGAGGGCACGCGCCGCGCCGATGCAGGCGGACGCCGCTTCTGACTCCGAGCCGTAGTGCTCGGCAACGAAGAATGCGACCACCCCGTCCCCGACATGGCGACCCGTCATGCCACCCGCTTCGATGATGCACCGGTCCGCAGCTCTGGCCATCCGACGCCCCAGAGAGAAGTAGTTCGCCGTCGACAGCTTGCGGGAGAGGGGGGATGAACCCTCGAGGTCTGCAAACAGAATCGCCGCCGGCCGGCGCCCCGCACTGGCAACGCTCCGCATGCGCTCCAGGTGCCGCACGTCGCCTTCGGCGCCGAGGCCCGCCAGCACAGACATGCTCAGGTGCGGCTTCTGGATGATGGCGGTCCCGGCCAGCCGCCCGCCCGAGTCGCGCAGACGGATCCCCGTGATGTCGATGGTCGGGCGGTTGCCGCCAACCCCGAAGCCTGAGTAGACGCCCGACGTTGCGGTCTCCTGGTCCATCGGCGCCAGTTGATCGACGATGTCGAGCAGTCGTGGATCGACGAGCGCCCGGAGCGCTTCGTGGCCTCCGGGCGTGTCTTCCAGCACCCATCCACCGAATTGGGCGAGTTGACTACGCATGTTCTCGACCGCGATCTCGCCGGTGCGCCATTCCATCATCGCGCTCAAGTGCTCCGAACCGAACAAGTGCATGCCGACAACCGACGGCGCCCGTTCAACCATGAAGCCACCGGCGAGTCGCAGGTCATCGGTCGTGTAGACCACGCGCCACTCAGGGTCCACGAGCGCTGCCCAGTGCGTCGCATCACGCATGGCCATGGCCATCTCCGCAAGCGTCGGATCCTGGGGAAGCGGGTCCGAACCCATGTCGTCCGGTTGCACCGGCAAACAGTACATCCCACCCTGATGGCCCCGACGAGGGGTGTCGACACCGGCCGCGAGGCGCACCGCAAGGGTGACGAGCACCTGCCCACCGTGACCCGCTGCCTCCAACCGGGCAGTGAGGTTGACGACAGGACCGAAGTAGTCGCCGCGACGGGAACACGGGCGAGCGAACTCCGCTCGGTCGAACTCAAGGGCCTCGGTGCCCCCACAACCGTGATCACCGTCGACTGGCAGCAGTCGCCCTGGTTCTGGACTCTCGCGCTCTGGAAAGCTCGAGCACCTCGCTGCGATGTCAGCCCTGGGGCCCGTTGATGCACTCCTGAGACACATCGAGGACCTCGGCGCTCGCGAGGAACTGCTGATCGAGCGCCTCGATGTCCGCCTCGGCGACGGCCGGATCGGTGGTGGCCTCGATGGCGTCGAGCATGGCGTCGGCCTCGGCCGCGTGCTCGTCGGGTTCGGGGAGTGCTCGCATCTCGGCCAGGCCGGCATCGCTGATCTCCTTGAACTCCGCCTCGCTCATCTCGGGCGTGGACGCGGAGGCGATGTCGGCACACAGCTGATCGAACTCGGCGACCCACTCGCCGACAGGCATCGTGCTGGCCGCAGCGGTGTCGCTGTCGTCGCCACACGCTGCGAGCGCTCCGACCGCAACCGCTGCGACCACGATCAGTGGACCGGTGCGAATGCCCCTCGTTGAATGGCTGAATCGGTTCATGATGACTCCAGGGTGGTGATGATGGACCTGGACAGCTCTATCATGATTCGATATATTATGTCGAGAGTCGATATATTGAGGATGACCGAATGACCGACGCACCCGACCCCGCCCCCCATCTCCCGCTGGCACCGGCCGCACTGCACATCGTGCTCGCGCTCAACCGAGGCGAGCGCCATGGGTACGCCATCATGGGCGACGTCGAGACCCTGTCCGACGGGGTCATCAAGATGGGCCCCGGAACGCTCTACGGCACCATCAAGAAGCTGGTCGCCCAGGGACTCATCGAGCAGACCGAGAGTCGATCCGACCCGGCGCTCGACGACCAGCGTCGCAAGTACTACCGCCTCACCGCCCTGGGCGAGGCAGTGTGTGCGTCGGAGATCCAACGCCTGGCCAACCTGGTGGAACGAACTCGGCGGCCGGCGACGACCCGTCTGCTCGGGGAGCTGTCGTGACCATGACCACCGTGCAGAGCCCCGAAGCCCTCGAGCGATCGGTCCGTCACTACCGCCGCCTCCTGGTGCTCTACCCACGGGAGTTCCGCGACGAGTACGGCGACGACCTCGTCCAGGGGTTCCGCGACCTGATGATCTTCAGCCGGGACCACAGCTGGTGGCGCACAACTCGTGACCTGGTGACCAGCGCGACCGGGGAACGCTTCGCGCAGATCGCGTCGGGCAATCGCCCGCCGCCACGCACCATCTTGCTCATCGCGCTGGCGATCGCGGTCGGCATCGTCGTCGGCGCACCGACCTCTCCGGAAGCACTCCTCGCTCCGCTGTTCCTCGTCCCACCACTCGTCCTGGCCGGACTGCCCATCTTCGGGGTCGCGAAGCTCCGTGAGGCCTTCGTCGTCCGGAGGGCGACGGGCTCACCCGTTGGCCGTACCGTGGCGCTCGGCCTCGCCTCGTTCGTCCCGGCCGCCGTCTTCCTGGCCGTGTTCGGGGGCGAGGCCGGCTACTGGATCTTCGTCTCGATCAGCCTGACGCTCATCGTCGGCAGCGGCCTCGGCATCGTCTGGGCGATGTCGACGCTCCTGTCGAAGTCGGGCGCGCCCGCCGGGCG
>DATKWD010000129.1:0-6222 GCA_035529695.1 Acidimicrobiales bacterium | reverse complement strand
CTCGTTGCAGCCTTCGAGGGACTCCCCGCCGAAGTCGTCGGCCGTCAGGTCGAGCCGCTGCACATAGGTCCCGAAGGCACCGTCGTAGACGACGACCCGTTCGTTGATGAGCTCGAGGTACGACGGCTGACCCATAGCTGGGCAAGGCTACTTCTCGGGGTCGGTGAACCTCCCAGGGGGTTTGCCCGCTCGATCTCCCGCACGTTCCGTGCCCGGCCCCCCACCGCCATGTCGGATCCCGGGCAACTCGGGCGGTTCGTCGCTCCGTGGGGTGTCGACCCGGTTCTACATTCGTGCGACAACACGGATCGTGCGGGCAGCGCCACAGCGGTGTCGAACTCGGGGTGGTTCTTCAGGTCGGCGAGGGCGTCGGGTGGGTTCCGCATCCGAGCGACAGCACGGTGCGTGCGGGCGAGGCAACCGCTGTCGCGACCCTGCGCGGGTGATCCTCGCCCGCAGTGTGGGTGCGATCTTCCGTGTGCAGCCCTGCGAATCGCACCCAGATCCCCGCCGGTGTCACATCAAGCGACATCTGGGTACGGAATTCGGCCTGTGATCCGGCTGATCGTCCCCAGTTCGCGCAGGGCCGAGTTCGCGCGGAACAGCAATTCACGAGTGGTGACTCTTCGTCGAACCCGCTGTTCTTGGGTCCGCTATTCCTCGGCTTCTTCGGAGATCACGCCTCGGTCTGCGCTCCACAGCAGCCCGTCGAGGAAGCAGTTCCCGGGGGTCAGGTCGATGGCACGGCAGGTTCCGTCGACGAGCGCGCGGTCGCCGATCGGCTCGGAGAGTTCCACGTCGTAGGGAACCCGATCGTTGCCCGGGCAGGTGAAATCCCCTTCGCCGAGCGACTCGACGGTGAATCTCACCAGGATCTCGTCTGGCCCCTCTGCGATCGTTGGCGGCAGGACCTCGCCCGTCTCGCCGTTCGCGCAGCCGACTCGCTCGACCATCGCGGTGAACGACTCGGACTCCGACGTCGGTGGAGCCGCGACGTCGATGTGCCAGACGGCGACCTCGCCCTGCGGAGCACCCTCGGCTGCGTTGTCACCGGATCCACAGGCGGCGAGGCTCGCGTGAGTGCGAGAGCGGCGAGGGCGGCGAGCGTCTTCACACCCCTACGACGGGCGTGGTGGGACACCTGGTTCCGAGGCACCGGCTGAGCATGCCACGTGATCGGTCAGTCCTCGACGACGTCGAGTCCGTCGGCGCGGAGGCTGGCGATGCTGTCGAGCATGCCTTGGAGCACCTCGGGCGGATGCCCCTCCCAGCTCTCCACCTCACCGACGATTCGCATCGGGTGGCGGGTCCGGTAGGACTGGGTGACGTTGCCCGGGAACTTCTTGTTCGTGACGTTCGGGTCGTCCTCGAACGGGCCGGTCGGCTCGACGACGTAGATGTGCCCTCGGCCGGTGCCGTCTCCGAGAGCGACGGCGAGTTCGGCGCCCCAGATGGCCGGTTCGAGCAACGCGGCGAAGTAGACGTGGTTCGCCTCGCGACCCTCGTGGTAGTTGGAGCCATGGCCGGGAACGAGGTCGTCGCCGATCTCGAAGGCGGTCTTGGTCCCGTGGAAGAAGGGGCCGTCGACGTGGTCGCAGCGATCGAGGGTCACGGGGACGTGGTCGACGCCCTCTGCCGCGGCGATCGCGTCGGCGATCGACTTGGTGTGTGCTGGACGTTGCTCGTTTCCCACGGGTCCTCCGGGTGGCCCGTCGCAAGAACGGACCACGTTCGCGTCAGGCAGGGCTCGGCTCGACCTCGGGCATGTCGTCCTCGCCGTCGAGAACCTCCGGCACCCGGCGGAATTCGAGGTAGAAAGCCTTGGCCGCGCCGAGGAACGGCACCGCGACCAGGGCACCCGGAACTCCCGCGACCGAGACCCCGACGAGGGCCGACACCATCGTCGCCGGGGGAGAGAGGTCGACGGCGTCGCCGACCACGATCGGCGTGAGGATGTGGTTCTCGAACTGGAGATAGAGCACGAAGAAGCCGCCGGCCAGCACACCGGTGGTCGCCCCCTCGGTGAACGCGAGCAGGACGAACGGGATGCCGCCGACCGCGCCGCCGATCTGGGGCACCAGGTTGAAGACGGCCACGTTGACCGCGAGCAGCGGCGTCAGCGGGACCCCGAGCAGTGTGCCGACGATCAGCGTGACGATCCCGGCCAGGGCGGCGACCAGCAGCGAGCCGGCGAAGTACTTGCCGACGATGCGGTAGAAGAGGTCGCCGAACCGGTCGGCGGTGGCCCGACGGCTGACCGGCAGGATCCGTCGGGTCGCCCGCACCAGCCGGGCGCCGTCGAGCAGCAGCGCCAGGGTGACCAGCAGCGTGGCCACGGCCGCCAGCGCGCCGCCGACGATGGTCCGGGCGGCTCCCTCGATCGGCGTGGTGTCGCCTGCGAGCTGGGCCGGAAGTCCCTCGACCCACTCCTGCACGCGCTGGGGTACCTCGTTGCGCTCGAGGTCGTCGCCGATGATGGGCAACTCGGTGAGGTTGTCGACGACGTCGGGGAGCTCGGCCGACAGGTTGCGTGCCTGGTCGGCCGCCGGCGGTCCGAGCAGCAGTACCAGCGCGGCGACGACGGCGAGCAAGGCCCCGAGGACGACGGCGACGCCGACGCCCCGGCGGGCCCGGAGTCGGCGCTGGACGGCATCGATCAGCGGATCGAGCGCGAGTGCGAGCAGCCCGCCGATGATGAGCCAGGTGAACGTGCGCGGCGCCGCGCGCACCAGCCCGACGATCACTGCGAGCACCGCCGCGGTCGCCGCCGCAACCACCCCGACCCGCCAGTCGAGGTCGAGGATGCCGGATTGGTTCGCACTGCCCGCCGGCACGGTGGCGTCGTCGACATCGGACATGCATGGGGAAGGTACGTCGGGACGCTCGGGTCGGTGGTGATGCTCGGTCCCCGATCGGCCGCGACGTGCTCGGTACCGTGCGACCTGATGGCCCAGCGACCGAGGCTGCGATTCAGCAACCGGTCCGTCGCCGTGGCCGTGGTGGTGGTGACACTGGCCTTGGCAGCGCTCAGGCTGCTCGCCGCGAGCACGCGCGTGCTGGGCTGGGTGCTCGTCGCAAGCATCGTCGGTGGGCTGCTGCACCCGATCGTCGCCGCACTGAGTCAGAAGATGCCGAGGCCGTTGGCGATGGTGGCGGTCATCGTCGGGTTGCTCGTGCCGATCGGTGCACTCGCCTACGGATCGATCGACCAGCTCCAGAGCGAGGCCCGGCGGCTCGAGCGCGTGGCCCCGGCCGCAGCCGAGCGAATCGAGGAATCCGAGCGCTTCGGCGAGGCAGCCATCGAATTCGAGTTGAGCGACCGTGTGCGCGATCTGGTCGACGAGATCCCCGAGCGACTTCGCGGCGGCGACACGGCGACCGCGCTCCGCTCGGCCGCGACCCGAGGGGTGGCCTTCCTCGCAACCGGAGTCCTGACTCTGTTCATGATCCTGCACGGACCCACGCTGGTGACGAGCGGCCTCGCTCAGATCCGTGACGTGCGTCGACGAGAACTCACTGCCGCGGTGCTCGCCGCCGCGTTCCGGCGAGCGTGGCGCTATGTGATGCTGACGCTGGGCCGGGTCTTCGCCGCCGGCCTGTTCACCTTCGTCGTCTGCGAGGCCACCGATGTCCCAGGCAGTCTGTTGTTGGCGATCTGGGTCGCGATCTTCGCGCTGCTCCCGCTCCTCGGCGTCCTGACCGGCGGAATGGCCGTCATCCTCCTCAGCGTCGCCGTCGATCTCGACTCGACGGCGTTCATCGCGGCGATGTTCGTCGCGTACCAGGTGTTCGACATAGCGATGCTCCAGCGACCCCTCGAGAAGCGGTCCGTTCACGTCGGTCCGGTCGTCACCCTGGTCGCTGCCATGGTCGGACTCGAGGTCTACGGCATCGGTGGGCTGTTGGTCTCGCTGGTGGTCGCCGTCTTCGCGGTCGCCGTGATGGTCGAGCTGTCACCCGGCCATGACGGCCGCATCGCTCTGTTCGAACTCGCGTCGGGCCCCGACGCCGGGCCTGACACGCCGGTGACGATCGATCCCATAGCCTCGCCCCTCTGACCGAAAGGCTTCGCATGCCCCTCTCTGCCACCCTCACCCGCGACTTCGATGAAGTCGAAGCCATCGCCATCGGCGTGTTCTCGGACCGGATGGACGACGACGGGACCGGGCTCGACTGGGCCTTCCTCGCTGCGACCGGCTTCGGCGGCGAGGTGGGAGAGACCGCGATGATTCCCGGCGATGAGGGGACGCTCCTGGTGGTGGTCGGGCTGGGGAGTGCCGACGACATCGGTCCCGCCGAGGTCAGACGTGCCGCCGGCGCATGCGCGCGGGCGATGCGTCGGTTCTCGAAGGCGGCGGTCCGGATCCTCGATCAACTCGAGGACACCGATGTCGACCCGCGTACTGCGGCGCAAGCGCTGAGTGAAGGGCTGGTGCTCGCGAGCTACAGCTACGACGCGCTGCGCAGCCGTCCCGAGCCGTCGTCGCTCACCGAGGTGCTCGTCGACGGCAAGGGCGGCAAGCGGATCCAGGCGGCGCTCGATCGTGGGGTGATCGTGGCGGGGGCGGTGGCGCTCGCTCGTGACCTCGTCAACGAGCCGGGCGGTTCGCTGACACCCCGGGCGTTCTCCGAGCGCATCGTCGAAGCGTGCGCCGGTGATGCGACCACCGTCACGGTGATGGACTCGGTCGACATCGAAGAGGCGGGGCTCGGCGGCCTCATGGGAGTGAACCGTGGCTCTGCCGAGCCGGCCCGATATGTCGAGATCTCCTACGACCCCGTCGGGGCCCGCGCTCGACTCGCCCTGGTCGGCAAGGGCATCACGTTCGACTCGGGCGGCCTCTCGCTGAAGACCGCCGAGGGCATGAGGACCATGAAGTGCGACATGGGCGGCGCCGCCGCGGTGGTCGGCGCGATGTCGGTGATCGAGAGGCTGGCACCGAAGGTGGCGGTGAAGGCGTACCTGCCGCTGACCGACAACATGCCCGGCCCCGACGCCACACGGGTGGGCGACGTGCTCACGATCCGCAACGGCAAGACCGTCGAGGTGCTGAACACCGACGCCGAGGGTCGGCTGGTGCTCGCCGACGCCTTGTCGTTGGCCACCGAGGACGAACCCGACGCCATCATCGACGTCGCGACGCTCACCGGTGCCTGCATGGTGGCGCTCGGCAACGACATCGCCGGCCTGATGGGCCGCCACCAGGGGTTTCTCGATGCGGTGCGTGATGCAGGTGATCGAGCGGGCGAGGAACTTTGGCCGCTTCCGCTTCCCCCCAAGCTCGCCAAGTCGATCGAGAGCTCGGTCGCAGACATCAAGAACATCAGCGGCGACCGATACGCAGGCGCGTCGGTGGCGGGCGTGTTCCTGTCGAACTTCGTCGGTGACGACATCGCGTGGGCGCACATCGACATCGCGGGGCCGGCGTTCGTCGATGCAAGCGACAGCCTACGGAGCAGGGGCGGCACCGGATTCGGCGTCGCGACCCTGATCGAGGTCATCAGCACCTTCCGAAAGCCCAAGAAATCCGAGGCCTGACGGCCTCCCGATCCCGGCGGTAGCCGTCGCACCCCCTGGAGAGGGTACGAACATGGGTTTGATGGGTGGTGCTTTGAGATCACGGAAATCCGTGACCGGTTGTGTGCCGTCGCATTGAAGTTCGAGGCCGACTCGCTCTCTCCGCACGACGCCGTGAGGCTGGTGGGGGTGGTGCGTTCGATCGTCAACGCAGCCTCGGCGATGGAGGCATCGGTCGCCGAGCGGGTGGCTCAGGGCCGTGCGTGGGAGCGCGATGGTGCTCGCTCCGCAGAGGATTGGTTGGCAGGCGCGACCGGAACGTCGCCGGGCGAGGCTCGCGATGCGTTGGGAACGGCTCGGCGTCGCAGGCGGCAGCCGAGGCTGGACGACGCGGCACGCAAGGGGTCGTTGGCTGAGCTGCGCATGGAGTGCGAGCGCATCAAGGCCAACGCCGACACCGCTTGAGCGCGAGCCCCTGGTCAGGCGGCCTCGGGCGGAGTGTCGGGCGGCTGCTGGACCGCCCACTCGACACCTGCGCTCGCGAGGTCGGGACTGAACCGCCATCGCTCGAGGTGGCTGCGAACGGCTGCCGGCGACTCGCCGACGTCCAGCAGGGTGGCTGCGAGACGGCGGACGCGATCCTCGTCGTCGGTCGGGACGGGTCGCCCGAGCTGCGCCTCCTGCCACCGGGTGTGGGCGCGTTG
>DATKWD010000128.1:0-17818 GCA_035529695.1 Acidimicrobiales bacterium | reverse complement strand
ACCGTGAAGTGCTTCTCGAACCCCTTGGCTCACGAGGGTCTGGGCCGGTCGAGCTGCGGTCTGAATGCGTGCGGCGACGTTGACGGCCGGACCGATCACGTCGTCGTCGCGGCGCTCGATCTCCCCGATGTGGATGCCGACACGGAGTTGGAGATCGTGTCGCGCTGCGACCAGGTGAGCGTCTTCAGCGAAGTCGATCGCTGCGCTCGGAATCGAGAAACAGGCCAGGAGGCCATCGCCGAGGTCCTTCACGATTCGTCCGGAGTGACGCCCGACCTCTGTCGACAGGCTCTGGTTGACCAGGTCGAGCTTCTCTCGCCACGCTCTCGTTCCCAGTCGCGTAGCAGTCGGCGTCGAGTCGACGATGTCGACGAACACGATGGTCGCGAGTTCTTGGCCATAGGAGCCCGACCGGCTCGTCCCGACGATGAACTCCTCGATCGCGGCCGCAATCGCGTCGGCGTTCTCGTGAAAGTAGAAGTGGTCTGATCCCTCCAGCTCGAGCAGCTGAGCATCCGGAATCCGTTCCCTGAGCCAGCGACCGTGCGAGACCGGATAGAGCCGGTCGCCGACGACGTGCAGGAGCAGGACCGGGCACCTGACCAGCGGAGCGCTGTCGCGCACATCGAACGTGCTGGTGAGACCCCAGAACCGCTCGGCCGACCTCGGGCTCCCTGACAGCCGCTGCATCCGAGCGTAGGTCGAACGCCATTCGGGATCGTTCTCCATGCTCGGCGTGATGAGGCCGATGGCCTGTGGCGACTGGGCATCACCCCAGGTGTTGAATTCAACTCGTAGGTACTCGTCCGGAATGCCGATCGGGTAGTCGTCGGCATGGCCCAGTCGCGCCGTGGCGGCGTAGAGGACGAGCTGCGACACCTGGTGGGGATTCTGCGCCGCGAAGACGATGGCAGGAGCGCAGCCTTCGGCGTTGGCAAAGACCTTGACCGGCGCGCCTCCCATCGCCTCGACGATCGCCCCGATGTCGGCCACATGGTCGTCGATCGTCGTCGTCACCTCGGGTGAGAGACGATCCGACTGCCCGACCCCGCGGCGGTCGAAGAACGTGATCCGAGCGAAGCTGCCGAGTTGACGCATGTGGCGCGCCATCACCGGGACCTCCCACATCGTTTCGATGTGATTCATCTGGGCACCGACGACGAGCAGAGGTTCAGTGCCGTCGCCGAACTCCTGGTAGGCGATGGCGGTGCCGCCTGAATCGATGTAGCGCGTTTCGGGGCGGTCCACGTCCGGAGCTTAGGTTTCGGCGAATCACGGTGAAGTCGCCGTGGCGGTCGAGTCGCTCGAGCTCGCTCGAGCGGATGACACGGGCCAACCCGGCGCCCGAGGCGTCGTCCACGACACCGCACCACGGGTGCAGGTGAGCGACGGTGGCCGAGTCGAGCCCGGATTCAGCCGTTGACGGCGGGGATGATCCGCTGGCCGTAGGCGTTGAGGGTCTCGTCCTTCTGGTCGTGCATCAGGTAGATCGCGAACTGGTCGGCGCCGAGCGCCTTCAGCTCCTCCAGCCGGGCGATGTGTGCGGCCTCGTCGCCGAGGATGCAGAACCTGTCGATGATCTCGTCGGGCACGAAGTCGGTGTGGTCGTGCCCCGCCTTGCCGTGGCCGCTGTAGTCGTAGCCCTCGCGGCCCTTGATGTAGTCGGTCAGCGCCTCAGGCACCGCCCCGGTCTCGTCGCCGTAGCGATCGACGAGGTCGGCCACGTGGTTGCCGACCATGCCCCCGAACCACCGGCACTGGTCGCGCTGGTGCTCGATGTCGGTGCCGACGTACGCCGGCGCGGCGACGCAGATGTAGAGCGAGTCCGGATCGCGGCCCGCCTTCTCGGCCGCGGCCCGAACCGCGGCGATCGTCCACTCTGCGATCTGGGGATCGGCCAGCTGGAGGATGAAGCCGTCGGCCTGCGTGCCGCAGAGCTCGAGCGCCTTGGGCCCGTAGGCGGCCATGAGGATCTTCAGCTCCGAGTCGTGACACCACGGGAACTGCTGCTGGGTCCCCCGATAGGTGACCTCGTTGCCCTCGGCGAGCCCCTTGATGACAGTCATCGCCTCGGCGAGGGAGGTCAGTTTGTGGGGAGTGTGGCCGATCACCCGCATCGCCGAGTCGCCCCGACCGATGCCGCAGATGGTGCGGTTTCCGAACATGTCGTTGAGCGTTGCGAACAGGCTCGCAGTGACCGTCCAGTTGCGGGTGCCGGGGTTGGTGACCATGGGTCCGACCACCATCCGGTTCGTCGCCGACAGCATCTGGCTGTAGATGACGTAGGGCTCCTGCCAGAGGACATGACTGTCGAAGGTCCACCCGTGCGTGAAGCCGAGCGTCTCGGCCTTCTTCGCGAGATCGACCACCCGCCACGCCGGTGGGTCGGTCTGCAGTACCACTCCGAAGTCCATGAGCTCGCTCCTCAGCGGTTGGTCGGGAATCCTAGGTCGACGGCGCTGGTGACGGGATCGGGCCAGCGGGTGGTGAGCACCTTGGGCCGGGTGAAGAAGTGAATCCCCTCGGGTCCGTACATGGTGGTGTCGCCGAAGGCGGAGTCCTTCCATCCGCCGAAGGAGTGGTAGCCGACGGGCACCGGGATGGGGACGTTGATGCCCACCATTCCGGCGTCGGCGTCCTCCTGGAACCGGCGTGCGGCCCCACCGTCACGGGTGAAGATCGCTGCGCCGTTGCCCCACGGATTGCCGGCGAGAAGGTCGACCGCCTCCTGGTACGTGTCGACGCGCACCACGCTCAACACGGGGCCGAAGATCTCGTCGGTGTAGACCGACATCTCCGGCGTCACGTGGTCGATCAAGGAGACGCCGAGGAAGAACCCATCGCCGTCGAAACGCGCGTCGCGGCCGTCGACGACGACCGTTGCGCCGGCATCGGCGCCGGCCCCGATGTAGCCCGCGACACGGTCGCGATGCTCCTCGGTGATGAGGGGCCCCATCTCCGAGCCCGGGTCGGTGCCGGCCCCGATGGACAGCTTCTCCATGCGGACTTTGATGGCGTCGACGAGCGCATCGCCCACGCCGCCGACCGCCACGGCCACCGAGACCGCCATGCACCGTTCCCCGGCCGAGCCATAGGCAGCCGACACGGCCGAATCGGCGGCGAGATCGATGTCGGCGTCGGGCAGCACGACCATGTGGTTCTTCGCGCCGCCGAGTGCCTGGATCCGCTTGCCCGCGGCGGTGCCCGTTTCGTAGACGTACTTCGCGATCGGCGTCGAACCGACGAAGCTCACCGCCTTCACGTCGGGGTGGCCGAGCAGGGCGTCGACTGCGACCTTGTCTCCCTGCACCACGTTGAGGACACCGGGCGGGAGGCCCGCCTCCTGCAACAGCTCCGCGAGCAGCAGCGGTGCCGACGGATCGCGCTCGGAGGGCTTCAACACGAACGTGTTGCCGCACGCGATCGCGTTGGGGAACATCCACGCGGGCACCATCGCCGGGAAGTTGAACGGGGTGATCCCGGCAACGACGCCCAACGGACGGCGCACCGAATAGACGTCGACGCCCGAGGACGCCTGCTCGCTGTAGCTCCCCTTCAGGTGCTCTGCGAGCCCGCAGGCGAACTCGATGTTCTCGATGGCCCGCGCGACCTCGCCGCCGGCGTCGGACAGCACCTTGCCGTGCTCCGCGGTGAGCCTCGCCGCGATCTCATCCGCGTTGGCCACGACGAGGTTGCGGAACTCGAACATGAGCTTCGTGCGTTTGGCGACGCTGACGTGACGCCAGTCTTCGAAGGCTGCGCGCGCCGAGGCGACGGCCGCATCGACCTCTTCGACGCTCGCGAGCGCCACCTCGGCCGACTGCTCGCCCGTGGCCGGGTTGAACACGGCGGACGTGCGGCCGGATGTGCCGTCGCGGAACTCCCCCTCGATGAGGTGTTGGATCGTCTTCACCGGTTGTCTCCGATCAGGTGCGGTGTGCGTCAGATGAGGTATTGCGACAACCCGCGGCGGAGATACTGCCCGTCGCCGGCCGAGCCGAGGTAGGTCTCGTTCTCGACGATCACCCGCCCACGCGACATCACCGTGTGGACGTGTCCGTCCACACGGAACCCCTCGTAGGCGGAGTTGTCGAGGTTCATGTGGTGGTTGTCGACGCTGATCGTCCACTGGGCGTTGGGGTCGTACAACACGATGTCGGCGTCGGCGCCGGGCTGGATGGTGCCCTTTCGGGGGTAGAGGCCGAACATGCGGGCCGGTGTGGTGGCGCACAGCTCGATCCATCGGGGCAAGGTGATCTCACCCTTGACGACACCCTGGTAGATGACATCCATCCGGTGCTCGACACCCCCGATCCCATTGGGGATGGCGCGGAAGTCGTCGACGCCGAGCTCCTTCTGCTCTTTCATGCAGAACGGACAGTGATCGGTCGACACGATGCAGAGGTCGTTCGTCCGCAGGCCCCTCCAGAGGTCCTCATGGTGGTGCTCGTGCTTGGTGCGGAGGGGCGTCGAGCAGACGTAGGCCGCTCCTTCGAAACCGGGCTTGCCGAGATGGTCCTCGACGTTGAACTCGAGGTATTGCGGGCAGGTCTCGGCGAACACGTTGGCCCCGTTTCCTCGGGCGATCGCCACCTGCTCCAGAGCCTCGCTGCACGACAGGTGCACGATGTAGAGCGGCGCCGCGCCGACCTTCGCGAGCTGGATCGCCCGATGCGTCGCCTCGCTCTCGAGCTCCTTGCGGCGGACGTAGCCGTGGTTGATCGGTGCCGTCTCGCCGCGCTCGACCGCCTGCTGGGCGAGCACGTCGATGGCGAGACCGTTCTCGGCATGCATCATGACCAGCGAGCCGTTGCCGGCTGCCTGTTGCATCGCTCGCAGAATCTGTCCGTCGTCGGACAAGAAGACACCGGGGTAGGCCATGAAGAGCTTGAAGCTCGAGATCCCTTCGTCGACGAGGGAGTCCATGTCCTTCAGTGACTGTTCGGTGACGTCGCCGATGATCTGATGGAAGCCGTAGTCGATCGCACACTTGCCCTCGGCCTTCGCTTGCCACTGCTCGAGGGTGTCGCGCACGCTCTGCCCGAACGACTGGACCGCGAAGTCGATGATCGTGGTGGTGCCGCCCCAAGCTGCCGCCCGGGTGCCGCTCTCGAAGTCGTCGGATGCGACCGTGCCGCCGAAGGGAAGCTCCATGTGCGTGTGGCCGTCGACGCCGCCGGGGATGACGTAGAGGTCGGACGCGTCGATGACGCGCTCGGCCCCCGACTCCGCCGAGACCGCGACATCGCATCCCGGTGCCATGACCGCGACGATCTGCTCGCCATCGACCAGCACCTCCGCCGGATCTGCACCCGTCGACGTGATCACGGTTCCGTTCTTGATGAGGATCGTCATGTCGCTCCTTTTCGCTCCTTGTCGCTTCAGTCCACCGATTCGACGGCGGCCGTCATTGCCGTCAAGCCTTCGTCGATCTCGGCCTCGCTCACGTTGAGCATGGGCGCAATCCGCAGCGAGTTGCCGTAGAGGCCGCCCTTGCCCACCAGCAGGCCCTCTCGCTTGCAGGCCTCGAGCACCGCGCCGGCGCGGGCCGCATCGGGTTCGATCGTGTCCGGATGCACCATCTCGATCGCCTGCATGAGACCGCGCCCGCGCTGCTCGGCGATCCACGGCGTGCGGTCGACGACGGGACCGATCCCGGCGCGCAGCCGTTCGCCCATCCGCTTGGCGTTGCCTTGAAGGTCGTTGGCCAGAATGTGACGCAAGGTCGCGAGGCCGCCTGCGGCCGAGAGCGGATTGCCGCCGAAGGTCGAGAACGAGTTGACGCTGATCGTGTCCATGATCTCGGCCCGGGCGACGACCCCAGCGAGGGCAACCCCGTTTCCGACCCCCTTCGCGAAGGTGAGCATGTCGGGCTCGACATCGTGGGCCTGGTAGCCCCAGAAGTGATCGCCCGTGCGGCCCCAGCCGGTCTGGACCTCGTCGCTGATGAACAGGATCCCGTGGTTGTCGAGCACCTTGCCCAGCGAGCCGAAGAAGCCGTCCGGCGGGGTGGCGAAGCCGCCGACCCCCTGGATGGGTTCGGCGATCAGGCAGGCGACATCGCCCGCGGTCATCATGTCGAGCACCTGCTGGAGGTCGTCGACGCAGGCCTCGGTGAACGCGGTGTCGTCGAGCGCACGGAAGGGGCTCCGGAGCCGGTAGCCGCCCTGCACGAAGTTGACCGAGAGCCCGGACAGGCTCGTCGACGACCATGCGGACTGCGACGTGATCGCCTGCGCCGTGAACGACCGGCCGTGGTAGCTGTTGCGCATCGCCAGCACCTGGTTGGACTTGCGATACGACGTGGCGAGCAGGATCGCGGTGTCGATGGCCTCGGTGCCGGACGCCGTGAAGAACACCCGGGCGTCGGCAATGCCGGAGATCGCCGCGATCTCCTCGGCCAGCTCGATCATCGGCTCGGACAAGTAGAGCGTCGAGGTGTGCATCACCTTGGCAGCCTGGGCCTGCACCGCGGCGACGACCTCGGGGTTGGCGTGGCCGATCGATGTGGTGAGCACGCCACCGAAGAAGTCGAGGTAGCGGTTGCCCTCCAGGTCGAACACGTAGCCGCCCTCGCCGTGGTCGATCGACACTGGCTCCGCGTACAGCGGGCTGACGAACGACGGCATGACCGCCCGGTAGCGCTCGTGCAGCTCGGTGCTCGAGGTCACTTCCCGGCCTCAGGACTCCACCAGGGGTCCGTACATGTCGGGGCGACGGTCCCGGTAGAACGCCCATTGGGCGCGGACCTCCTCGACCAGCCCGAGGTCGAGGTCGCGGATGACCAGCTCCTCCTCCTGATCCGAAGCGGTGCCGTCGACGAACTGACCGCGCGGGTTGGCGAAGTAGGACGTGCCGTAGAAGTCGTTGTCGCCGAGGGGCTCGATGCCCACGCGGTTGATGGCGCCGACGAAGTACATGTTGGCTGCGGCCGACGCGGTCTGTTCGAGCTGCCACAGGTAGGCCGACAACCCTCGGCTGGTGGCCGACGGGTTGAACACGATCTGGGCGCCGTTGAGGCCGAGGGCGCGCCATCCCTCGGGGAAGTGACGGTCGTAGCAGATGTAGACGCCGACCTTGCCCACCGCGGTGTCGAAGACGGGGTACCCGAGGTTGCCGGGCCGGAAATAGAACTTCTCCCAGAACCCCTTCACCTGCGGGATGTGGGTCTTGCGGTACTTGCCGAGGTAGGACCCGTCGGCGTCGATGACCGCGGCGGTGTTGTAGAGGATGCCGGGCTGCTCCTCCTCGTACATCGGGAGCACGAGGACCATGCCGTGCTTGGCCGCGATCTCCTGGAACCGCTTCGTGGTGGGGCCGTCGGGGATGGCCTCCGCATAGCTGTAGTGCTTGGCGTCCTGCACCTGACAGAAGTAGGGCCCGTAGAAGAGCTCCTGGAAGCACATCACCTGGGTTCCGGCTGCCGCGGCCTCGGCGACGAACTTCTCGTGGAGCTCGATCATCGACTCCACGTCGCCGGTCCAGGCGCACTGCACGATCGCTGACTTCACGACATCGGACATGCCCGGCCTCCGGGGTCTCGCACTCGACCGACGGTCGGCCGATGTCTCCTCGAGACTACGTGATCTGGAGAGGGCGTGAGACGGCGCTGGTGGTCGTCAAGACCTGGCGGTGGGCCCCCTTCCTGTTCGAGACCGTGACCGAGGGGCCGGAGAACGCCAGCCACGAGTTCAATGAGCCCTGAACCGGACACGGTTCTCCCGGGTTTTCGACAGCCCCCGCCCTCGGCCCTCGTCCCTCGTGGACCCGCGTCGAAACCGACAATGGGCAGGTGGGGTCGGGTGGTTCGCTCCGCGTCAGGACGCTGTCGGGTCGAGTCGGGAACGCGTCGGGTCAACTGTCGAGTGTCCGAACTGGCCGGCCGGGCATCACGGTCGACTCGGACTGTTGGCCGAGCTGGCAGACCTCGTCGTGGGGGTCGTGGTCGCCGGTCGACCGACGGCTGGCGCAGCGTCGGTCGATGGGCGGCTACTGCCTGGGCATCGACCTGGGGACCACTTGGACGGCGGCGGCCGTCATCCGCGAAGGCGAACGGCCACAGGTTCGCGGCCCTCGGCGACGTCGGTGGGCCAGACCGCCGGAACGTGGGACCTGGTCAATGACGGGTTCCCACAGTGCTTCGGCGACCGTGGGGACTGCCCGCCCACGATTTCGCTGCCTCTCGTGATCAACTGCGTGGGTGCGGTCTGCACCGGCGACCTCGACGGCGAGGGTCCGGCTTCCCTCGTTGGCTCCGACGTCGTGTCGTCGGCGGGGCTGCTCCTCGACCTCTTCGTCGAGCTCCCTGCTGGCGCAGGCTTGACCTGTGAAGGAGTGCCTGAGGCCACCTTGGTCACCCTGACCGTCGAGCCGGTGCTCGATGGCCAGGGCCGACTCGTCGCGCTCCTCAGCATGAACGTCCTCGGGAGCTCGGCCTGTTCGGGCTTCTCGGTGCAATCGCCCATGCTCGGCCTTCCATCGTGAGCGAAAGGGAGCGGATTCTCGAGTGATCGCCGCACGTCCTCTCGTCTGAGGGAGGCCGCTTCGCCCCTGACGCGCCGTCGCCATCGCGCACCCAGGAGCGGTGCGACTACGGTCGAACCCAGGGGTGCGGCTCGGGAGCCGTAGACATACTCGTGGCAGACCCAGGATCTCTCGACGGCAAGGTGGTGCTGGTCACTGGCGCGAGCCGCGGGATCGGCACCGCGATCGCCGAGCGCTTCGCCGCCGACGGGGCCGCGGTCGCACTGTCGGCTCGGACGAGGGCCGATGGCGACCACCCGCTGCCCGGAAGTGTGGAGTCGGCCGTCGCCGGGATCACCAGCCGGGGTGGCACCGCCATCGGCGTGATCGCCGACCTGGCCGACGCCGACGACAGAGCCCGCATGATCAGCGAGGTGACGACAGGTCTCGGCCGGATCGACGTGCTCGTCAACAACGCGGCGATCACCTACTTCGAGCCAGTCGAGCAGTTCAGCCAGAAGCACTACGACACGATGTTCGAGGTCCAGGTACGGGCTCCGTTCGAGCTGGCCCGCGCCGTGGTCGGCGGGATGCGCGACGCCGGCGAGGGCTGGATCCTCAACATCTCCTCCGGCGCGGCCCGCCACCCGCAGGGCCCGCCCTATCGCCGGGGCATGACCGGCGGCACCGTCTACGGCATGTGCAAGGCCGCGCTCGAGCGCTTCACCACCGGGCTCGCGGCCGAGCTCTACGCCGACCGCATCGCCGTCAACGTCCTGTCTCCTTCCGGCCTGGTCGCCACGCCCGGCGTGATCCACCACGGTCTCAACCGAAACGTGCCCGACGACATGCTCGAGCCCGTCGAGTACATCGCCGAGGCCGCCCACGCCCTGTGCACCGGCGACCCGGCCGAGCGCACCGGCAAGGTCGCCTACGCACGGAGCCTCCTCGAGGAGCTCGACATCGCACTCCCACCGACGACGCCCGTGGAGACCGGCGGGTGACCGGGCTCCGTGCCGCCACCGCCATCGTGGGCGTTGCCGAGGCGGTGTCGCCGACGGGCGAGCTCGACCAGCGAGGTCTCGCCCTCGAGGCCCGCATGATCCGCGAAGCGCTGGCGGACGCCGGGCTCGCCATCGACGACGTCGATGGCCTCTGCTACGGCGGCAACCCTTCCGGCATGGCCGAGTTCCTCGGCATCCATCCCCGGTTCCTCGACGGCACCGCGGTGGGCGGATCGAGCTACGAGCTGCACGTCGAACATGCGGCCGCCGCGATCGCAGCCGGGCTGTGCGAGGTGGTGGTCGGCGTCTACGCGGCCACGCCACGCAGCGACCGCAAGCGTTCATCGGCCAACTCCGGGCCCCGCCGTTTCGGCGCGCCGCCACCGGGGATGGCGTGGGAGATGCCCTACGGCCTGCGCGGTCCGATCGGCTCGTACGCGCTGTCGGCGAGCCGCCACATGGCCGAGTACGGAACCACCGCCGAGCAACTGGCCCAGATCGCGGTCGACACCCGGCGGTGGGCGGCGCTGAACCCGGTCGCGCGCCATCGCGACCCGATCACGATCGACGACGTGGTCGGCTCGGCGATGCAGGCGTCGCCCCTGCACCTGCTCGACTGCTGCCTGGTGACCGACGGCGCGGGTGCCTTCGTGCTCACGTCGTCGGCACGGGCCGCCGATCTGGCCCGGCCACCGGTCTACGTGCTCGGCGCCGCCTCGGCGAGCGACCACGGCTCGTCGATGACGCAGATGCCCGACCTCACCACCACCGCCGGCGCGGTGTCCGGCCCCGCCGCCTTCGCCACCGCGGGCGTGACCACCGCCGACGTCGACCTCCTCATGGGCTACGACAGCTTCACCATCACCGCGCTCCTGCACCTCGAGGATCTCGGTTTCTGCGCCAAGGGCGAGGGCGGCGAGTTCGCGGCCGACGGCAAGCTCGGCCCGGGCGGGTCGCTGCCCATGAACACCAATGGTGGGGGCCTGTCGTGCACCCACCCTGGTCAGTACGGCATGTTCCTGATCGTCGAGGCAGTCCGCCAGCTGCGCGGTGAAGCCGGCGACCGGCAGCTCGACGGGCCCGAGATCGCAGTCGCCCACGGCTCTGGCGGCGTGCTCTCGACCATGGGCACCGTGGTGCTCGGCACCGAGGCGACCCGATGAAGCTGATGGAACCCGACGGCGGGGAAGACGAACCGTTCTGGACGGCGGCCGGCGACGGGGTGCTGCTGCTGCCGTGGTGCAACGAGTGCGATGCCGCCTTCTGGTATCCCCGGCCCGTGTGCCCCCGTTGTCTGAGCGACGACCTCGGCTGGCAGGCTGCACGAGGCACCGGCGAGGTCTACGCAGTGAGCGTGCACCACCGGCCCGGCATGGGCCGCGACGCCGACGACGGCCCCTACGCCGTCGCGATCGTCAGCCTGCCCGAGGACGTGCGGATGCTCACCAACATCATCGGCTGCGAGCCCGATGATGTGGTGGTGGGCATGGCCGTACAGGTCGCGTGGCACGAGCTGTCCGACGGGCGACAGCTCCCGTTGTTCGAACCCAGCCCCTAGCGCGCTACAGGAGACAGACACAGACCATGGCGATGGAACTCGATTTCGGTCCCGAGGCCGCGGCATTCCGCGACGAGCTGCGGCAGTGGCTCGAAGCCAACCTCCCCGACGGCTTCGACCCCGACGCCGACGAACAGCGCACCCTCGCCGCCGGCGGTGAGCTCGTGAGGCAGTGGACCGACACGCTCCACGAGGCCGGGTACCTCTGCGTGAGCTGGCCCAAGGAGTTCGGCGGCCGTGGCCTGACCGGCGTGGAGGTGGCGGTGATGAACGAAGAGTTCGCCCGGGCAGGCGTCCCCCGCGTGACTCGCGGTATGGGCGAGTGGCTGGTGGGTCCGTCGATCATCGTGCACGGCACCGACGAGCAGAAGGCGAGGTTCCTTCCCCGGATCATCGACGGCTCCGACCGCTACTGCCAGGGGTTCTCCGAGCCCGACGCGGGGTCCGACCTCGCCGGGCTCAAGACGAGGGGTGTGGTCGACGGCGACGAGATCGTGATCACGGGCCAGAAGGTGTGGACCTCGGGGGCGACGCTGGCCAACATGATGTTCTGCCTCTGCCGCACCGACCCCGACGCGCCGAAGCATCGTGGCATCTCCTATGTGCTGCTGCCGATGAAGGACGGCGACGGGGGAACCAACGGCATCGAGCTGCGGCCCATCCGGCAGATCACCGGCGACCGCGGTTTCAGTGAGACCTTCCTGACCGAGGCGCGGGCGCCGGTCGACAACATCATCGGCGGGCTCAACAACGGCTGGCGGGTCACCATGACCACGCTCGGCAACGAGCGCGGCGGCAACGCCACCACCCAGCACGTCCGATTCGAGAAGCAGTTCTGGCGAGTCGTCGACGAGGTGCGTCGCAAGGGCCTGGCCGACGACCCGTTGATCCGCCAGAAGCTCGCATGGGCATTCACCCGCTGCGAGATCATGCGCTACCAGGGTCTGCGCACCCTGTCCGAGGTGGTGGCCCGCAAGGAACCCGGGCCCGGGGCGTCGCTCAACAAGATGTTCTGGAGTGAGTACTCGCGCGACCTGGGCTCGTGGGTCATGGAGATGCGAGGCGCCGACGCGATGATCCGACCCGACGGCGACGACTACCGGCTCGACCGCTGGCAGCGAGACTTCCTCGGTAGCCGCTCAGGCACGATCTGGGGCGGGACCGCGCAGGTGCAGCGCAACATCGCCGGGGAGCGGGTGCTCGGACTGCCCAAGGAGCCGTCGGTGGAGCGCGGGGCGAGCGGTGGGGGAGGTGGCTCATGAGCGATGACGAGACGCGGACCGCCATGCTGGAAGCGGCGGCCACCGGCACCACGCTCAGCTTCTGGGCCGGCCGCCGGCCCGACGCGGCTGCCATCATCAGTGAGCACGGCGACCGCACCTTCGCCCAGCTCGATGCCGAGGCCAACCAACTCGCCCGGGCATGGCGAGCGCGGGGCCTGGTCGCAGGCGACGCGGTGGCCGCCATGATCTCCAACAGGGCCGAGTTCGCCACCGTGCTCGCGGCGGCGCAGCGGACCGGGCTGCGCTTCACGCCCATCAACTGGCACCTGACGGCCGAAGAGGCGGCCTACATCGTCGACGACTGCGAGGCGAAGACCTTCGTGGCCGACGCCCGCTTCGCCCGGGTCGCCGCCGACGCGGCCGAGCAGGCCGCCGGGGCCACGACCCTCTTCTCGGTCGGCGGTCAGATCGACGGCTTCGACGGCTTTGACGCCGTGCTGGCCGCCGAGTCGGGCGACGCCCTGGCCGATCCGGTCCTCGGGTCGACGATGCTCTACACCTCGGGCACCACCGGCCGACCGAAAGGCGTGCACCGCGACGCAGCGGCGGTGCGGGCCGCCGCGGCTTCCGCACCCTCCCGTCAGAGTGCTCTGCCGCCGATCGGACAGGTCGCCGAGACGTCGATGCACCTCTGCACCGGACCGCTCTACCACGCCGCGCCGCTGGCCTTCTCGATGGCGGCGCCCGCCGCGGTCGGCGTCGGCATCGTGTTGATGGACGGGTGGTCGGCCGAGGAGGCACTGCGCCTCATCGCCGAGCACCGCATCACCCACTCCCACATGGTGCCGACGATGTTCCATCGTCTCCTGTCGCTGCCCGACGAGGTCCGTGACGCCGCCGACACCTCGTCGCTCGTCTACGTGTGGCACGGCGCTGCGCCGTGCCCGGTTGCCGTGAAGCAGCGCATGATCGACTGGTGGGGGCCGGTGCTGCTCGAGTACTACGCCGCCACCGAGGGAACCGGGACCTTCGTCGACAGCATCGAATGGCAGACCCGGCCCGGCACGGTCGGCCGTGTGCCGGTCGAGGACCACATCAAGATCCTCGACGTCGACGGGGAGGAGCTCCCTCCCGGCGAGACCGGCAGCATCTACCTCCGCTCGCCGAAGGGCGGCGGATTCGCCTACTTCAAGGATCCCGACAAGACGATGGGCACCTACCGCGGTGAGTACTTCACCCTCGGCGACGTCGGCCATCTCGACGACGACGGCTACCTCTTCCTCACCGACCGGAGCGTCGACCTCATCATCTCGGGCGGCGTCAACGTCTACCCGGCCGAGGTCGAGGGCCAGCTGCTCGCCCATCCCGCAGTGGGCGACGCCGCGGTCATCGGCATCCCCGACGACGACTGGGGAGAGTCGGTCCTCGCGGTGGTCGAGCTGCGCAACGGAGCCGAGGGCAACGAGCAGCTGGCCGCCGACATCATCGAGCACTGCCGCAGTCACCTGGCCCACTTCAAGTGCCCCCGCCGGATCGAGTTCGTCGACCGCCTCCCCAGAGCCGACAACGGCAAGCTCTACAAACGCCGCATCCGCGACCAGTACCGGGCACGCGCAACCGCGGAGCGGCCCTGATCAGCGCTGGTGGTCGGCTCGGTCGGTGGCGGATGGATCAGGATCGACGATCACGAGGCCACGGGAGAGGCTGTCATACTCGTGGCAATGCAGGAGGCCGGGTCTGATCCGTTGCTCGACACACTGACGGTCCTCTTCACCGACTTGGTCGGGTCCACCGAGTTGCGGGCCAAGCTCGGCGAGGACGCTGCCGAGGTGGTCCGTCGTGCGCACGACTCGCTGATCGCGACGGTCGTCGACGCCAGTGGTGGCCACATGATCAAGGGGCTCGGTGACGGCTTCCTGGCCACGTTCGGCTCGGCCGCCAGTGCAGTGTCGGCGGCCGTCGCCATCCAGCAGGGCATCGACGCCCAGAAGCCGCCGGCGCCCGACGTCGCGCTCGCGGTACGAATCGGTCTGAGCGTGGGCGACGTGAGCGTGGAGGACGGCGACGTCTTCGGCACGCCGGTCATCGAGGCCGCCCGGCTGTGCGATCTGGCCGAGGGTGGGCAGATCCTCGCCTCCGCCGTCATCGAGACCCTGGCCCGCCGGCGGGACGGCCACGGCTACCGAGACAAGGGTCCGCTCGAACTGAAGGGACTCCCGGACCCGGTGCCGACGGTCGAGGTCGTGTGGGAACGGGTCGCGGCTGCCGAACGTGGTGTGGCGTTCCCCGCTCCGCTGATGGTCCGCGAGGGCACCTTCCCCTTCAGCGGCCGGGCTGGGATCGTTGACCAGCTCGTCGAGACGTGGAAGCACTGCCGCGAGGACGAGCGCGGAGCGTGCGTCCTGATCTCGGGAGAGCCGGGGATGGGCAAGACGCGCCTCGCCGCCGAGTTCGCCCGTCGCGCCCACGACGGCGGAGCGACGGTGCTGCTGGGGCGATGCGACGAAGAGATCGGCCTGCCCTACCAACCCTTCGTCGAAGCGCTCTCCCACTTCGTGGCCGGCTCCGCCGACGCCGCGGTCGAGTGCCTGGGGCCGAACCCCGGCGAGTTGGCCCGGATCGTGCCGGCGCTCCGCACCACCTTTCCCGACGTGCCCACGGCGACCGGGTCCGGCGACGCCGAGGTCGACCAGTACCACCTCTTCGAGGCCGTCAGCGGATGGCTCGGCGCCGCGGCTTCGGAGTCTGGCCTCGTACTCGTGCTCGACGACGTGCACTGGGCGGGGAAGCCGACCCTCGTCCTGCTGCGCCACATCCTGCGCTCGGCCGACACGACTCCGCTGATGATCCTGGCCACCTACCGAGATACCGACCTCGACCGGATGCATCCCCTCGCCAACTTGCTGGCGGATCTGCGCCGGGTGCCCGCCGTCGAGCGCATCGCGCTCACGGGCTTGGATCAGAGCGGCATCGAGGAGCTCATCGAAACGGCGGCGCAGCAGGAGCTCGATGACGCCTCTCGCGCGTTGGCGGCAGCCGTGTACGCGGAGACCGAAGGGAACCCGTTCTTCGTCGGCGAGCTGCTCCGGCACCTCATCGAGAACGGAGATCTGGTCAACGACGGCGAACGCTGGGTGGGCTCCACCTCGGTGAGCGAGATGACGATTCCAGACGGGATCCGCGAGGTCGTCGGTCGGCGACTCTCCCGACTCTCCGCCGAGGCGAACGACGTGCTCGCCTGGGCCGCGGTCGTCGGCCGAGAGTTCAACCTCGACGTCCTCGGACAGGTCGCGGGCGGTTCGAGCCGCTGTCTCGACGCGGTCGACGAGGCCGTCGATGCCCGGCTCGTCGACGAGGCGGGGCCGACACGGTGGCGCTTCGCCCACGCGCTCGTTCGATCGACGCTGCTCGCCGAGCTGCGAACCACCCGTCGCCTCCGCATGCACCTCAGCGTCGCCGAGGCCTGCGAATCGATCCACCCCGACGACACCCTCGCCCTCGCTCAGCACTACGCCGAAGCGGCCCCCCTCGATGTCGGCGACAAGGCCGTGACCTACCTGCTGCTGGCCGGAGCCCGCGCACTCGACACCCTCGCCTTCGACGAAGCAGGTGAGCTCCATCAACGCGCGCTCGACACCATCGACGACCTCGGGCTCGACCTGCCCGAGCAAGCCGCCGATGCCGCCCACGGCCTCGCGGTGGCGCTCCGATGGACGGGCCAGGACTACGAGCCGGCCATCGACCGAGCCTGTGAACTGGCCGCGGCGATCGGCGACGGCCACCGCATGGCCCGGGTCCTGCTCGACACGAGCCGCGGGTTCGTGGCGCGCGTCTTCGAGGTGGTCGACCGCGCCGTCGCCCGGCACGAGCAGTGCCTCGCGATCCTCCCCGACGGGGACAGCCAGGAACGGGCCCTCGTGACCGCAGCCCTGAGTCGGGAGCTCATGTACGGAGATCAGGCGAGATTCGTCGCGCTGTCCGACGAGGCGGTCGCCATGGCTCGCCGCCTCGACGACCCAGCAGTGCTGTGCGATGCCCTCAGCAGCGCGGCAATGGTGTGCACCCTCCCCGACCGGCTCGATCACGCGGCCGACGTGATCGCCGAGCTCACGCACATCGTGGAAGCCAACCAGACTCCCTCGAACGCCGCGGCCTCCTCCCAGCAGCTCGCCGGGCTGGGCGCATGGACGGGCGATCGATCGATGTACGCCGAGGGACTCGAGAAGATGTCCAGGGCCGTCGACCAGATGCGCAAGTCGGCCTCGTGGCAGCTCACCGCGTCCCAGTGTGGCTTCGAGCTCCGATTCGGTGACCTGACCGCGGCCGAACGCCTGGCCGAGGAGCTGCTCGCGCTCGTCACCGAGACCGGAGAGCAGGACGGGCTGATCTGGTACGTCAACCTGCGCGGCTTCACCCTCCGCGAGCTCGGCCGCAACGACGAGGCGGCCGACCTGTTCGGGTCGATCGTCGATCAGGCGAGCGCAGTGTCGGCGATCGCCGAGGCCCACCACCTGATGAGCCTGTGCGAAGCCGATCGGCACGCCGAGGCACGCGAGCGCGCCCCGAGCGCGTTCGCCTGGGGCCGAACGATCCCCAGGGACAGCTCCTTTCTGCCGAATCTCGGGGCACTCTCCATCGTGGCGGTCGAACTCGCCGACAGCTCCGAGGCGGCCTGGCTGTACGAGCAGCTCGAGCCCTTCGAGCACTGGTGGTCCACCTGGAGCTCACAGGGGACCATTGCGCCCGTCGCCACCCTTCTCGGACGACTGAGCGCCACCCTCGGCGATTGGGGCTCGGCCGACGCGCACTTCGACCGCGCCATCACTCACTGCCGCCAGGAACGAACCCCCTACTTCCTGGCGGACAGTCTGCTCCACCGAGCCCAGGCTCGCCTGGCCGCAGGAGCTGAACCGAGCACCGCGACCCCACTGTTGGAGGAGTCCCTGACCCTCGCACGGGCCGGGGGCTTCGGCCTCCTCGAACGCCGAGCTGCAGCAGCACTCGGGAGCACGACCCGAGTCAACTGACCCGACCCGAGCGGCAGAGCGTCACCCCCAGCCGAGAACCGTGAGTTCCTCGCGGAGGGCAGCCATCGCCCGGCGACCGCTCGCGACGCGATCGGCACGACCGCGGTCTTGTGCCTCGCCGAATCCTTCGGCTGCTCCGAGGCGACGGGCGAGCGCCATCGAGGAGGCGATCGTCGGCGGAGTTCTCGTCTGCTCCACCGCCATCAGGCGGCGGGTCGCGAGATCAGGCTCGCCCGGTTCGGCGAGGAGTGCGAGGTAGAGCATCGCGTCGTTCGCCGCCCGACTCAGCCGCCCCGTGACGGCATCGAGCGCCTGCTCCTTCAACAGCGGCAACGCCGACTCGTGATCGCCGATCCGAAGGTGAGCCACGATGCGCGCGTCATCGGACTTCGCGAAGACCGTGTTGATCGGATCCAGCTCGTCGGCAACGGCGAGCGCCTGATCGACGTCGCCAAGCTCGGCGTGCGCCATCGCCTCGGCGAACAGCGCCATCGAGGTGTACGAGGTCGCCAGATCGAGACCGGCGTGCATCTCGCGCGCGAC
>DATKWD010000127.1:0-32200 GCA_035529695.1 Acidimicrobiales bacterium | reverse complement strand
GGCCAGACCTGTTCGGTCCCCCACAACCCGACCGGGATGACGGGCACCTTCGTCATGGCCGCCAGCTTGGCGGCACCCCACCTGCCCTTGAGCTCGGGGTCGAAGAAGGCCGGACCCCGCGGGATGGTGCCTTGCGGCATGACGGCGACGAGTTCTCCGGCGGCGAGGGCGTCGGCGGCCGCCCGCAACGGCTCGTCCGAGCCCGTACCGCGGTCGACCCGGATGCCGCCCATGGCACTGGCCATCTGCCCGACCAGCGGCGCGTCGAACACTTCCTTCTTGCCGAGGAACCTGACCGGCCGACCGCGCTGCGCCAGGGCCATGCCCATCGCGAGGGGGTCGAAGTAACTGCGGTGGTTGCCGACGATGATCGCGCCGCCGGTCTTCGGGATGTGGGACGTGCCGGAGATGTCGAAGCGTGCGTACGGGACGAGCTCGGGCCGAGCCAGCGCCATCATCACCTGTTGAGGTTCGACCCCCACGACTTTGGGGACCCCTGGGGGCACATCGAGGTGCATCGATGGCCAGCGACGGAGCGTGGCAACGGCTCGGAGCCGCGGGTCGGGGTTGACGGCGAAGGGGTGCTTGACGGCCGACAACAGCGGGATGTCGAAGTAGCTGTCTGAGTAGGCCCAGCTGTCGGCGACGTCGACATCGTGCTCTGCGGCCCACTCCTCGACCGCCGCCAACTTGCCCTTTCCCCAGACGAAGTGACCTGCGACCGTGCCGTCGTAGTTTCCGTTGACCTCGCCGTACCGGGTGGCGATCACATCGTCGAGACCGAGACGGTCGGCGAGCGGTTTCACCAGATCGTAGGGCGAGGTCGTGGCCATCACGACCTGCCGTCCGGCGTCGTGGTGCTCCTCGATGATCGGGAGTGCGAACGGAACCACCTGGTGGATGAGCGTGTCGGCCGCGATCTCGCCGGCCTTGCGTGCCGTCGCGCGGTCCCAGCCGCTGGCGACTCGAGCCATCTGCCGCGCCAGCAACATCGACGGCCGATTCTCGCCGATGAGGTCGAAGAAGCGGTACACGAGGTTCTCGCCGGGTATCGATCGGTCGGGAACGAGACCGACCTCGCGGAGTGCGCCGGTGATGACCGGACCGCTCGCTCCGGTGAGCAGCGTCCGGTCGAGATCGAAGAACGCAGCCGCAGAAGCCATCGCGCAACCGTATCGGTCGAGACCTCCGAACGGAGAGGCCGAACCCACCGTCTCAATCGCCGATGCGCACCGTGCCTGCGTCGCCGTCGACGTGCAGCATCGTCCCATCGGTGATGCCGGTGATCCCCGCCACGCTGAGAACGGCGGGGATGCCGAGTTCCCTCGACACGATTGCCGCGTGGCTCTGAACAGCGCCGGTCTCGCACACCACCGCTGCGGCAGCCAGGAAGAGCGGGGTCCAGGCGGGGTCGGTGATGGCGCACACGAGCACGTCGCCGGGGTCGAGCCCACGCGGGTCGGCGGGATCGGAGATCACCCGAGCCGGCCCGAACGCCGACCCTCCGCTCACTGCGACGCCGGTCAGCATGGCGCCCGCCTCCGGTGCGTCCGGCGCCGCATCGGCACGCAGCGCCCACGTCGACGGATCGGGGATCTGGCCGTCGAACCATGGTGGAGGAACGCGCTCGCTGAGGTACCGCTGCTGCTCGGCTCGTTCGGCGATCACGTCGGCGTAGTGCGCTGGGTCGGTCACGAAGTCCGACAACTCATCGGCCGTCACGCAGAAGGCGAGAGCAGGGTCATGCGGCCCGCCACGCTCAGCCGCCCGTCGGACCAACTCGGCCAGGACCTGACGGGCGCCGAGGTTCTCGAGCACGAGAATGTCCTTGGCCCGCTCTCGTCCGATCGAGCCGAGCCGCGCCACCTGGACGCAGCGTCGAAGGAACGGTCGCACGACACGCGGAACGCTGGCCAGCCCCTCGGCGAGCGCCTCGTCGGCATCGCCGGCCAGCTGTCGTCCCACGGTGGCAGGGTCTCGCTCCGCCGGAGCGCTCCGCAGTCGGTCGATGGCCGCGTAGACCGGCGCGGGGTCCATGATCCATGCGGGCACGGCGAGTTCGTACTCGTTGCTGCACCGATGGCCGTGGTCTGCAAGAAAGGCATCGAGCGCCGGTCGCAGTGCCGACGCTTCGGTGCGCTCGGCGATGCCGTCGAGGCCGACGTCGAACGCCGCCGTCAGCGAGGCATCATCGGCCACCAACCGCCCGAGTGTCCACAGCCGCTGCGCGAGCCGAGCCGAGTCGATGTCGCCGGTCCCGCCGACCATCCTGTTGGCCAGGCCGGGTTCGACTCCCGGGCGATCGAGCAAACGGTCGATGATGCCCCGGGGGGCGCCGACGAACATCGCCGATCGCGAAAGGTGCGCCATGCTGTCGGATTGGCGCGGCCCGAACGTGTCGAGCCAGTCGAGCAACTCCTGGTCGGTCGCCGTCGGCAGGTCGGGCATGGTCGCGAGCCATGCCTCGGCGGAGGCCCGTGCCTGATCGAACACCTTCAGATCCGGACGGCGAAGCAACGTCGTGACGGTTCGAGCGATGTTCAGTGTGGCGAGGAGGTTGCGGTCGCCGTCGGCTCGTACGTACGGGGGCATGTCGCCGGTCTCGCCGAGGATCTGCTCGTCGACATCGGCCGCCGACATCCCCGGCATCCGGACCCCGAACAACCTGAAGACGGACCCGCTGAGGTAGAGGTATCCGCCGAACACCCCGGTGCCCACCGCCGGCCCGGTGACCTCGTTCGGGCGCAGCACGCCCAGTTCGAGGAACACCGCGGTCTGGCCGTCTTGAATCGGGCCACCGATCAACGACCCGGTGAGCGCGGTCATGACATGAGGAAACACCTCACCGACGTTGGCGCGGGTGTACAGCGTGAACCGCTCGTTGGGCTCGTCGTCCACCACCCAGATCCGCGCCACGACCAAGTCTCCCACTGAAAACCGAAGAGCGCTCCGAAAAATGGGAAGTGGCACCGTCCCGCGCGCGACGAAGGCGCCAGCCGAAGGAGCACACCGCAACGCGCCCCGCAGCTCCGTGCAAACGGCAGGGAGTGCGAGCGGCAGTTTGCGAGCCGACCGAAACAGCACAGCGAGCCGACCGCAAACATACGAAGAGCTGGTCCGGGGGAGGACCAGCTCTTCTCTCGACGGATGCTCTGACTCAGACGGGGGAATCGAGTCGGAGTCCGGAGAATGAGGGCGGCCTTGCGTGAACGCCCTTGTGTTTGTCCGATCACTGTGAACGAGGTGGCTCCATCTGTCCAACAGTCAGTTGCGATATGTGCCATCATCACCAGCGATGGACCTGAAGCAACTCGACGCCGTCGTCGCCATCGCCGACCACGGCAGCTTCTCCGCGGCGGCGCGGGCGCTTCACACGGTGCAGTCCAACGTGTCTGCCCACATCGCGCGCCTCGAGGCCGAGCTCGGTGTCGAGGTCGTCGATCGCCGCACCGGCGACCTCACCGAGGAGGGCGACGCCGTCGTCGCCCGGGCGCGTCGCATCCAGCGCGAGATGGAGGCGGTCACGTCCGACGTCGCGGCCCTGCACGACGAGGTGGTGGGTTCGGTTCGCTTCGGGGTCATCGGAACCATCGGCCGATGGCTGGTACCGCGGATGCTCGAGTCGCTGGCATCGGAGCATCCGCGGATCTCCGTCGTCGTGGTCGACGCCACGACGACGTCGCTTCTTCCCCAACTCGTGCGCGGTTCCCTCGACGTTGCGGTGGTCAACCTGCCGGTGGTCGACCCGATGGTGAGCACCTCGCCGTTGTTCGACGAGACGCGGATCGTGGTCGCGCCCAACGACCATCCTCTCGCCGAGTACGAGTCGATCGAGCTCCGCGACCTCGCGGAGCACGATCTCGTGCTCGAACCGTCCGGGACCGCATTCCGCGACGAGCTCGATCGCGCCGCATCAGCGGCCGGCACGACACTTCGCACCATGGCCGAGGTCGACGGCATGCGTCTGGTGGCCTCACTGGCCTTCGAAGGGTTCGGCCCGGCGATCCTGCCCACGACCGCTGCTCCCCCATGGCTCCAAGGCGACTGGAAACGCATCCCGCTGCACGGGGTGTCGGCCCGCTCGGTCGGCGTTGCCCAACGGCGCCACGAACGGGTCATCGCGCCAACTCGAGCGCTCATCCAGGTGCTCCTCGAAGCGCTCCGCGAAACCGCTGGGACGCAGGCAGGTGTGACGTTGCGCTTCGACGACTGAGAGCACGATCCTCACACTCGGGTACATTCCGCTCGTGGCAGACAGCGTGACCATCACCGACAACCGAACCGGTAAGTCGATCGAGATCCCGATCGAACACGGAGGAGTCGACGGCGCGAAGTGGAAAGAGCTGCTCGGGAACACCTGGTTCTACGACCCGGCATTCACGTCGACGGCGGCCACCTCGAGTGCGATCACCGACATCGACGGCGACAACGGCATCCTCCGCTACCGGGGCTACCCGATCGAGCAACTGGCCGAGCAGTCGACCTACCTCGAGGTGGCCTACCTGCTCATCCACGGCGAGTTGCCGACCGCCGAGCAGAACGAGGTGTGGACCCAGGACATCACCTACCACACGTTCATTCACGAGAACATGCGCAAGCGGTTCCTCGAAGGCTTCCACTACGACGCCCACCCGATGGGGATGTTGGTGTCGGCCGTCGCCGCGTTGTCGACCTTCTACGACAACGCCAAGGAGATCCAGGACCCCGAGGTCCGCTACCGCCAGATCGTGCGGCTCATCGCCAAGATGCCCACGCTGGCCGCAGCATGCCACCGGTTCAGCCTCGGAATGCCGTTCGTCTATCCCGACAACGAACTGACCTTCACCGAGAACTTCCTGTCGATGATGTGGAAGATCGCCGAGCCGCACTACGAAGCCGACCCTGCACTCGCACGCGCCCTCGACGTGCTCTTCATCCTCCATGCCGACCACGAACAGAACTGCGGCACCACCGCGATGCGCACCATCGGGTCCGCTCACGCCGACCCCTACAGCGCCACCGCCGGCGCTGCGGCTGCGCTCTACGGCCCCCGCCACGGCGGAGCCAACGAGGCGGTCATCAAGATGCTCACCGAGATCGGCTCGATCGACGAGGTCCCGGCCTTCGTCGAGAGCGTCAAGAACGGCGAGGGCCGACTGCAGGGCTTCGGCCACCGCGTGTACAAGAACTTCGACCCACGGGCCACGATCATCAAGCAGACCGCCGACGAGGTGTTCGCGGTGACGGGGAAGAACCCACTGCTCGACATCGCCCTCAAGCTCGAAGAGGTCGCACTCGCCGACGACTACTTCATCAGCCGCAAGCTCTATCCGAACGTCGACTTCTATTCGGGCCTCATCTACCAGGCGATGGGGTTCCCGACGCAGATCTTCACCGTGTTGTTCGCCATCCCGCGGACCGCGGGTTGGTTGGCGCACTGGGTCGAGTTGCTCGAACAGGACCAGCGCATCGCCCGCCCCCGCCAGCTCTACACCGGCCTCGGTGTTCGCGACTACGTCCCGATCGACAACCGCTGACGAGCAGGTTCGAAGCGTCGTTCAGGACGGTCGCGTCAGGACGATCTTCCCGAACTTGCCGCCGGCAGCGAAGCGCTCGTAGGCCTGGTTCGCGTCCGGCATGTCGAAGGTGTCGGCGACCGGCACCGTGAGCGCACCCGAGGCGAGGTGCGGCAACACGTGGGTGATCATGCGCTGTGCCGCGTCGGCCTTCTCCTCGAGCGGGCGGGCGCGCAAGGTCGAGCCTCGCAGCGTGGCGCGCTTGGCCATGAGCGCGAAGAGGTTCATCTCGATGTTCGCTCCGGCACCGACGCCGATGACCACGATGCGGCCCCACGGGGCGATCGCGTCGAGATTGGCCGGCCAGTTGGGCGCACCCACGAGCTCGAGGATGACGTCGTAGGGGCCGGCGTCGACGAACTCGGCCGGATCGACCACCACGTCGGCTCCGAGCGCTCCCACCGCATCGTGATGATCGTGGTTGCGGACCGTCGCCGTGACGTGCGCTCCCGTTGCGGCGGCGAGTTGCACGGCGCTGGTCCCGACACCGCCGGCCGCGCCATGGATGCACACTCGCTCGCCCATGGCCAGCCCACACTGCGTGAAGAGGGCGTCGTGCGCAGTCGTGAACGTCTCGGCGAACCCACCTGCCTCGGGCCAACCGAGACCGTCTGGGACGCCGAGGAGGTGTCGTTCGTGCACGACGGCGAGCTCGGCTTGGCCTCCCCCACCGATGACGGCCATCACCCGGTCGCCGACGGCGACGTCGGTCACGTCGGGACCGAGGGCAACGACTGGTCCGGCGAGCTCGAGACCCGGCACGTCGGCGGGCGAGCCGGGAGGGGCCGGGTAGAAGCCTTGGATCTGAACCCGATCGGCGGCGTTGAGGCCTGAGGCCTGCACCTCGACCAGCACCTCGAAGCGACCCGGCTCGGGGTCGGGTTGCTCGATCCATTCGAGAGATCCGTCGGTGATCACGTTCGCGTACATCGCATCAGCCTTGCACCGGCGAGCGCTTTGCCGACACATTTCGTCTCACAGGTAGCGTCGGGCGCCATGGACTTCGCACTCCCTGCCGAGCTCGTCGCTCTTCGCGAGGAGGCGTTGGCGGTCGGGCGTGCGGCAACCGCGAAGTGCGAGTTCACCGAGGACTCCTGGATCGTCGGTCACGACCGGGCGCTCGCGGTCGAACTCGCCGAGCGAGGCTGGATCGGCATGACCTGGCCGACCGAATACGGAGGCGGCGGCCGCTCCAAGCTCGAACGTCACATCGTGTCCGAGGCGCTCATCGAGACCGGAGCGCCGATCGCGTCGTGCTGGTTCGCCGACCGCCAGATGGGTCCGACGCTGCTCGAGTACGGCACCGAGGAGCAGAAGCGACGGTGGATCCCCGACATCATCGCCGGTAAGACGGTTTGGTGCATCGGAATGAGCGAGCCCGATGCCGGCTCGGATGTCGCGTCGTTCTCGACCAGGGCTGTCCGAGACGGAGACGAGTTCGTCGTGAACGGGCAGAAGATCTGGAACTCGGGCGGCGCGGACGCCGATTGGATCTACCTGATCTGTCGCACCGACCCTGATGCGCCCAAGCACAAGGGCCTGTCGGAACTCATCGTCGACATGCACGCGCCCGGGGTGACGGTCACGCCCATCCGCGACATGACCGACAGCCACCACTTCTGCGAGATCTTCTTCGACGACGTCCGGGTCCCCGCCGGCCACCTGGTCGGCGAACTGAACGGCAGCTTCGGTCAGGTGATGCGCCAGATGCAGCACGAGCGTGGTGGCATCGACCGACTGGTCTCGAACAAGCGCCTGTACGACGACTGTCTCCGGTACGCCGACACCGACGACCCACTCGTCCGACAGCGGATCGCCCGGATCGAGACCATGTTCCGTATCGGGCGACTGCTCGTGCTCCGCGAGGTGATGGGCCAAGCTCCCGAGAACTTCTCGGCCGCCACCAAGACGGCGTGCACCGAGTTCGAGCAGGAAGTCGCATACTTCTGCGCCGATGTGCTCGGCCCGCGAGCGACGATCACCGACGACCCTCTGTACAACCGGGTCGTCCGCAACGTCGCGTATGCGCCCGCCTACACGATCATGGGCGGCACCACCGAGATCCTGCGCAACATCCTGGGCGAACGCAGCCTCGGCCTTCCACGCGAGCCGCGCCCCTGACGCACCGCCACTAGGTCAAGGTGGCGTCGAGTCGTCTCACCTCGGGCCGGTCGGGACGTCGATCCTGGGCCACCTCGATCCGAACGTTGGTGATCGCCGCCCGCCCGTCTCCGACCATCAGCGGCTCCAACCGAACCGAGCGCACTTCGGGCACGGCCTCGGCGAGCGCACCGATGCGAGCCACGAGGTGTGCGACGGCGGCGCGCTCGCTGTCGGCGACCTCGGCGGGAACGAGGCCATCGAGTGTGTGTTGGGTGAGCGGGAGCATCGATCGCGACACCACGCCGCTGGGCGTCCGAGTCCACACGATCGGGCCGAGGCCCGACTCGACCGTCACGCCGACCGCCAGGTCGAGGCCGACCTCGTTCATCCGTTGCACCACGGCATGGCGCATCTCGTCGCCGAACAGTTCGGCCATGCGGGTGAAGGCCGCAATGACGTCGTCGGCGCGGTGCAGATCGAGCGAGGCACCCTCGGCCTCCCGTCGCGCCGGCCCGTCGACCCGCGACGCCTTGAGCACGACCGGGTAGCCGATGTGGTCGGCAGCCTCGACCGCTTCGGATGCCGACCCGACCACCCGGAACTCGGTGACAGAGAGACCACACCTCGACAGCAGGGCGGCCCCCTGCTCGAGGTCGAGCACGCGTGGTCGGTGCATCGCGAGCACCGACGCTGCGGTGCGGAGCTCGGGGGCGTCGAGCTCACTCTCGACCAGCGGACTGTCGGCGGCTGCGGTCCACGTGCCGTAACGAGCCGCATGTCCGGCCGCGACCACGGCATCGTCAGGAAAGTCGAAGACGGGAATCGGGGCATCGGAAGCGGGGCGGATCATCGGATCGTGAGGGCCGAAGACCGAGGCCAGCACGGGGACCCCCGGGTGGGCCGAAGCGAGATCGTGGACGGACTCGAGCAGTGAGGAACCCCCTTCGAGGTCAGTGGGCGAGAAGACGACGAGCACCTGGTCGGCCTCGTCGTCTCCGATGACTGCGGCGAGACACGTCACGTAGTCCTCGACGGTGGCGTCCCACCCGAGGTCTTGCTCGACGGTGACTGCGAGGCCGGCCGCAGCGGCGGCATCGGCGGCGAGCCGCAGCGCCCCTCCCGAGTTCCCGACCAGCGCGATCCTCGAGCCAGCCGGCACTCCCTGGCACGACAGCACCCGCGCCACGTCGAGCAGCCGTGCCACCCCGTCGACGCGGACGACGCCCTGGCGCACCAGCAAGGCGTCGACCGTCTCGTCGTCGAGTCCGCCGTCCGTACGCTGGCTGCGACCCGCCTTGATGGCCAACACCGGCGTCGAGACCGAGACGTTGCGGGCGATCCGGCCGAACCGGCGAGGGTTGCCGAAGGACTCGAGGTACACCAGCACGACCTTGGTGCGCGGATCGTCGCCCCAGAACGTGAGCAGGTCGTTGCCCGAGACGTCGGCCTTGTTCCCGACCGACACGAAACTCGACACCCCGAGACCGACGCGGGCCGCCTCGTCGAGGATCGCACCCCCGACCGCACCGGATTGCGACATGATCGCGACCCCGCCCGCGGTGGCGGTCGCCTGGAGGAACGTGGCGAACAGGTTGACATCGGGGTCGGTGTTGATGATCCCGAGGCAGTTCGGCCCGAGCAGGCGCATCCCGTGCCGTCGCACGAGCGTCAACAGCTGGGTCTGGAGCGCCCGGCCCTGTTCGCCTGCCTCGGCGAAGCCGGCGCTCACGACCATGATCGCGGCGACACCGGCACGGCCGCATTCGTCGACGACCTCGAGCACCGCGGCAGCGGGGACTGCGATGATCGCCAGGTCGATCTCGTCGTCGATGTCGAGGACCGACCGGTACGTGTCGACTCCGCTGACCGTGTCAGCCTCGGGGTGAACGACCGAGACCTGCCCGGTGAATCCGTGATCGAGCACCGAATCGAGGAGGCGGCGTCCGGCACCTTGATGACTCGTGTTGGCACCCACCACCACCAGATGCGACGGGGCGAGTATCCGGCGGACGGCCTCCTGTTGCGCCCGGCGAGCCCGGCCTTCGATGGCATCGTGTGCCTCTTGGGTGGGCTCGAGGGTCAGATCGACCTCGATGACGCCGTCACTGAACCGACTGGTGACCCCGAACCCCGCCTGACGGAACACGCCGACCATGCGCCGGTTGTCGGGCAGCACCGTCGCCCAGAATCCCGTGATGCCTCGATCGCGTGCGGCTTCGGCCAGATGTTCGAGCAGGATCGTGGCCAAGCCCCGACCATGATGCTCATCGTCGATGAAGAAGGCGACCTCGGCGGTCTGGCTGGCCTCGGGACGGTCGTAGCGCGCCACGCCGATCAACTCGTCGTCGAGGAAGGCCACGAGCGCGAAACGGTCGCGGTGATCCACCGTGACGAAGTGCTCGACCTCGCGATCGCTGAGGGTGGGATGAGGACTGAAGTAGCGGTAGTAGATGCTCTCGGCGGACTGTCGTGCATGGAACGCCACGAACTCCGGGCCGTCAGTCGGCTTGACGGGCCGAACGAACGCCGTGCCGCCGTCGGACAGCTCGACGTCACCTTCGTACTCGGAGGGGTAGACCACGGCCGTCATGGGTCGACCCGTGGCCCACACGAGCGCCGATCCTTCGCCACGGACCCCTCGACCCGGAGCTCGCGATCGGTGGGCACGACCCGACGATAGTGGGACGTTCCCGACCTCCGAGCGGGCGCCGGACTCGATCTCGCCGCGCGCGGAATCTCGGGCCGGCCGGAGGGGTACGTTCACCGGGTGCGCTCGATCGTCCGTGCTGCTCACCGCAGCAGCCTCATTCTGGTGGTCATCACATTGTTGCTGAGCGGCTGTGCCGTCGAGCGGCTTGAAACGAATCCGCTGGCCGGCGACAAGATCGGTGCGAAGGGGCGTCTCGACGATGTCGAGGCGACGAAGTGGACCTCCGAGGAGGTCACCGACGCCGCACTCCAGGACGTCGAGGAGTTCTGGAGTCGCACCTTCTCCGACGTCTTCGGCACGCCGTACGAGCCCCTCAGTGGTGGGTTCTTCCCATACGGACCGACGTCGAACCCCGTCCCATGTGGGCCCGGACTCCTGTACCAGGAGATCGCACAGAACGCGTTCTACTGCCCCAGCGACGACCTGATCGCGTGGGACGCGGACGCGCTCATCGCGCCTCTCTTCGACCAGTTCGGCGGCTTCACCGTCGGCATCGTGTTCGCGCACGAGTTCGGACACGCCATCCAGGCACGAGCGGTCAGTCCCCGACTCCCGACGATCGTGCTCGAGCTGCAGGCGGACTGCTTCGCGGGTGCCTGGACGAAGGATGTCGAAGAAGGAAACTCGAAGTCGTTCAACGTGAGCGGTGACGACCTCGACGCCTCCGTCGCCGGGTTCCTGCAGCTCCGCGACGGCATCGGGACGAGCGCCAACAACGCCAACGCCCACGGCACTGGTTTCGACCGCATCGGAGCCTTCCAGGACGGCCTCGAGAACGGTGCGGCCAAGTGCGCCACCTACGAAGACACCTTTCCCAGTGTCTTCGAGTTCGGGTTCCTGAGTGAGGAGGACGCTCAGTCCGGCGGCAACCTGCCGTTCTCAGAGGTCACGTCGGCAACGGTCGAGGATCTCGAGGCGTACTGGACCGAGACCTTCGCGGCCCGGGGCGACGCCTGGGATCCGATCGACGAGGTCATCCCGTTCGATCCGGCCCTCGACGCGGTCCGTTGCGGTGACCGCGTGTTCCAAGAGCAAGAAGCCGAGTTCGCTGCGTTCTACTGCGTCACCGACGACACCGTCCTGTTCGACAACGCCAACCTGATGCCCGACCTGTACCGGATCGGCGACTTCGCCATGGGCTTCGAGATCGCTCGGCAATACAGCTTCGCGGCGCAGGTTCGGTTGGGGAGCCAAGCCGACGATCTGGAGGCCGAGCTCCAGGCCGACTGTTTCGTCGGAGCCTATGTGGCCTCGACCATCGTTGGCTTCGGACCAACCCGCCCCGAGGACCCGAACGTCGATCGCTTGTTCTCCTCGCCTGGCGACCTCGACGAGGCCATCATCTCGTTCCTCGCAGGTGTTGGGGCGGATGGGGGTGCGAGCGCATTCGAGCGAGTGGCGGAGTTCCGCCGAGGCGTGCTCGGCGCCGGTGACCTCGAGGTGTGCAACCCCTGACTCCGATCGGCCTCCTAGGACGCCGAGCGCCGCGCCTTGACCGAGCTGCGATAGGCGAGAAAGCCGATCAGGCCGACTCCGCCGAGCATGACGAAGAAGAGGGCGGTCTGTGCTGCCCCACCTCGGTCACCGGAGTCCTGCGGTGCGACGCCCGTGTTGGGCTTCGGGATGATCCCGCCTTCGCTCGACGGAAGGGTCGAGGTCGAGGTCGTCGTTTCGGGCTGTGCGGACGCGGTCGCCAGATGGGGCTGGGCAGCCATTGCGAGGACCACCACCAGGACCAGGACGAGCACCACACGACGCACGTCGACATCGTGACTCGCGGTGAGCCGCGGCTCCCAACTTCAGGTGATGCGTTCGATGGCTCGGTTCACGAGGTTCTCGAGTTCTTCTTGGCGACCCGAGGTCGGCGGCGGGTCGAGGTTCTCCGACGCCACCCGGTCGTGCAACGACCCGAGCGTCTCGGTGCCGTCCATGATCGCCGAGCCGAGTTCACCTGACCAGGCCGCGTAGCGGGCATCCACCCGGGCGGCCAGCTCGCCGTCGGTGATGAGCCGCTCGGCGACGAGCAGCGACTTGGCGATCGTGTCCATCGCTCCGATGTGGGCGTGGAACAGGTCGTCGCGTGCAAGACTCTGGCGCCGCAATTTGGTGTCGAAGTTGAACCCGCCGGTGGTGAAGCCGCCGGACCGGATGATCTCGTACATCGGCAATGCGAACCCCTCGACCGAATTGGGGAACTGATCGGTGTCCCAGCCGAGCCGGTCGTCACCGCGGTTGGCGTCGATCGAGCCGAACGTGCCGTTGGCGAGCGACGTGACGACCTCGTGGTGGAAGTCGTGCCCGCCCAGCGTGGCGTGGTTCACCTCGAGGTTGACGAAGTACTCCCCCGACAGGTCGTACCGCTGGAGAAAGGCGTCGACGGCCGCAGCGTCGTAGTCGTACTGATGCTTGGTCGGCTCCTGCGGCTTGGGCTCGAGCAACAGCAGCCCATCGAAGCCGATCGAGGCCTTGTGGTCGGCGACCAGGTGCAGGAATCGGGCAAGCTGGTCGGCCTCGCGCCGGAGGTCGGTGTTGAGCAGGGTCTCGTATCCCTCGCGTCCTCCCCAGAGCACGTAGTTCTGGCCACCCAGCCGGTGGGTGACGTCGAGGCAGTGGCGGACCTGAGCGGCGGCGTGGGCGAACACCTCGGGGTTGGGATTGGTCGCGGCGCCCGCTGCGTAGCGGGGATGCGAGAACAGGTTGGCCGTGCCCCACAGGAGCCCGACTCCGGTTTCGTCCATCGCCTCTGCCGCAACCTCGGCAAGCTCGTCGAGGCGGCGGCAGCTGCTCGCGAAGTCCGAGGCTTCCGGGGCGAGGTCGCGATCGTGGAAGCAGAACCAGTCGACCCCGAGCTTCCCGAAGAACTCGAAGGCGGCGTCGAGCTTCTGTCGCGCTCCGTCCATCGGGTCGGTGGCCGCGATCCACGGGCGGTCGAACGTGCCCGCGCCGAACACGTCGGACCCGTCCCACACGAAGGAGTGCCAGTAGCAGACCGCGAACCGGAGATGGTCGGCCATGGTCTTGCCGAGAACGACGCGATCTCGGTCGTACCACCGGAAAGCCAGCGGATCGTCGCTCTCAGGACCGTCGAACGGGATCGATCCGACCTCGGGGAAGAAAGGTGCGCTCATGTCCGCGCACCGTAGCGATCTTCTGCCCTGCGGACTCAGCGCATCCCGAGCAGGGTCCGGGCGGTGCCGACGATGTTGGCCCCGAGGAACTGCCGGGCGACCTCGGCTGACGAGTCGATGGTGAGGTGCACCCCGTCGGGTCTGAGTCGACCGCCGGGCAGGCTGTCGGGATCTTCATCGAGGTACGTGCCCAGATCGACCATCTCGACCTCACGTCCGAGGCTGCGCATCTGAACGACGTGGTCCTTCAGCAGGTTGTTGTAGCGATCCATCCGCGCGTCGTCGCTGCCGGGATGGGCCGGATTCGGCGGCGGGGTCTGGTCGATGCCGATCTCGATGTGCGGCGAGGTCAGCCAGATCACCGGGATGCCTCGCGTGGCGAAGAACTCCGAGGCAAGCCTCATCTCCCCGGCCAGGTATGCATCGAAGTACGGGTCGCCCGGACCGCGATCGATGTCGTTCGTGCTGAGCCGGTGATCTGACACTTCGTAGGGACCGAAGAGGATGACCGCGACGTCGATCGGTCGGGTTCGAATCGCGTTGGTCCAGTCCTTCTCGCGGTTCATGCACGACTCGGGCGTCGGGGAGTAGCTCGGGGGCTGCAGGGCACGCAGCCCCTGACGCGACAGCGTGCAGCCGAACGGAGCCGAGCCCGAGACGCCGGCGATCTCCGACGGCCGGGCCTCGCCGTACTCGATGAGGCCGATGGCCATGGTCAGCGCCGTCGAGTCGCCGAAGACGCCGACACGAAGCGGACGCGCCACGCCCGGCGGCGCGTCGGGGATGTCGACGGGGGCCGAGTCGGTGATGTCGTTCACAGCCGAGTCGAACCTGGCAGCCGCTTCGTCGAGATCGGCCGATGCAGACTTCCCGGGATCCAGGGGGGCGATGAGCGCGACCGTCAGCAACACGGTGAGGACCGCTGCACCGATCGGCAGAGGAGCCGGCCAGACCAGCGCCCGGTTCCGGCGCACCGGCATCTCGACGAGACGGTACGAGAGCACTGCAACGAGCGTCGTCACCGCCAACCGCAACACGAACAACGGGACCTCGTCGAGGCCGGTCCGGGTCGGGTTGAGCCAGAGGAAGATCGGCCAGTGGAAGAGGTAGAGGCCGAAACTCACCTTGCCGATGCGCACCAGCGGGTCGAGGCTCAACAACCGATCGGCTGCCCCGCCGACGAACGCACCGCCGATCACCGCCAGGGTCGCCAAGGCGTGCAGCGCGAATCCGCCACGGTAGAGAAACGACGAGTTCACCTCGGCCGTGCTCCACAAGGCGGCGAGCGCAACCAGTCCGACGACGCTCGCTCTGCGCAGCTGACGCCGGAGCAGCGGGGTCAGCTGGAAGCGCCGGTCGAACACCACCACCGCAGCGATGACGCCCAGGAGCAGCTCGGCAGCGCGTGTGTCGGTGCCGTAATACGCCCGGTCACCCGGGCCGAGGTACGCCATCCACGCCGACGACGCGATCGTCAGGGCGCCGAGCAGCAAGAGCAACCGTCGGATCGGCAGTCGGCGGGCGGCCACAAGGAGGAGCAGCGGGATGACGAGGTAGAACTGCTCTTCGATCGCGAGCGACCAGAACTGTTGGAAGGCACCGGGCGCCGTGAACAGATCGGCGTAGCTCGTGCCTTTGATGATCAGCTGCCAGTTGGCGACGTTGGCAAGCGCCCCGATGGCGTCGCTTCCGATGTCTTCGCTCTCGAACGCGCCGTTGGCTGCGAGCAGGAGTGTGAAGCCGACCGCCACCCACGAGGCGGGGAGGAGCCGTCGGGCCCGACGGCGCCAGAAGGTCCGCATGCGCTGACCGGTGCGGGCGTCCGGTTCGCGGGTCAACATCACCGCGCTGATGAGGAAGCCGGACAAGGTGAAGAAGGCCGAGACCCCGAGGAACCCTCCCCCCGCCCACCCGAACCCCTGGTGGAAGGCGAGCACCGCGACCACGCTCATCGCCCGGAGTCCGTCGAGCCCTGCTCGGTAGCCGAACGTCGGCTCGACGGGCGTCTCGGCAAGGTGCCGGGGTCTGTAGCTGGACACGGAGAGTGCAAAGTACCGAACGGGGCGAGGTCAACGGGGGTCCTCCCGGCGTTCACGCCCCGTTCACACCTTTTCGAGCATTCATCGACCGCGGTCGGCTACGGTCGCACCCGCACCCGACACACCTCGGTGGCACCCGGGGGAACAACGACGTCGCACACGGACATGTCGTCGCCCGGATTCTGATTCCCAACGAAGGATGGCAACATGAAGAACCGATGGTTGCGAACGATCGCAGCAGTCTTTGCACTGGCACTCATAGCTGCAGCATGTGGAGATGACAGCAGCGACAGCGCCGGCGGCAGCACCGACAACTCCGTCGAAATCGAGAACGCTGGAGGCAGCGACACGATCCAGCAGATCATCGACCGCGGCACGTTGAACTGTGGCGTCAACGGCCAGCTCCTCGGCTTCTCCAACGTGGACGCCGACGGCAACTACACCGGCCTCGACGTCGACTACTGCAAGGCGCTCGCCGCCGCGCTGCTCGGCGATCCCGATGCAGTCGAGTACACCGACCTCACCGCAGAGACCCGTTTCACGGCGCTGCAGTCAGGCGACGTCGACGTCCTGATGCGCAACGGCACCTGGACCTCCTCGCGTGACGGTGACCTCGGACTCGACTGGGCCGCAACGACCTTCTATGACGGTCAGGGCATGCTCGTCAACGCCGACTCAGGCTTCACCGAGGTCGCCGACATGGACGGAACCGTCATCTGCGTGCAGACCGGTACGACCACTGAGATCAACCTCGACCTCTACTTCAGCAAGCTCGGCATCACCTACGAACCGCTGAACGTGGCGGACGAGGCGGCGGTGACCGAGAACTTCTCCGCCGGCTCGTGCGACGGCTACACGACGGACAAGTCGGGTCTCGCCTCGTTCAAGGCGACCTTCGACGGTGACGTGACGATCCTCGACGACTCCATGTCGAAGGAGCCACTCGGTCCAGCCGTGCGTGAAGGCGACGAAGACTTCTTCGACGTCGTCAACTGGACGGTCTTCGCCACCTTCAACGCCGAGGAATTCGGCCTGACCTCCGAGAACATCGGCTCCTACGACGGTGACGACGGTGCCATCCTGAAGTTCATCAACGACACCGAGTCCGGCCTCGGATTCCCGTCGCCCGACTGGACGGTCCAGGTCATCGAAGCGGTCGGCAACTACCAGGAGATCTACGACCGCAACATCACACCGCTGGGCATCCCCGAGGGGCTGAACCAGCTCTACACCGACGGCGGCATCCTCTACGGACCGCCGATCAACTGATCAGTTCCTCTGAACTGAACAGCTGAAATCTCCCGAGGGGCAGGGTCAATCCGGCCCTGCCCCTCGGCGTTCTCATCTCGCCCACCCACCGCGCCAACAGGGAGGAAGGTTCCTTGGCAACGGTCACCCCCGAGGTCTCGACGCCGGACCGACCTCCCTTCTACCGCGACGTGCGGGTGGTGCGATGGATCTTCCAGATCACCATCGTGGTGGCCGTCGGCTACGTCATCTACTGGCTGTACGACAACGCGATCACGAACCTCGAGGCGTCGGGCCTCCCGACCGGGTTCGACTTCCTCGACAAACAGGCCCGGTTCGCCATTCCCGGCCTCGCGGACAGCGCCGAGTACTCCATCCGGCGGGCCTACCTCGCCGGCTACCTGAACACACTCCGGGTGATCCTCGTCGGCATTCCGGCTTGCACCGCCCTCGGCGTGATCATCGGCATCATGCGACTGAGCGACAACCTGCTCGTTCGGGCAGTCGGCACCGTCTACGTCGAAGTCTTCCGAAACATCCCGGTGCTGCTGTGGATCTTCATCACCTACCTGGTGATCATCCTCCAGAACCTCCCCGACATCACCGACGACGTCACCCCGTTCGATGCGTTCGTCATCTCGAACCGCGGCATCGGCATCCCGTGGTTCAATCCCAATGCCAACCTGTTGATGTTCCTCGGATTCATCGGGATCGCCATCATCGCGGTGATCGGCACCAGCCTCTGGCGACGCAAGGTCAACGAGGAAACAGGCAATCCCCCGCGCGGTCTTCTCTACGGCGGAATCGCCTTCATCATCATCCTCATCATCGGCAACTTCGCCTCCGGCAACGCTCTGGCCCCCGACGCTGCCCTCATCGACGGACGTCAGGTGGGCGGCGGGATGAACATCTTCCCGCCGTACGTCGGACTCACCATCGCCCTGGTGCTCTACACCGCAAGTCATGTGGCCGAGATCGTTCGAGGCTCGATCCAGGCGATTCACAAGGGCCAGTCCGAAGCGGCGCAGGCCATCGCGCTCACCGGCTACCAGCGCTACCGCTACGTGATCCTGCCCCAAGCGTTCCGAATCATGATCCCGCCGTTGGCGAGCCAATACCTGAACATCACCAAGAACTCGTCGTTGGCAGTGGCCATCTCGTTCGTCGAGATCACCTCGATCTTCCAGCGTGTCTCGAACAACGCCACCCCTGCCCTGCAGGCGCTGATCATCCTGATGCTCTGCTACCTGACGTTCAGCATCGGCATCTCGCTGATCGCCAACTTCTTCAACCGGCGACTCGCGCTGGAGGCCCGCTGATGGAGACCGACGACACCAAGACACCCCTCGGTCTGCTCGGCGGCGAGAGCGAGTTCGGAAACCCCATCGCTCCTGACGCGCCGCCGGTCATCGAGAGCGGGTGGGGCATTCGCGAGATCCTGAAAGAGAACCTGTTCAAGGACGCAAAGAACAGCGTCCTGACGGTGATCTTCGGAGTCGTTCTGCTCTACGTCGCGTTCCGGACGGCCATGTTCGTGTTCGTGACCGCCCGGTGGGAGGTCATCTACGACGGCCCGCTCGAGTTCTACATGGTGGGCAAGGACTTCGGGAACACCGGCATCTCGTACGGGATGCTGTGGGCCGGCATCTACGTGGCGATGGTGGCCCTCGGGATCGGTTCGGGACTCAGCTACGACCCCGAAGCGCCTCCGCTCACGTTCGGCGCACGTGCGGCCATGATCGGTGGCCCCCTCTTCGGCATCGTCTTCATCCTGTCGATGACCCGCACCATCGTCCCGACGTTGCTCACCGGTGTCGCGGTCGCAGTGCTCTGGGGCTCGAACCAACTCGGCCGGCGGCTTCCTGAACCCCTTCGTCACCGCTCCGTCTGGCTGCTGCTCGCACTCGGGGCGCTGTCACTCGGGCTGATCACCGGATTCGAGCTGGCCAACGTCGACGAGTTCGGTGGACTCCTGCTCACCATCGTCGTCGCCTTCGTCGGGATCGGGGCGAGCTTTCCGATCGGGGTCCTCATGGCGCTCGCCCGGAGATCGTCGTTCCCGCTCATCCGGCCGCTCGCGGTCGGCTACATCGAGTTGGTTCGTGGTGTCCCGCTGATCAGCCTGCTGTTCCTGGGTCAATTCGCCATCGGCTTCCTGTTCCCGCCGGGGATGACCGTTCCGGGTCCGATCCCGCGAGCGATCATGATGATCACATTCTTCAGTGCTGCCTATGTCGCGGAGGTCGTGCGTGGCGGATTGCAGTCGGTGCCCGCCGGACAGGAGGAGGCTGGAAAAGCCCTCGGCCTGTCGCCGGTGACCATCACCCTGCAGATCATCCTCCCCCAGGCGCTCCGAAACTCGATCCCCGCGTTGATCGGCCAGTTCATCTCGCTCCTCAAGGACGTGTCGCTGCTGGTGATCATCGGCCTCCAGGAGATGCTCGGCATCGTCGATGTCGTGCTGGCACGCCAGGAGTTCACCAACCAGGGCTACACGCCCGAGGCGTACGCATTCGTCGGCGCCATCTACTGGACGTTGTGCTTCTCGATGTCACGAGCAGCGCAACGCCTCGAAACCCGACTCGGAGTAGGGACACGATGACTGAACAGACACCCGAAGCTGGACAAGCCGCAGCTCAGCCCAGCAGCTCGCCGGACGCCACCTCGCTGACACAGGGGGCAACGATCGCCGGCGGCACCGGCGAACCGATGATCACGATCACCGGGATGAACAAGTACTACGGCGACTTCCACGCGCTCACCGACATCGATCTGGTCGTCGGCAAGCAGGAAGTGGTGGTCGTCATCGGTCCGTCGGGATCGGGCAAGTCGACCCTCATCCGCTGTGTCAACCACCTCGAGAAGCACAACAGCGGATCGATCATCGTCGACGGTGTCGAACTCACCGAGGACCTCCGCAACATCCAGGAGATCCGACGCGAGTGCGGCATGGTGTTCCAGTCGTTCAACCTGTTCCCCCACATGACGATCCTCGACAACATCACCCTCGGGCCGCGACGGGTGCGCAAGAAGCCCAAGGCGAAGGCCGAGGCTCATGCGATGGAACTCCTCGAGATGGTCAAGATCCCCGAGCAGGCCGACAAGTACCCGGGGCAGCTCTCGGGCGGGCAGCAGCAGCGTGTGGCCATCGCCCGCGCGCTCGCGATGGAACCCAAGGTGATGCTCTTCGACGAGCCGACGTCGGCCCTCGACCCCGAGATGGTCAAAGAGGTGCTCGACGCCATGCAGGATCTGGCCGAGTCAGGCATGACCATGATCGTGGTGACCCACGAGATGGGATTCGCTCGGGCCGTCGCCGATCGGGTGGCGTTCATGGCCGACGGCGAGATCGTCGAGGTCGGTCCGCCCGAGCACTTCTTCGAGAGCCCACAAGAAGCGCGCACCCAGCTCTTCCTCAGCCAGATCTTGTAGAGACAGCCCTGCGCCCCTCGGGGACACACTCCCGATTCAGCTGACGGGCGCTGGTTCAGGTGGCGGTGACGTGCGGCGCTCGTTCAGTGCCATGGCGTTGTCACGCAGGATGCGGCGCTGCGTCGCCTCGCTGCACTCCTTGAGTTCGACGGCGTAGTCGAGCGGCGCGGGCATGCCCTCGATGTGAGGCCAGTCGGACCCGAAGATCACGCGGTCAGGCCCCATCACCGCGAGCACGTCGGAGATGCGATCCTCCCAGAAGGGGTTGATCCAGACATGGCGTCTGAACTGCTCGACGGGGTGCTCGCCCCAGTAGGCCTGCATCATCTTGGAGTGCTGGCTGTCGAGCTTGTTGACCAGGTCACCGAGGAACGTCGAGCCGTTCTCGACCGAGGCGACCCGAAGGTTCGGGAATCGGTCGAACATCCGGTTGAACATCAGCTCGAGCAGCCAGTCCTCAGCGGCGCGCTCGATGTCGAACGCGGCGATCGACGGCTTCCACCCGCCGGCGAAGCTGGCCGAGAACACCCGGTCCGCGTACCCGTTGGCGCTCCGGCCGGCGTCCGAAGCGTGAATCACGACGGCGACGCCGCCGTCGTTGACCCTCTGCCAGAACGGGTCGAACCGCTCGTCGAAAGGGTTCTTCATGCCCTCTCGGGTCGGCACCGCAGCAGGTCGCATGACGATCGTGCGTGTCCCATGGGCAATCGCCCAGTCGAGTTCATCGCACGCCCAGTCGACATCTGCGAGTGAGAGGTACGGCGCGGCATAGATCGTGTCTCGGTACTCGAAGCCCCAGTCCTCCTCGACCCACCGGTTGAAGCCGCCGAACAGCGCACAGATCGCCTCGACATCGTGGGTCAGGAGTTCTTCATAGAGCATGCCGAGGGTCGGGAACAGCCAGACCGCCTCGAGCCCGAACCCCTTCACCCGATCGACCCGAGCGTCACGATCCATCATGTACTCGGGGGGCAACGGAATCGCGTTGGCCTTCGACAGCGCGTCGAGCGGGTTCATCCCGTCGGGGTTCCCGCGGAAGTAGTCCGACAGTGCGCCCGCCGGCGCCACCGGGTCGAAGGTGGGGTTCTTGACCACGTGGCTGACGGTGCCTCCGACCACGTGGTACTTCCGGCCTCCGATGTCGCACCACTCGACACACCTGCGCTGCATCGCGGGGTCGACGTGGCGGATGAACGCGTCCGGGGCCTCGTAGTAGTGGTTGTCGGCGTCGAAGGCGAGGAAGTCGAGGTCGCTCATGGCGTCGAGACTAGAGCGACCAGGACTCGCACAGCAGTAGGGACCCGCAAGCCCCGGATCTTCGTTGCTCTCTCGCCAATAGTTGGCCGGAGAGCAACGAAGATCGGCGGCGGGGTCGGGATTCGCTCGTCGGTCGGTCAGGTGAGGGAATAGCCGCCGTCGATGTTGAGGGTCTGTCCGGTGATGAACGATGCCGCCGGGCCGGCGAGGAAGAGCACCGCCCCGACGAGGTCGGCGGGAGTCCCCCACCGACTCATCGGCACCTTGGCCAGCTCGGCTGCTTCGAGCTCGGGCACCTCCTTCATGATCGCCGTCATGTTCGACTCGACGAGGCCGGGCGCGATGGCGTTGACGCGCACTCCGTCGGCCGCCCAGACGAGACCCAGATGCTTGGTCATCTGGATCATCGCTGCCTTCGCCGCGCCGTATCCGGGGACGAGCGCCGACGGCCGGGTTGCCGCCATGCTGGCGACGTTGACCACCGCAGCTCCGCCCGGGTGCTCGCTGGCCTTCAGCAACTCCTCGCACCCGCGCACGAACCGGTGACCACCCAGCAGATTCGTCTGTACCGCTTCGTCGAATCCGTCGGGGGTCGACTCGTCGAGACCACCCGGGAACGTCGATCCGGCGTTGTTGACCAGCACATCCATCGCGAACAGGTCGGCGACCACTCGATCGATCCCCGCCGGATCGCGCATGTCCATCTGCACGTAGTGGAACCCGCCGAGCAGCTCGGCATGGTCGTAGTCGGCCGCTGCTTCCCGGGTTCCGCTCACCATCACGGCGGCGCCGGCATCGGCGAACGCGGTCGCCAGCCCGAGCCCGATCCCGTTGGTACCTCCGGTCACACACACCCAGGCTCCGCTGAAGTCGAACGTCGGTGATCCCGCCACGCGGCGACGGTAACACCGCTTCGTGGAAGCCCGTGTTGTGAAAGCCCACGTTGTGCAAGCATGGTCGGACCACACCCGAGGGAGCTTCATGATGACGTTGACCGAAGATCGACCGACCTACGAAACCGTGACGGTCGATCCGCTCGAGCCGGCCATCGGCGCCGAGGTGTCGGGCTTCCGGATGAACGGCGACGTTGCACCCGAGCAGGTGGCCGACATCCGCCAGGCGCTGCTGGACTGGAAGGTCATCTTCTTCCGCGATCAGGACGTGACGATCGACGAGCACATCGCGTTCGGCCGGTTGTTCGGCGAGCTCGAGGTCCATCCCTTCACGCCCAAGCTCTACCCCGAGCATCCGGAGGTGTTGGCCATCGTCCACGACGAGCACTCCAAGCGAGGCCAGAACAACTGGCACAGCGACGTGACGTGGCGGCTCGATCCGTCCCTTGGTTCGATCCTTCGGTGCAGGGTGTGCCCGCCAGTCGGCGGCGACACGCTGTTCGCCGACATGTACGCCGCATACGACGGACTCAGCGACGAGGTGAAAGAACAGGTCGACCGAGCGCAGGCGCGCCACAGCTTTCGACACAACTTCGGGCTTCGGATGGACCCCGAGACGCGTGACAAGTTGTCCGAGGAGTACCCCGATCCGATTCACCCCGTCGTCCGAACCCACCCTGAGACGGGACGCAAGGGCATCTACGTCAACAGCGCCTTCACGGTCGAGATTCTCGACGTGGAGCCCGAGGAGAGCGACCGTCTGCTGAAGCACCTGTACCGGCAGGCCTCGATTCCGGAATACCAGTGCCGGTTCCGTTGGCAGGAGAATTCAGTGGCGTTCTGGGACAACCGAGCCGTGCAGCACTATGCGGCCTTCGACTACCACCCGCACCTACGGCACGTCGAACGGGTCACCGTCGTCGGCGACATCCCCGTCTGACACCACCATCAACGGCATTCGCTGCACACCCCGACCAGGTCGAGGCGATGCGCCTCCACCGAGAACGACGAGCGCTTGGCAACGTTCCTCAACGCCTTCTCGAGCGCCGACTCGACCTTCGACTGGAGCGAGAAGTCCGTCACGTCACCACACGTCGAGCAGATCAGGTGATGGTGGTGTTCGGTCAGGTCCTCGGCCAGTTCGTAGCGAGCGAAGTCGTCGCGAGTCACGATGCGGCTGACGACCCCGACCTCCTCGAGGATCGTCAGGTTCCGGTAGACACTCGACTGAGCAAGATCCGCATCCTGTTCGAGGATCTGGTTGATCGTCATCGGTCCACCGGCGTGCAGCGCAGCCACCACCCTGCGACGACCGCGGGTGTATCGCTGCTGCACCGCCCGTAGGCGGGCCGCGACGTCGTCGTCGATCTCGGGCGTCGGCACGCAACGACGCTACCCGAACTGGGAACGATTGAGAATGAGGCAGCTCAGTGAGCGTGATGTGGATCGTCGAGCACGACGTCGTCGCCGACTCGCAAGACACGGCCGCCGAACGCCACAACCAGGTGTCGCTCCCGCAGCACCTCCTCAGGTGGACCGACGGCGATCGGCCGGGTGGCGAGCAGCAGCACCTGATCGCACCGCTTCGCATCCTCGAGATCGTGGGTCGTCACGATGACCGTTCGCCCGCGATCGCGTTCTTCGTCGATCACATCGAGGATCGCGCCGCGTGACACCACGTCGAGCCCCGTGACCGGCTCGTCCAAGAGCAGGATCTCGGCGTCCTGAGCCAGTCCCTGGGCCACGAGGACTCTCTGCCGCTGGCCACCCGACAGGTCGTGGAGCTGGCGATCTGCCAGACCGTCGACGCCGAGGCGCGCCATGGACTCCTGGACTGCCTGCCGGTCAGCCGGTCCAAAGCGTCTGACCAAACCGAGCGTTGCATAGCGGGCGATGGCCACCGTGTCGTGCACGGTGATCGGCACGCTGCGGTCGACATCGGTCGACTGGAGCACGAGAGCCACTCGAGCCCCGCCGACGTCGACGCTTCCCGCCGACGGCCGCGCCAGCCCCACGATCGCCTTGAACAGCGTCGACTTCCCCGAGCCGTTCGGCCCGATGACCGCCAGGGTCGAGCCCGCTGGCACGTCGAGGTCCAGCGAGTCGAGCGCGACCCGGCCATCGAACCGGACGACGAGGTCGCGAATGATCAGCGGTGCTGCCACAGGGCCCGATCCTAGGAGGCATCCGATTGGAAAACGATTCCGATTCTCGATTCGTCTTGCAAAGTGCGCGCCGCGTTCCATACGTTCTGGATTGATATCGATTCTCACTCCGGAGCCACGGATGTCAACGAAGCACGCAGGACTCGTCGTCGCGCTGGCCGCAGTCCTCATGACGTCGTGCGGTGGCGGCGACCCGTCGGCGAGCACCGACAAGCCCACCGTGGTCGTGACCCACAGCATCCTCGGCGACGTGGTCGAGCACGCCACGGGCAGTCAGGTCGAGGTCGTCACGATCATGGGCCCGAACGCCGATCCCCACGACTTCAGCGCATCGGCCCGAGAGGTGAACCAGATCCAGACCGCGGACGCCCTGATCGTGAACGGGGGCGCGTTCGAGGCCGGACTCCTCGATGTGATCGACGCGGCGCGCACCGATGGCGTCCCCACGTTCGAAGCACTCGACTCCGTTCAGCCGATCGACTTCGACGAGCCAGCAGACGGCGCCGCCACGGTCGACCCCCACTTCTTCACCGACCCGGTCCGCATGGCCGATGCCGTGAGCGGTCTCACCGACTTCCTCTCGACGGAGGTCGAAGGAATCGACGAGACTGCACTGCGCGCCACCAGCGAGGCCTACCGGCAGCGCCTCCTCGACCTCGACGCCGAGACCGAAGCCGTCCTGGCGGCGGTTCCGGAGGACGATCGCGTCCTCGTCACCAACCATGAGGTGTTCGGGTACTTCGCCGACCGCTACGACTTCACCGTGCTCGGGACCGTGATCCCAGGCGGGTCGACCGGTGGCGCGGCCAGCGCCGCCGAGCTCGCGGAGCTCGCCGACGCCATCCGGACCGCAGGCGTCGCGGCAATCTTCGTCGAGCGATCGGCGCCGACGGATCTGGCCGAGACCGTGGCAGAAGAGGTCGGTCCGGTGACCGTCGTTGCGCTCTTCTCGGAGTCGCTGGGCGAGGCCGGATCGGGTGGCGCGACCTACATCCAGCTGATGCGCACCAACACCGAGCGCATCGCCACTGCCCTCGGCACGGCAGACCCGTGATGCCGTGCACCTGATCACCGAGGCCTTCGAGCCGGCGTTCATGCAGCGGGCGCTGCTCGGCGGTCTCGTGGCCGTCGTCGCCACCTCGCTCGTCGGGACCTGGGTCGTGCTGCGTGGCCTGGCCTTTCTGGGTGACGCCCTGGCGCACGGGGTGATTCCCGGGATCGCACTCGCCGTGCTCTGGGGCTTCAGCCCGATCCTCGGCGCGTTGGTGGCCGCGCTCCTGATGAGTGGGCTGGTCACCCTCGTGTCGTCCCGGAGCACGATCCGCGAGGACACCGGCATCGGACTGTTGTTCGTCGGGATGCTGTCGCTCGGAGTGATCATCATCTCCCGAGCCGACTCCTTCACCACCGAGGTGACGTCGCTGCTCTTCGGTGACGTACTCGGCGTCACGAAGCGCGACATCGTCGGACAGGCCGTGGCCGCAACGGTCGTCCTTCTTGCCACCGTCGTCCTGTATCGACCGTTCCTGGCGCTCACGTTCAACCGCGACAAGGCCTTCACCCTCGGCATGAAGCCGGCGCTCACCCAGGCGATCCTGCTCGGCCTGCTCGCCCTCAGCATCGTGGCGAGCTTCGAGGCCATCGGCACCCTGCTCGTGTTCGGGCTCCTGATCGGCCCACCCGCCACGGCATCACTTCTGGTGCAGCGGGTACCGGCCATCATGCTCGCCTCGATCGGGCTGGGCGCCACCGCAGTCGCCACGGGTCTGGTCATCAGCTTCCACCACGGAACCGCAGGCGGCGCGACCATCGCGGGCATCGCCGTCGCCGAGTTCTTCACGGTCCTGTTCGCCAAGGAGGTGCTCGCTGCGGTCCGGCATCGGTCGTCGCCCACTCCCCCGGCGCTGGCGTGACGGCCGAGCACTAGCGTCGCTGCGATGACGGCGCTCAGGGTTCGCCAGGTGGTCATCGCGGTGGGCGACCTCGGTGCCCGTGCTGCCGAGGCGGAGGGTTGCGGTCTGCCGTTCGTGTACCAGGACCCCGACGTCGGCGTGTTCGGGGCCGTCAACTCGCTTCACGCAGCCGACGACACCTTCGTCGAGTTGCTGGCCGAACGCGATGCGGGTTCGGCCGTTGGCCGTCACCTCGACCGTCTCGGCGGCGACGGGGGCTACATGGTCATCGTCCAGGTCGACGACCTGGACGACCACCTCGCACTCGTGGAGGCCGCGGGGATCCGCACGATCTTCGAAGCGGTCGCCGACGGGATCCGCGGCGTCCATCTCCACCCCGCCGACATCGGGAGTGCGATCCTGAGTCTTGACGAGGCCGAGCCACCCGAATCGTGGCCATGGTGTGGCCCCATCTGGAGCGGTGGCGCACCGGCAACGCATGGAACGCCCATCACCGCGATCACCCTCACCGCCGCCGACCCGATCGTCACCGCGGCGCGATGGGCGTGGGTGCTGGGTGTCGCTTCCGAGGGATCCTCCGTCCGGATCGAGGGGACCGCCATCGACTTCGTGGCCGCAGACGACCGGTCCGACCGGTTGGTGGGCGTCACGATTCCCGGCCTCACCGGCTTCGAGGTCGGCGGCGTCGCGTTCTCGCCCGAAGTCGCCGAATGACAGCCGTCGACGACACTTGGTGGACCCCGCGGACCGATGTCCCGCTCCACGAGTGGCGGCCGAGCGCGTTCTCGATGCAGCCCGCGTCGATGAAGGCCGCTCGCCAGGTGCACGACCGCATCTGGGTCTCTGCCGGGCTGACCCACTCGTACCTCGTCAGCACCGACGACGGTCGCGTCATCGTCGGCACCGGCATGGGCTTCGAGGCACCCGTGCACAAACGGAACTTCGACGCGGTCGACCCCTCACCAACTCGGGCGATCATCTTCACCCAAGGGCACCCCGACCACGTTGGCGGCGCCGACCACCTCCGAGAGGAGGGCACCGAGCTGATCGCCCAGTCCGGCAACGCCGAACATCTCGCTCAGGACGCGCGACTGGCCGACTACCGACGGGATCGCTCGAATTTCGCGTTTGCCACGACGGTTCGTGAGGGCGCGATCCGGATCCTCGAGGAGTTCGGCGAGCTGCCCGAACAAGCTTGCCCGACCCCGACCGTCACGTTCGGCGATCGCTACGAGATGACGATCGGTGGCGTCGACTTCGAGCTCATCGCGACCCCCGGTGGCGAGACATTCGAGTCGCTGGTGGTCTGGCTCCCTCAGTTCAAGGTGCTCTTGTGCGGCAACCTCTTCAGCGCGCTGACCGGGCACATCCCCAACCTGGTCACCCTTCGAGGTGACCGCTACCGGCAGCCTCTGATGTTCGTCGACTCGGTCGAGCGGGTCCGCGCCCTGCGAGCCGAGACGCTCCTGCCCGGTCACCACGGCCCGATCGCCGGCGCGGACTACATCGACCAGGAGCTCCGTCGGGTGCGCGACGCCACACTGTGGGTCCACGACCGGACCGTCGAGGGCATGAACTCGGGGATGAACCTATGGGACCTCATGTCATCGGTCGAACTGCCGCCCGAACTGCGGGTCGGCGAGGGCTACGGGAAAGTGAGTTGGAACGTGCGGGCCATCTGGGAGCAGTACGCCGGGTGGTTCAAGCACGAGTCGACCACCGAGCTGTACGGCAGCCCGCGTGAGTCAGTTGATGCCGAGCTGGTCGAACTCGCCGGCGGCGCCGCCCCCGTCGCAGCGCGCGCCCGGACCGCCGCCGACGACGGCGACCACGTGCGCGCGATCCACCTCGCCGAAGCCGCCCTCCGGGCCAGTCCGGAGCACTCCGAGGCGCAGGCGGTGATGCTCGACAGCCACCGAGCCCTGCTCGCGGACAGCGACAACTTCTGGCTCAGCAGCTGGCTCCGTCATCAGATCCAAGAGCTGGAGTCGTGAACGACACGATCCGCATCACCGACCTCGCAGCGCCCCGACGCACGACGGATCAGGTGGCGGTCCGAGCACTGGCCGAGCGATTCCCGGTCGAGTTCGACCGATCGGCGATCCTTGCGGAGGCACAACGTCGCACCGGTCTCGAGGACTTCGGGCCGATGGACTTCACGGCCCGTCTCGACCTGCTGTGTCGGGCGGTCGACGCCGACGTCGGGCTGCACGCGGCAGGACGCGCCGGGCTGTACTTCCAGTTCGTCCGCTACGCCGAGACCCGCCTCCGCATCCAGCACACGCTGCTCCGTCATCCCGAGATCCACGACGAGGTGATCGACCGGCCCGTCATCGTCGCCGGACTCCCACGCTCGGGCACGACCCACCTCCTCAACCTCCTGGCGTCGGACCGTCGTTTCCGCTCACTGCCCTATTGGGAGAGCTGCGAACCCGTTCCGGTTCCCGACGAGCCGCCAACGGTCACGGGCGAGGATCCTCGCTACACCCGGTGCCGGATCGCATGGGAACAGACCGATCGCCTGCTCCCCCTGCTCAAGGCCATGCACGCCATGACGCCAGACCACATCCACGAAGAGCTCGAGCTGATGTCGGCCGACTTCGCGAGCTACAACTTCGAGTGGCTGTTCACCGCACCGAGTTGGCGCGACCACTACCTCGACTCCGACCAGACGCCGCACTACGAGTTCTTGAGGACGGTGCTGCAGCTGCTGCAGTGGCAGGACCGGCAGAGAGGCGTTCCGACCAAGCGTTGGGTCCTGAAGTGTCCGCAGCACCTCGAGCAGCTGCCGGTCCTGATGCGTACCTTCGGCGATGCCACCGTGGCGATCACCCATCGCGACCCGACATCGGTGATCGCTTCGGCCTCGACGATGCTGGCCTATGGCGACAGGATCCGGCGGATCGAGCCCGACCCGCCCGGCGTCGCCGCCTACTGGTCCGACCGGGCCCAGATCCTGCTGTCTCGCTGCACCCAGGATCGGCACACGGTGCCCGACATCCAGTCGCTCGACGTGCGGTTCGACGAGTTCATGGCCGACGACGTGGCCATGGTCGAACGCATCTACGAGGTGGCTGGCATCGAGATGACCGGCGATGCCCGCTCGGACCTCGGCCGCCACATGGCCGATCATCCGCGGGGAGCCCACGGCCGTATCGGCTACGACCTCGCCGAGGACTTCGGGATCGATCGTGATCAGCTGCGCACGCGCTTCGAGGGCTACATGACGCGCTTCGGCGTCGAACCCGAAGCCTGACGCTCGGGTCGGCCGTCCTCGAGGATGTCCTCGCAGGCCTCTGACGGCGCATCTCTCCGTGCGCTCCCGGAAGTCGTCGGTTCGAGTCGACGGCTTGGCGGGGTGGCGTGCGGCGTCGTTCATGACGTCCGAAGGACCGAAACGCTCAGGAAGCCATGCGTCCAGGGGGCCTGAGCGGTTGCGTTTCCGCCGTTCTGCACCGGGTGCAACACTCGCGTCATGGTCCGGACAGCGGGATCGACCCGATGACCAGTTCGAGCGCCGAGCATCGGCGTCTCCAGGCGTCCTACCGCTCGCGCGGGCGGCGGGTGCACCGGGTCAGCTGGTCCGAGACGCACCTGGCCGGGTCAGCTGTGGTCGTCGAGACCGACAACTCGGCGTACGCGTTCATTCCCCTCTACCTCGGCGGCGAGCACCTGAGCGTGCCAGGTGGCGCATTTCGAATGGCGTGCTTCACGCTCGACTCGACCGACGAGATGCCCGACGTCCTGATCAGCCGGCCTCACGACGTCGTTGTCGGCGAGATGCTCTGGCTCTCGCTCGCAGAGGACCGCCGAACGACGATCAATCGGGGGCCGACACTCGGCGGGCCCGAGATCGACCTGACCCAGCAGATCCCCACGTCGGCGGTGCGCGACATCTACGTGGTCGACGCTGACCCCGGGCAACCTGAGTTCTGAGCGACGGTGGCCCAATCGTGCATCGCCAGGTCGGCTCGGATCTCACCGATGCCGAAGGGCGTCGAGGCTGGTCACATGGAGCGGTCGATCCGAGCGGGCAGCAGAAAGGGATAGGGCCGCCGGCGAACGCGGCGCTGCCACACGCGATCGAATCGGCGCACGGCTTGGAGCGCTGCCCACGTTCGGGCGTCGGATCGGTAGTCGGCGTGCACCTCGGACTCGGTCAACGGAGGATCGATCCGGTCGTTGGCGAGTGCGAGAACCGTCGGGATGAAGAGCTCGAGCCGCTCCTTGACGAGGTTCGCCGCGAGGTCGAGCACGACGGTTCGGGGCTGGTGATACCGCTCGAGGATGCCGGGGATGACGAAGCGTCTGACGGGACGCCGGAGGCACCATGGCAGCGAGGCGAGGAAGAGGCCGGTGTCGAGTTCGTCGTGGCCGTTCACGTCGCGGAGCAGCGGTGTCGTGACATCGAGGTATCGGAGTCCCGATGCTTCGACGGACCAGTTCGAGAGCTGCCCGTCGATGCCGAGCCGGTCATCGGTGACCGCCAGGACGTGTTCGACGACGGCGCCGAGAACCTCGGCCGCCCGGGCACCGTCGGCTCGGAGCAACAGAGGTGCGAGTGTGTCGGCAGCAAGGACGGGTTGGATGCAGTACAGCACCACTCGTCCGTCCCCGAGGGGCAGCTGTCGAACCGAGGTTTCGACGACGTCGACGCCGCGTTCGGCCAGGCGCTCCAGATACTGGTCGAACGTGCGCTCGTACGCGTCGGCTGCTGCCCGATCGGGGAATGGCGGCAACCGCTTGCAGGCCCACGAAGGTGTGGCTGCGGGCCAGCCCAGGACGAGAGAGATCTCGCCGTGGCCGAGAACGCTCAATCGTGCGACGTCACCGCCTGCGAGCGCGTGGGCCACATCTCTTTCGAGTTCGAGCAGCTCGTCGTCGGAGATGGTCAACGGCTCAGCGAAGTGTGTCGCGGACGATCCCGACCAGATCATCGACCTCTGCGTCGCTGATCACGAGCGGCGGGAGGAATTGGAGAACCGAAGTGTCGTTGTTGGCGAACACTGCGAAGACGCCGGCACCGATGACGTCGCGAGCCGCCGTCATGCCATCACCGTCATTGGGGAACTTCAACCCCATGAACATCCCGCGGCGACGGAGCTCGAACGGCAGGTCGGCGAACCCGTGCTCGAACCGCGCTCCCACCTCGCGGACGCGCCGATCGAAGCCGGGTGCCCCGACGATGTCGAGGACCGCCAGCGCAGCCAGGCAACCCAGCTCAGCGCCCCCGAAGGTCGAGATGTGCACGAACGGATGCTCGTCGAAGAACGCGTGGACGTCGGCGGTCATGAGCGTCGCAGTGATCGGGTAGATCCCTCCCGACAGGCCCTTGCCGACCGTCATCAGATCGGGCTCGATGCCTTCCTGGGTCCACAGCCAGGTCGAACCGGTGCGCCCGAGGCCGGTCTGGACCTCATCGATCACGAGGAGCGCGCCGAGGTCGCGGCAGATGGCCTGCACACCGGCCAGATAACCAGGCTCGGGCATGGGCATGCCGAGCGTGGCCGGGATCGGCTCGAGGATCACCGCTGCTGTCGTGCGGTCGACGGCGGCGGTCATCGCGTCGAGATCGTTGAACGGCACTTGCGAGAAGGTCTCGGGATTCGGACCGAACGGTTCGCGGTACTCGGCGTCACCTGCTGCCATCGACAGTCCGGTGTGGCCGTGGTAGCCGCCGACGGCAGACACGATGCCCTGTCGGCCGGTGTGTGCCCGGGCGACCTTCAGCGCGAGGTCGTTCGCCTCTCCCCCGCC
>DATKWD010000126.1:0-4829 GCA_035529695.1 Acidimicrobiales bacterium | reverse complement strand
ACTCCGGCCTCACCATGACGATGGGCAACCTCGCCAAGGTGCAGGGCTGGTACGACAACGAGTGGGGCTACAGCAACCGACTCGTCGATCTCGCCCTCATCGTCGGCGCAGCCAATCACCGCTGATGCGTTCCCCGGCCACGCAGGCCGCAGCTGACCGGTCTCCTCGTGCCTCGTCGACCTTGCACGCGTGCGCCGCTCCCACACCGCGCGCCTCATGAGCGCGATACCGCAACTCGAGGACCTCGGCGAGGTCGCCGGGAAACGGGTCCTGGTTCGGTGCGACTTCAACGTCCCGCTCGAGGGTGGGACGATCACCGATGACCTGCGCATCCAAGCGGCCGTTCCCACGCTGCGGTGGCTCCTCGACAAGGGGGCGCAGGTGACGGCATGCAGCCACCTCGGCCGTCCCGGGGGTGCCCCTGATCCAGCCTTCTCGATGGCGCCCGTGCGGAGTCGGCTGGCCGAGCTCGTGCCTGGTGTCGATCTGTTGGAGAACCTTCGCTTCGACCCGGGCGAGACGGCCAACGATCCGGCGTTCGTGGCCGAGCTGATCGACGGTCAGGACCTCTTCGTCAACGATGCCTTCGGTGCCTCGCACCGCGAACACGCGTCGATCGTCGGGCCGCCCCAGCACCTCCCGAGCGCTGCCGGGCGGTTGCTGGCGAAGGAGGTCGAGGTCCTGCTCGGCATTCGCGAGAACGCCAAGGCACCCTTCGTCGCCATCCTCGGTGGCTCGAAGGTCTCCGACAAGCTCGGCGTCATCGACGCGCTCCTGGATCGTGTCGACTCGCTCATCGTCGGCGGCGGCATGTGCTTCACGTTCCTGAAGGCCAAGGGCCACCACATCGGCGCATCGCTGTGCGAGGACGACATGGTCGAGACGTGTGCCCGCCTGCTCGAGGTCGCCGGTGATCGCATCCACCTGCCCTCCGATGTCACCGCACTCAGCCCCGACGGCACCATCGGTGACCCATCGGCCGGCGGCGAGGTTCGTCAGCTCGGCACGACGATCCCCGACGGGTGGATGGGGCTCGACATCGGGCCCGGATCCGCTGCCGAGTTCACCGATGTCATCGGTGACGCCCGCACCGTGCTCTGGAACGGCCCCATGGGCGTGTTCGAGGACGAACGCTTCGCAGCCGGGACCCGGACCGTGGCCGAGGCCGTGGCCGAGTGCCGCGGGTTCACCGTGGTCGGCGGCGGCGACTCGGCGGCAGCGGCCCGGCAGTTCGGCTTCGACACCCAGATCGATCACGTCTCGACCGGAGGAGGTGCCTCGCTCGAACTCCTCGAGCAGGGCGATCTGCCCGGACTACGCGCCCTCAGGGAGGCACCCACGTCATGAGCACCTCATCGTCTGATCGCAGGCCATTGATCAGCGGCAACTGGAAGATGCACAAGAACCACTTCGAGGCGATCCAGCTCGTCCAGAAGCTCTCGTACCAGATCACCGAGGATGACGCCCTCACCGTGGAGGTGTCGGTCCACCCGCCGTTCACTGATCTCCGTTCGGTACAGACGGTCCTCGAGGCCGAACGAGTGCCGATCGCACTCGGGGCCCAGCACTGTCACCACGAGAACACGGGCGCCTTCACCGGCGAGGTGTCGCCGCCGATGCTCGCCAAACTCAACGTCCGGTACGTGATCGCCGGGCACTCCGAGCGGCGCGAGCTCTTCGGCGAGACCGACGAGTTCGTCAACGCCAAGGTCCGCGCGATCTTCACCCACGAGATGACCCCGATCCTCTGCGTCGGCGAGACGCTCGACGAGCGCGAAGCGGACGGGGCCGAAGACAAGGTGCGGGGCCAGGTGACGGCCGGGGTCAAGGGACTGAACGCCAGCCAGGTGGGATCGATGGTCGTCGCGTACGAGCCGATCTGGGCGATCGGGACCGGACGCACCGCGATGCCGAGCGACGCGCAGGAGATGTGCGCCTTCGTTCGCTCGATCGTCCGCGAGCTCCATGGCGGAGACGCTGCGGACGCCGTTCGGATCCAGTACGGCGGCTCGGTCAAGCCCGGCAACGCCCGGGAGCTCATGGGGCAGCCCGACATCGACGGTGCGCTCGTCGGCGGCGCCAGCCTCGAGGCGGACGACTTCGTCGCCATCGTCGACGCGTCGCGCGGCTGAACCCCGACCTCGGACAGCCCGTGGCAGCGGTTGCGTCGACATCTGGTGTGGCGGGTGACTTCCCCGAGGTTCGCCACGAGGTCCGACGCTGGTATCGTCGGCAACCGTGCTGACCCCCGTCGTCGTCGTCATCCACGTGGCCGTGTCGCTGGCCCTCATCGTCCTGGTGCTGCTGCACAGCGGCAAGGGCGGCGGGCTGTCCGACATGTTCGGCGGCGGCATGGGCGCAGCAGCCGCGGGCTCGACGGCCGTCGAGAAGAACCTCGACCGCATCACGATCGTCGTCGCGTGCACCTTCGTCTTCACGACCATCGGCCTCGCCCTCCTCCTCGACTGACGCCATCCACGGCAGTGCAGTGCTCTGGCGGCGATTTCCGGGTCTGTCGTGGTTGTCGGTGGTGTGGCAGGGGAGATCCACGGCGAACCGAGGGATCCACGGCGGAGGTGCGATTCCGGGAGCGATGATTGATCCGTCTCGCGGTCGACCCGGTAGGGTGGCGCCTCGCTCCAGATGACCGGAGCGGCCACGCGGTCGTGGCGGAATTGGTAGACGCGTCAGCTTGAGGGGCTGGTGGGCGCAAGCCCGTGGAGGTTCGAGTCCTCTCGACCGCACAACAGCTGCAGGTCGCCGGGGCGTGGATTCCGGGCCAGGCAGCAAGTGATTCGGGACGAAACCGGTCGGCTGGTAGGGTCTCGATCGCACCTGCGAATGGGCCAATGACGTCCCGCTCTCGCAGCGCCTGAACCATCTGTTCGTCCGCTCACGGGAAGTCATCCATGCCAACGCCTGCACCGCAGGGTCTCTACGACCCCGCATTCGAACACGACGCATGTGGGGTCGCCTTCGTCGTCGACATGCACGGTCGGGCCTCTCACGACATGGTGCGCAAAGGCCTCGACTCGCTGTGCAACCTCGACCATCGCGGTGCCACCGGTGCCGAGGAGAACGTGGGCGACGGTGCCGGCATCCTCATCCAGATCCCCGATGCCTTCCTGCGGGAGGTGTGCGACTTCGCACTTCCCGATGCCGGGACCTACGCCACCGGAATCGGCTTCCTGCCGCCGGGTGACGACGAAGCCGACGCAGCCGCGCTGGCGATCGAGAAGCTCGCCGACAGCGAAGGACTCCAGGTCCTCGGGTGGCGGGACGTACCGGTCGACGGTTCGATGCTCGGGTCGATGGCTCGCGACGCGATGCCGTCGTTCCGTCAGCTGTTCGTCGCCGCCGCAGAAGGCTCGGCGCCGCTGTCGGGGCTCTCGCTCGAACGACGGGCGTTCGTGTTGCGAAAGCGCATCGAGCACGAGGTCGCCACGCCCGAGGAGGCCGGCGACGTCTACTTCCCGAGCCTCTCGGGGCGGACGATCGTCTACAAGGGGATGCTGACGACGCTCCAGCTCGATGCGTTCTACGCGGACCTGGCCGACGAGCGTCTCGAGACCGCGATGGCGCTGGTGCACTCGCGCTTCTCGACCAACACCTTTCCCTCCTGGCCGCTCGCGCACCCCTACCGGATCGTCGCCCACAACGGCGAGATCAACACCGTGCGAGGCAACGAGAACTGGATGCGGGCCCGTGAAGGGATGCTCGCCAGCGACCTCTTCGGCGATCGCCTCGAGCGCGCGTTTCCGATCATGACGGCCGGTGCGAGCGACACCGCCCGGTTCGACGAGGCGCTCGAGCTGTTGTCGTTGGGTGGCCGCAGCCTTCCGCACGCCGTGTTGATGATGGTGCCCGAGGCATGGGAGCACCACGAGACCATGCCCGACTGGAAGCGCGACTTCTATCGCTACCACTCGTGCCTCATGGAGCCGTGGGACGGCCCGGCCTCGATCGCGTTCACCGACGGCACGGTCATCGGGGCCGTCCTCGACCGCAACGGCCTTCGCCCGTCGCGCTACTGGGTCACCGAGGACGGCTTGGTCGTGATGGCGAGCGAGGTCGGCGTGCTCGACCTCGATCCGGCCACGGTCATCAAGAAGGGCCGGCTGCAGCCGGGGCGGATGTTCCTCGTCGACACGGCCAAAGGCCGCATCATCGACGACGAAGAGATCAAGCGCGAGCTGGCCGAGGCCGAGGACTACGGCGACTGGCTGCACGACGGTCTGCTGCATCTCGACGACCTGCCGCCCCGTTTCCTGCTGACCCCGCAGCACAGCTCGGTGGTGAAGCATCAACGGGTGTTCGGATGGACGCTCGAGGAGCTCAAGATCCTGCTGGCACCGATGGCTCGAACCGGAGCCGAGCCGATCGGCTCGATGGGTACCGACACACCCATCGCCACCCTCTCGAACCGACCCCGCTTGTTGTTCGACTACTTCCAGCAGTTGTTCGCACAGGTCACCAACCCGCCGCTCGACGCCATTCGCGAAGAGCTGGTGACGTCGATGGGAGCGTCCGTCGGACCCGAGGCGAACCTGCTCGATCCGGGGCCTGCCTCGTGCCGCCAGATCAGGCTCGGGTCGCCGATCATCTCGAACGAGGACCTCGCCAAGCTGCTCTACGTCAACGACGACGGGGACATGCCGGGGTTCCAGGCCTACGCCATCGACGGGCTCTACCCCGTCGACGAAGGTGGCGACGGGCTCCGGCGGGCGCTCGATGAGATCTGCGACAAGGTCTCGGTCGCGATCGCCGAGGGCGCCAAGATCATCGTCCTCAGCGACCGGCACTCCAACGCCGGGCTCGCACCCATCCCG
>DATKWD010000125.1:0-37199 GCA_035529695.1 Acidimicrobiales bacterium | reverse complement strand
GGGCTGAGCTGGCCCGGATCGTCCACACCGAGACCGAGGGGAACCCGTTCTTCGTCGGCGAGATCCTCCGCCATCTCGCAGAGTCGGGAGCGATCTACGAGTCAGATGGTCGATGGGTGACCGATGCCGAGTCGGTTTCGGACCTCGGAGTTCCCCAGGGCATCCGCGAGGTCGTCGGTCGTCGGCTCGATGCCTTGGCCGACGACGCGAACGCAGCGCTGCGCACCGCCGCGGTGATCGGCCAGGACTTCGACCTCCGCGTCCTCGCCCGTGCCCTCGATCGGCACGAAGACGAGCTGATCGACCTGCTCGACGATGCCCTCGGCCGCAACTTGTTGGCCGAGGCACCCGGTGAGATCGATCGCCTCCGCTTCCCCCACGCGCTCGTGAGACAGACGCTCTACGAAGAGCTCTCGGCAAGTCGTAGGGTTCGGATCCACGCACGGATCGCCGACGCGCTGGCGTCGATGCCGCGATCGGAGGCGGCGCAACTCGCCCACCACCGCCTCGAGGCGGCCGCCGTGACCGATCTGGCGCTGGTCGCGGATGCGGCCGAGGCAGCGGCCGCCGAGGCACTGCAGACCTCTGCATGGGAGACCGCGCTCGATTGGATCGAACGTGCGCTCGAAGCAGCCGACGACCAGGGCGACGACGGGACCGTCCGCGCCCGCCTCCTCGTCGCCAGGTCTCGCGCTCGTGCCACGGGCGGACATCAGATGAGCGAGGCACGGGCCGACCTGATCGAAGCCGCGAGTGTCGCTCGGGCTGCTGGTGACGATCAGGTACTGATCGACGCGGCGATCAGCTACGCCCAGGCCGGATCTGCCTGGCTCAGCCTCGACGACACCGTCGGCCTCGAACTCGTCCGTGAAGCCGAAGGGCTCCTGCCTGAGGCCGAATCGGAGCACGGTGGTCTGCTGTCGATCGCCCGGGCCGAGCTCATGTTGCTTTCACCCGACCGGGCCGCGGTCGAGGAGCCGGCGCGACGCGGACTCGACATCATCCGTCGCACGGCGCCCGAGCACCTGGGTGTCGCGATCAACACGATGTGCGAAGCCCTCCGTGGGTCAGCCGACCCGGCCGAGCTGTACGAGGCGGCGCATGAGGCCCGCTCGCTCGACCACTCGATGTTCAGCCTCTACGGCCTCTACTTCGAGGCACTGGCCAGACTCGGACAGGGCGACCTGACGTCGTTCGGCCTGCTGGCCGACGAGATCATCGACGTCGCGAGCCGTCGACGTCACCGGGTGCTGAGCTGGTGCGGGTACCAGGCCCGCGCGAACCTGCACGTGCTGCGGGGTCGCTTCGACGACGCTGACGAGGACTACGACACCGCCCTCGGGTTCGCCGATTCGTTCGGTGACACCGGCTTCAGCGTGATCGCCTGGGGACGTATCCACGTGGCCGGGCTGCGACGAGACCTCGTCGCGACCAGACGCGAAGCCGACGAACTCACCTCACGGTTCCCTGCGCTCGAGATGGGAGCCGCGCGGCTTCTGAGCGCCCAGCTCGAGGGCGAGGCGTCCGGTGCCGATCTCAGCGGGCCTGCGGTCGCCTGGGAAGCCGACGTCCTCCCCACAGTGCCCTTCACGATGCGCTCCTCGATCGTGCATCGCCTGGCCCCCTCGTTCCGTCACGCCCCACCCGAGGTCATCGCTCGGGTGGCTCGCGAACTCGACGGCTACGACGACGTGTGGCCCGGTGGGGGCCTTCAGGACACTTCGGGCCACTACGGGTGGGGCATGGCCTGCCTCGCCGAGGGGCTCGGCGACCTCGACGCGGCCGTTGCCCATCACGAGACCGCTTTCGCTGCGCACGTCGACGCCGGCGAGGTGAGCCTTCGGGCCAACTGGTCTCGCTACCTCGTCACGGCGCTGCTCGCACGCGACCGCCCGGGCGATCGTGCGCGCGCCCGCGAGGTCGCCCACGATGCCGCCGAGATCGCCGACCGGATCGGCATCATCGGCCTCGCCGACCAGGTGACCGGCCTGATCGACTGACGCCCGGAAGCCCCTTGCGAGCGCCGCCGACGCGCGCCGCGCCGAGGTCGGCCGTCGCTCCGGCTCGGTCGCCTGCGCCGAAGCCGACCCCGCTGCTGTGCGACACCCGTCGGGTCCGCACCGAGTCGAAGGACTCGTGAATCGCCTGTTCGACCGCCACCGACCTCGCACGAAGCGCGGGGACGAGCGTCTTGGACCGATCGAGGTCGACCGCCGCCTCGGCAGTCGCCGCCAACCGCTGGCCGACCCGTTGCGCGAACCCGAGGAGGAACGAGCGGCGGAACGACTTGGTCCGGTTCCGACCGCGCCCGTCGCCGATCGAGCCGGCCGAGAGCATCGCCGACGTCGCCTGGGTGAGCAGCGACGTGTAGAGCATCTCGACCGCCGTGAGATCAGCAGGAACCCCGAAGACGATCGCCGTCTGGGTGAAGCGACACTGGACGCTCTGGCAGCGGTTGGCAGTGGCGACTGCTGACAAGAGGATCGACTTGGCGCTTGCGTACGGAGCGTCGAGCGGAACACGACGGCTCCGGACGTCGCTGCCCCTGTTGGGGTCGACACCCAGACCGTCGAGTGCGTGACGGGTGATGAGGTCGTGGGCCTTGGCCGTCAACGACTCGGCCTCTGCTTCGAAGTCGGTTGATTCGGCCTTGGCCAGCAAGGCCCGCACCTTGCGGAGCACGTCACGGTCGAGGTCCGCGTGGTCGGTGGGGTCGAACAACGGGAGTGGTTGCAGCGCATCGAGCACGGCGACGATCGCAGCGACGGTGACGACCGCGAGACGCGGGTCGGGACATCGCCTCAGCAACGTGGCGAACAAGGGCTCCGAGTCGGCCGGGATCCCGGAGCCCTCGGCCCGTCCGACCAGTTCAGCGAAGACCCGGGAAGGTTCGGCGCCCTCGCATCGAAGTCCGACGACCCGGGCCACCTCGTCGACGTGCCAGCCGCCGGCTCGGAGTCGGCGCACGTGATCGGTGACGAGGGCCTGCACCTGTCGGTCGGTCTCGATCGCCGATGCCGGCGACAGTCCGGACTCGACGAGATCGCGGACCTCGGGCATCTGCGCCGCTGCGGCGCCGACCGACAGCGCAACCGGGCCGAGACGGGACAGGAGTTCCGAGGCGGTCGCGGGAGGCATGGAACCACCGTAGAGACCTCCAGTGACAGCTACGCCGCCCAAGCCGGCGTGCGCGTTGCGGATCGAGGGTCGTCGATCCGGGCTCAGAGTTCAGTGAGAGCGCTCGCGAGCTGATCGATGTCGTCTTCGTGATTGTAGAAGTGAATCGCCAGTCGCAGGTTGCCGTCGCGAGCCGAACACACGATGCGGCGCTGCTTCAGTTGCGCCACGAGTTCGGCGGGGTCGGCGTCACCGAGTGGCACCGACACGATCGTGCTGCGATTGGCAACCGGAAGGTCGATCGGCCCGCGACCGATGTCGATCATCGTCGATCGGAGCAGGTCGGCCAGTTCGATGTTTCGCCGGAAGATCTCCTCGGTTCCGAACCTGTCGAAGACGCCGAGCGCAGCTTGGTCGCCGATCGCCGCGAGCCAGCTGATCGAGTTGTCGAATCGTGAGGCGGTGGAGGAGAGATCCATGGTGGGCCCGAAGAAGCTGTCGAATGGCACTCGTCCGGCCTTCCACCCGGCGTTGAACGGCACAAAGCGATCCTGGATCTCGGGCGAGAGGTAGCAGTATCCGATCCCGCGGCCGGCGTTCATCAGGAACTTGTGATCCGATGTCGCCATCACGTCGATGCGATCGAGATCCGCGGCGACGGGCAGCGCACCGATCATCTGGGAGCCATCGACGAACACGAGCGCGCCCACCGAACGTGCCAACTGACTGATGGCCGGAATGTCAGCGCGATGCCCGGTTGCGGTCTGCACGCCGCTGAAGGCGACCAGCCGTGTCCCGCCATCGACGTGTCGTGCGATGTCATCGGGTTCGAGGCCACCGTTGCGGAACGGAACTTGGCGCACCTCGTAGCCCTTGTCGGCGAGCAGCCGCCACGGAAAGTGGTTCGAGCTGTACTCCCGTTCGCCGATCACGACGTTCTGCGCGCCGGCGGCGGGGCCGAACTGAGCAGCGACGAGTCCCGCTGCGGCGGACACCGAGGCGATCAAGGCGATGTCTGATCGGTCAGCGCCCATGAGCGCCGCGACCGACGTCCTGGCGATCTCTGCCGCTTCTTCTCCTCGGACGTAGTCCAGGCCGGCCTCTGACCATTCGTCGACGTATCGGTGATACGCGTCCGTCAGGTCGTTGCTCGCCAGGCCCACCGCCGCGGTGTTGAAGTAGGCCGAGGTGGCCGTAGCCGGGAACAGGTTCCGCGCATCTCGAACGTCGACGACGAGGCCCGACTCACGGTTGCTCTCCACCCCGGAAAGCTAGACGCTTCCGCGAATCGCCGAGCGAGCCGCCGCGTCGAGTCAACGCGCCGCGTCCCGATCCCCCGAGGGGTGAGCCGAGGACGCTTGCCGATGACGCCCCCCCCCTCGGGGCCACCCGGGTCGACGGGTGAACTCGTCTCGGTCGGCCCGGTATCTTCGGCCTCATTCGAATGCGAGGGCAGGAGGTCCTGGGGATGGTCGATGAGGTGCAGAGCAAGACAGCGGACGAGTTGGAGGAGGCGCAAGGCACGCCGGGACTCGTCCGCCGCACAGCGTTCGAGGGTGACGGCCACTGGTTCGGTCACGTCGAGGCTGAGGCCAACACGATGTCGGGTTGGCACCACCACGGTGAGAACACGACGGTGGGGTACGGGCTGAAGGGTCGGGTACGGGTCGAGTACGGGCCGGGCGGATCGCTCAGCGCCGAAGTCGGTGCGGGAGAGTTCTTCACGGTGCCGGCCGGCGTCATCCATCGTGAGGGCAATCCGTCCGATGAGGTGGCAGAGGCGATCATCGTGCGCTTCGGTGAGGGCCCGCCTGTGTTTCCAGCCGATGGTCCCGAGCCAGGCTGACATGCCACGGTCGCTCGAGGGTGACTCGCGCGTGGCCACGCGTGCCAGCAGGTGCTCCCTGCGCGGCCGCAACCGCTCAGGGATGCTCATCCACGCGCGCTCACGCTACGTCGCCGTCCTTTGGGGTCTGACGACGGGACTTGCCATCATCGTCGGGTGACGACGCCCGACCTCGACCGCGTCGAGGTGACCCTGACGACCTGTCGGGCGCTCCTGGCGATGCGAGACGATGCCTCGCGCCTCCAACTCGCTGCGCAACTCGTCCAGCGCCTCGCCGATCTCGACGAGACCTCGACGGGCCGGTTGCTCGGTCGGCTCGAAATCGACTTCGGCCCGTCTCGCGAGCACCTCGAGAAGGCGCTCGCCGACGTCGACCTCGGCGTGCCGGCATCAGTCCAGCGACTGCACAGGGCGTCGACCAGCGCACGCCACCGCCTGTTCGAGGCCATCAATGTCGCGCCCGGCGGAACCGAGGCGATCGTTCAGCTCAGGGCGGTGAGCCTCGCGCTCGATCCGAACGACCACCCGGCCACGGCCGACGACCTCGAAACGACCCTCAGAAGCTGGTTCAACCGGGGCTTCCTCACGCTCGAGCGGATCGGGTGGCAGACGCCGGCATCGGTGCTCGAGAAGCTCATCGAGTACGAGGCCGTGCACGAGATCACCAGCTGGGCCGACCTCCGCCGTCGTCTCGATCGCGACCGCCGGTGCTTCGGGTTCTTCCACCCGTCGCTTCCCGGCGAGCCCGTCATCTTCGTCCAGGTCGCGCTCACCCGAGGCATGCCCGATTCGATCCAGACGCTGTTGGGGTCGCCGGCGCCGCAGGACGGCGAGATCGGTGCCGACACGGCCACCTTCTATTCGATCTCGAACTGTCAGGTCGGCCTCCGCGGCATCTCGTTCGGAAGCTTGTTGCTCAAGCAGGTGACCGAGGCGCTGCGCGCCGAGCTTCCTCAGCTCTCGGTCTTCGTGACGCTCTCGCCACTGCCCGGCCTGCGGGCATGGATGGACGACCACGGACTCACGCCAGACCCTGCCGAGCTCGCCCGCCACGCCGCCCGCTACCTGCTCGAGGCCACGCGCTCCGACCGACCTCTCGACCCCGTCGCCCGGTTCCATCTCCGCAACGGCGCGCGCATCGAGCGCATCAACATCGATGGCGACACGAGCCCCCACGGGTCCGCACAGTCGTACGGCGTCATGGTCAACTACCGCTACGACCATGCGACGCTGGTGGCCAACCACGAGGCGTACACCAACAGCGGGACCATCGCCATCGGCCCTGAGGTCGAAGCGCTCATCTGAGCGCCACGACACAGCCCACCGCCGGCGATTCGAATCAGCGGAGCTGGAGACTCGATCCTCCGGCGTCTTCGAGCAGGAACCGGGCGAGCTCAGTTCCGGCAGCGACCGGATCGGCGCTGCGGACCTGGTGACGGACGAGCACCTGGCCGGACAGGTCGGCCACGAACCCGTCGACCATCACGTCGGGACCCTCGATCGTGGCGAATGCACCGGCCGGCAGGTCGCAGTCACCACCGAGCCGGGCGAGAAATCCCCGTTCGGCGTCGAGGCGGCGGCGGCTCTCGGCATGCTGGATCTGCTCGAGAAGCGCTCGGGTCTCGACATCATCGGTTCGGCACTCGATCGCCAGCGAGGCCTGCCCGACCTGGGGCACGAATTCGGACGGATCGAGGTGATGCAGGTCGACCTCGATCCCGAGGCGATCGATCGCCGTGGCAGCAACCACGACCGCGTCGTGCTCAGAGGCCCTGGACACGCGGGTCTCGATGTTGCCGCGCAACTCGGCAAAGGTGAGGTCGGGGCGGAGCCAGGTCAGCTGCGCGCGTCGGCGAGGGGATCCGGTCGCGATCCTGGCCGCAGGCGGCAGTTCGGCGAATGAGGTGCCGACGAGCGCGTCGCGCGGGTCGCCCCGTTCGGGCACGGCGGCGATGACCAACCCCTCCGGTGTCACTGCGGGCATGTCCTTGGCCGAGTGCACCGCGATGTCGGCGCGCCCCTCGAGGAGCGCAGCCTGCACCTCCTTCACGAAGACGCCCTTGCCTCCGAGGCTCGACAGCGGCACGTCGCGCTCGCGGTCGCCCTTGGTGCTGATGATCACTGCCTCGACCTCGACGGAAGCATCGACCGCGGCCAGCAGCGCGCCAACGTGATCGGTCTGCCAGCGGGCGAGCGCACTCCCCCGCGTCGCAGCCAGGACCACCGTCATGCGAACGCCCCGCTGGTGCGGGGATGCCAACAGGTGCGGTGGGGCACGCCTCAGTCGTCGAGGTCGAAGAGATCGCGCAGCGCGGCGACGAGTCGATCGCCTCGTTGCGAACCCGCGGCGTCCTTCAGCGTCACCGTCGGCTCGTGGAGGAGCTTTGCCACGATGCCGTTCGCGAGCGCCTCGACGGCCTCCCGTTCGGCCGGATCGAGAGCGGCGAACTTGGCCGAGAATCGTTCGAGCTCGGCGTCGCGAATGTCGGACGCCAGCGATCGGAGGCCGCTGATGATCGGAGCGACCTCGCGTGCCGACGTCTCGCCGAGATAGCGCTCGACCTCTTCGGCCAGGAGCACCTCGACCGAGGCGACTTCACGTCGCCGTCCTTCGACGCCTGCTTCGGCGAAGGCCCGGAGGTCGTCCATGTCGAGCAGCGTGACGGCATCGAGTTCGGCGACCGCAGGATCGATGTCGCGGGGCACGGCGATGTCGACGATGAGCAGCGGACGGTGCGGACGGTTCTGCATGACCGAGGCCATCTCGTCGGCCTCGACGAGCATGGTCGGCGCTCCCGTCGAGGTCAGCAGCAGATCGACGTCGGCGAGGCTGCCGACCAGGTTGCCGAGCCGAACCGGACGGCCACCGACCCGCTGCGCGAGCTCGTCGGCCTTGGAGGCCGAACGGTTGGCGATGCGCAGGTCGGCCACACCGGCGGCTGCGAGGGCGGTGGTCATGTTCTCGCCCATCTCGCCGGCGCCGAGCACGAGCACGTTCAGCCCGGTCAGGTCGCCGAGACGACCCGCGGCCATCGACACGGCGGCCTGCGACACCGAGGTCACGTTCTTGGCGATGCCGGTGTCGGTGCGGGCACGCTTGCCTGCCTCGAGCGCGTGACGGAAGAGAAGGTTCAGCCCGGTGCCACATGCATCCTCGGCGCGCGCCCGCTCCCAGGCCGCCTTCACCTGACCCTGGATCTCGCTCTCGCCCAGCACCGCTGAGTCGAGCCCCGACGTGACGCCGAACAGGTGGCTGACCGCGGCCTCGTCGTAGTGGACGTAGAGGTGGTCGCTGAACGCTTCGGGCGGGAGGTATGCCATCTCGGACAGGAAGTTGCGGATGTCCTGATACGCACCGTGGAACCGCTCGGCGTGGGCATAGACCTCGGTGCGGTTGCAGGTCGACAGCACGACCGCCTCGGAGACGTTCGGCCGACCGATCAGATCGTGCAGCGCCTTGTCGAGACGCGCGTCGGTGATGGCCATTCGCTCGAGCAGGTCGAGCGGAACCGTTCGGTGATTCACACCTATGACGACGACAGACACGACCAGAGCACACTCTCGGCTTCGATGATGTGGCCCTGACGGACCACCTCCAGCATTCCCGAATCGAGGGCCTTCTGCCAATCAAGTCCCTCGGTCGATCGTCCTTCGGCACGAATTCGCTCACAAGCCTCGGACAGCAGCTCCGACAACACCTCGACCTCGGGCGCGAATTCCCCCCTCGAGGCGGGTCCGGATCCAGGGCAGTCTGCTCGGGGCAACGGGCCCGCTGCCGATTGCGAGGACCGATCGGCCGCAGGCGCAGGTCGACCGGGTACGGCGGCTCGTCGGCCGGCACCCGCCGCGCCTAACCGTCGGCCGGCTCGGGCGCGGAGGCGTCGAGACCGAGCATCCGCTGCTGGTAGAAGCTGAGGATCTGGAGTTCGACCGCGAGGTCGACCTTCCGCAACGACACCCCCTCGGGTACCGAGATGACCGTCGGTGCGAAGTTGAGCACCGAGCGGACCCCGGCCGCAACGAGCGCATCGGCGACCTCCTGGGCCACCCCGCCCGGTGTGGCGATGATGCCGATGGCGATGTCGAACTCGGCGACGACCTCGGGCAGGTCGTCGACATGACGCACCGAGATGCCGTTGATGAGCTTGCCGACGGTCTCGTCCGCAGCGTCGATGAGCGCCACGACGGGGTAGCCGCGGTCGCCGAACCCGCCGTAGTTGGCGAGAGCATGGCCGAGGTTGCCGACGCCGACGATGACGACGGGCCAATCCTGGGTGAGGCCGAGCGAGCGACGCATCTGGAACAGCAGGTAGTCGACGTCGTAGCCGACGCCGCGGGTGCCGTAGGACCCCAGGTAGCTCAGGTCCTTGCGGACCTTCGCCGCGTTGACCCCTGCCAGCTCGGCGAGTCGTTCGCTCGAGATGGTGTTGGACTTCTCGCCGGCCAGCTCGAGCAGGCTGCGGAGGTAGAGGGGCAGGCGAGCGACCGTTGCATCAGGGATCTTCTTCTGCGTCGATCGTTCCGCCATGGCCGACCGAGATTACGGCTCGGATCACAAGCTCACAAAGTCACCCCGACCAGGAGCGGAACACGTCTCGGGTGGTGGCATCGGCCGGGTGGAACGCCTCGATCGCCAGATCCTCGACCGTCACGTCGTGTGGCGCGCCGAACACTGCGATGGTGCTGAAGACCGTGAGCCGCAGGTCGTTCCACCGGACGATCATCGGGAGGACGACCTGCGAAGCGTTGATGGCGGACACCGATCCGCCGGCCGCGTCGACGTAGTCGGTGGCCTCGGCGAGCAGGTCGGCGAGGACGGGGTCGCCGGTCCGCTGGTGCTGTCGGCGAAGTCGGTCGAGCATGTGGCCTGCGTACTCACCGAAGTTCTCGATCCGAGGCTGGAGCCCCCCGGGGTGCATGCTGACCCGAACCACGTTGATCGTCGGTTCGAGCAACTCCGGAGCGACGTCGCCGAGGAAGACCAACGCCGACTCGTTGGCCGACACGAGGTTCCAGTGACGGTCGACGACGATCGCCGGGAACGGCTGATGGGTGCTGAGCACCGCATCGATGGCATCACGAACGGCACCCATCGCGGGATCGTCGAGATCGAACGACGAGTAGGCCGGCGCGAAGCCGGCGGCGTTGAGCACCTCGTTGCGCTGAGCGAGTGGAACCTCGAGGTGCTCGCACAGGTGGATCACCATCTCTCGACTCGGCTTGGATCGGCCGGTCTCGAGGAACGACAGGTGTCGCGCCGACACGTCGGCCGCAAGCGACAGATCGAGCTGACTGAGGTGCCGTCGGGTGCGCCATCGGCGCAGCTCGGATCCGAATCGGTTCTCGTCGGCGACGGCGAGACTCACGGCAACCACCAGCCGGAATCGGGGCAGGTGTGGTGACCGGGGCTGCCCATGGCCGGACCGTAGCCACCGCGATCGACTGGGTGCGATGACCTACGACGTAAGCGTTCGCTGCCGGCGCGACCTCCGACCACAGGCGCGTCGCCTGCGTGGTCGCGAGACCGGCGCTGTGACCTCAGACGATACGGAGTTCGCGCTTGAGCACCTTGCCGCCGAGACCCTGGGGCAACTCGTCGACGAAGAGCACCTTGCCGGGGCACTTGTAGCGGGCAAGGCGTGTCTCGCAGAACTCGATGATGTCGTCCTCTTCGACGGCCGGCGTTCCGCTGGGAACGACGTAGGCCTTCACGGCCTCACCCGAGTACGGGTGCTCGACTCCGACGACGGCCACGGCCTCGACGCCAGGGTGCTCGATGATGACGTCCTCGACTTCAGCCGGATAGACGTTGAAGCCCGACACGATGATGAGGTCCTTCGCCCGATCGACCAGGAAGATGAAGCCGTCGTCGTCGACGACGGCGATGTCGCCCGTGCGGAGCCAGCCGTCGGCGGTGAGGCAGTTGGCGGTGGCCTCGGGGTTCTCCCAGTAGCCCATGAAGACATTGGGGCCCTTGACCCACAACTCGCCGGGGTCACCGATGAGCGCGTCCTGACCGTCGGCGTCGACGAGGCGGATGGAGAGGCCCGACAGCGGCACGCCGATGCTTCCCCGGGGGGCCGGCACCCCGACCCCGGTGGTGACCACGGGACTCGCCTCGGTGAGGCCGTAGCCCTCGACCAGTTCGAACCCGAGCCGGGCCTCGACGGCTTCGGCGGTCTCGAGGTGGAGCTTGCTGGCTCCCGAGGCCGCACGTCGCACCGTCGCGAAGTCGGCGTGGGTGACACCGGGGAGTGCGGCCCACGCGGCGTACATGGTCGGCGCGCCCGAGATCACGGTCACGCCGTGCTTGCGAATGGCATCGATCGACGACTGCGGGTCGAATCGCTCGACGAGCAGCACGGTTGACCCGGTCGCGAGCGAGCCGGCCAGCACGACGTTGAGCCCGAAGATGTGGAACAACGGCAGGACCCCGAACACCACGTCGTCAGGATTCTGCGTCCGGGTCGGGAGCGAGTGCTGCTGCTCGATGTTGCTCAGCAGGTTGCGGTGGCTCAGCATCGCGGCCTTGGGCCGCCCGGCAGTGCCGCTGGTGAACATCATCACCGCCAGGTCGTCGTCGGCGCGATCGAGAACGTCGACCGGGGCGGCCGCCATGAGCTCGTCGAGCGCCACGACATCGGAGGACTCACTCGCTGCTGCCTCGACCACGAACTCGACCGTAGGGATCGCGGCACGATCGCACGCTCTGAACGCACGGGCACCGGTGGGGCCGAGGACGACCGCGCGAGCGCTGATGGTCGAGAGTTCGATCTCGATCTCGGCCGCTGGACTCGAAGGGTTCAGCGGCACGGCCACCGCACCCACCCCGACCGCTGCCAGGTAGGCGACCACGAAATACCAGTTGTTCGAGGCGACGATGGCCACACGGTCACCCGGCTCGATGCCGAGTCCGACGAACCCGCCTCGCAGCCGAGCCACCTGGTCGCGCAGCTCGCCGTAGGTGGTCGGCTCTCCGCGACTGATGATGGCCACCTGGTCGTCGGGGTGGTTGTCGATGATCGAGGCGAGATTCAACCGAGCACCTTCCGTTGCCAGCACGTTTGCGAACCACCAGTGCACCACAGACGGCGGCCTTGCGCGCACTTCGCTCCAGCACCGGCCATTCACGCCGCATTCCCGTTCAAGATCGGCTCGCCGACTGCCGATGCTCCGCAGGTCGCGCCGTCGGCGTGGCCGCCCGGGCGATGACCGTGGCATCTTGCACAAGCTTCCGTACGATCGGGCACCCATGGCCGTCATTGAAACCCACGATCTGACCCGGAGCTTCTCGTCGGGTACCGCGGTCGACCGGCTGACCTTCGATGTCGAGGCAGGCGAGGTGGTGGCGCTCCTCGGCCCGAACGGGGCGGGAAAGACCACGACGGTGCGCCTGCTCAACGGGATCCTCGACCCGCACGGCGGATCGGCCCGGGTGCTGGGGCTCGATCCGTTCACCCAGGGCGACGAACTCCGCGCTCGAACCGGGGTACTGACCGAGCACGCCGGCCTCGACGACCGCCTCACGGCGCGCGAGAACCTGATGTTCACCGCCAAGATCCGCGGCCTCGAGGCTCGCACCGCGGAGCGGCGGCTCGACGAGCTGTTGGGCCGCTTCGGAATGGCCGACCGGTCCGACGACCTGGTGCAGGGCTTCTCGACCGGTCAACGAAAACGTCTCGGGCTGGCCAGAGCGCTCATGCACGACCCCGATGTGCTGTTTCTCGACGAACCGACCTCCGGACTCGATCCCACTGCGACGCGCGACGTGGTCGAACTGATCGGCACGCTGGCGAGCGAGCACGGACGGACCATCGTGCTCTGCACGCACTTCCTGGGCGAGGCGGGCCGATTGGCGCACCGGATGGCGGTGCTCCACCGCGGCACCCTGCATGCATTCGGCAAGCCGACCGACCTCGCCTCGGAGCTGTGGCCTCACCTCGAAGCTGCGATCGACCTGGGCGCGTCGGCCCCGGCTGACCTGCTGACGTTCATGCGCCAGGTGTCCGGCGTCCAGTCGGCCGAGCCCACGCCCGAGGGCGCGACGTTGCGGGTTGCCGATCGTGACGCCCTTGCACGGGTGGTGACGATGCTCGTCGGACGAGGCGTCGACGTCTTCGCAGCGGTGCCCCGCCCGCCGACCCTCGAGGATGTCTACTTCGCCATCGAGGCGGGGATCACCGGCACCTCGGTCACGGCTCCCCTCGTCGAGTCCAGGGCGTTGGAAGTGCCGGCATGAGTGCGGTGAGCCTCGATCACCCGAAGACGGCGCGTCGGGCGCGTGAACCGATGGACCGTCAGGCGATCGTTGCCGTCTTCAAGAAGGATCTCACGGCCATCCGACGCTCGAAGGCCGTCGTGCTGCCGATGCTGCTCGTTCCCACGCTGCTGATGATCGTGCTTCCCGCCGTCATCGGCTTCGCGGCCCGCTCGCAGGAGAGCTTCAGCCTCGACCGCTTCCTCGGCAGCCTCCCAGGCGATCTGGCACGCCCGATTCTCGAACTGCCCGCCAAGGAGCAACTGGTCGTCCTCGTCAACGGCTACCTGCTGGCCCCGCTCTTCCTGATCGTGCCGCTGATGGTGTCGGCAGTGCTCGCCGCCGACGCGTTCGCCGGCGAGAAGGAACGACGCACTCTCGAATCGCTGCTCCACCTGCCCATCTCGGCTCGGGACCTCTTCTACGCCAAGATGCTCGTGGCGTACGTGCCCGCCCTGCTCGTCAGCTGGATCGGGTTCGTGGCATTCGCCATCGTCGCCAACACGGTCGCCTGGCCGGTGATGCATCGGGTGTTCGTGCCGACGCAGCTGTGGGGCGTGATGATCTTCTGGGTGGCACCTGCGGTCGCCGCCCTCGGGCTCGCCGTCATGGTGCGGGTGTCGGCCAGGGCCAAGACCAGCCAGGAAGCCAACCAGCTGGGTGGTGCGGTCATCCTGCCGCTCATCTTCCTGGCCGTCGGTCAGGCCACCGGGCTCCTCCTCGTCGACCTGCCCGTCGCACTGGCCATCGGGGCGGTCATCTGGCTGGTCGCCCTGGTCCTCATCGGTGGCGGCGCCAAGAGGTTCACCCGCGAAGAGCTCTCGAGCCGCGTCTGACCTCGTGGAAATGTTCAGCGGGCAAGGACGAACAGCTGCAACACCGCGGCGCCCATGATCAGCAGCAGCAGCAGTCCGAGGACCAGGGTCGTTCCGGGTCTCATGGCATCTCCGTTCTCGGCCGGAGCTCGACCGGGCTGGGTTGGCCGCGTGGGGCTTCCGCCGGCTCGAGGCTGACCTCGACGGCCGTGTCGATCCCGAGTTCGAACGCAGCCGAGCTCTGCGCGACCGACAGCGCCAACAGCCCGTACGAGTCGATGACGAGGCCGATCTCGCCGAGATCGAGCTCGGAATAGGACGACACGACCCGGACCCGGCGGCTGTCCTCGCCGATCCGCATGCGGAACCACTCGCCGTGCACGACCAGGTCTTCAGGATCGAGGTTGAGCTGAGCGTTCCCGAACCGGTCGACCCACAGGACCTCGGCAGTCATCACCCCGTCGTCCTCTCGGAGCACCGGCAACACCCCGGGCACCAGGGTGTCACCGTCGACCTCGGGCCCCAGCTCAGCCAGGTCGACACCCGCACACAGGTGAGCCGCAGCCGGGCCGAACACATCGCGACCGTCGAACGTCGCACCCGGTGCAGCAAGACGATGCTCGTCGGAAGTGAGCTCGACGGCTCGGGTGGCGCCGCCCACCATGGCCACTGCGGCGGCGAACAGCCCGTTGTCGGGTCCGACCAGCACCGACTGGCCACCGCCGACCTCGATGGCGACCCCGCGCCGGGTCGAACCGACGCCCGGATCGACCACTCCGAGCACGACCCCTGGCAGCAGGTACTGGGCACTCCGCGCCAGCAGCAGGCCACCGGCTCTGACGTCGTGCGGGGCGATGTCGTGGCTCAGATCGACGATGCGCACGTCGGGCGCGATCGACGCGATCACCGAGTGGACGACGCCGACGAACTCGTCGGTCCGGCCGTAGTCGGAGAAGAAGGTGATCGTGTCGTAGCCGGCGGCCATGCGGGCACGACCGTACCGAGCCGGTGCTGCCCCTTTCGCACCGGAGCGACGTGCCGTAGGGTTTGTGCCTCACGCGGAGAAAGGGTGGAGAACCGTGGCCGTGTCCCATGCGCGTGCGCGCTTCTTGACGGTGAACGAGGTGGCCGAGCTGTTGCGGCTGTCCGACATGACCGTCTACCGCCTCATCAAGAAGGGCGAGCTCCCGGCCGTTCGCATCGGTCGCTCGTACCGCCTCCGCGAGGACGACGTCGACGCCTACCTCGCCGAGCGCTACACCGAAGCAGGCTGACCACCAGCATCTGTGTTGCGTTTTCGACAGCCGGCCGTCGAAAACGCGACGGGGATGCTTGGGTCAGGCGCCGAGTTCTCGACTTCGTTCGGTTGCCGCAGTGACGGCTTCGAGGAAGGCTGCCCGCACGCCACGGGCCTCGAGGACCCGGAGGCCCTCCGCCGTCGTGCCGCCGGGTGAGGTCACGTTGCCGCGGAGGGTCGCTGCGTCGTCGTCCGAATCCGCCAGCAGCGTCGAAGCGCCGAGCAGTGTCTGCTGGGCGAGCGCGACGGCCGTCGGACGCGGCAGGCCGTTGAGGACGCCAGCCTCGACGAGCGCTTCGGCCACGAGGAACACATAGGCCGGCCCCGATCCCGACAGGCCGGTGACCGCATCGAGCAGCGGCTCGGACACCCGCTCGACGATGCCGACTGCACCGAGTACCTGCTCGGCCCACGCCAGATCGTCTCCGGTCGCGGTCGATCCTCCCGCGATGGCGGCCGCACCCTGGCCGACGAGCGCCGGGGTGTTCGGCATCGCCCGCACGACCGGCACGTCACCGGCGGCGGCTTCGAGCGTGACGAGCGTGACCCCGGCAGCGATCGAGAGAATCCGGTCGGTGCCGGCCTGCACCGCAGCAGTCACCGCTGAGGCGACATCCTTCGGCTTCACGGCGATCACGGTGCCGGTCGCGGCACCGACGGCGTCGGTGACCTCGACGCCCGCGTGCGCCTCACGCAACTCGGCGGCACGAGCGTCGAGGACCTCGACGACGCGGACCTCGGCCGGCTCGGCGAATCCGCTCGCGAGCAGGCCGGCCAGCAGCGCCTCGCCCATCTTGCCGCCGCCCACGATCTGGATCTTCGTCACGGGCGGCCACGGTACTGCCGACGGTCCTCTCGCCGGTCCGACTTCAGCCGGAAGTGATGCGGGACTCGCGGAGGGGACCGAAGAACAAGAAGACGCCGAGGAGCGCGGTGAGGCCGGCTCCTGCGAGAAACGTGGTGTTGGTCGAGGTTGCGGCGAACAGGGCGCCGGCGGCGAGCGGGCCGGTCGTCTGGCCGGCCCGGGCGGCACCGACCCAGACGGCGACGACGGCGCCGCGCTGTTCGGGCCGCGACGCGCTCGACGCCACATCCTGCAGCGTCGGGATGAACACGCCCTCGGCGATGCCGTAGATCGCCGCTCCGAGACACAGCACGATGAGCAGGTCGGTTCGGCCGATGATGAAGAACGCGACGGTGAACAAGACCGCGGCGAACACGACGAGTCGGCGCAGCCCGAGCCGGCGCCGGACCGTCGCCAAGTTGAGCGCCATGAGGGTCGACGGGATGGCCGGGACAGCGATGATGAGGCCGCGTGCGGATGCCGAGAGGCCGAATTCCTCTTCGAGATGCACCGGCATCGTCGTCAGGAAGAGGCCGAAGATGCAGACGAACAGAACGAAGCCCGTGGCGAGTGTGGCGAGGATCACCGGCTTGGCGATGACCTTGCGCGCTCCCGCGAGTTGCTCGCTGAACTTGTCGTCGCCGCCCGGCCGGAACTCGGGTAGGCGACGCCAGATGAGCCCCGCCGTCACCAACCCGATGCCGTACGGCAGAAAGGCGACTCGCCAGCCGCCGATGTCGGACAGCACTCCGGCAAGCGGAGGAAACAGGGCCAGCGATGCCGTGAGCACCGCGGCATTGCGGCCGACCAGCTTGGTGCGTTCCTCTCCTTCCCAGTGGTCGCCGATGATGACGACGGCCAGGTTGATCAGCCCGGCCGAACCCAGACCCTGACCGAAGCGGGCGAGCAACAGGGTCGGAAAGGTCGGCGCCGCTGCGGCGACCAGTCCGAAGACACCGAAGGTGCTCAGACACGGAATGAGCACGCGCTTGCGGCCGAAGCGGTCGGCCATGAGGCCGATGGCCGGTGCCATGACGATGCCCGGGAGGGTGCCGGCCGACACCAACAGGCCTGCGCGGTCGTCGGCGACGCCGAGGTCGGAGAGCACGTCGGGGATCACCGGGCTCAGCATCGTGTTCGCGAGGATGCCGGTGACCGTGACGCTGAAGATCAACCACACCGGCGGCGCCCCGGAGGTGGTGTCGTCGATGGTTGCCCCGAGACCGGTGTCGCTCACCGCCACTTCCCCGAGCACGGCCAGCTCCACCGGTCCGGAGCACCCGGCACCGTAGATGGGAAATGACTGAAATGCAACAAAATGCTTTCAGGCGGACATGCGTGAGGCGAAACCGATGCGGAGCGCCGGGCGAAAACACCGTTCGATCGCGGCGTAGACCGTGCCGAGAACCCGATCGAGCTCGTCTTCGTCGATGGCGTCGTTGCCGAGCTGTCCGGCGAGGAACACCGCGTCCTCTTCGCCGATCTCGAACGCAAGCCCGTAGAAGCCCTTGTTGCGCCGCAGAAGGTGCTCGTAGAACTCGGCCTGGTTCTCCTCGGGCGCAGCCATGACGTAGGTCTCGTAACCGAGCGTTCGCTGCCCGAGCTGGATCCAGACCGAGTAGACGTCCTTCTCCTCACCGGTGATTCGGACGTACCAGCGACGTTCGGCCACCTCGCGTTCGACCGCGGCGACCACTGGGTTCTCGGCGAGCTGAGCGTCGAGCCACCGGTCGATCAGCTCGGTGATCGCGGTCAGCTCCTCGGGCGTGCTCGGGTCCTTCACGCGACGAATGTCACGGGCAGGTGACGAGCGAGCGGGTACTGAGATCGGCGTAGAGCCGCCTGAGACGGGCCGCAGCGGTCGACCAGGTGTACTGCCGGGCCCGCTGAGCGCCCGCGACCGAGAGCGACGCCGCAAGCTCGGGATCACCCAGGATCGAATCGGCGTGGCGAGCGAACGCCGCCGGATCGCGGCCGTCGACCAGGAAGCCGTTCTTGCCGTCGTCCACCAGGCTCAACAGGCCACCGACCGCCGACGCCACGACCGGAACACCACACGCCGACGCCTCGAGCGCGACGAGTCCGAAGCTCTCACTGCGGCTCGGGACGAAGACCAGGTCGGCGGCTCGGTAGTAGGTGGAGAGCAGGTGGTGTGGCTGCGGCTCGACGAAGCGGATGCGGTCGGTCACTCCGAGCGAGGCGGCGAGCGAACGGATCCGCGCCACCTCGACCTCGCCCTGCAGCCCCGAGGCGCCTCCGACCACGACCAGCTGGGCATCTCGCCGTTCGAGCCGGGCGAAGGCCTCGATGGCGACATCGAGGCCCTTCAGGGGTTGAATCCGTCCGACGAACAGCACGACCGGTCGGTCGGGGTCGAGGTCGAGCGCCGATCGGGCACCGCGCTGGTCGCCAGGCGAGAAGAACGCGTGCTCGACCCCCGGCGGCACGATCTCGATGCGATCGGCGGGTGCGCCGTAGAAGTCGATGAGTTGCGCTCGCTCGGCTTCGCTGTTTGCGAGGATGGCATCGCTGCATGCGACGACCTCGGCCTCAGCGTGGGCCCGGCGCTCGGGCTCAGGGTCGCCCGTCTGTGCCTTCACGCGGGCGAGCGTGTGGAAGGTGCTGACGAGCGGGAGATCGAGCCGGTGCTTGAGCTGGTGGCCGGCCACGCCCGACAGCCAGTAGTTCGCGTGGATCGCGTCGACGTCGCCGTCGTCGAGCAGCCGGAGCTCGACTCCTTTGGCGAAGTCATCGACGATCTCGGGCAACGCTTCTTTGGGCAGATCGACGGGTCCGGCTTCGACATGCGCAACACGGAGGCCAGGCTCGACGTCGACGGTTTCGGCCAGATCATCGGACCACTTGCGTGTGTAGATGGTGGTTTCGACACCTGCCTGGGCCAATGCGCCGCCGAGTTCACGGACATACACGTTCATGCCGCCACCATCACCCGTCCCCGGCTGGGCGAGGGGCGAGGTGTGCAGGCTCAGGATCGCGAGTTTGCGCACGGGCGGATCAACACCGAGATCTGCCGAGCCATTCCGATGTCCTGGATCGCGGCGACTTCAGGATGCCTCGGCGTCGGGCTCTCCGTCTTCGGCGGACTCGAGCCGGAACGACTGATAGATGCGCACGAGTGTCCGCTTCTGGTCTTCGGTCAGGTGCGGATCGCGGCCGATCTCGCCGGTCACGTCGACGTCGTCGCCGCGGTCTTCGAGGATCCCGGCCCGCACATACAGCGACTCGGCCGAGATCTCGAGAGCTCGGGCGATCTGCTGGAGGATGTCGGCCGACGGCTTGCGCAGACCACGTTCGATCTGGCTGAGGTAGGGATTCGAGATCCCGGCCATCTCCGACAGCTTCCGCAACGACAGGTGGTCGATGCGGCGCTGCTCGCGGATGAACTCACCCAGGTCTCGCCACCGGTTCTCGATCTCGTCCTTCACTGCTGACAGATCGTAATCAGGCCTGCGCGGAAAGCAACGGTCGGGCGAATGCCGCTGCAGCCGAAGAGGTCAGTTCAGCAGGGACTCGACGCTGGCTTCGCCCGACTTGTAGCGCCGCGCCAGTTCGGCCTGCAGCGCGTCGAGGCGATCGAAGAGCACTCGGCGATGATCCGAGACCCGGCGCTCGATCGCAGCCAGACGTTGGGACGCCACCGCCAGCTCGTCGTCGGAGAGCTGATGCATGGCGGAGACGGCACCTGGGCCGATGGCCGCATCGACCTCGGCTTCGAGGGTCGGATCGACGTCACCGGTCCCGAGGCTCTGAGGCAGACGTCCGGTCCCGGCCGGGCGCTCGCGATCGGCGAGGATGTCAGGGAGGTGCGCGATGAGATCGATCAGCGACTCGCTTCCGCTGCCGCGCTCGCGGTTGGCTGCTTCGCTGGCGACGAGATCGTGTCGGCCCTGGATCAGGCGCCGCAGGTACGACAGCCCGGTCTCGACTGCCTGGCATTCGGTTCGCATGGCGCGGATCTCCTCGATCGGTCGCTCCGACAGATCGCCGAGATAGGCGTCGTCGCTGACACGATCGAGACTGGTGCTCATCGGACGAGATGGTACCGCAGTGGTGACCAGGAGCGGCCCGGCGCAATGCGGACCACACCAACGCCGACGACCTGTCGCCCTGCGACCGCGCCCAGATCGCGGGCGGTGCTGCTCAGGACGACGTTGTCGCCTCTCACCGAGAGCGCGCCGCTTTTCGCGACGGAAACGACCCGCTTCACCCGCAGTCGATCATCGAATCGATCGCGATAGACGACGACCTGCCCGGCCCGCACTCCCCGGAGCGGTTTCCACACTACGACCACCTCGCCGGGTCGCAGGGTCGGCGTCATCGACTCGCCGCGCACCGCGACCCTCCGCGCTCGGCCCAGGGCCAGCCGAAGCCCGACCAGCACCAATCCGGCTGTCGCCGGACCGAGAACGCGGAGCGACCGGATAGGGTGCCGGTTCTTCTGTTCACGACTGCGCAAGGAGCGTTCGATGGCTCTCGTTTCCCGCCTTCTCGGTGTGGCTGACCTGCTCGATACCGAGGAGGCCGATGCCCACTGTGACCTGATGTGTGGTGTCTACAACCCGGCCCAGGCGATGATCGAGGCCGAGTCGGTCCTCGAGACGGTCAAGAAGTACCACGCCTCCGACGATGACGTGTTCCGCACGCGCTGCATCATCATCAAGGAGCAGCGGGCCCAGCTCGCCAAGGAGCACCTTTGGGTGCTCTGGACCGACTACTTCAAGCCGCCACACCTCGAGGCGTTCCCGAACCTGCACGACGTCTTCTGGAAGGCCACCAAGCAAGCGGGCGAGGCCAAGAAGTCGATGGACGAAGCTGTCGCCCAAGAGCTCGTCGACCAGATCGCCGAGATCGACCGCATCTTCCAGGAGACCAAGAAGTAGGTCGTCGGGCTCGGGGCGCGGAGCGAGCGGCGAGCCTCAGATGACGACGAGGTCGACCAACACGTAGACGACGGGCCCGACGAGCAACAGTGAGTCGAGGCGTCGCAGCGCCGGCGCGCGTGACCACGCGCGCGGCAGCAGCATCGACGCGAACAGCTGACCGAGCGGAGCCAACAGCGCCGCCAGCGCTCCGAATGCGAATGCGCTCCCGAGATCGAACGGCGCGACCTGCAGAGCGGCGAACGAGAAGGTGACGACCAACGCGGCGGCCACACCGGCGATCGGCCCCTCGAAGCTGTTCGGTGAACCGGTGCCGACGAGGAAGTCGCCGCACTCGTAGGCCGAAGCGATCAGGACGACGAGGAGCGCGGCCCCGAGTCGCAGGTCGCGCAGCAACACAACCGATGCAGCCGCCAACCCGGGAAACAACGACACCTGGATCGTGTAGCCGACGTCCTCGAGGGTGCTGCCGAGCGACCGCTGACCGAGGCCGCACGCGACCAGCGAGCCGACCGGGAGTGCGAGGACGACGATGCCGGCCGCAACCGGGCCGAGCGCGGCCGCAAGGGGGATGGCACCAGCGAACGAAGCAGCGGCGATGACGTGCGGCCGGGCCTTCACCTGTTTCGACGCACGCCAGCAGCGGGCGGACTGTGCGGCCGCCGCCACCGCAGCGGTCCCGTACACCAACGCGACACCGATCGGGCCGACCGCCAGCGCAATTCCCACCGCCACGAACCACAGCACGCCAAGCCGCACACGCGGACCGTCGATGTCATAGACGACGGCCAGCCGCTTGCGACCCGACGCCGTCGTCGCTGCGGGCCTTCGTTTCCTGGCCGGTGGCCGTTTGTCGGCGGTCGTGGCGGCACCGCGCTTGGCGGGCGGCTTCTTCGACTTCCGCTTCGAAGGGGTCTTGGGGCGCTCGGCCGATCGAGTTGCCACTCAGCAGCCCCCTGACACCGGCGGCAGGACGGCGACCTCCGACGATGCGTCGACCGGAGCGGCGCCGTCGGTCGATTCGCCGTCCAGCCAGATCATGGCCGAGTCGAGCACGTCGGTGAACCCCCGGCCGAAGCGGGCTCGGGCCTCGGTCAACACATCACCGACGGTCTCCGCGTCGATCTCGACCGACCCGGTGCCGGCGGCCTCGCGGGCCGCAGCGAACAATCGGAGGACCGCCACGGTCACCGAAGTTACCGCCGCGCCGCCGAAACTCGCAGACCGACAACACCACGCCGGACGCCCGCCACCACCCAACGTGGCCCCAACCCAGCATCTGTGTGGCAAAACCAACGAGATCCCGTCGAAAACGCAGCACGGATGCTGGGGGCGGGCACGGAGGGTGTGGGCTGGCGTACGAAGGGTCTGCGAGGGTTCGACCATGGGTCGCGTACCCTCGGTGCTGCATGTCGAATCTGTTGATCGTCCGCCACGGCCAGAGCGAGTGGAACGCCGTCAACCGGTGGCAGGGGCAGGAGGATTCTCCCCTGAGCGAGCACGGGCGGCAGCAGGCCTTCGCCGCGTCGGTGCACGTCGGAGTGGTCGACTTGATCGTCGCGTCCGACCTCGAGCGGGCTCGAGTGACCGCCGAGATCATCGCCGAGTCGATCGGTGTCGGGCCGGTCCAGGTCGATCCCGATCTGCGCGAGCGACATGCCGGCGAGTGGCAGGGTCTCACCCGCAGCGAGATCCACGAGCGCTTCCCGGGCTGGCTCGACGACGGCCGCCGACCCGAAGGGTGGGAGCCCGACGAGGCGGTGGTCGAACGGGCGTCTGCATCGCTGCGGCGGTGGGCCCCGGTCGGGGCCACCATCCTCGTGGTCAGCCACGGCGGAGTGATCCGCACGCTCGAGACGTCGCTCGGTGAGCCGGGCCGACGAGTTCCGAACCTCGGCGGGCGCACGTTCGTGGGCGAGGACACCTTCCATCTCGGCGAGGCGATCGAACTGATCGACGAAGACCTGGCGACGACCCCCCAGGGGATCTGAGCCACCCTCGTTCACATCAACGGACCGGGCCGCACGACCTTCTACGGTGTCGGCAGTGAGCGACACGAGCGACATCTCCGCCGACGAACCTTCGGTCGAGGACGACCTCGCCGAGATCGAAGGCGTCGCGGCCGAACTCGAGGCGGTCGAGGCCGAACTCGCACGGATGGACGACGAGCGCGACGCCGATCCCGGGACTCCCGCCTGAGGTCGTCGCGTCAGGGGCGCACGACGTAGTACAGGTTGGTCGGATCGCCGATGTCGTGAACTTCGAACCCGCCTTCGAAGCCCGACGCGGTGACCAACGCCTCGAGTCGACTTGGCGGAAGTCCCAGTGTGCCCAGCGCTGCGCCATCGGGCTCGCTGGCCGACGACGACATGCAGGTCGTCAGCGAGAACCCGTACATCATCGCCAGCACTGGGTTCTTCCGGTTCTCCTCGAAGGTCTCCGCGGATCGGATCTCCTTCACGAGCAGTACCCCGTCGTCGGCGAGCGCATCGTGGATCGCTGTGAGCGCCTCGCTCGGGTAGGGCATGTCGTGCAGACAGTCGAAGGTGAGCGCCAGGTCGATGGTTGCCGCCGGGTCGATCGCCTCGGCGCCGGCCTCGAACAACACCACGTTGTCGAGCCCGAGGCCGCGGACCCGGTCGTTGCCGCGTTCGATGGCGTGGGTGGACGGGTCGTACCCCACGAACGTCGACGACGGGAACGCCTGGGCAAGCTCGCACAACGCACCCGCCGACCCGCACCCGACGTCGATCACGTGCGCCCCTGCCTGCAACCGGTCGACGAGACCGTCGACGAGCTCGAGGACGACCGGCACGAGTGCCTCACGAGTCCACGGTGCGGACATCCGCTCGATCTGGTGGGCACCGTTTGGCCCGAGCTCGTCGTAGACGAGGCCGATCCCGGTGTGGAACGCATTCGTGATGCCGTCGACCACTCGATCGGGATGGGGTCGGCTCAACGCACCCCCCGCGTACCAGAGCGAGCGGTCGTGATGGGTCAGCACCTCCGCCCCGGCCGTGGACAACGAGAAGGTCTGGCCGTCACCGCTGTCGATCACCTCGGCCGCAGCCATCCCCAGCAACCATTCACGTACCCAGCGCTCTGAGAGCCCCGTTGCGTCCGCGAGACCATCGCTGGTCATCGGACCCTTGTCGGCCATCGCCTCGAACAGAGCGAGCTCGTCGCCCAGGTGGAGCATGAGGGCCACCATCTGGCCCTGCTTGAACTGCCAGACCTTGAGCGCGAAGAGGGCCAGCTCCTCGTCGGTTGCGGGAGGCGGCGCTGAGGAGTCGACCATCGCCGCAACGTATCGGCCGAGCCGAAGCGGTGCGGCCCGCTGATCGCCTCACCCTTCGCGAGAGCATGAGAGGCTGCGGCATGGCCGAGGCAGAGACGATCCTGGTCGGCGACATCGTGACGATGAGCGCGTCGGCGCCAACCGCCGAGGCGGTGGCCGTGAGCAACGGACACATCCTCGCTGTCGGCGCCACCGATGACGTGATGGCCCGTCGTGGCAGCGGCACCGAGATCGTCGACCTCGGATCCGACGCCCTGCTCCCAGGCCTCATCGAGCCGCACACGCACCCGGACCTGTGCGCGCAGATGTACTCGTGGATCGACGTCTCGGGCTTCACCCACCCGACCGTCGACGGCGTCGAAGCCGAGTTGACGGCCGCCGTCGCCGCAGCCGATCCAGGCGAGTGGTTGTTCGCGTTCGGGCTCGACTTCATGCTGACCACCGGCCTGGGCGCGTGGACCCGCGATCGGCTCGATCGCATCGCTCCCGCCAACCCGCTCGTGGTGATGATCCAGTCGATGCACACCCTGTTCGTGAACTCCCAGGCGCTTGCGCGCGCCGGTATCGGCGAGTCGACGCCCGACCCCGGCGGAGGCGGACAGTACGTGCGGGACGCATCAGGCCGGCTGACCGGAAGGATCGAGGAGCAATCGGCCATGGGGCCGTTCATCGTGCACGGGCTGCCGGACCCGGATCAGGTGACCGACCTGCTGCTCGCGCAGGAGCGACGGTACGCCGAGGTCGGCATCACCACCATCGGTGTCGCAGGCACGTTCCTCGGTGCTCGCCAGCTCGACGTGCTCGCCGAGATCGCCCGACGAGACGGGGCCGCACACCGTGTCGTGACCTACCTCCGCCACGACGACGTCGGTGGCACCACGTGGACGCCAGGCGCGGTCGACGACCGGGGGCGCTTCCGCGTCGCCGGAGTGAAGCTGTGGTACGACGGCTCGCCGTACACGGGCACGATGCTGCTCGACGAGCCCTATCTGGAAACCGATTTGTGCTGCTGCACACTCGGCATCGGTGCCGGCACGGTCGGACGAGCGAACTTCGAACCGGGCCAACTGGTCGACCTGCTGTCCGAACTCGCAGCCGGTGGATGGCAGGTGCTGACTCATGCACAGGGCGACCGGGCATGTCGCGAGATCGTCGACCTGTACGAAGCAGTGCTGACCACATCGCGGCCCGCCGACCACCGGTGGCGACTCGAACACTGCGCACTCATCTCGGGCGACGAGCTGCGGAGGACCGCCGGTCTCGGGGTCTCACCGAGCTTCCACGTCGACCATGTGCGGTACTACGGACCAGAGCTACGCGACGAGATCATCGGGGCGGAGCGGGCCGAAGGTCTCATGCCATGCCGTTCAGCGCTCGATCACGGGCACCGGGTGAGTCTCCACGCCGACTCACCGATGTACCCGCCTGGGCCGCTCCGCCTCGCCGGCACCGCGGCCTCGCGCCGCACCCGGCATGGTGACACCATCGCGACCCACGAAGCGATCAGCAACATCGAGGCGCTGCGGGCGGTCACCATCGACGCCGCGTGGCAGCTGCGGATGGACGACGAGGTCGGCTCGGTGGAGGTGGGCAAGCGCGCCGACTTCACGGTCATCGACCGGAATCCGCTCGAGGTCGGCTCGGCCGACCTCGAGCACGTCGATGTCACGCAGACCTGGCTGGACGGCCGACCGATCGCCTGACACGACGACGCGTCGGCGATTGACTTCGCTTTCGTGTCCCGTCCGGCAACAATGGAATCCGTGCGCAGGACCCTCCCCCTTCTGCTCGTGTTCGTGCTTGCGGTGTCCGCATGCTCGAACGGATCGAGCGACGACACCCAGCCCACCGAGTCAGGCTCCGCCGGTTCCCTCGAGGCGACGCTGGGTCTCGACGGCGACCACGCGCTCGTCGGAAGGCTCGTCATCGACACCGAGGCGCCGTCGACCCCGAAGGTCACCGTGACCGGCGAGGAGCGCGACTTCGAGATTCCCGTCGCGCAGGAGGGCACCCATCACGAGATCCCGGTTGCCGGACTGCGGGCCGAGTCGGCATACACCGTCGTGGTCGCCGACGGCACCGACGAAGTGAGCCTCGAGCTCGAGACGTCCTCGCTGCCGGACGACTTCCCCGAGATCACCATCGCCGCTGCAGAGACTGCCGCGATGAGCCCGGGCTTCACGTTGTTCGACCTCATCGACTTCACCCAGCCGCCCACCGACGAAGACGGCAATCCCATCCCACAACCGGAGCCCGACGAGCCACCCCGGGCCGGGCTGATGGTGGCGGTCGACAACGAGGGTGAAGTCGTCTGGTATCACCGGGCTGACCACAGCATCGGCGACGTGCGCATGCTCGACGACGGCACGATCCTGCACGAGTACAACGACACCGCTGCTCGGCGGATCAACCTGTTCGGCGAGACCATCGACGAGTGGGCCGGTCAGATCATCGCCGACGAGCTCCCGACCGACGACTTCGGCCGTCAGGTCGTCGGCGACGAAGCCATCGTGGTGCCGACCGACTCGATGCATCACGAGGTCAACCAGCTCTCCAACGGGAACATCGCCGTGCTCAGCACCGAGCTCCGGACCTACGACGGGTTCACCGAAGCACTGTGCGGCGACACTGAGCCCGGCTTCGAGAACTTCGAGCCGTTCGACGGTTCGTACGACCTGATCAGCGACATCGTCACCGAGTTCACACCCGAGGGCGAGATCGTGTTCGAGGCCAAGCTCGCCGATCTGCTCGACCCGATCAACGATCCTCGCGACCAGAACGTGTGCGGGCTTCCGCAGGGTGCGGTGTTCCCCAACTGGATGTACCGAGCCCAGGGTTTCGACCAGTCGCGCGACTGGACCCACGCGAACGCGGTCATCGAGGACCCCGAACGCAATGCGTTCATCGTGTCGATCCGCCATCTCGACGCCGTGATCGCGATCAGCCGCGACACGGGCGAACTGCTGTGGCGCCTCGGCCCCGGCGGCGACTTCGAGATGGTCGGCGACGGCGAATTCCAGTTCCACCAGCACGCACCCGAGATCCAGGCCGACGGCACCCTGCTGCTCTACGACAACGGCAACTTCAGGCCCGGCACGAGCTTCGAGTTCGGCAGCGGCCTTCCGTTCCCGACCAGCCGTGCGGTGCAGTACCGGATCAACGACGACGGGCCACCCGACACCTGGACCGTCGAGCAGGTCTGGGAGTACGAGAGCCGCGTCGACGGCTCGACCGCGTTCGCCGGTTTCGTCGGTGACGCCGACCGCCTCGCCAACGGCAGCGTGCTGATCACCAACGGCGGCTACGGCGAGGACCGTGACGACGGTGTCACCTCCCAGATCGTCGAAGTGGTGCCCGAGGGCACCGACGGCGGCACCGAGGTGTTCGACCTTCGCATGGCCAACGACAGGGGCTGGGTCATCTATCGGGCCGAACGGGTCGAGGACCTCTACCCCGCAGGCTGATCGACGCCACTAGCGTCGCTTCGCCATGACCGATACCCCCTGGCAGGGCGACACCTGTTCACTCGTCGACGCGTTCCGTGCAGGCGAGCGCTCACCGAGCGAAGAGCTCGAGGCCACCTACGCGGCCATCGACGCCTCGGAGCTGAACTGCTTCTCGTACCTCGATCGCGAGCAGGCGACCGATCGGGCTGCTGCTGCCGATGTGTCCAAGCCCTTCGGCGGTGTCCCGACCGGCATCAAGGAGCTCGACTCGTTGGCCGGCTGGCCGGCTACCCAGGCATCGCTGGTGTTCGCGGATCAGGTCGCCACCAAGACGGCCACGATGCTCGAGCGAGCGATCGACGCAGGAGGCATCGTCCCGGTCGGCATGACGACTGCCAGCGAGTTCGGCGGCCTCAACGTGAGCGTGACGAAGCTGAACGGCGTGACCCACAACCCGTGGAGGCAGGGCCGTACGGCCGGCGGATCATCAGGTGGGAGCGCGGCTGCGGTGGCGGGTGGACTCGTGTCGATCGCCAGCGGCGGCGACGGCGGCGGATCGATCCGGATCCCCGCCGGCTACAACGGCTTGCTCGGCATGAAGGGAACCTACGGTCGGATTCCGCGAGGCCCGGGGGCCTACATGCGACCCAACACGGTCGTCGTCGGCTGCCTCGCCCGGTCGGTGCGTGATGCCGCGCGCTGGTACGACGTGTGTGCGGGCCACGACTCCCACGACCCGTCGAGCCTTCCGAGGCGGGTCGAGGGGTGGGAGACGTCGTTGGGGTCTGAAGATCTCGCGGGCAGGAAGGTGATCGTCGATCCACGCCTCGGCGGCGTGACGATCGACACGGCCATGGAGGGCATCATCGTCGACGCTGCAGACGCGCTCATCGCCGAGACCGGGATGCAGCGGGTGGCGGGCAGCGTGAAGATGCCGGTCATGGCATCGCAGTGGGCCATGGGCAACCTGGCGACGCTCCTGGCCGACATGGGCGATCTGTGGCCCCGCTGCCGCGACGATCTCACCGACGAGATGGCCGTGGGTATGTACCTCGCGCAGTCGATGTACAACCTCCACACGGCCGCCGAGGCCGAGAAGCTGCGGACTCAGGCAAACGAGACGATGGCCGCTGCATTCGACGAGGTCGACTTCGTCATCACCTCGACCAACCCGGGGCCGGCATTCGGTGCCGAGTCGGCCATGAGCAGCGAGCAGGCCAGCTTCGTCGACTGGGCCAAGGGGAGTCCTGCCGCGACACACGCGTTCCGAGCTGCGATGTGGGGCGTGCGCGTCGGGGGCGGGTTCGTGCCGTCGTTTCCTTCACGGCTGCTCGACTGGGTGTCACGCAGGTTCCCGCACCTCGTCGAGATGGGCGCACTCACCATCCCGGCGAACATCACCGGCAACCCGGCTGCATCGATCCCGGTGGCACAGCAGGACGGATTGCCGATCGGGATGCAGGTCATCGCCCGCCATCACGCCGACCCGTTGCTGTTCGACGTGGCCCTGGCCGTCGAGCGAGCACGCCCCTGGCCGCTCGTCGCAACCCATTCCCCCCGTTAGGGGGACCTTCGCCGCCCCGCCCGGTGCGGACCTGGGCGCTGGATCTACCCGGCGCGGTGGTGCGGGCGAGAGTGGTCCCAGTCGGCCAGAAGGGTGCGGATCGCGGTGATCAGCAGCAGCGGCTGGTCCAGCATCGGATGATGTCCGGCGAGCGGCAGCTCGACGACAGGTGCCACCCGGCCGAGCTGTTCGTACATGTAGGCCCCGATGTCGTCGTCGATCAGGCCGAATTCCGATCGCAACAGCGCCACTCGAGACCGAACCTCGGGAAGGTAGGGGCGGGCCAGTGCACGTGGCCCACCCCGGAACGCACTGACGAACACGTGATGGTCGAACTTCCAGCTGAAGCCGCCCTCGACCGGGCGGAGCGAATGGGGGGCCACGTGGTCGAGCACGTAGTCGAGGTAGTGCTCCTGCGGAGGAACGGTCCGGAACTTGGCACGAACCGTCGCGATGTCGGGGTAGACACGGGGCTTCCCGAACGCCTGGCCGACCTGGGCGGCTTCGACCTCTGGCCCCGGCCGGGTCACCGGCGAATCGACGATGACGATCCCGCCGACATCGTCGGGATGGGTGGCAGCGACGACGATGCTCACGAAGCCTCCCATGCTGTGACCGATCACGATGGGCGGGCCCGACATCTGGGCATGTTCGGCGACGGCGACCACTTCGTCGGCCCAGGTCTCGAGGTCGTAGTCCACGCGCCGACCGCTGTCACCGTGGCCGGACAGGTCGAGTGCAGCGATGCGGTAGTCGCCGCCGACCGAGGCAGCGATGTGGGTCCACCAATGGGCGTGGGCACCGCCACCGTGCACGAACAGCAGGCCGCGCTGCCCGCGCTCGCCCCACGCCAGGTAGTGGATGTCGGTGCCGGTGACGCGCACGGTCTCGTCGGTCCAGGAGACCTCGAGCGCGCGGGTGAACCAGTCAGGAGCCGTCACGGCTTCGAATGTAGGCCCGTACCGACACCTCGACCCATGTGGCCAATGCAGAGTGCACCTCGTACGCTCTCGCCCAACGTGCGGGCCTCTAGCTCAATTGGCAGAGCAGCAGCCTTTTAAGTTGTCGGTTCCGGGTTCGACCCCCGGGGGGCCCACCGCTCACGTCTCGGCCACGAACGGCCTGAGCAGGTCGATCCGGTACCAGCTGTCCGCCCGCGACGCGGTACGGCGCCGGTGGCAGTTGGCACACACGACTTCACACAACTCGATTTCGGCACGGACCTTCTCGAGCGTGCCACTCCCGATCAGGTACCCGACGTTGTGGTTCTTTTCGGAGCCGACATGGTCGAAATCGAGCACAACGATGTCGTCTTCGCCGCAGTCGACGCACGGATGCTCGAGCAGGTAGCCGACGATGAAGCGACGGATCATGTCGCGACGCGTCTTCGTGTGCACACGGATCTGGTCCATGTGTCGCTCCCAGTTGTCGTGGTGGTACTGCTTGTTGCACTCACGGCAGTTGTATTGGCGGCCGTCCTTGGCCTTCTTCAGTCTGTTGAACTCGACGAGCGCCTTGACCTCGCGGCACGTCGAGCACTGCTTGGTCGGTGATGGTTCGGACATCCCCATGTCACGATCATCCGCACCCCCTGTGACAGCTACGGTCGGCGCCCATGAGTCGTGACTGGGCCCGACCGGTGGTGCACTGGGAGATCCGGGCAACCGATCCCGAAGCCCAGCGAGCGTTCTATGCCGAGCTGTTCAACTGGGACATCTCCGACGGCCCGATCCACAACATCGGGGTCGGTCTCGGCGGCCCCGAGCCCGGTCCGGCCGGCCACATCATGGGCGGCGAGCAGCCGGGCGTGAGCATCTACGTCCAGGTGGGAGATCTGCGCACGTCGCTCGACCTCGCGGCCGAACTCGGTGGCGCCATCACGTCCGAGCCGTTCGAGGTGCCCGGCGGCCCGACGATCGCCGGGATCACCGACCCCGAGGGCAACGCGGTCGTGCTCGTCCAGCAGTAGGCGTCAGGCCAACCACTCGCGTGTCTGGTAAGAGGCGCGGGCCTCCGACTCGGTGTCGATGCATGCTCGGAACGCCTCGACGGCGTCGCTCTCGGATCCCGCAGCCGATGCTGCGTCGAGCGACGCGGGGTCGCTCCAGATCCAGGCCACCAGCCAGGACCCGCCGTGCATGCTGCGTGCGGTGGTCCGCCGGACGAACCCCGGCTGAAACGGTGCGAACTCCTGCTGGACGCGCTCGTCAGCAACGAGGAAGTCGTCCTGAGTGACGCCGTCGGTGAGCGCGAACGTGTGGTGCTCGTGGATCATCGGTCGTCCTGCGGTGGCAACGAGGTGGCCGCACCGACGTCGTAGATGTTGGTGAAGCCTTCGGGCGGTTCGACTTCGACGATGGGCTCTTCACGGTCGTCGAACTCGACACGCATCGCCCGGCTCATCGTGGCGTGCATCTCGTAGAGACAGGTGATGTAGGTGAACTCGATGATCTCCTCGTCGTCCAGGTGCTCGCGCAACGCGGCGAAGACGCCGTCGGCCACGCGCCCACCGTCGTAGACGAGTGCGTCGGTGTAGGCGAGGACCGCACGCTCGACCGGCGAGAAGCAGTCGGCGACCTGCCAATCGGGGATCCGACTGATCTGCTCGTCGGTCAGGCCCACCGCTCGGCAGCTCTTGCAGTGCTGGCTGAACACGAACTGCGAGGCGCGCGTCCACCCTGCCCGGGTCTGCCCCAGCTCGCGGAGCTTTGGATCGAGCTTCCGCCTCGGCGACTGATAGAGCCCGAAGCCTTGGACACAGTGCTCGAACACGTCGGGCGAGTTGGCGAACACCGTCCACCAGTCGCCCGGCGTTCCGGTTGCCGTGCCCGGCTCGGCGACCGGATCACGATCCCCGAAGAGCAGGTCGTACAGCGGGATCACCTTGGTTGGGTGGGCGTCGGAGCGAGGAACTTCGTTCAGTCTGGGCACGAGCGGATCGTAAACGCTGTCGGTCAGCCGTCGTTCTCACAATCGCGTTTCCAAGTGACCTCGTTGATCTGCGACCTCAGTGGAGGTCTGGTGTGTTGGTCACCCCGAAGTGCTTCGAACCCTCGAGGGCGTCGGTGACGATCGGTGCGACGCCTGCGACGAAGAGGATGTTCATGGGCGGCGAGTGTAGAACCACGGGGGTGAAGCTCGACACGGTCATCGACTCCCCGCTCGGGCGGATTCGAGCGCGAGTCGACGAGTTGGCCGACGCGGGCTTCGACGGTGTGTTCACCTTCGAAGGACCCAACGACGTGTTCTTTCCCCTCGCAGAGGCCGCCCCGACTCGACGCGTCGCGGTCTACTCGAACGTGGCCGTGGCATTCCCACGTAGCCCGATGCACCTCGCCATCTCAGCGTGGGACCTCCAGCAGGCGAGTGGTGGCCGGTTCGCGCTCGGGCTCGGCTCGCAGATCCGCGCCCATGTCGAGCGCCGGTACAGCGCAGACTTCGAGCGACCCGTCGGCCGCATGGAAGCGCTCATCGCCGCCATCCGAGCCATCTTCGACGCTTGGCAACACGGCACTCGACTCGACCACCAGAGCGAGTTCTACACCCACACGCTCCACGTGCCGCTGCTGACTCCTCCCCCACTCGAGCACGGCGCGCCACCGATCTGGCTGGCCGCGGTGGGGCCGCAGATGACCGCGCTCGCCGCCCGAGTGGCCGACGGCATCGTGACGCACCCGTTCTGCACGCCTCGGTACCTGCAGACCGTGATGCAGCCGAAGTTGCCGACGGATCGACCGTTCACGCGAGTCGTGGGAGCGATGGTGGGGTTGCTCGGAGCCGACTCCGAGCGCGCCGACGTCGAGTTCGCACTGCGTGCCCAGCTCGGATTCTACGGGTCGACTCCGGCATACCGCCCCGTACTCGATGCCCACGGCTGGGGCGAGGCTCAACCCGAGCTGAGACGGCTCACCAAGGCCAACGCCTGGGACGAACTGGGTGCGGTCTTCACCGACGAGATGCTCGACACCATCGCCGTAGTCGGAACGCCAGCGGAGGTGAGCACAGAACTCCGACGTCGCTACGAAGGCACCGCCGATCGCCTCGCGATCCAGCTTCCCTACGGTGCCGACCCCGACCTCGTCACCGAACTCGGCAGCGCATGGAAGGCCTGACGCCCTCGCTTCAGGCGCCGAAGTCCGAAACGTCGGGTCCGACGACGTCTCGGAACAGCGCGAGCACCTCGCCGGGTTCGGCGTGGCGGCCCGTCTCGCCCTTGCTGTAGATCAGATCACCGTTCACCACGACGTCGAAGACGCCCTTCGAACCGGTGACCAGCGTCAGGTCGTCGATGACGTGCTGGTAGGTGTTCAACAGATCCTGCGTCGCGCTCACGGCGCGACCCGAATAGTTTCAGGGGACGCAGTACTTGATCTGGATGCGATAGCGCTGCTCGTTACTCATGGTCTGGAGGCTAGGCAGACCGACACCGATTCCGGCGAGAGGGGGACCACGATGCCGATCCCGATGCACGGTGCCGATTGGTATCACCTGTACGAGGAGACCCGAGCAGAGCCGAAGCACACCCTGAAGACCCTGGTCATCGCGCCGGGCCCCGAGGGATTCGACTGGCACCACGCCGAGGCATTCGCCGAACGAATCGCGAACCTCCCCGAGGCACGCTGGGTTCCGGTCGAGGCGCCGGGCCGCCTGGCACCGGCCTCGTGGGTCGACCGAGGCCGCCCCGAGGTCGTCGACCACCTCGAGTACATCCACCTCGACGAGCCGACCGACGAGGCGCTCGACACCGCGATGGCGGACTGCCTGGCGAGGCCGCTGTCTCGCAGCCGGCCTCTGTGGCGGGTCACCTATGTCGACGGACTCGCACACGACCGCGTCGCGCTGATCCTCGCGCTCCACCACGCACTGGCTGACGGGATGGCCAGCGCCAGGATCATCGAGGCGGTCGTCGACGGCGGCGAAGCAGCCGAAGCCGACCTGGCCGCCGACGAGGTGATCGAGGACCTGCCCGGCACCCGGACGAAGATCTCGGGTCTGGTTCGTCACCACACCTCGAACGCGATCGGAACGCCCCGCCTCGTCAGCCGCAGCCTCGCAAGCGGGACCCGGGTGATGCGGTTGCGTCGATCGACCGGGATCACGCCACACGTCAGGTTCGACTGCCCGGCGACGCCGTTCGCAGTCGAGCTGGTGGAGGGTCGGACCTACGCTCAGTCCGAGATCTCGCTCACCGAGCTGCGGTCCGTGAAGGCCGTCCACAACGTCACGTTCAACGACGTGTACCTGTCGATCGTCGGCCGAGCCGTCCACCGTCACTTGACCGAATCCGGCAACGCACCCGACGGATCACTCACGGTCAACGTACCCGTGTCGGTGCGCCCGGCCGACGATCTGACCCGCCACGGCAACTTCATGCGCAACTGGACGGTGAACCTGTTCACCGACGAGGTGGATCCGGTCCGTCGCCTGCATGCGGTTCACCGCGAAACCAAGTACCTCCGGGCCGAACGAACCGTGTTCGACGAGCAGCTCCTACGCGACTGGTTCGACCGCTACGGAATCATGCGACACGTGTCACGCACGGTCGTCGACGTCGCGGCTCGACGGATCGGCAAGACCCCCATGAACTTCGTGGCATCCAACGTCACGGGTCCCCGAAAGACGCTCCATGTGCTCGGCTCGGAGGTCGTGGGCCTCCGTTCCGCCAGCGTGCTGATCCCGCATCACGCGCTCAACGTGACCGCGTGGAGCTACCGCGATCAGGTGTCGATCGGCTTCACGTCGTGCCCCGGCGTCATCGAGGACCTGAGGCGCCTCACCGACCTGGTCGGCGAAGAGCTCGACGCCCTCGTCGCGACCACCTGACCGCTCACCACCCGATCCTCCCCGGCTGATCGCTGCAGGGCGTGTCACATGCCGTCGGTGAACACCGGCGGGCGGCCGTCACGGCGAGCGCGGATCGCCTCTTCGAAGTTGGTCGTGGTCATCCGGATGAACAGCTGGGCGTTCATCTCGGCGTTCATGTGGGTCGTGAAGCTCCCCGACTCCATACCCGCCCAGACCATCTGCTTGGTGAGCTCGATCCCGGCGCGGCTCATGCCGACGATGCGATCGGCCGTGTCGTGACAGCGGTCGAGCAGATCGTCGCCGTCCACCACGTCGGACACGAACCCGATGGCCATGGCCTCGGCCGCGTCCATGTCGCGGCCGGTCAGCATGAGCTCCATGGCGCGTGACGAGCCGATCGCCCTCGGGAGCGTGAAACTCAACCCGAGTTCGGCGGCAGTGAGACCGTTGTTGATGCCCGCGGCCCGGAAGTAGGCCGAGGTGGCTGCGATCCGGATGTCGGTCGCCGCAGCGAGGCAGAACCCGCCACCGATGGCCGGGCCGTTGATCGCCGAGATCACCGGAATCGCGAGCTCGTGGATGGAGACGATCACGTCGTGGAGCAAGCGTCCGGCCCGCAACGCGATGCTCGGCATGCCGAGGTGGTCGATGTCGGGCATCACTCCCGGATCCTCGAGGTCGGCTCCGGAACAGAATCCATGGCCGGCCCCGGTGAGGACGAGGACCCTCGCATCGCCGTCGCGGCCGATCGCGTCGATCGCCTCACGGAGGGGGATCATCACATCGAAGGCCATCGCGTTCATCCGCTCGGGACGGTCGAGGGTGACGAGCCGAACGTGCGGTCGGGGCGTGTCGATCGTGACGAAGGCCATCGGGCAACCGTAGGTCGCCGGCTGTGCCATGGTGAGCGAATGTCTGCGAGCCGAGACGCATACGCCCACCTGCTCGACACCCTCGGCGACGTCGGTGCGCGCTTCGCCGGCGACGAGTGGTCGATCATCGATCCGACCGACGTGGCCGAGGCGCTGAAGACGATCCTCGTCCATCTCGGCACCGCGATCGAGACCCAGTTCGACGACGATCCAGCCAACCCGGTCTTCCGTCAGATCGTGACGCCCTGGCGGAAGTCGCTCGGCGACAACGCCGACGCGGTCTACCACGACGCGCGCATCGACCCCGGCGGCGAGTACGTCGTTCGCGGCAACACCGGTGGAGCGGTCTACGTCTCGTTCACCGTCGAGGCCGGCGCCGAGGACGGCTCGTTCCCGAGCGGCACGGTCGGCGTGCTCAACGACAACGACTTCGACGTGGCGGCCGACGGCTCCTTTTCGTTTCGCGTGGGTGGCCCTGGGGCCGATCTCCCCCTGGCCGCTGATGCTTCCCGTCTGACGGTTCGCCACTACTGGGAGCAGGTCGAGCCGCCGGCCATCCCGCCCGGACCCCATGTCGACCTGACGATCGGACTCGTCGGGGGAGACGTCGCACCAGCACCCCGGACGCCGACTGACGAGTCGATCGCAGCCGACATCGACCGGCTGGCCACCTACGTCCGGAGCCGGACCATCGACACCATCATGAAGCCCGGCGAGGGCGAGCCGCCGGCGTTCGTGTCGCAGATCCCGCACGAGTTCCCCGCGCCGGTCAAGCCCGGAGTGCACGCCCTCGCCGCAGCCGACGCGGCGTATTCGATGGCGCCCTACCTGCTCGGCCCCGACGAAGCCCTCGTGATCGAAGCAGCCTGGCCCGACTGCCGTTGCGCCAACGTCAATCTCTGGAACCGCCAGATGCAGACCTTCGACTACCTCAGACACCGAACCGCGCTCAACCGGGCATCGACCGCTGACGTGCGCGACGACGGCACGTTCACCGTCGTCGTCGCTCACGAGGACCCGGGCGTCTCCAATTGGCTCGACACCGAAGGTCGACCGTTCGGTCTCGTCTTCTGGCGCTACATGCTCCCCGACGGCCCGATCTCGACGCCGGTGGCCGAGGTCCGCAAGCTGGCCGAC
>DATKWD010000124.1:0-56027 GCA_035529695.1 Acidimicrobiales bacterium | reverse complement strand
GCTCGTCGCCTGCATAGCCGTACTTCACCTGCGCCCAGCCGGTGAGACCGGGCCGGACCAGATGCCGGACGTCGTAGAAAGGCAGCTTGCGCGTGAGCTCGGCGACATAGCGCGGCTGCTCGGGTCGGGGCCCGACGATCGATAGGTCGCCGCGCAGGATGTTGAGGACCTGCGGCAACTCGTCCAGGTGCGAGCGGCGCATGAGGCCACCGAAGCGCGTGATACGGGGATCGTCCTCGGACGTCCAGGTGCCGGCGGGCACCGACGAGTCCGCAGTCATGGTCCGATACTTGAGGATCCGAAAGGTGTGCCCGAGTCGGCCGACCCGCTCCTGGCGAAACAGCAGCGGTCCCCGATTGGCGAACAGGTTCACCACCGCTACGAACGGCACCGAGAGCAGCAGCGGCACCAGGCCGAGCGAGGCCAGGACGAGGTCGAGCATCCGGCTCAGCCGGCTGTAGCGGAGGCGGTGGACCTCCCCGATGTCGAACATGAGCGACACCCGCTCGAGTTCGGTCACGGGGAGCTTGGCCAACCACTGTTCGTAGAACAGCGACAGGGTCCGGATCCGGAGCCCCGCCTCGTGGAGCTGCGCGGCCTGCGACACCACCGATTCGTCCGACTGCGCCGAGCGATCGAGCACCACGACCGTGGCCCGCTCGGCCACGACCAGCTCGATCAGCGGCTTCCCGCCGGTCGACGACGCGGAGGCCTCGTCGGGCAGCAGCGACCCGACGATCAGTGCGGGCTTCTCGGGGAACTCCTCGAGCTCGGACTCCAGTTCCATCAGATCCGAGCGCACGGCCACGACGATGATGCGATCGTGGCCTTCGGCTCGCGACCGGAATCGGTTGGCGAGCCCTGCGGTCAGGACGTACCAGGGGACGAGCAGCAGGGCGGACCCGAAGACCGTGAAGCGCGGGAGCAACGCGTCGCCGAGGAACAGCTGAAGGATGCCGACCGAGACCGCTGCAGCGCCGGCGGCCACAAGTGCCGTGGCAAACGCCTGCCGCATCGATCGTGGAAGGTCGGGCAGTCCGACCCCGTAGGCCACCAGGAGGTTCGTGGCGGCGTACGCGAGTGTCCAGGGCACGCGGGATGTCCCGGTGACGCTGTAGTCCTGGAGCACCCAGGCGTGGTAGGCGGCGCAGCCGAAAACGATGCCCAGGATCCCCACGTACATCAGGGGACGGGCCAGTCGACGCATGGGCGTCAGCCTACGGAGTGGGCGGGGTCGGGCTACGGAATGTGCTCAGCCGGGGACGGAAAGGAGCGGTTTCAGGTAGTGCCCGGTGTAGCTGCCGGCTGCGTCGGCGACGGCTTCTGGACTCCCGGTGGCGACCACCGTTCCGCCGCCGCTGCCTCCCTCGGGACCCAGGTCGATCAACCAGTCGCAGGTCTTGATCACATCGAGGTTGTGCTCGATCACCAACACGGTGTTGCCCGCCTCGGTGAGCCGCGACAGCACCGCGAGCAGCTTGCGGACGTCTTCGAAGTGCAGACCGGTCGTGGGCTCGTCGAGGATGTAGATCGTGTGGCCGGTCGAGCGCTTGGCGAGCTCGCTGGCCAGCTTGACCCGCTGCGCCTCGCCGCCCGAGAGCGTCGGGGCGGGCTGTCCCAGCCGAACGTACCCGAGGCCCACGTCGACCAGCGTCTGCATGTGCCGAGCGATCGGCGGTTGGTTCGCGAAGAAGCTGAGCGCCTCCTCGCAGGGCATGTCGAGCACCTCGGAGATGTTCTTGCCCTTGAACGTGATGTCGAGGGTGTCGCGGTTGTAGCGGTCGCCTTTGCAGATCTCGCACGGCACGTAGACGTCGGGGAGGAAGTGCATCTCGATCTTGATGGTGCCGTCGCCCGAGCACGCCTCGCAGCGGCCTCCCTTGACGTTGAACGAGAACCGTCCGGGCAGATACCCGCGCACCTTGGCTTCGGTGGTCTGGGCGAACAACTTGCGGACGTGGTCGAAGACCCCGGTGTAGGTCGCCGGGTTCGATCGCGGGGTGCGGCCGATGGGCGACTGGTCGATGTTGATGACCTTGTCGATGTGCTCGATGCCCTCCACGTTCTTGTGGAGCCCTGGCGGGGTCTTCGATTTGTAGATGCGCTGCATCAGCGAGCGGTAGAGGATGTCGTTGACGAGCGTCGACTTGCCGGATCCCGACACCCCGGTGATCCCGACGAAACACCCGATCGGGATCTCGACGGTGAGATCCTTGAGGTTGTGCTCTCGCGCACCCACGACGCGCAGCCACTCGCCGCCGGGATCGCGCCGCTTGGCGGGGATGGGAATCGTCCGCTTGCCGGACAGGTATTGACCGGTCAGCGAGTCCTTCTGCTTGAGCAGCTGTTTGAACGTGCCGCTGTGCACCACCGCACCGCCGTGCTCGCCGGCCCCCGGACCGATGTCGACGACGTGGTCGGCGATCTTGATCGTCTCCTCGTCGTGTTCGACGACGAGGACCGTGTTGCCCAGTTCGCGAAGCCGGATGAGCGTCTCGATCAGCCTCTTGTTGTCGCGTTGGTGCAGCCCGATCGACGGCTCGTCGAGGACGTAGAGCACACCAACCAGGCCCGAACCGATCTGCGATGCGAGTCGGATCCGCTGCGCTTCTCCCCCGGCCAGGGTCGCTGCAGACCGTGAGAGCGACAGGTAGTCGAGCCCGACGTCGAGCAGGAACCCCATCCGGGCGTTGACCTCTTTGGTCACCCGCTCGGCGATCATGCGGTCGCGCTCGTCGAGTTCGAACGATGCCAGCACCTTGGCGGCTTCGCCGATCGACATGGCACAGATCTCGGCGATGTTGTAGCCGTCGATGGTCACGGCCAGCGACACCGGGCTGAGGCGGGCGCCGCCGCAATCGGGGCAGTGCACCTCGCGCATGTAGCCCTCGATCTGCTCCCGCGTGTTGTCCGAGTCGGCTTCGCTGTGACGGCGCTGCAGGTACGTCACCGCACCTTCGTACTTCGCGTTGTACGAGCGGGTCCGGCCGTAGCGGTTCTTGTACTTCACATGGACCTTGCCGACCCCCTTGCCGTAGAGGAACGCCTGCTGATGCGTCTTCGACAGGTCCGACCACGGCACGTCGGTGGACGCACCGAGGTCCTCGGCCACCGAGGCGATCAGGCGGGTGAAGTACTGGCTGCGGCCGCTGGCCCACGGTGCGATGGCACCCTCGTCGAGCGTGAGGTCGCGGTTCGGGACCACGAGTTCTGGATCGACTTCGAACTTGGTGCCGAGTCCGTCGCACGCGACACACGCGCCGTACGGGCTGTTGAACGAGAAGTTGCGAGGCGCGAGCTCTTCGAACGACTTGCCGTCGCTCGGACGCGACAGGTGCTGGCTGAACACGATCGTCTCGGGTTCGGCGTCGGGGTGCATGATCTGGATCTCTGCGACCCCTTCGGCGAGATCGAGGGCCGCCTCCATCGACTCGGTCAGCCGTCGGTCGATGCCGTCCTTGAGCACGAGGCGGTCGACGACCACCTGGATGGTGTGCTGCTCGTAGCGTTCGAGGTCGAGCTCGTCGATGTCGGCCAACTCGATCTGCTCGCCGTCGACGATCGCTCGGCTGAACCCCTGCCCGGCGAGGTCTTTCAGCAGCGTGTCGTAGGTGCCCTTGCGGCCACGCACGACGGGCGCCAGGACCTGGAACCGGGTGCCGGTCTCGAGTTGCAGGACCCGGTCGACGATCTGCTGGGGCGTCTGACGAACCAGACGCTCACCTGTCTCGGGGTCGTGCGGCACGCCGATCCGAGCAAACAACAGGCGCAGGTAGTCGTAGACCTCGGTGATGGTCCCGACTGTCGAGCGCGGGTTCCGCGACGCAGTCTTCTGGTCGATCGAGATCGCCGGTGAGAGTCCTTCGATGAAGTCGACGTCGGGTTTGTCCATCTGGCCCAGGAACTGGCGCGCGTACGCAGACAGCGACTCGACGTAGCGCCGCTGACCCTCGGCGTAGATGGTGTCGAACGCCAGCGACGACTTGCCCGATCCTGACAGTCCGGTGAACACGATCAGCTTGTCCCGCGGGAGTTCGAGGCTGATGTCGCGCAGGTTGTGCTCGCGAGCGCCCCTGATGACCAGCTTCTCCTGCATCCGGCAGAGCCTATCGGTCGGACGGTCGAGAGAACGTGCGTTCGATCAGGGTGTGGCAGCCAGCCGGAAGGTGTGTACGTAGTAGGGCCCGTCGAGGAGTTCGAGTTCGGTGGTGGCGATGGCCGTCCATCCCGGCCGCTCGGGTGGCTCGGCGACCGGCGACACCAGGCCGATGCGGTCGACCCCCGCCGCCTCGGCGATGTCGAGCGCACCGATGAACGGCTCGCCGCGCCCGAGACTCAGCCACTGCTCGTCCAGCCCCGCGGCGCCCCCCTCGCGGATGAGGAATCCGTCGGAGGCGATGAGGACCGGCTCGGGTCGGCTGCCCAGGGCGTCGAAGAAGCGGCTCACATCGTGGGTCCGGACCGACAGCCAGACAACGCCGAACATGGTCACCACCAGGGCGAGCCCGATGACCGACCGGCGAAACCACGCCGGCAGGTCGTCGAGGGCAACCGCACCCAACGCGGTCAGCAGGATCGTGGGTGCCAGGAGGTACCGGCCTCCCCACTGCGGGCCGGCCGCGTCGAGAATCTGATACGCCCAGATCAGCACGGTCGACACCAGTGCAACGGTCAGCACGTAGCCACGTTCGCGGTCGAGGCGAGCGAGTCCCGGCGTCGCCAGGACCACCGGCGATGCAATGAGCGCACCCGGCACGAACCCGGGCCCGCCGAGGAGCACGACGGCCATCACTCCCCCGGCGCCGACCATGGCGATGCGGGCTCGCCGGTCGTCGCCTCGGCGGATGAGGACCACCGCGCAAACGACAAGGCACGCGAAGACAGCTCCCAGCGCGATGGCCGCCGCCACGCTGCCTGTCGGACCGCCGAACCAGGTCATCGCGGAGTCGCTGAGTCGCTGACCGAGTCGATCGAAAGGATCGCGGCCGGCCTGGCCCGATGCCCGACTCGCTCGGCTGTTGCCACCCAGCGTCGTCTCGAGCATCGCGTTCGAGAGGAAGACCGCTGCGAACCCTGCGAGCGCGGTGACGCCGGCCCGCAACGCGGCCAGCCGGTCGGTCCGCAGCAACGACAGGCACGCCAGACCCACCGCGACCGCTCCGACGATGTATGCCTCGGATCTCATGGCACCAGCGGCTCCGAACAGCACGCCTGCGAGCAGTGGCATCCACCAACGCCGATCGCTGCCGGTCACGCGCAGCATCACCGCCGTGCCGGCGACCATCAGACCAGTACCGGGCGCATGTTCCCAGAAATCGAGGGCGTAGATCGTGACCGGTGACGCCACGGCCACGACCCAGAACGCGCGTCGAGACGCGTGGCCACCGCCCAGCCGCTTGGCGATGTCGGCAGCGGCGAAGGCGGCGAGCAGTGCGCCGAGCATCGGCCAGATGAGCGCCGCCCGCTGACCGGCGACAGCGGCGACCGGTTGGGAGAGGACGAGCATCGGGAGCGACGTGACGCCGACCCACTCGTCGCGATCGTTGGCTCGCGTGTCGAGGTAGGGGTGATAGATGCCGTCTGGATCGAGATCCTCTGCCCAGTAACCGATGTCGGGCCGCAGGGAGCCATGGTCGGTCATTGCCTGGAGCGTGGCCACCTTCGCACCCGAATCGGTCCCCAACGATCCACCGGGATCGGCGAAGGCGACCGCGACCACGTAGACGACGAGCACCAGCACGGCCCGTGCCCACCAGCGGTCGAGCATCGCCAGGCTCACGGGCTGACCCTGATCGCACGGAGATCCGAGACGCCCAGCTCGACGAGCGACCCGATCGGGTCGGCGTCGATCGGGAGCGCTCCACCGCCGACCCACACGACGAGCACCGCGTCGTCGCCTGCATCGCGCATCCAGGAGAGCACCTCGGCGGCATCGTCGACCTCTGACTCCACCACGACGCCGGAGAGCGAAAGCTGCCACATGGCACGCCCGAGGAGCGGGTCGAGGAACAACAGGTGATCGACCCCCGCCGCCTCGGACTCGAGCCGGTCGCGGAGCAGATCGGTCCGATCGATGACCGCCCGCTGTTCGAGGAGACCGGAGAGTGCAACCAACACACTCACGAGGATCACCGCGCCGACCGTCTGAGATGCCGGTCGTGGACCGATGCGGTCGCGAAGTGACATGAGCGCCACCGCGATCGTCGGCACCACCAGCGGCAGGGCGATCGCGACGTAGCGCCAGCCCCACTCGAAGCCACCAGCGCCCCGGTACTGCGTCACCGCGACCGCGCCGGCGAAGACACCCGCCACCGCGACCATGACGGCCTCGGACCCACGCGGCCGGTGCACCCCGAGGCCGACGAGCACGACTCCGATGACAAGGGGAGGAAACGCCAGCAGGATGCCTGGGGTCACGGCCGGATCGGCGAGTCGGAGGCCAGTGGCGACGACCGCCGCGACGAACGACATCCGGGCAAGGTCAATTCGCCCGCGAACCGCGAGCACGACCCCCACCCCCAGCAGGACCACGGCGAGGACGAGGAGCACATCGGTCAGCGGATCGGTGAGTCCTTCGTACGAGGGCTTCAAGACCACCGTCTGGAGGGCGTCGATGCGCCCCTCGAGACCACCGCGAGAACCCGCCGCGATGGTGCGCGGAGCCACATCGGGAGCATCGATGATCCGCCGGATCCATGCCGGCTCGAGCACGTACGCGAGGCCCCCACCGGCGACGACGGCCATCGCCTCGAAGAGACGAGCACGGTCCCGGCGCACGAGCGATGTCGAGGTGACCACCAGGGCAACCGCACCCACGAGGAGCATCGCTTCGGAGCGCAGCATCACAGCGACGAACCCCGCCACGAACAGTCCCGCTCCGACCAGGGCAGCAGGCCGACGCGAGCCGACCCACCACACGGCTGCACCGCCGACGACGGCCGCGCCGAGCGTGTGCGCCACGATCAACTGCGAGTCGAACAACAGCGGCGAGACCGCGCCGGTCAGCCACAGTGCGAGCGGCCCGCTGCCGGGCCGGAACCTCATCGCCAGCGCTGCGGCGGCCGCTGCAGCACCGACGGCTCCCAGCACCGACACGATGCGGACCGCGAAGCGACCGCCGACCGTGTCGGCAGCGACACCGATCCACACGCTCAACGGATGGTTGACGAACGGCGCGTACTCGTCGGCGCCGGAAAGCCGGGCGCGGTCCATCGGAGCATGGACCCCTTCCGGGTCCTGGTCGGCGAAGGGTCGGTCGACGACCCAGGTCCCGTCGGCGACCAAGTCGATCTGCGCGTAGTGCGCCGCCTCGTCGACGAAGAAGTGAGCATCGACGCCCACGAAGAACGTGACCGCGAGCAGTACTGCGAACAGGGCACTCAGGTGACCGAACCACGCGGCCCGACTCAGGAGACCTCCCGCAGCTCGCGCTTGAGGTCCTTGACCTCGTCGCGCAGCCGGGCCGCGTACTCGAAGCGGAGGTCGGTCGCCGCCTGATGCATCTCCTCCTCGAGGGTCTGGATGAGGCGGCTGAGCTCGTCATGGGGCAACTCGGCGAAGTCGCTCCTCTTCTCGCCGGGACGCCGCTTGCGGGTGTCGGCACCCGGGATCGGCACGCCCTGGTCGCGCTCGGATGCCGGACGCAAGGAGGCGAGAATGTCGGTCACGGCCTTGCGGATGGTCTGCGGGTCGATGCCGTGCTCGAGGTTGTAGGCCTCCTGCAGGCTCCGACGACGCTTGGTCTCGGAGATGGCCCGTTGCATCGAGTCGGTCAGCTTGTCGGCATACATGACGACCTGCCCGTCGACGTTGCGAGCCGCACGACCGATGGTCTGGACCAGCGAGGTCTCCGAGCGGAGGAACCCCTCCTTGTCGGCGTCGAGGATGGCGACCAATGACACCTCGGGGAGGTCGAGGCCCTCCCGGAGCAGGTTGATCCCGACCAGGACGTCGAACTCGCCGAGGCGCAGGTCGCGGAGGATCTCGATTCGCTGGATGGTGTCGACCTCGCTGTGCAGGTATCGCACGCGGACGCCCTGCTCGAGGAGGTACTCGGTCAGGTCTTCGGCCATCTTCTTGGTGAGGGTGGTCACGAGGACGCGGGCGTCCACCTCGACACGGCTCGTGATCTCGGCCAGGAGGTCGTCGATCTGGCCCTTCGTCGGCCGGACGACGATCTCGGGATCGACCAGCCCGGTCGGGCGGACGATCTGCTCGACGATGCGGTCGGAGTGCTCACGCTCCCACGGACCCGGCGTCGCGGACAACAACACGGCCTGTGGGATCCGCTCGATGACCTCTTCGAACTGGAGCGGTCGATTGTCGGCGGCCGACGGCAGACGGAAGCCGTGCTCGATCAGGATCTCCTTGCGACTGCGGTCACCCTGGTACTGCCCGTGCAGCTGAGGGATCGCGACGTGCGACTCGTCGATCACCAGGAGGAAGTCGTCGGGGAAGAAGTCGATCAGGGTGCTCGGCGCCTCGCCCGGGCTCCGGCCGTCGATGGGCGCGGAGTAGTTCTCGATGCCGTTGCAGAAGCCGACCTCGGCCATCATCTCGAGGTCGTACTGCGTCCGCATCCGGAGTCGCTGCGCCTCGAGGAACTTGCCTTCCTTCTCGAACCACGCGAGGCGGTCCTGGAGCTCGGCCTCGATCCGCTCGATGGCGTCACGGAGCCGTTCGCCGCCGGCCACATAGTGCGTGGCCGGATAGACGACGAGTTCGGTGAGGGTGTCGACCCGCTCGCCGGTCAGAGGGTCGACGACCGTGATCGAGGAGATCTCGTCGCCGAACAGCTCGATACGCAGCGCCGTCTCGTCGTAGGCCGGCTGGAGCTCGATGGTGTCGCCCCGGACGCGAAACGTCCCGCGCGTGAGGCTCATGTCGTTGCGGTCGTACCGCATGTCGATGAGCTTGCGCAGGATGTCACGTTGGTCGTGCTCCTCGCCGACCTTCAGGATCAGCAGGTTGTCCCGGTACTCCTCGGGTGACCCCAGTCCGTAGATGCACGACACCGAGGCGACCACGATGGTGTCGCGTCGAGTCAGCAACGCGGCGGTCGCCGAGTGGCGCAGACGGTCGATCTCGTCGTTGACCGAGCTGTCCTTCTCGATGTAGGTGTCGCTCGAGGCGACGTAGGCCTCGGGCTGGTAGTAGTCGTAGTAGCTGACGAAGTACTCGACCCGGTTGTCGGGGAAGAACTCCCGGAACTCATTCGCCAACTGAGCGGCGAGCGACTTGTTCGGTGCCAGGACGAGCGTCGGCTTCTGGACCTGTTCGATGGTCCACGCGATCGTGGCACTCTTGCCCGAACCGGTGATGCCGAGCAGCGTCTGGAACCGCTCACCGGCGAGAATGCCCTCGGTCAGGCCCTCGACCGCCGCAGGCTGATCACCCGCGGGCGCGAAGTCACTGACGACCTTGAACGGTGGCACCGGGAGCAGGGTACTGGCGGGGTGTGACCGATCGAGGAGCGTCCGGTCACTGCACCGGGCCGAAGCCCTGGAGGCAGCGTTCGTGGGCGCGACCATCCACCGCCCGGAAGAGCAGGAGGCGTCGCTCGACCTCGGGCAGAGCTCGGGCGAGGTCCGGCACGTCGCCGGCGCGCTCGACGGTGACCACCTCGCCGTCGCGTTCGTAGGTGACCGAGACGTCGCGATGGCGGCTCAGGTGATCCCGGAAGCGGTCATAGGTCAGCAGGTAGTCGAAGCGACCGTAGAAGGCGAGGCGGGGGTCGGAACTCTCGACGACGCGGACCAGCGAACTCTGCTGATCGGTGAGCGGAAGGGTCGAGCGGATGATGAAGTGATTCGACTCGCCGTCGACGGTCCGCAGGTTGCTGTACATGTTCCAGCCGTAGCCGGTCTTCACCTCGGTGTAGGGCGTCAGCCCGTTGAGAAACGCGAGCGCGGGCAGGACCAACAGCAAGCCGACCACCGGACGGAGCGACGCGGGCTCGCTCGGGCGCGTCCGGGTTCGCCACGTCGCCCGAGCCACCACGACCCACACGGCTGCCGCCATGAGCCAGAACGACACCAGACCGATGTCGCGGAACACGTCGGCGAGCGGCCAGTCCCGCGAACCGAGCGGAAGCGCCAGCGCACCGACCACGGCCGCGGCGCCGAGGAGGTGGAGCAGCTCGGGAAGCGGCGTCCACCACGAGGCGAGCCGACGGATCACGTTGCCGATCGCGTCGACCAGCCCCTGCTGGACCTCGGTGCTCGCGAAGAGGAGGAACAACACGGTGAGCAGCGACGAGAAGTCGAAGAACTCGTGGGTCCGGTCGATTGCGAGCACGTAGTGGAACGCAATGGCCAGCACCACGGCGAATGGACGGGTCCTACGGACCACGAGCAGGACCGGAATCGCGAGTTCGATGCCGGCCGTCCCGAACATCGCGACCCGGTCGATCCAACCCGTCGAGCTCTCTGCCAGCGCGTCGAACCCGATCGACCCCGCGGATTCACGAAGATAGAACCCCGCGCACGAGACCACCGGGTCGAAGAAGTCGGCGTTGAGCTTGGCAAAGGCGGCAAAGCTGTAGGCGACGAGGAGCGTCAGCCGCGCCGTACGGGCGAATCGGAGCCAGACCTCCTCCTCGGAGTGCCCGCGAAGTGCGCCGATCAGCGAGGCGACGAGCCACGCGAGTGCGACGAGCGATGCGAGCAGCCAGTGGTTGCCGAGAAGCGGCGCTTCGAGCCACGCGGTCCCGAGGATCGAGACCGCGAGCGCCGTTCGGGCGGGCCCCGACCTGGGCATGAGCAGCACCCAACCGGCGGCGAGGCCCAGCACCGCCAGTGACCACGGCGGGGCGAGACGCGGGTTTCCCAGGACGTGGAACACGGCGGCCAGTGCGAAGCCGACCGAGAAGATGAGCGACTCGTTGCGGGCCCGCACGTTCGCCAGCTCGGGCGAGGTCACCGTCATCGTGGTGTGAGGGTCTGAAGCCACTGCCAGGCCTCGTCGACCCTTGCGTGGAGTTCGTCCACGCTGCCCGAGTTGTCGATCACTCGGTCGGCCCGAGCAACCCGCTCCTCGCGACTCGCCTGCCTGGCCATGCGTGCCCGGGCGTCGTGTTCGGGCATGCCGCGGAGCTCGACGAGGCGCCGGACGGCGACCTCGGGATCGACGTCGACCACGAGCAACGCCGCCATGTCGTCGCGGCCCGATTCGACGAGCAACGGGATGTCGAGCACGACCACGTCGTCGGACTCCGTCGCCTCGACCAGTTGACGTGCCATCTCTTCGCCGACCGCAGGATGCACGATTGCGTTCAGCGCAGCGAGTTGGTCGTCATCACCGAAGACCTGGGCTGCGACGGCTGCGCGATCGAGCGTTCCGTCGGCGGCGACGATGGCCGGCCCGAAGTGGTCGACCATCGCGACGAAGACCGGCATGCCCGGCTGCTGGAGTTCACGCACGATGCGGTCGGCGTCGATCACCCGTGCACCGAGCTCCTCGAGTCGAGCCGACACGGTCGACTTCCCGGCACCGATTCCACCAGTGAGACCGACGAGCAGCACCCGCAGGACTCTACGCCGACCCACCCATGGAGATCGGGCTCCCTCCCCATCGCAGGGGATCCGGTCCCGTACGCTGAGCGCATCCAGCTTCGACGTCGCGTGCTCTCGGACCGGGAAGACCGGCAGGTCGATCCTTCGCACACGGTGGGGTCCGGTGCGGGCGTGTCGATCCGTGGACTGCGGGTGACCAGCGGCGGACCGCGTCGTCCGTCCACCCCCAGCCCCGACACCACCGCGCCCTTCCGCCCGCCGATCCTCATCATCCGGGTCGGCACCACCGCGATCAGTGCGATCCTCGCCCTGGGGCCGCTGTTCGACGGCGACTACGAGACCGCAGCCTGGGCGACGGCGATCGTGGCCTACACGGTGTTCCGCACCCTGCGGCCACTGCGGTTCGAGGACGACAGCATCAGCTTCGTCCGGGTGCTGCTCGAAGCCGGGTTGATGACCGCGGCCGTCGCATCGACGGGCTACTGGGGCTCACCGCTGGTCTTCTCGCTCCTCACGGCCGTGGCCGTCGCCGGGTTCGCCCGCGGCTTCGTGTTCGCGTTCGAGATCGCGATCGCGACCATCCTGGCCGTCGGGATCCCCGATGTCCTGCGGCCTGACTTCGTGGCCGCCGACCTCCGGCTCGGCGCGCAGTGGGCGGTCGAGATCCTGTTGGTCGCACTCGTCGCGGGCTACACCCGACGGCTGAGTGGCGAGGCGAACCTCCAGCATTCGCTGGCGCTCGACCGCGTGGGTCGGCTCAGCGATGCCAACGAGCTGCTCTACTCGCTGCACAGGGTGGCGCAGGACCTTCCCGCATCGCTCGACCTCGACGAGGCGCTCGACTCGATCCTCGACCGCCTCAACGAGCTGTTCGAGTGCGACGCAGCTGCCATCCTGCTCCGTGACGACACCGACGACACCTGGAGGGTCGTCAAGGCCGAAGGCGTCCGAGCTGCCGGCAACCTGTCGCTCGACGACCTCGCCACGCCTCTCCGCCAGACCGCACGGGTTCGGCGGGTGGTGTCGGCCGGGAACCTCGCCGAGAGCGGGACGCTCGGCATGGCGCCGCGGAGCGGATCGGGCATCTACGCGCCACTCCTCTCGCGCGGCAAGCTGATCGGACTGCTCGGGGTCGAGCACGGCAACGTCGACCACTTCGTGACCCGCGACCTCGAACTGCTCCAGGGGATCCACGAACCCGCCGCGCTCGCGATCGACAACGCCTGGACCTTCGCACGGCTCCGTACCGTCGGCGCCGACGAGGAGCGGACCCGAATCGCCCGCGACCTGCACGATCGCATCGGTCAATCCCTCGCCTACCTCGCGTTCGAACTCGACCGGATCGTCCGGAAGGGCGACAAGGGCGAGGATGTCGTTCCTGCGCTCGGTGAGCTGCGCGAGGACGTGCGGGGCGTGATTCGCGAGGTCCGAGACACCCTCTATGACCTGCGGACCGACGTGTCCGAAGCCAAGGATCTCCGGGCGACCCTCAGCGAGTTCCTCGACCGAGTCCGCGACCGCAGTCAGCTCGAGACCGTGTTTCGCGTCGACGAGGAGGTTCGTCTCCCGATCCCCCAAGAGCGCGAGCTCTGGCGGATCGCCCAGGAAGCCATCACGAACGTCGAGCGTCACGCCAAGGCGCATCGAGTCACGGTCACCTGGCGGTGCGACGAGATGGACGCGCTGCTCGAGGTGAGCGACGACGGTCGAGGATTCCCCGTCGGTCGGGCCGGGCGCCTTGACAGCTACGGGCTCGTCGGCATGCGCGAGCGAGCATCGGCGATCGGGGCGACCTTCGAGGTGGAGTCCGAACTCGGCCGCGGCACCCGGGTGCGCTGCGCGCTGGACAGGACGCAGTAGGTTTCGGCTCCTTGACGATCCGACTGCTATTGGTCGACGACCACCAGATGGTGCGCGAGTCGCTCAAACGGTCGATGACCGACGAGGGATTCGACGTCGTGGGCGAAGCGGCCGACGGCGAGGAGGCCATCGAAGCCGCCGAGCGCCTGCGCCCCGACGTGGTCCTCATGGACGTCACCATGCCCAACGTCGACGGGGTCGAAGCCACCCGAGCCATCACCGAGGCCCGCCCGATCACCCGCGTCGTCATGCTGACCATGCACGCCGACAAGGAAGTCCTCGCCTCCGCGATCCGGGCCGGCGCATCCGGCTACCTCACCAAGGACAGCTCGGTCGACGAGGTCGCGAGCGCGGTCAGGATGGCCGCCGACGGCAACACCGCGCTCAGCCCACAACTCGCCGCGACGATGCTCGAGGAGGTCCGACGACTCGAGGTCGAACCGGACGACGACGAGTCGATCATCACCAAGCGCGAGACCGAGGTCCTCCAGTTGATCGCCGACGGCCGAAGCACCCCCGAGGTCGCCGCCGACCTCTACATCAGCCAGAAGACCGTCAAGAACCACCTGGCTTCGATCTACCAGAAGCTGGAGGCCCGCGATCGCACCCAGGCCGTCCTCCAGGCCGTGCGTATGGGCATCGTCCGGCTCGACTGAGCCGGACAACTCCCCCCAGTGGTCCGATCGGCCACTCATTTGGGTCTCATGACCTATGTCGCGTCCATGGGATTGCTTCGATACTTATCTCTGACACAAGCAAGCTCCCCGGAACCCCGGGGGCACAACCCCAAGGGAGTCCACCCGACATGAAGACCAACATCGAATTTCTCAGCGCATGGATCCAGGCTCGGTTCAACACCGACGAGCGTGGCGCCAGCCTCGTTGAGTACGCCCTTCTCGTGGCCTTGATCGCCGTGATCTGCATCGCCGCTGTGACCCTCCTGGGTCAGAACGCCGAAGAGAGCCTCAGCACCACCGGCTCCGCGATCAACTGATCCAGACCCACACGTAGTGAAACGGCGGGTCACCTCATTCGAGGTGGCCCGCCGTTTCGTATTTCAGAGGAGGGAACACCATGCCCAAGCAGAACCGACCCCCGAGATTCCCCGAGTACGGAGACGTGGGCTCGAGCATCGTCGAGTACGCGCTCATGATCGCCCTGATCGCCGTGGTCTGCCTTGGCGCCGTTGCTGCGCTGGGCGGCCAGAACGGCGATGGCATCGACCGTTCCGCAAGCCTCATCGACTCGGCCGTCAACTGACTCGCACGGGATGGACGACCGGGAGGCTCGGACACCGAGCGCCGGTCAGCCACCCGGCTGCGAGCACCCTCGGTCAGCGCCGCTCGAACACGACCCAGTGTTCGTCGCTGAACCGCACCGTCCACTCGGGTGACACCCGCAGGACGGTCGCCAGAGGAGCGTCTGACTCCCACAGCACGACGGTCTCCTCGGCGAGGACGTCGAGGGCGCCGGGACGGGCGCGGAGAAGTGTGACCGAATCGGTCACGAACTCGGGTGGGTACATGTCGAAGCGATCGTCGAAGTACGCCTCGGCCTCCTCTCCGAACAGCAGCTCCCGGAAGTTGCCGACGATGTCGGCAGTGACCGGTCGGCTCAGCCCTTCGGCCTCGAGGTATGCCGTCGCCCTGACCGGGTAGGAGCGCAGGTTGAACTGGGCACCGGCGCTCCGCCCGCTCACGGCGACACCGAACAGCAAGACCGCAGCGGTGACGAACACCGCCGGGAACGGCAGGGGGCGATCGCCTCTGATGGTTCCGACGCCGCGCAGGCCCCGTGCCGCGACCGGTGCGATCAGCAAGGCGGCAACCGGGAGGTTCCGGGAGCCGAGGAGGGCTGCGATCACGAAGACGCTGACCACCAGCCCATCGGTCCAGGTCGCCGACCGGGCGACGCCGACGATGGCCGCGGCGAGGATCAGCAGGAACAACTGCTGGCCCAGGGTGTCGAACCCGGGGGCCTGCCACTCGATCACGACGCGCAGCACCTCGGACCGACCGAGCAACTCCACCGGGAAGAGCAACAGTTGCAGGCCGAGCGGGTTGACCGCACCGAGGAGCACCCCGCCGACCGTCGTGAGCGCCAGTGCCTTCTCCTGTGGATGGGTGCGCCGGTCGGCCCGGTTCCCGACCAGCCAGACGGCAACGAGGACGACTCCCAGCGGGAACGACCCATGCACGTTCACCCACACCCACATCATCGGGACGATCCACCACGTCGGGCCGGTGCGCCGCTCGAGCCGCAGGCGGAGCACTGCGAGGAAGATCAGCCCCACCAGCGCCGGGCGTTCGCTCCAGAACGCTGATCCGACCCCGACGACGGCGGCGGTGAGGGCGATACGCGGAATGATCGACTCGGCGTCTGCGGTCAGGCGCCAGGCCAGAGCGCCCAGGATCGCAGTGAGCAGACCGATGAACACCTGGATGCCGACCGGTCCGGCCAGCTCCTCGATGCCGGCGACCACGCCGCTGAACAACCAGCTCTGCACGACCCAGTCGGCACCGGCGGCGGTCGTCGAATACGGATCGACACGGGGAATGCCGCCGCGATCGAGGATCAGGCGACCGGTGGCGAGGTGGGTGAAGAAGCTGTTGTCCGAGAACGGCGCAGAGCCGATCTGGAACCCCCACAGCGCGAACCCTGCGCCGATGACCGCCGAGAGGTCGACCCTCCGCATCTTCGCTGACGCCGGGAGGCCTGTCAGGTGAAGTTCTCGTAGATGTTGATGACCGCCGGACCCAGCACGATCACGAACAACGCGGGGAAGATGCAGAACACCATCGGGATCAGCATCTTGACCGGTGCCTTCTGCGCCTGCTCCTGCGCGATCTGACGGCGCTTCACGCGCATCTCGTCGGCCTGGGATCGCAGCACCCGACCGATCGACACGCCAAAGGTGTCGGCCTGGAGGATGGCGAGGACGAACGACCGCAGCTCGACGACGTCGACCCGTTGGTCGAGCGCCCGCATTGCGTCGGCTCGACTGGAGCCGGCGCGGACTTCACCCAGCATCCGGGCGAACTCGTCGGTGAGCGGTCCAGGGACCGCCGCGACCGTTCGATCGAGCGCCTGTTCGAACCCCAGACCCGCTTCGACGCTGATCACCAGCAGGTCGAGCACGTCCGGCAGCGCGATGCGGATCTGGTGCTGCCGCTCCTCGACTCGGCGGTTGAGCATCGCATCCGGGCCCACGACCAGGATGAAGATGCCGAGGCCGACCGTCGCCCACAGGAGGAAACCCGAGAACGGAACCCAGATCAGCGCGCCGATCAGCCACACCGGCGTGAGGGCGATGGTGATGACACGGATGACGAGGAACTTGTCGTAGGTCTCCTGGTCGCCGCGGCCGAGCGAGGTCAGCTTGTGGCGCACGGTGTCCGCGTATCCGACCGGCGTGAACCGTTTGCCGAGCCCGGTGATCCGGGCCATCGTCGGCGCGATCGCCCGCTCGGTGACCGGGGCCAGCAGCTCGGAATCGCGGACGTTCTCGACCTCGTAGCCGTCGAGCTGACGCAGCGACGACCGGATGACTGACTTCTCCTCTGCCTGCGACAGCGCGCTCCACAGGAGCAGCCCGATGCAGAGTCCGATTCCGATGAGCGCCAGCGTCAGTTGCATGTCAGATCTCGATCTCGATCGTCTTCTTCATCCAGTAGAAGCCCACCAGCATGAGAACGACGGCGAAGATCAGCGCGAGCTGACCGGCGCCGACCTGCCAGAGGGTCTCGATGTATTCGCGGTTGATGGCGTACATGGCGAAGCCGAGGCCCACCGGCAGGATGCCGAGCACGATGGCGCTGATCTTGCCTTCCGCCGTGAGCGCACTCACGTCGCGGCGCAGGCGTTCACGGGCCGTCATCGTGTGGGCCACGGTCATCAGGAGTTCGGCCAGGTTGCCGCCCACTTCACGCTGGATCCGGATGGCCATGACGGCCCACGCGAAATCCGGGCTGTCCATGCGCACGGCAACGGCGTCGAGGGACTCCTCGAGCTCGCGGCCGAGGCGGGCCTCTGTCACGACCCGCTGGATCTCCCGGGCCATCGGCTCGGAGATCTCCTGGCTGACCGCTTCGACGCCCTGCATGAGCGAGTAACCCGCTCGCAGCGTGCCGGAGAGCAGCTGCAGCATGTCGGGCAACTGAGCCTGGAACTGCTTGCGGCGGCGTGATGCGAGGAAGTTCAGGATGGCCGGACCGGCGAGGACGGCGAAGATCGCGAAGATCACGGTGATGACGAGGTTCTGGCTGAGCACCAGGACCAGCAGCGTGGCGACCACGACCACGGCCCCGAAGAAGAACAATGCCTCGGCCGCCCGTAGCGGCAGGTTGGCTCGCTCCAGGGCGACCTCGACGCGGTCGAGCACCCCACGGCGCTCGGCGAAGTCGCCGGTCAGTTCGACCGCGCGTCGCAGGAGCGGCGTCTGCGCCAGGTGGTCGTCGTGTTCGTCCTCCTCGGCGACGAACCCATCGGCATAGGGTTGCAGCACCGAGTCGAGACTCTTGTTCTCGCTCACGAACGCGGTGATGATGGCGTAGACGAAGCCGCCCACTGCGATCAGGACCAACAGCCCGACCAGATAGAGCCCGGCGTTCCCACGAAGGAACGCTGGTCCCGGCGGGGTACCCGAGTCGGTGACGACCAGTTGCGAGCCCGAGGACTGCGAGCCGGGCGAATAGTCGACCGTGACCCGCTCGCCTGCGGCGCTCAGGGTCAGCTCGGCGAGACCGTCCTGGTCGGCCTGGCTCGCGAAGGTGATCCGGTACTGGTTCTGGAGCGACTGCTGGATGCCGTCGTAGACCGCACCGAGGTCCTCGGCCTTCTCGGCACGAAGGAGCCGGCCACCCGACCCCGTCGCCAGTTCGGCGAAGCCTTCGATGTCGCTGGCACCGTCGCCGAGAGCGACCGCGAAGACGAGGGTCCCCGAGTCGGTGACGAACCGACGGGCTGCGCCTGCGGACGTCGCGCTCGAGGTGTCCTCGCCGTCGCTCAGCAGCACGATGTTGGGCTGGAGGTCGGTGTTCTCGAACAGCGAGACCGCGGTCTCGACCGAGTCGAACAACGCCGTCTCGCTCGCCAGTACGAGGCCGTCGATGGCTTCATCGAGCGCGTCGGCGTCGTCGGTGAATTCCTGGTCGACTCGCGCCACGCTGTCGAAGGAGACGAGTGCGATCCGGTCGTTCGGCCCCATGGCAGCAACGAACGCCTTCGCGGCGTCCTGCGCCGCGACGAACTTGCCGTCGTCCTCCATCGACAGGGAGGTGTCGATGACCAGCACGGTGCCGACGAGTTGTTGAGACTCCTGGATCAGTTCGGGTGTAGTCGTCTCGACAACCGTGCCGTTTTCGCGCAGGGTCAGGTCGGTGAGGTCGGCGCGCTCGCCGACGAACAGGAAGTCGAGCACGACGTTCGACGGATCGGTCCCGTCGACCGACCGCACCGACAGTCGTTCGTTCTGACCAGCTCCGGCGAACGGCGCGCTGAAGAGCACCAGCACCAATGCCAGCACCACCAGCAGGGTCGTCCGCAGCCGCCTCATCCCGTACCCCCCACCGCCTTGCGGGCGAACGCCTCGGGCTGGAAGACCTCTGGACCCAGCCGGATGCCGAGGTCCGAGAGCTTCTCGGCGAACTTGGGTCGGACGCCGGTCGCCTTGAGGTGTCCGCGGAAGCGGCCGTGCTCGTCGATCCCCATGCCGTAGTCGAACAGGAAGATGTCCTGCAGGGTGATCACATCGCCCTCCATGCCCTGGACCTCGGTGATGTGGGTGATGCGACGCGTGCCGTCACGTAGCCGGCTCAGGTGCACGATCAGGTCGAGCGCCGACGCCATCTGTTCGCGGATGGCCCTGATCGGCAGGTCGAACCCTGCCATCAGGGTCATGGTCTCGATGCGGGACAAGGTGTCGCGTGGGCTGTTCGAGTGGACGGTCGTGATCGACCCGTCGTGACCCGTGTTCATCGCCTGGAGCATGTCGAGCGCCTCGCCCGAACGACACTCGCCGACCACGACCCGGTCCGGCCGCATGCGCAGCGAGTTCTTGACGAGGTCGCGAATGGTGACCTCGCCCTTGCCTTCGATGTTCGGCGGACGGGCCTCCATGGCAAGCACGTGATCCTGGTGGAGCTGGAGTTCCTTGGCATCCTCGATCGTGACGATTCGCTCGTCAGAGGGGATGAACGACGACAGCACGTTCAGCGTCGTCGTCTTCCCGGTGCCGGTACCACCGGACACGATGGCGTTCAGCCGTCCGACCACACAGGCCTGGATGAACCGGGCCGCATGGGCGTTGAGCGTGCCGAACCGGATCAGGTCGTCGATCTGGTAGGGGTCGGTCGAGAACTTGCGGATGGTGAGGAACGGTCCGCCGATGGACAGCGGGTTGATGACCGCGTTGACTCGGGAACCGTCGGGCAGTCGGGCGTCGACCATCGGGGTCGACTCATCGATGCGGCGCCCGACCTGGCTGACGATCTTGTCGATGATCCGGCGGAGGTGGGTGTCATCGACGAAGCTCGCCTGGGTGAGCTCGATCTTGCCGTTGCGCTCGACGAAGACCTGATCGGGCCCGTTGACCATCACCTCGGTGATCTCCTCTTCCTTGAGGAGTCGGTCGATCGGTCCGTAGCCGAGGATGTCGTCGGACACGTCCTGGATGAGCTGCGCCTTGTCGGCGGCCGACAGCGGAGCCCGCTCCTGCGCGAGGGCACTGTGGAGCTGCTCGGTGACACGGCGTCGGAGATCGTCTTCCGAGAGGCGCTTGTCGTAGAGGATCGGCCCCAGCTCGTCGATCAAGTGGTGGTGGATCTTCTGTCGAAGCTCGTCGAGCACGGGATCTCGACGACTCGTCGATGCCGTCGACGAGTCGTTCTGGACATCGTGCAGTCGCTTGTAGAGGCTCATGGCATCACCTTTGGGATCGCTGTTCGCAACACGGCTAGTTGACCTCGATGAACATCTTGGCGAGCGCTTCGATCGATCGCGCGACACCCGACTTCGGCGCGTCGAGCACCACCGGCGTCCCCTTGTTGACCGACTGTGGGACCACGACATCGGACGGGATGAGCGCATCGGCCTTGACCTGGAGCGTGCGCTCCACCTCGCTGACGTCGAGCTTCACCTTCGAGTTCGCTCGGTTGAGCACCAGGTGCAGCTTGGACATCGGGGTGTTGAGCAGGCGGAGCGTCTGGAGGCCGATCTTCACGTTCTTGATGTTCGGGATGTCCATTCCTGCAATGAGGAGCACGTCGTCGGACTCGTCGATCAGCGCCAGCACGACCTCGTTGAAGTACGCCGGGGTGTCGATCACCACGTGCGAACAGCTCTGGCGGAGCAGATCGAGGATCCGGCTCATCTCGGCGGCGCCGATCTGGTCGGCGAAGGCCGGCTCGAGCGGCGCAGGCAGCACGAAGAGCCCGGACGGCTCGTGCTTGACCAGCAGACTGTGCAACAGGGCGGCGTCGAGCCGGTCGATCGAGCTGACTGCGTCGACGATCGTGTGCTGCGGGGTGAGGTGGAGCATCACTGTGATGTCGCCGAACTGGAGGTCGGCGTCTACAAGCACCACCGGTCGCTCGTCGCCGCGGGCCTTGGCCTCCTTGGCCAACACGACCGCGAGGTTGGCAGCCAACATCGACTTGCCTGCGCCGCCCTTGGTCGAGAAGACCGTGACGATTCGAGCGCCGCCTCCGGGCGCGTCGACCACCGGGACCGGTGCGGGCATCGTGCCGCCGATCGTTTCGACGACGCGAGCCACCGCTTCTGACAACTGCGACGTCTCGACCGGCGCGGCGAGGACATCGCGCACGCCGCTGCGAAGCGCACCCTGAAGGAGCTCGGTCGAGAGCTCGGCTGCGATCAGGATCGCCCCGACCTCGGGACGTCCATTGATCAGCTGGGCCGCCCCGCCCAGCTCGTCAGACCGTGAACACGACGGCCCCAGCACGAGCACGACAGGCCCACCCGCCAGCTTCGGTCCGAGCTCGTCGACGCTGGCCACCGGGACGGCGGTGTCTCCGAGCTGCATGACGAGGCGACTTCGAATCGCCTGGTCAGTCTCGAAGACCAGCAATGGGAGCGTGTCCATCAGCCGCCCGTCTTGCCGTCGGGACCGTACGGAGTGAGCTGAGTGGACTCGCCGGGCAGCGGCTCGAGGAGGTCGAGCTGCCCGATCGGGAACGGCTGGTAGTCACGGTTCACCAATGTGAGGTAGATCGAGCCGCCCGAGACCGACGCGATGCGCTGGGCAGCGTCCGGTGGGACCGCGAAGGTGACCAGCCCTGACGACGTGGTCACCTGATTGCCGGAGGCATCGGTCTCCACCGTCTCTCCGGCCGCCAGCACCCGCTGCTGACCGATCGCGAGGATCTGGACCTTCTGATACAAGTAGCGATGGGGGGTCGTGTAGGTCCCCTCGCCGCCGGCGGGGGCGGTGGGGTCGACCCCGTCGGTCGCAGCACCGTCGGTCGCCGAGGACCCGCCCACCATGATGTTGACGAAGTCGCCTGGAACGAGGAGTCCGGCAACGCCCTTCACCTGGTCGACCGTGATGGTGATGGCCACTTCCTGAGTCGCCGGGTTGTCCGGGTCAGCGACCTCGAGCAGATCCGAGAACGACACCAGGGCCTCGGCCTGCGGCACGAACTGGTCGCCGACGACCACATGGTTGGCGGCGAGGTTGCTGATGGCGACCTGATCGGCGATGTCGGCCGGGTCGGTGATGGCCGACGCCGGGAAGAACTCGCGGGGGATCTCGTCGGCGACGATGAACCCCTGGTTGAAGGCATCCTGGCCGAAGGTGCCCTTCGGAATGTCCTCGGCGATCTTGAACACCTTCACCCGCTCGGCGTTGTCGTTCGCCCGGTCCTCGATGCCACGTACGTAGTTCAGCAACGCCAACGCGGCGAGGGCACCGACCACGATCGCTGCGACAAGGATCACTGTCCGTCGAGAGCTCACTCCAACCTCTTCTCGTCTGATGACCCACGCCGTGTTCGCGGCGATGGGAACTCGGGCGCAAGCTACCGTGGGGCAGTTGCGTTCTCTGGGATTTCGAGCGGGAATGGGCCTGGCGGCCCATGACCTTCCCTCACTCAGACAGGTTGTCGGCGTCCTCGGCGGAATCCTTGACCACTTCTTCGGACTCGTCGGTGGACTCGTCGGCGGCAACGACGGTCTCAACGGACTCGTCGGTGGCCACGGCGGTCCCGGCCGCTCCCTCGCCGTTCTCCGCGAAGTACTCGGACCAGGCTTCCTCGGCCTCGGACGTGCCGCCCGAGCCGATGTAGTTGCCCTCGTCGTCGTACGCGTGCTCGCCGAAGTGCTCCTGGTACTCGGGAGCCACGACGCCGCCTTCGGCGGCCTGCTTGATCGACAGGCTGATCCGGCGGCGATTGAGGTCCAGATCGATGATCTTGACCCACAGCTCCTCGCCGGGGGTGACGACCTGCTCGGGCAGGTCGACGTGGTGCGCTGACATCTCCGAGATGTGCACCAGGCCCTCGATGCCCTCGCCCACCTGGACGAACGCTCCGAACGGCACCAGCTTGGTGACGCGGCCGTAGACGAGCTCGCCGACCTTGTGGGTCGACGCGAACTCCTGCCACGGGTCCTGCTGGGTGGCCTTCAGCGAGAGGCTGATGCGCTCGCGATCGTGATCGACCTCGAGGACCTGGACCTCGATCTCGTCGCCCACCTGGACGACGGACCCGGGATGGTCGACGTGCTTCCACGACAGCTCGGACACGTGAACGAGGCCGTCCATGCCACCAAGGTCGACGAAGGCGCCGAAGTTCACCACCGAGCTGACCACGCCCTTGCGGACCTCGCCCGGCTTCAGGTTCACGAGGAAGTCCTCGCGCTGCTCCTTCTGGGTCTCCTCGAGCCACGCACGACGCGACAACACGACGTTGTTGCGGTTCTTGTCGAGCTCGATGATCTTCGCTTCGAGGTTGCGGCCGACGTAGGGCGCGAGGTCGCGCACCCGTCGGAGCTCGACGAGTGACGCGGGGAGGAACCCGCGAAGACCGATGTCGACGATCAGGCCGCCCTTGACGACCTCGATCACCGGACCGGACACGACACCTTCGTCTTCCTTGATGCGCTCGATGTCGCCCCAGGCCCGCTCGTATTGCGCGCGCTTCTTGGACAGGAGCAGCCGGCCCTCCTTGTCCTCCTTCTGGAGCACGAGGGCCTCGATGACGTCGCCGAGGCTGACGATCTCACCCGGGTCGATGTCGTTGCGGATGCTCAGCTCGCGGCTCGGGATGACGCCCTCGGACTTGTAGCCGATGTCGAGCAGGACCTCGTCACGGTCGACCTTCACCACGGTGCCCTCGACCAGTTGCCCGTCCTCGACCGAGACCATGGTGCCGTCGATCGCGTCGGCGAAGTGCCCGTCGAGGTCGTCCTCGATCACCGGACGAGGCGTGTACACGCCTTCGGCGTCGAAGGTGCCCATGCCCGAGCCGTCGGGGGCATCGGCGGGGTCGATGGCTTCGGGATTCGGTTCGATCTCGGTGGGCTGGTCGGTGAGGGTCGGGGTCTGGTCGGACAAGGAGTCGGGGCCTTCGATGGAATCGTCGTACCGGGGACATGGGCCACCGGGGCGCGCCGACGGCACGCCAGCGTGCAACGCTAGTCGCGCTCGGCGAGGAGCAGGAATTCCGCGTGATCGAGGTCCGGGGGCCGCTCGGCATAGTCGCCGGGGGCGACCGACCACACCTCCAGCACCTCGAGCCCCGACAGTCGGGCCAGCAGCCGGAGCTCACGCGGCGTGAAGCAGGTGGTCCAGAGTTCGGCCGGCGCCACCACCCCGTCGGGATCGCGCACCTCGGTTCGTTCGTGGTTGACCCCGGCTGCGGCGTCGAAGGTGTCGGTCGCCTCGAGGAACCGCGTCTGGAAGTACGCCGAGAAGGCCGACACGGCCACCCGACCGCCCGGCCGAACGGCTCTGGCCATCCCGGCCAGGACGGCGCCGTCGCCGTCGAGCACCGACCCGGGCCCGCCGCACAGTCCGAAGGCGCCCTGGCAGAGCGAGATCGCGGCGTCGAACTCGGCATCGAAGGTCATGCGGGTCGCATCGAGGCGCTCGAACGACGCATTCGTGGGCGCATCGACGCGAGCCAGGTCGACGAAGCGCTGCGAGATGTCGACCCCGTGAACCTCGAAGCCCCGCCCGGCGAGGTCGAGGGCGTGGCGGCCGGGGCCGCAGCCGACGTCGAGGATCCTGGCGCCGGGCGCGAGATCGAGCACGCCGACGAGGAAGTCGACCTCGCGTCGTGTGCCCTTGGTGAACGAGTAGCGCAGGTAGGCGGATCCGAGGTGGTCGGCGACCGGCTCGAACCAGTGGTCGCTCAGATGCCGCACTCCCACTCGGGCGGAATCAGCTTCCAGCTCTGTGACACGCCGTCGGGGCAGTCACTGGCGGTCGCGACCGCCAGTGCGACCGACATGAGCGCGTAGGCCACCACGACCACGGCCGCCCAGAAGAGGATGCCCCGATGGGTGCTCTTGCTCACGTTCCTGAGTGTACGACATGCGAAAACACTCAGGCCTTGGCATCGGCCCAGGTCGGGCCGAACGCCAGGTTGACCTCGAGCGGGACCCGCAGGTCGAACGCGGTCGCCATCGCATCGGTGACGAGGTCGGTGGCGGTCTCGCGCTCCTCGGGCGGGACCTCGAGGATCACCTCGTCGTGCACCTGCAGGATCAGCCGACTCCGCAGCTCCGCCGTCGCGAGGCGGTCGTCGATGTCGACGAGTGCGACCTTGAAGATGTCGGCGGCGAGCCCCTGGATCCCGGCGTTCATGGCCTGACGTTCGCCGGCCTGGCGGATCCGCGGGTTGCGACTGCTCAGCTCGGGGATCTGGCGGCGGCGGCCGAAGAGCGTCTCGGTGTAGCCGCGTTCGCGCGCCTCGGCGACGGTGGCGTCCATGTACGACTTCACGGCCGGGAACGCAACGAAGTACGCCTCGAGGATCTCGGCGGCCTCGCCGGTGGGGATGTTCAGGCGTTGCCCGAGGCCATAGGCCTCCATGCCGTACGCGAGGCCGTAGGAGACCATCTTCGCCTTCGACCGCTGTCCGGCATCGACGTCGGCCGGAGCGACGTCGAAGATCCGGCTGGCTGTTGCGTTGTGGATGTCCTGACCGGCCTCGAAGGCCTCGATCAGCCCGGGATCCTCGGCGAGGTGCGCGATGCAGCGGAGCTCGATCTGGTTGTAGTCGGCGACGAGGAACTCGAAGCCGACGGACGGGATGAAGGCCTTGCGGAACCGCCGCCCGGCCTCGCTGCGGACCGGGATGTTGTGGAGGTTGGGCGCATCGGAACTGAGGCGACCGGTGCGAGCGACGGTCTGGTTGAAGGTCGCGTGGATCCTGCCGTCGGGCTGCACCTCCTGGAGGAGCCCTTCCCCGTAGGTCGAACGGAGCTTCTCGGCCTCTCGGTACTCGAGCAGATGGGCGACGACCGGGTGCTCGTCTTGCAGCTTCTCGAGGGTCGCCGCATCGGTCGAGTAGCCCGTCTTGGTCTTCTTCTGCGGAGTGAGGCCGAGCTTGTCGAACAGGATCTCGCGGAGCTGAGGTGTCGAGTTGACGTTGAATTCGGTGCCGGCGGCCTCGTAGATCGCCGCCCGGAGTCGTTCGACGTCGGCCACGAGTTGATCGCGCAGATGCGTGAGCTCCTCGACGTCGACGCCGACCCCGACGGCTTCCATCCGGGCGAGCACGCGGACCAGAGGGACCTCGACCCGGTCATTGAGCTCGCGCAGTCCTTGCGCGCCGAGTGCCTCGCGGATCGGCCCCGCGACCCGGTCGACCGCAAGGGCAGCACGCGCGGCGGTGAGTGATGGGGCAACCGAGTCGCCGTCGAGGTCGAGCTGGCCCTCTTGCGCGGCACCGTCGTTCGGCAGCTCGAGGTGGGCGTATCTCACCAGGAGGTCGCCCAGGACGTACCGGCTCTCGGCCGGGTCGAGCAGGTAGCCCGCGATCGCCGTGTCGAGCCCCACCTCGCCGACGACCACGCCGTTCGACTCGAGCGTGCGGACGAGGGCCTTGGCGTCGTGTGCGACGATCGGACGGCCCGACGGACCGAAGAGCGAGACGAGTGCGTCGTGTCCGGCGGCGCCGTCGTCCAGCGACGTCGCATCGATCCACGCGACCTCGGCGCTGTCGGAGTCGACCACGAAGGCGAGACCGACGAGCTCGGAGCGTCCTGGTTCGCCTGCCCACGCCCCCGCCACCGCGAGCTCGCCTTCGAGCTTCGCGAGGGTGGCCAACAACTGGGACGCATCGCCGGACCGGTCGTCGACCTCGGCCTCGAGCACGTCGGCTCCGCCGGCCGTGCCCGTACCGGTGAGGTCGATGCCGAGGGCGTCGGGCACACGGTCGAACAGCGACTGGAACTCGAGGAACTCGAAGAGGCGCTTCACCTCGTCCTCGTCGAAGTCGTCCATTCGCAGTTCGTCGAGGGCGACCTCGAGCGGCATGTCGCGGACAAGGACCATCACCTCTTTGTTGGTCCGGACCTGTTCGGCATGTTCGGTCAGGTTCGTCGCCAACTTGGGCGTCTGGTCGTCGGCGTGATCGAGGACCGCGAGTGCGTCGCCGTACTTGTTGATGAGCTTCGCAGCGGTCTTCTCGCCCACACCCGGGACACCGGGAAGGTTGTCGGACTTGTCGCCCCGCAAGGCGGCGTAGTCGACGTACTTCTCGGGAGTGACCCCCGTTCGTTCGAGGATGCCTGCTTCGTCGTAGAGCGCGTAGTCGCTCACACCGCGTTTGTTGTAGAGCACCTTCACATGCGGGTCTTCGACCAGTTGGTAGGCGTCCCGGTCACCGGTCACGACGATGACGTCCTCGTTGCGATCGCGGATCTGCGTGGCCAGGGTCGCGATGATGTCGTCGGCCTCGAACCCGGGTTGCTCGAGCAGCGGGAGGCCCAACACCTCGACCACCTGCCGAACGAGGCCCATCTGTTGGCGGAGGATGTCGGGCGCCGCCTGGCGCCCGGCCTTGTAGTCGTCGAGCCGTTCGTGGCGAAACGTCGGCTCGGGGCGGTCGAACGCGACCGCCACACCGTCGGGACGATGGTCGCGGAGCAGGTTGAGGAGCATCGAGGTGAAGCCGTAGACCGCGTTGGTCACCTGGCCGGATGCGGTGGCGAGATCGGTGGGGAGCGCGAAGAACGCCCGGTAGGTGAGTGAGTTGCCGTCGATCAGCAGGTACTTGCGGCGACCACCGTCGGCCACGATCAGCCTTCGGGGCTGAGGTCGCCGGCGATGACCTTCTCCGCGATGTCCTTCATCGTCACCCGTTCGGACATGGCGGACTTCTGCACGAACGAGAACGCATCGGCCTCGCTCAGGCCGTGGCGATCCATCAGAAGACCCTTTGCCCGATCGACGAGCTTGCGGGCTTCGAGCGACTCCTCGAGGCTCGCCGTCTGGTCGTGCAACGCCTGCATCTCCCGGAATCGACCGAGCGCGACCTCGACCGCCGGCAGCAGTTCGGCCTTCTGGAACGGCTTGACCAGATAGGCGAGCGCGCCTGCGTCGCGGGCCTGCTCGATCAGATCGCGCTGGCTGTAGGCGGTCAGGATCAACACCGCCGCCCGACGCTCGCCGGCGATCTCGCGGGCCGCCGACAGTCCGTCGAGGCCCGGCATGCGGATGTCGAGGATCACCAGGTCGGGCCCGTGCTCACGCACCAGATCGACGGCCTCGTCACCGCGCCCGGTCTCCCCCACGACCTCGTAGCCCTCCTCTTCGAGGGTCTCCTTGAGGTCGAGGCGAATGATTGCCTCGTCTTCGGCGATGACGACGCGGGTGGCCAACGATGGTCCTTTCGGGGTTCAGGTGGTGTTGAGAAGGGCGGAGAGGCGGTCCAGGAGCTCGTCCTGAGTCCGTTCGAGCTCGGCGATGTGCTGCTGGAGCTCGGCTCGAAAGCGTTCCATGGCCTCAGCGTGGCGTGATGCGTCCCGATGATCGCGCTCGGCGACCGGGGTCTCGGAAACGAGCGCACGGAGGCGCGCCTCGTCGGCCTGTTCGGCGAGGTGGAGGAGTTGTTCGTCTGCGACGTGCAACTCTCCTCGCAACTTGCGGAGCCGGGCCGACACCTCGGTGAGGCGTCGCTCGACGAGCGAGCGAGACACGGCCGCAGTCTAGGGGGTCGGCCGGACGGATCACGTCGGATCGTCGCGTCGAGCAGTCGCGACTGCCCGTTGGGCGATGGCGAGCGACAGACTGAGCCGGTGAGACTGGTCGCCTGGTTCGTTGCCGCCGCGTTGTGTGCCGGAGCCTGCGGATCGTCGTCCTCCAGCGCATCATGTGGTCCGATCCTTCGCGAGGAGCTCGATCCGGGTTCGTCGATCCACGTGCTGCCCAACGCCGTCGATGTCGAGTACGCCTCTGATCCGCCGACTTCGGGGCCCCATCAGCCCGTACCCGATCTGGTGGGCCTCCAGGATCAGCCGCTGCCGCGGCCGGTGCAGGTCGGCGTCATCGAGGACGGGGGCATCCTCGTGCAGTACGACCCTGCCGCGTTCGCCGACACCTCGGAGCTGGCTGCGCTCGCAGACGGTGTCGTGGTCATCGCCCCCAACCCCGACCTGGACGATCCGGTCGTGCTGACGGCCTGGACCGCGAAGCAGACCTGCTCGACCGTGGCACCCGAAGCCGTTGCGTCCTTTGTCGAGGACCGACAGGGCAAGGCGCCGGGTTCGGATCCCTGATCTGGCGTGTGCCCGGGGTGGGATTCGAACCCACACGCCCTTTCGAGCAGAGGATTTTGAATCCTCCATGTCTGCCGTTCCATCACCCGGGCGGGGCCGACGAGCGTAACCTGTCGGCCGTGAAGCGCTTGCTCTTGTTGATCGCAGTGGCCGTCGCCTTGGGGGTCTTCCGCAAGCAGCGGCTCGACCGCCTCGATCGCGAACTCGGCTACGGACGCTGAGTCCGGATCCCGCACACCTCGAGATGTGACGTTCTCGGCCCCACGAGGGTCTGAGGTTCACATGCTGGTGTTCACCTTCCCCGGACAAGGCAGCCAGACCTCCCAGATGGGTCGCCCATGGGTCGACCATCCATCGTGGGAACTGGTCGAGGAGGCGTCGATCGCCGTCGAGCGTGACATCGGCGCGCTGCTGCTGGACGCCGACCAACAGACCCTCACCGAGACACACAACGCCCAGCTGGCCACCTTCGTCCTGTCAATGGTCGTGCTCGACGCCGTCGAGCGTCTCGGGATCGTTCCGGCTTACGTGGCCGGCCACAGCCTCGGTGAGTACTCGGCGCTCTGTGCCGCCGGAGCGCTGGGCTTCGAAGACGCCGTGGGCCTCGTCGCCGAACGTGGCGAAGCGATGCGGTCGGCCGCGGAGGCGAGAACGGGCTCGATGAGCGCGGTCCTCGGTCTCGATGACGACAAAGTCGATGCGGCCTGCCATCGGGCCGACGGTGACGTGTGGGTGGCGAACTTCAACGCGCCGGGTCAGGTCGTGATCGCCGGCGATCCCGACGCCATCGCCGACGCTGCCGCGGTCGCCACCGATCTCGGGGCAAAGCGCATCATGGCGCTCGACGTGAGCGGCGCGTTCCACACCCCGTTCATGGCGCCGGCACGCGAACGGCTCGACAAGGCGCTGGCCGCAGTGGACATGCGCACACCCTCGGTGCCGGTGATCGCCAACGTCGATGCCCTTCCCCACTCCGACGCCGACAGCTGGCCATCGCTTCTCGGAAGCCAGCTGTCGAGCCCGGTGCGCTGGCGGCAGTCGCTCCAGCAACTCGACGACGAGGGTGCCACCACCTTCCTCGAGCTCGGGCCGGGCACGGTCCTCACCGGCACCGTCAAACGGACCCTCCGCGGCTCGCGGCGACTTTCCGTCGACGCTCCCGGTCAGCTCGACGCGGCGCTCGAGGTCCTGACCAACACCCCCGCAACCGAACCCGACCGCCATCGTGGCGAGCACCTCCACACCAGCGCCCGCCTCGTCGTCAGCCCCGGTTCGGGCCTCTTCACTCCCGGCGAGGTGACCGAGGGGACCGCGGTGGACGCCGGCGACGTGATCGGACTCGTGGGCGAAACCGAGATCCGTACGCCCTTCTCGGGGTCGCTCATGGGCCTGTTGGCACTCTCGGGCGAGCGGATCTCGTCCAGTCAGCCGGTCGCCTGGCTCAACGCCGCGGTCGTCGCGTCGTGACCTCGGCCCGAACCAGCGCCTGGGGATGTGCACTCGGCGAGACCAAGGTGACGAACCACGACCTCGCCGAGCGGCTCGACACCTCCGACGAGTGGATCCGGACACGCACGGGCATCGAGTCACGCTGGATCGGTGGCACGACCACCGATCTCGCCGTCCGCGCCGGGAAGGAGGCCCTGGCTGCGTGGCACGGCGACCCGGCCGACATCGAGGTGGTCGTCCTTGCGACGACGACCCCCGACCAGGCCATGCCTGCGAGCGCGTCGAGTGTGCAGGCGCAGCTGGGTCTCTCGGCCGGCGCCTTCGACCTCAACGCGGCATGTTCGGGATTCGTGTACGGGCTGGTGACGGCGTACGGACTCGTGAACCAGGGGTCAGGCCCGGTGCTGCTCATCGGCGCCGACGCCATGTCGACGATGATCGACTGGGACGACCGTTCGACGGCGGTGTTGTTCGGCGACGGCGCCGGCGCCACCGTGGTCGACGCCCACGACGGGGCGCACGAGTTGGTGGGATGGGACGTCGGCTCCGACGGCACCCTGGCGCACCTCCTCTCGGCTGACCACGGCGCGGCGCTGCGCATGGACGGAAAGGAGCTGTTTCGACAGGCCGTCCGGGCAATCGTCGAGTCGGCGACCCGGGCAATCGATCGGGCCGGGCTGACCGCCGACGACATCGACTGCTTCGTCCCCCATCAGGCGAATGAACGCATCGTCGCCGCCGCGTGCACCCGCCTCGGGATCGGTGCGGACCGCGTGGTGAACGCCGTGGCCAACACCGGGAACACTTCGGCGGGATCGATTCCGCTCGCGATGGCCGAGGCGCTGGCCTCTGATCGCGTCCATCTCGGCGACCATGTCATGGTGTCGGGATTCGGCGCCGGCATGTCCTGGGCAACGGCTGTGCTGCACTGGGCGTGATGGACGACATGACCACCGACCAGCCCCGGACCGCACTCGTGACCGGCGGAAGCCGCGGCATCGGCCTTGCGTGCGCCCGCGCGCTGGCTCGGCAGGGTCACCGGGTCGCGGTGACATCGCACCGCACCCCCGCCGACGAGTTCTTCACCGTCAGGTGCGATGTTCGTGACGAGGACGAAGTCGACCACGCCGTCTCCGAAGTCGAGGACGAACTCGGCCCGGTCGAGATCCTCGTGTCGAACGCCGGCATCACCAACGATCAACTCCTCGTGCGTATGGGCGAGGACGCGTTCACCGAGGTGCTCGACACCAACCTCACCGGTGCGTATCGAGTCACCCGGCGGGTGGCGAAGACGATGATGCGCAACCGCTGGGGACGCATCGTGTTCGTGTCATCAGTGGGCGCCTATCTCGGCGCTCCGGGCCAGGCGAACTACGCCGCATCGAAGGCCGGCCTGATCGGACTCGGTCGGTCGGTCGCCCGAGAGTTCGCCACGCGCGGCATCACCTCGAACATCGTGTGTCCAGGACCCATCGGGACCGACATGCTCACCGACCTGGGCGACGAGCGTCTCGACGTCATCGCCGAGGCGGTCCCGATGGGCCGCATCGGTGAGCCCGACGAGGTCGGCGCACTGGTGGCATTCCTCGCGTCGGACGATGCGGCATTCATCACCGGCGCAGTGATCCCGGTCGACGGCGGCCTGGCCATGGGACACTGACGAGCGCGACACACTGAAATATCGTGCAACCTTCGAGCATCCCGAAAGGTCAGACCCAGCCATGACTGATGACAACTTCGCCCGTTTCACGACCTGTGCCGTCGAGGTCCTCGCGGTCGAGGAGGCCCAGGTCACGCCCGCGGCGTCCTTCGCGGACGATCTCGATGCCGACAGCCTCGACCTGGTCGAGCTGGTGATGGCCCTCGAAGAGGAGTTCGACGTGACCGTGGACGAAGAGGAGCTCGAAGGCATCGAGACGGTCGGGCAGGCATTCGAGCTGATCACCAAGAAGCTGTGACCACCCGTCGTCGAGTCGCCGTCACCGGGCTCGGCGTCGTGTCGCCGTGCGGGATCGGCAGCGTCGAGTTCTGGAACGGACTCCTCGCACCTGCGCCTCAGGGACAGCGGGCCGTGCACGACTGGGACCCGACGCCGTGGTTCGACAACCCGAAGGAAGCTCGCCGCACCGACCGCTTCGCCCAGTTCGCGCTGGCATCCGCGGCCATGGCCCTCGAAGCCGCGGGCGAGCCGACGGCAACCGCCGATCGGCGGGGGGTCGTGATCGGAACCGGCGTCGGAGGCATCGGCACCCTCGAGGAGCAGATCCTCGTCCACCACGAGAAGGGCCCACGGAGGGTCTCGCCGTTCCTCGTGCCGATGATGATGGCCAACGCGGCGGGGGCGAGCGTGTCGATGCGCCACGGTTGGCAAGGGCCCTGCGAGACCATTGTCACGGCATGCGCGGCCGGAACACACTCGATCGGGCGAGCCGCCGAACTGATCGCCCTCGGTCGCTGCGACGCCGTGCTCACCGGCGGCAGCGAGGCTGCCCTCACCCCGACGGGCATCCAGGGATTCCAGAACATGACCGCCCTGTCGACCACCGGCTTCTCCCGACCCTTCGACGTCCGTCGGGACGGGTTCATGATCGCCGAGGGTGCCGCTGTGCTGCTGCTCGAAGCCTGGGACGACGCCGAGGCCCGGGGTGCCACGATCCTCGCCGAGATGCTCGGCTCGGCCAGCACGGCCGACGCACACCACATCACCGCCCCCGCCCCGGGCGGAGCCGGCGCTGTTCGGTGCATGCAGGTCGCACTCGACGATGCCGGCCTCTCGCCCGCCGACGTCGTGCACGTCAACGCCCACGGCACGTCGACACCGCTCAACGACGCGGCCGAGGCCGAGGCGATGTTCACCCTCTTCGGCGACGGCGGACCGATCGTCACCTCGACCAAGGGCGTGACCGGCCACGCGTTGGGCGCCGCCGGTGCACTCGAGGCCGCTGCCGTCGTGCTGAGCATGACGAACGGACTGATCCCACCGACCGCAGGCCACGAGCAGCAGGACCCCGAGCTGCCGAAGCTCGACCTCGTCGTCGGCGAGCCTCGTCCGTGGACGCCCGGCCCGTCGCTGTCGAACAGCTTCGGGTTCGGGGGCCACAACGGAACCGTGGTGTTCGGGCCTGCGTAGTCGGCTCGTCACCCCCCTGCTCGTCGCGTTCACCCTCGTCGCCCTGACGGCATGCGGTGAGAGCGACGGAGCCGCCACGGCCGGTCCGACCAGCTCGGCCGTCGAGGCCGCGCCGACGTCGAACGCCGTCGCGGAGACGACGACCACGACCGAGCCGGCCTGCATCGACCGGCTCCCGCTCGACACCGCCCTGGTTCGCCTTCCGCTGGTGTTCGTGACCGAGGGCAGCGACGTGTCAGCTCTGGTCGACCGCGTCGGCGGGATCGGACTCGTCGGAGCCCACAGCGCCGGCAGCGTCGCCTCCATCCGCGCCCGACTCGACGCGGCGCCGACGACGCCACTGCTCGCGTCCGACGAGGAGGGCGGTCGGGTCCAGAGGATGCGTGGGATCCTCGGCTCGCTGCCGTCGGCGGCCCGGATCGCCTCGCTGGCGCCTGAGGACGCGCACGCGGCGTACACGACCTACTCGGACGGCATGGCGGCCGCCGGAATCGACCTCAACTTCGCCCCGGTGCTGGCCGTCGGTGGCGGCGCCCTCGGCGACCGGTCCTACGGCGACGACCCGGCCGTCGTGACCGAACGGGCCGCGTTGTTCGTCGACGCCATGCAGGGTGCCGGCGTCCTTCCCGTCCTCAAGCACTTCCCCGGGTTGGGGTCGGTCGGCGTCAACACCGACGAGGGCGTCGCCGTCACCCCGCCACTCGACGATCTGAGGGCTCGTGATCTCGTCCCCTACGCCCGACTCCTCGCCGACGATCCGGTCGGCGTCATGGTGTCGCACGTTCGCATCCCCGGCCTGACCGGGGACACCCCGGCGTCGCTCACACCGGCGACCTATCGGTTGCTCGAAGACGAGTTCGGGTTCGACGGACTCGTCGTCACCGACTCGCTGGGCGCCGGAGCGGTGGCCTCGAACTGGTCGACCTCCGATGCTGCGGTCCTCGCCGTGCAGGCAGGTGCCGACATGGTGGTGTTCACCGATCCGGGGCAGCTCGACCCGGTCCTCGACGCGCTGCGGGCCGCAGTCGCCGACGGCCGCATCCCCGAGGCTCGAGTCCGCGATGCGGCCGAGGACGTGCTCGAGGCCCAGGGCGTCGAGCCGTGCTCGCTGGTTCGGCAATAGTCGTCGCTCCCACGGTGTTGGAGGTCGACATGGGCGATCTGGAAGCGAACAAGGCAGCGGCGCAGGAGTTCTACGACCTGATGTTCAATCAGTGTCGGCCCCGGGAAGCGATCGAACGGTACGTCGGCGCCGACTATCGCCAGCACAACCCCGAGGTGGCCGATGGGAAGGAGGCGTTCATCGACTACTTCGAGCGCATGGCGGCCGAACACCCGGGCAAGCGAGTCGAGTTCAAGCGGGTGATCGCCGAGAACGATCTCGTCGTGCTGCACTGCCACCAGCACTGGCCGGGCGATCACGACTACGCGGGCATCGACATCTTCCGCTTCGACCCCGACGGCAAGATCGTCGAGCACTGGGACGTGCTCCAGGTGATTCCGGAGCACTCGGCCCACGACAACGGGATGTTCTGAGCCAGGGGGCTTTGCGAGGGGCCTGAAGACGATCAGTCGTCGGGCGATGGCCAGCGACCCTCGAACACTGACGGAATCCACGCCGGCCATCGAGGTCGGCCCACCACGGTGCCGGCAACGAACACCGCGACGGTCTGCGGGCGACTTCCCGAGTTGTCGAAGACCTCGGCGCTGTCGGCCAGTTCGATCATCGCAGCGACGTTGTCCCAGAGACGCCGGTGGCGTGCTCGGATCTTGTCCTCGGGCACGTCGTGGCCGCCCGCCTCCACCCGAAGCCGGACTCGAACGACCGCGAGCTCCTCGGGAACGGCGATCACCAACAGATGGACGTGATAGCCAGCCTGCCGAGCGCGGCGCACGAGCCCGACCTTGGACTCGTGCGATGCAACCGTCTCGGCGATGAAGGCCTCACCCATTTCGATCAGTTCGTCGCGGATCCTCTCGGCGGCGAGCGCCGCATCATGGCCGTGTCCTGCGGGATCGTCAGGCCATCGCTCGGCAGCGATCACGTCGGCGTTGACGAACGGAACCCCTGGTCGTCGCCCGGCCAGGACGAACTCGACGAAGGTCGACTTGCCTGCGCCGTTCGGACCGACGATCAGGTCCAGGCGACTCACAGAACGGAGGTCGAACCGTCCGGGTGCCGTCGAACCATTCGGCCGTCCTCTTCCAGCACGACCGTCGTCACTCCGCGGGCGGCGAGCCGGTCGGCGAAGGACATCTCATTGGCCGCCGTCGAGATCGTCGCATCGATCAGGGCATTGGCCACCAACCGCTCGTCCTCGTCGAGATCGGCGAGGGCAACCTCGCCGGCCACCGCCCGTTCGATACGACGCCGTTGGGCGCTGGTCTGCCCATCGAAGTACATCCCGAAGCGAGCCCAGTGCTCGACCTGCTTCGCGGTCGAGCGGTGCTCCTCGAGTCCCTCGGCCTCGGCAGCATCGAGCAGGTCGACCGGCAGTCTCGTGGTTCTCGTGTCCATGAACGCTCCTTTGTGTCAGATTGCCACACCTCGACTCGAGATGCCACCGGGCAAGCGATTCGAGGGCGCCGGCGACCGACGGCGCACCCGTGTTCGGCGTCGTGCTCGAGGACGCCGAGGAGCCGCACGCACTCGGCGCATGCTCAGTGTCGATCCCGCCACACGGCACCCGAAACTCAGCCACCTCCACCCGGCCGATCAGACGCGGGGCGCTACCTCGGTTCCGCATCTGAGCGACAACTCATGCACCGCCGCCTGCGCCGAGGTCAGGCCTGCAGTTCGTAGATGTGGTGTCGCAGCACCTCGTCGGTGAACCCGAGCCGCCGGTAGAGCACGACCGGGTCGTCGTCGACGTCGGCGTTGATGAGCACCGAGCGTCCGCCTCGAGCCTGCACATGGTCGCGCACCCGACAGATCATCGTGGACGCCAGGCCTCGCCGGCGGAACGGCACCCGCGTGGCCACGAGGAAGATGAGTGAGTCGTCGCCGCCATACCAGCCGATGATGCCGGCCGCGTCGCCGTTGATCCGGCCGATGGCGAAGCCGTTCGACCCGGTGAGCTCGGCCCTCCTGAACGCGTTCTCATGCGCGACGTCCGCCGGAGAGGGTGCTTCCTCGGTCGAGCCGAAGGCCTGGAGCTTCACCCGTGAGAACTCGGGCACCCCGGCCGCGTCGATCGGATCGAACTCGAATCCCGTGGGTGAGGACACCTCGGGTAGCGAGCCGCAGTGCAGGAGGTAGGTGGTCGTCTCGCCCCGCACGAACCCGTCGTCCACCAATGCGGCGTCGAGTGACGGGGTGATCGCGGCAGATTCGACCTGGACCCGGACGGCGCGTCGCCCGAACGACGACCTCAGCTCGTCGGCGAATCGCCCGACATCACCGTCGGCCAGGTCGGTGACGGTCGCGGACGCGAAGTCGGCCTCGGTGTTGCCGCGCACGACGCCGAACCAGCGTGGTTCGGCCGTGTATCCCATCTCAGGGGCGGGCTCGAGATACCAACTCCGCACCGCTCGGGCGATGTCGTCGTGGAACGGGTGCGACATCGTCGAATCCTGGCTTCAGGCGGCATCGACCACGACGAAGAGCAGGTCGGCAGCGCAGGCGAGTTCGCCAGCAACGCTCGCCGTACCACTCCCCTTACCGGCTCTCGCCGACATGCGGCCGAGCGTGACCTGGAGCTCCAACGTGTCGCCCGGAACCACCTGGCGGCGGAAACGGGCCTTGTCGATGCCGCCGAACAGCGGCAGCTTGTCGGCGAACCGCTCGTCGGTCAGGGCGGCGATCGCGCCGAGCTGCGCCATCGCCTCGACCATCAGCACCCCGGGCAGCGTCGGGCGACCTGGGAAGTGCCCTGCGAAGAACTCCTCGTCGCCGGAAAGGGTCCACCGACCCGCCGCCGAAACGCCCGGCTCGAGCGCCACCACCTCGTCGACGAACAGGAACGGCGGGCGGTGCGGCAGGATGTCGATCGGTCTCGGAAACTCGTTCATCAGCTCTCCTGGTTGACCATGGCGTCGGCCGCCATCGAGAAGTAGCTGCGCATCTGGAGCTCCACATCACCGCTCACCTCGGCCGCATCGAGCGCTGCGGACATGTGGGTGAACCAGGCATCACGAGCGGCTTGATCGATCACGAACGGTGCGTGCCGCATGCGCAGACGCGGATGGCCACGCTCGTCGGAGTACGTGGTCGGTCCACCCCAGTACTGCACGAGGAAGCGCCACAGGTGCACCTTCGAGTCGGTGAGATCGTCGGGATACATCGGGCGAAGCATCGGATCGGCCGCGACGCCCACGTAGAACCGGTCGACCAGGTCGACGAAGAACTGCTCGCCCCCGACGGCGTCGTAGACGGTTGCCGGGCTCATGGCCTCGAACCGCCTGGGAACCGGAACGGACGTCGGGCGTGGGCGTGGAAGTGGTCGGGGATCTGACGCATCATTGTGTCGATGCGGTGATCGGTGCCGATCTGCTCGGTCGCCACCCGCTCGAGCTGTCCGAGCATGTGGGCCAGGGTCTCCTCGTCGGGACTCGCGCCGTGTTCACGCCACACGACCATCGGAACGAAACACGCTTCGCACTCGGCGATCCAGCAGATGTCGTCCTCGTGGAACCACGGGGTGATGGGCGCGGCCTCACACAACTCGCAGTCGGTCGACACGGTTGGCGACGCTATCTGCTCGGTACGGTGCTCCCGGTGTCCGACGACAAGACCACGGCGTACGTGGCCCTTCCTGACACGAAGGGTGGTCCGGGCGTGCTCGTGCTGCACTCTTGGTGGGGGCTGAACGCCGGGACGCGGTCGATCTGCGACCGGCTCGCTTCGATGGGCTTCGTCGCACTCGCCCCCGATCTGTTCGGCGGTTCGACGCCGTCCGACCAGACCGAGGCCGAGACCCTGCTCGCCGAGATCGACCCGAACCTGCTGGTGCGCGACGTGCGGGCGGCGGCCGAGGTGTTGCTCCGGCTGCCCGCCACCGAGGGCGACCACATCGGGGTGGTCGGCATGAGCATGGGCGGCTCGATGGCCCTCTGGTTGTCGGACCGTGCGCCCGAGCTGGTGCGGGCCACGGTCACGTTCTACGGGCTCCAGGACCTCGCCTTCGATCAGACCACCTCGGCCTATCTGTGCCACTTCGCCGAGAGCGATCCCTTCGTCGACGACGACGCCGCCACCTACCTGGAGGCCGTTCTTCACCTCGGCGACCTCGACACCGAGATCTCGGTGCACCGCTACCCAGGGACCGGACACTGGTTCTTCGAGCCCGGCCAGTCCGGCTTCGACGCGGAGGCCGCCGAACAGGCCTGGGCCCGAACCGCCGAGTTCCTGGCGCGCAATCTCGGGCCTGGTGCATGAACGCCCGGGCCCGGAGCGCGACCTCGTTCCTCCGTGAGCTCTGGGAGGAGTGCGAACAAGACCGGGTCTCGGGCCTCTCTGCCGAGATCGCGTTCTACGGCATCCTCAGCCTGTTCCCCACGTTGCTCGCCGTGACCGGCCTCCTCGGCGTGCTGCAGGGCGTGACCGGCGGCGACGTCGCCGACCGAGCCGAGGACGAGGTGATCGGCTTCCTCGAACGGGTCCTCACCGACGATGCCAATGCCACGATCGACGCAGTCCGGCAGGTGTTCGCCGAGACACGCCCGGGCATCCTCACCTTCGGTGTCCTCGCCGCGATCTGGGCGATGAGCCGTGGGTTCGCGGCGCTGATCCGAGCCCTCGACATCGCCTACGACGTCCGCGAAAGCCGCTCGTGGGTCCGGATCCGGGTGACCGGGCTCGCGCTCGGGCTCGGATCGTTGATCACCGGGGTCATCCTCCTCGGCATGGTGGTGCTCGGACCCCTCCTCGGCACCGGCAACGACGTCGCCGATTCACTCGGCGCCGGTTCGTTCTTCGCCACGGCGTGGGACTGGTTCCGGATCCCGCTGGTCGGCGTGGCACTCCTTGCGTGGGCGACGACCCTGTTCCATTTCGGCCCCGCGAGCCATCGGACCCCGTGGCGATGGGAGCTGCCGGGTGCGGTCACCACCGCCGTGCTCGCCGGGCTGAGTTCGCTCGGCCTCCGGGTCTACCTGAGCACCGCTGCCGGCGGCAACCAGGTGTTCGGCGTGCTCGGCGGAGCGCTCGTGGTGTTGCTCTGGCTGTACCTCATGGGGGCATCGCTGCTCGTCGGCGCCGAGGTCAACTCGATGCTGGCCGACCGGTGGCTCCGGTCGGACGATCTCTCGTCAGGCGGCGTCGAGGGCGGTGCGGATCCGGCCGACCACCTCGCCCGCATCGGCGATGTCGCCTCCGTCGAGGAGCAGTCGCATGATGGCTGATGCGACAATGACGCCGTCGGAGGCCGACGCCACATCGACCGCCTGCTCGGGGGTGGAGATGCCGAAGCCCATGATGACGGGCAGGTCGGTGAGCGCCTTCAGGCGGCCGGCCAGCGCGCCGGCTGATCCGGCGACCGACGTCCGCTCGCCGGTCACTCCCAGCAGGTTGACGCCGTAGACGAAGCCTTCCGAGGTGGCGCACAGGCGAGCCAGCCGTTCGTCGGTCGAGTTCGGCGCGGCCAGCATCACGGTCTCGATCCCGGCCGGACGGGCCACGTCGAGCCAGTCGCCGATCTCCTCGAGCGGTGCATCGGGAAGGATCGCGCCGCTGATGTGCGCGGCAGCGGCCTCCGCGGCGAACCGCTCGAGCCCGCTGCGGAACGCGATGTTGTAGTAGCTCATCGCGACCAGGGGGATGTCGACGTCGAGATCGCGGAGGTCCGAGAAGATCGACATCGGCGTCGTCCCGCGGCGGAGCGCCACCTCCGATGCCTCCTGAATGGTGGGACCGTCCATCACCGGGTCGGAGAACGGGATGCCGACCTCGACCGCATCGGCGCCGGCATCGGCGTAGGCCTCGATGATCTCGACCCAGTCCTCGACGATGCCGCCGGTCACGTAGGGAACCAGCAGCTTGCGCCCGGAGTCGCGTCGTTCTCGGAGGTGGGGACCGAGCGAGGGCATCAGACCCGGCCGTCGAGGATGTCGGCGACCTGCTGCACGTCCTTGTCGCCCCGGCCGCTGAGGTTGACGAGCACCGTCTTGCCGGCGAGCCGCTCGCGGTCGCGCGAGATCCACGCGAGGGCATGGGCGGGCTCGAGAGCGGGGATGATTCCCTCGGTCCGGCTCAACAGCACGAAGGCGTCGAGCACCTCGTCGTCGGTGACCTGTTCGTAGGTGGCCCGCCCGATGTCGGCGAGGTGGGCGTGCTCGGGACCGACGCCCGGGTAGTCGAGGCCGGCCGAGATCGACTCGGCTTCGAGGACCTGCCCGTACTCGTCCTGCATGAGGAACGACACCGAGCCGTGCACGACACCAGGGACCGCCCGCTTCACCGCAGCACCACCGGCCGGCTCGACGCCCACCAGCTCGGCAGGGGTGTCGACGAACCCACTGAACAGACCGATCGCGTTCGATCCGCCGCCCACGCAGGCAGTCACGACGTCGGGATGTGTCCCCAGCAGCTTGTCGCACTGGGCCCTCGCCTCGGTGCCGATCACCCGGTGGAACTCGCGGACCATCCACGGGTACGGATGGGCCCCCATCACCGAGCCCAGGCAGTAGTGCGTCGTCTCGACGGTGGCCACCCAGTCGCGCATGGCCTCGTTGATCGCGTCCTTCAGGGTGCGGCTGCCCGACTTCGCAGCCCGGACCTCAGCCCCGAGGAGCCGCATGCGGAAGACGTTCAGCGCCTGACGCTCCATGTCGACCTCGCCCATGTACACGAGGCATTCCATCCCCATCAGCGCTGCGGCGGTGGCCGTTGCGACGCCGTGCTGACCGGCACCGGTCTCGGCGACCAACCGCTGCTTGCCCATCCGCTTGGCGAGGAGCGCCTGGCCGAGCACGTTGTTGATCTTGTGGGATCCGGTGTGGTTCAGGTCTTCGCGTTTGAGGAGAATGCGGGCACCGATCTCTTCGGAGAAGCGGTGGCACTCGGTGAGCGGTGACGGGCGGCCGGCGTAGTCGCGCAGCAGATCGTCCAGTTCGGTGCGGTAGCCCTCATCGGCCCATGCGTCACGGAACGCCGCCTCGAGTTCCTCGCAGGCAGGCACCAGGACCTCGGGCAGGAAGCGGCCGCCGAACCGACCGAAGTAGCCAGTGCCGCCCGGATCGCTCATCGCTGACTCGTGATCGCTGACCGGAGCCGTCATGCGTCGTCGAGCCAGTCGAAGGGCCGTTCGGGACCGCCTTCATACGGCGCGGGGCTCGCCCGCTTGGCTGCGTTGATGAAGTCCTTGAGCTTGGTCGGATCCTTGACGCCCGGCGACTTCTCGACGCCAGTGGCGACGTCGACGCCCCAAGGCCGGACGCGCTCGATGCCGTCGACCACGTTCTCAGGCGTCAGGCCCCCTGCCAGGATGATCCGGCGATTCGAAGGCGCACCCTCGGCGAGTGCCCAGTCGAAGACCTCGCCCGAGCCCGGCGCGGCCGAGTCGATGTGAATCGCATCGGCGCCGTAGTCGTCGGCTCGCCGAAGACCCTCGTCACCCGCAGAGAAGGCCTTGATCACGAACGGGACCTTCGAGCGGACCTCACGGGTCTCCTCGGCTGTCTCGTGACCGTGCAGCTGAGCGGCATTCAGTCCGGCGCCCAACGTCACCTTGATGACACGGTCGGGGGCATCGTTTCGGAAGATGCCCACCGTCAGCACATCGGGAGGAAGGCGCTTGGCGATGTCGGCGGCCTTCCCGGGCGCGATCTGGCGCTCACACGGGGTGAAGTTGAACCCGAGGGCGTCGGCTCCCATGGCCACGGCCAGCAGCGCATCCTCTTCGGAGGTGATCCCGCAGATCTTTACGAACACGGCTGCGCAACCTACCGGAGCGCCTCGCGGACTCCCCGATCATTCCCCGGCGTGAGCGAGGTCGGACACCATCTGACGCGGATCGTCAGCGGTGACGAGGGTCTCGCCCACCAGCACGGCATCGAAGCCGGCGGCGCGCAGCGAACCTGCGTCGGCGACCCCTCGCACCCCCGACTCGGCGACTCCGATGGTGGTCTCGGGAATGGCCCTGCCGACCCGCACCGCCCGCTCGTGGTCGACCTCGAACGTCACCAGATCGCGCTGGTTCACGCCGATCAGGGTCGCGCCGACGTCGAGGGCCCGTTCGAGCTCGGCCTCGTCGTGAATCTCGACCAGCGCATCGAGCCCGACCTGGGTCGCCAAGGCATGGAAGTCCGAGAGCTCGCGGTCGTCGAGCGCGGCGGCGATGAGCAGCACCGCGTCCGCGCCCATGATCCGCGCGTCGCACACGTCGGCCGCAGCGACGGTGAAGTCCTTGCGGAGCACGGGAATCGACACGGCATGTCTGGCGTCGCGCAGATCGTCGGGCGAGCCACCGAAGTGGTCATGGTCCGTGAGCACCGACAGCGCCGCAGCACCCCCTCGCGCGTACTCCTGGGCCAGAGCGGCAGGGTCGAGATCGGCGGCCAGGGCACCCTTCGACGGCGAACGCCGCTTGATCTCCGCAACGACCGCCAATCCCGGTGCCGCCTCGAGAGCTCGTGCGAACCCGCGGGTCGGAGGGCAGCCGGTCGCCCGTTCGACGAGCGTGTCGAGCGATCGCCCATCGACCGCTGCCCGCTCGCGATGAGCGGCGAGGATCGCGTCGAGGTAGGTCAGCAGGGTCTACAGACCGGTGCTGGACACCGGATCGAGGAGCATGATCTCGAGCGCTCCATCCAGCAGGCCGCCGAGGCTCGCGCCGAACGCTGCCATGGCCTCGCTCGAGCTGTGTGCGTCAAGCGCTGCGCTGTCGGTGTAGAGCTCATAGAGCCAGACGGCGTTCTCGTCGCCGAGATCGGTGTGCAGGGCGTAGACCTCGGTCCCCGCCTCGGCCTGGGCGGCTTCCATCATCGGGCCCATGGCGGCGACGAGGTCGTCGCGCTTTCCCTCGGCGGCGGTCAGCTTGGCAACGACGGCGATCTTCGACATGGCGAAATCCTATCCAGCGCACGGGATGCCGACGAAGGTCCGCTCGTCGAATTCGCGTGCTCGATCGCCGGACCGAGCGCGAGTCACCTGCGATCGGGGTCGTCGCGCATCGACTCGAACATCGAGACGACCGGAACGAGGACGAAGCTCACCCCCGCCGCCACGAGCGCCACGAGCCCGAATGCGAGCACCGGCGCGAGATCGACCACCAGACCGACCGCGAACGATGCCACGGCGACCGCGAACAGGATCGCCGGCGCCAGGGTCATGGCACTGCGAGCTGGCGTCACCGCGACGACGTCCTCGGCAGGCATCGGTTCGGGATCGTCACTGTCGTCGTACGGTCGCCATGGCGGGGGCTCGGGTCGTTCCGTGACCACCGGACCGAGGGTGTCGTCGTAAGCCGCCCGCTTCTGGGTGTCGCCCAGCACGGCCCACGCCGCGTTGACCTCGGCCATGCGTCCCGCGTCGCCGCCGTCGCCGCTGTCGGGATGATGTCGCCGGGCCAGCGACAGATAGGCGGACCGGACGGTTGCAGGGTCGGCCGACCGGTCGACCCCGAGGACCTCGTAGTGCGACATCGACCCATGAGGGTAGGACCAGAGACCAGGTCGGCATGCTTCACGCGCAACCGGCTCAGCTCTGAGCTGACCTCCGCGCCGCCATGCGCCGCGCGGCGGGCACCGCGCTGAGCAGAGCCTTGGCCTTGTTGTGGCACTCCAGATCCTCGTCGGCAGGCACCGAGTCGGCCACGATCCCTGCGCCGGCCTGCACCGAAGCCCGGCCGTCGTCGCCGCACACCAGCGTCCGGATGGCGATGGCGGTGTCGATGTTGCCCGAGAAGTCGAGGTAGCCGACGACGCCGGCATACGCGCCGCGCTTCACCGGCTCGAGGTCGTCGATGATCTGCATCGCTCTCACCTTGGGCGCGCCGGACACGGTGCCCGCAGGCAACGTGGCACGGAGGACGTCGATCGGTGTCCTGCCCTCGGCGAGCTCGCCGCTGACCTGCGACGTGAGGTGCATCACGTGGCTGTAGCGCTCGAGCACCATCATCTCGTCGAGCTGCTCGGTCCCGAACGTCACCACCCGACCCACGTCGTTACGGGCGAGGTCGACCAGCATGATGTGCTCGGCGAGCTCTTTGGGATGCTCGGCCAGCTCTGCCCCGAGCCGGCGGTCCTCCTCGTCGGAACGGCCACGACGTCGGGTGCCGGCGATCGGCCGACTGATCACACGGCCGTCGAGGAGCTGAACCATCGGTTCGGGTGACGACCCGACCAGGGTCACCCCGGGCTGACGGACCAGGTACATGTACGGGCTCGGGTTGACCTGCCGGAGCACGCGATAGAAGTCGAAGGGATCGGCGCCGAGGTCGAAGTCGAAGCGCTGCGACAGCACGACCTGGAAGATGTCGCCCGCGAAGATGTGCTCGCGCGCCTCCTCCACCGCCGCTCGATAGTTGGAGGATCCGCTGGGCGAGGTGACCTCGGGGAGCGGCTCGTCGGGATCGGGCGGGTCGACGAAGGGTTCGTCGAGTGGCGCCGAGCCGTCCACAGCCAGCTCGTCGAGACGAGCGAGCGCGTCGTCGTAGGCCACGTCGATCTGGGCGTCGGTCGCACCAGCAGGTACGACCGTGTTGACGATGAGGGTGACGTGCTGGTTCCAGTGGTCGAACGCAGCCATCTCGCCGATGATCGACATGACCGCATCGGGATGTCCCTGGTCGTCGGTCGGGACATCGGGAAGGTGCTCGACCTCGCGCACCACGTCGTAGCCGAGGTAGCCGACGAGGCCCCCGTGCAGCGGCGGGAGCCCCTCGATGTCGGGCGACGAGAACTGCTCGAGGATCGCCTCGACCGCCGCCAACATCCCCTGGTCGATCGGGACGTCGAGCTTCAGTTCGCCTTCGACGGCAACCCTGCGGCCCCGCGCGGTCAACGTGGCGAGCGGATGCCGACCCACGAACGACCACCGACTCCAACGCTCGCCGTGCTCGACCGATTCGAGGACGAAGCCCGCATCGCGATCGCCCACCACTCGGGCGAACGCCGCGACGGGGGTGATGAGATCGGCCAGCAGCGTCCGCCAGACCGGAACGACCCGGTGGGTGCGGGCCAGGGCGCGGAACTCGTCTCGTGAAGGCCGGATGGTCATGCCGTCAGCCGCCGAACGAGCGGAAGAAGCACGAGTACTCGCCGGTGTGACACGCACCCTTGCCCTCTTGCTCGACCACGAACAGGAGCGTGTCGCCGTCGCAGTCGTACGACGCCGAGCGCACGTACTGGCGGTCGCCCGACGTCTCGCCCTTGCACCAGTACTCCTGCCGCGAGCGTGACCAGAACCAGGTCCGGCCGGTCTCGAGGGTCTTGCGGAGCGACTCGTCGTTCATCCACGCCAGCATCAGGATCTGTCCTGTGCCCTCCTCCTGCACGATGGCGGGCACCAGCCCGTCGTCGTTGTAGGTCACCTGCGCCAGGTCGTCGTCGTTCACGGCGATGGGCGTCACGTCGGGCATCGGTGCATCGTAAGGAACCCCCGTCCCAACGACCATTCCGATTCGGCTGATCAGTACCGTCGGAACCGATGCAGCCACGCACCACCGCCCTTCTGGTGGGCGTCGGCGGAGCGGCAGGTGCGTCGGTCCGCTGGGCGGTGCTCGAATCAGTCGAGCCGTCGACGTCGTTCCCCGTGGCGACGTTCGTGGTCAACGTGATCGGCTGCCTGCTGCTCGGGCTCGTGTTCGTTCGGTCCGGCGAGTCGGTGCAGGCCGCGGTCGGCACCGGCCTCTGCGGGGGGCTCACGACGTTCTCGACCTTCGCGGTCGAGGTCGTCCGCCTCGCCGAGAACGACGAGGCCGCGATGGCGCTCAGCTACCTGGTCGCGTCAGTCCTGTTCGGCCTTGGGGCGCTCATCGGAGCGCAGCACTTCGCCCGGAGTCGCGCATGACCGCCATGGCGTTCGTGTGTCTGGCAGCGGGCGGCTCGATCGTTCGCTGGCTCGCGATCGAGCGGCTCCGCTCGGTTCGGGGTGGCCTCGGCACCATCGTGGTCAACGTGGTGGGCGCCTTCGCCCTCGGGCTCGTCGTCGGCGCCGACCTCGGCGATCTGGTCTTGGTCGGCGTGGCCGGCCTCGGCTCGTTCACCACCTTCTCGACGATGGCGCTCGACTTCACGGTGGTCCCGCGGCGCGACGCCGCCGGCTACCTGGCGATCACCCTGGTGCTCGGATTGTTCGCAGCATGGCTCGGACTCGAACTCGGCGGCTGACCGCGCGAGCAGACCGGGGGCGCCCACCCGCTCAGTTGTCGGTTGGTCTTCGGCCTGCGTCGGGAGGGTGGCGGTGCCAGTCGGGGTCCATCGGGGGGCCGATCCAGTCGGGCTGGTCGGGGTCGATGAGCCGGACGACGGGCCGGTGATCGATCGTGTCGATGCGGGAAAGGCCGGCGTGGACGAGGACGTGGTGGAAGCGGCACAGCAGCACGAGGTTGTCGAGGTCGGTCGGGCCGTCGTGTTCCCACCAGGTGATGTGGTGGGCGTCGCAGGCGTGGGGTGAGCGGTCGCAGCCGGGGTAGGCGCACCCTCGGTCGCGGGCGGCCAGGGCGCGTCGTTGGGCCCGGTTGGCGTACCGCGCGGCGCGGCCGAGGTCGAGGTCGGCGACGAGGTTGCCGTCGGGGTCGACGAACCGGGCGGTCATGCCGGCGGCCGGGTCGGCGAATCGCAGGTGCAGGTACGAGGCGCCGGTCGCCCAGCGCTCGGCGAGGCTGACCGGCACCAATGAGCCGTCGGCGAGTTCGACCCGGGACCCATCACGAGTCGGGGTGTCGATGGTGATGAACGCCGGCTCGCGCCGGGTCGTGCACCCGGGGGCGGCGGCGGCGCGGCCGACCAGGTTGGCGAGGGCTTGGGCGCGGCGGTTGGCCGGAACCCGATACGGCAGCCCACCGTCGGGGTCGCGGGGTTCGGCCGCGCGGATCTTGGCCATCTCCTCGTCGAGGGCGGCCAGGATCGGGATGCCGGTTCCCAGACTCAGGTCACCCTTCACTGCGACGCGGTCGCCGACCCGGTTCGCGTACAACACATCGGTGGTCGGGTCGTCGGGCTGGGGACCATCAGGATCGTGGCGATCGAGCCAGTGCTCGACATCGGTTCCCAGCTGGTCACAGGTCTTGGCCTTGGCGGCATCGACGAACGAAGCCTGGGCGAAGATGTCGAACAGGTCGCGGGTGCGGGGGTTGAGGGCCCGGGCGATGACGCGCGCCGCTTCGATGGGGATCTCCCCTTCGAGCATGGCGGCCTCGACCAACGGCAACTCGGCGAGTGTGTTGGCCAGGGTGGTGCGCCGTCCCGCGTCACGTCGAGTGGTGCCCGTCGCGGCCACCAACCACCCCGACACCGACGCCGCCCCCAACTTCCGCAGCTGGTCGACCGGAGCGAGGGTGCGGAGCTCGACGGAGAAGCGGGCTTCGAGTCGGGTGCGCTGACGATCGAGATCACGCAACACGCCGGCTCGCTCGTCGGCATCGAGCCGCTCGAGGTCGAGGTGTTCGAGCGCCGACACCGCGTGATGCAGGTCGTTCAGCACCTGCGATCTTGGGTCGACGAGCACCGTTTCCACCCCGCCGAACCCAACAAACACACGTTCGTTCAGCAACCCCACACCCCAGGAAATACAAGGGTTTTCGCTACAAGTAGAGCCCGGTCCCGCCCTCTTCGAGGCGCTTGCTCGCGACGGCGTGGATGTCGCGCTCGCGGAGGATGATGTAGTCCTTGGCTCGCACCTCGACCTCGTAGCGGTCGTCGGGGCTGAACAGGACGTTGTCGCCGATCTCCATCGACCGGACGTTCGGACCGAGCGCCACGACCTCGGCCCAGATGAGGCGCTTGTTCTGCTTCGCCGTGGCCGGAATGAGGATGCCGCCCGACGACGTGCGCTCGCCGTCCGCGCCGGTCAGCTCGACCAGGATCCGGTCATTGAGCATCTTGATCGGCAGGCCCGAGTCATCCTCGCTCATCGCGGCCGACGGTACCGTCTTGGCCGGTGACCACCGAACTCAGCATCGAGACCGACGACGGCGAGACGTTGGACGCCGAGCGAACCGGACCCGACGAAGCCACCAGGGCCGTCGTCATGTGTCATCCCCATCCCGCCTACGGCGGCGACATGCGGGTGCCGGTGCTGACCGAGCTGATGTCGGCGCTGTCGGCAGCCGGGTTCGGCGCGCTGCGCTTCGACTTCCGCTCAGCAGGACGGTCGACCGGCGAGCACGACGGAGGCGATGCCGAACGCCTCGATGTTGCGGCAGCGTGTGCCGTCGCACGAGTTCAATGGCCCGAAGCTCGCCTCGTCCTGCTCGGCTACAGCTTCGGAGCGGATGTCTCGCTGGCCGCCCGCGTCGAACCCGACAGACGGGTGCTGATCGCTCCCCCACTCCAGATCGGCGACATCGCTCCCCCGGTGTGCCCGACGCTCCTGCTGGTCCCCGAGCACGACCAGTTCTCCCCGCCCGACCGAGCCAGAGAGGTGACGGCCGACTGGCCGGACGCAACGGTCGAGGTCTTGCGCGGTGCCGATCACTTCCTCACGGGTGCACTGGGCACCATCGTCGAGCGATCCCTCAGCTGGTCAGGTCAATAGAGCCAGGGGTCACTGAGGTCGATGAACTCCGTGTCCGTCATCATCGATTCGAACTCCTCCATGAGTTCGGCCAACTCCGGTGGCGGCGGCATGGCCTCGGCCGCACGGGCGTCGGTCTCGCTGGTGAAGTAGGTCACGTCGTAGCCCGCGTCCGGTGCGGTCCAGAAGCGCAACGAACCGATCACGTCGGGTCGGAACGTCGCCGCAGTCTTCTCGAAGGCGGCGTCCAGGCGCTTCATCTCGTCTCGATCTATGCCTGTGGACTTCATGATCTGGACGAAGCCCGCATCGTCGGAGCCGCCGCCGAGGAACGCCTCGACGTCCTCGGATTCGACGAAGCCGGCCGCGCCGTCGAGATGTTTCTCGGTGTCCGCCCACCAGTCGCCCTGCTCAGGCCGCTCGCTGTTCGCCGTTGCGGCACTCGCCGATTCGAACCGCGCCACAGCGATGAACGTGCCGTCGTCGGTGACGCCCGCAGTTGCCCCGAGGAACCCCGGTGCTCCGGGGCGAAGATCGGACATCCAGATCTCCATCTGCCGCCGGACCGCGTCAGCATCGGTGGTGTGACCTTCGATGAGCTGGACAAACATGGCTGCACCTCCACGCGTCGGCGTCTGCTGTGCTTCCAGCATCCTCCTCCCCCGCCGCGACCGCAACGAGTTCGTCTTCGCGCCGGGTGACTACGGCCGGACGGTGATGCCGGCCGCGGCCAGCTCGGCTTTCGCCTCGCCGACCGAGTGCTCGGCGAAGTGGAAGATCGAGGCGGCGAGCACCGCATCGGCCTTGCCCTCGGTGACGCCCTCGACCAGGTGAACGAGACCCCCCACGCCGCCGCTGGCGATCACCGGGATGTTGACCGACTCGCTCACAGCACGGGTCAGTTCGACGTCGAATCCGTCGCGCGTCCCGTCGCGATCCATCGACGTGAGCAGGATCTCGCCCGCGCCCAGCTGTTCGGCCCGGGCGGCCCACTCGATGGCGTCGATGCCGGTCGGCGTCCGTCCGCCGTGCGTGAAGACCTCGAATCCGCCTTCGTTGCGACGGCGGGCGTCAATGGCCACGACCACGCACTGGGCACCGAACTCGGCAGCGATCTCGCCGATCAGCTCGGGTCGGTCGACCGCCGCGGTGTTGACGGCCACCTTGTCGGCACCGACCCGCAACAGCCGACGCGCATCTTCCACACTGCGGATCCCACCGCCCACGGTGAACGGGATGAACACCTCCTCCGCGGTCCGACGGGCGACCTCGACGATCGTCTCGCGAGCGTCAGACGAAGCCGTGATGTCGAGGAACACCAACTCGTCGGCGCCCTCGCGGTCGTAGCGCGCCGCCAATTCGACCGGGTCGCCGGCATCGACCAGGTCGACGAAGTTCACGCCCTTCACGACCCGCCCCGCATCGACATCGAGACAAGGAATGACCCGCACGACGTTCATCGGCGTTCCCCGGCCCCGCAGGCCGCAACCGCCAGGCCCCCTCTGGGTTCGGCTCCCCAGATCCTTGTTGCTCTTGCGCCAATTATTGGCGCGACAGCAACGAAGATCGGGGGCTGGGGTCGTCCGATCGGGGTCATTTCGTGCTGCCGAGGGTCTGCACGGCTTCATTCACGTCGACCCTGCCTTCGTAGATTGCGGTTCCGACAATTGCACCAGACAGACGGCGGCCGTCCACCACGAGTTCCGCGAGATCGACGAGGTGCGACAGGTCGCCGACCCCGCCCGACGCGATGACGTCGAGGTCGGTGGCGCCCAACACCTCGCCGAGTCCTGCGAGATCGGGTCCGGCCAGGAGCCCCTCGCCCTTGATCTGGGTGACGACGACGGCTTCAGGGCCGAGGCCGGCGAGACGAGCGAGCGCGGCGTCCCAGTCCTCGCCCGAACCCTCGGTCCAGCCCTGGACTGCGACCTCGCGACCACGCACGTCGAGACCGATCGCGACCCGGTGGCGCGAAGCCACTGCGACGAGCAGATCGGGATCGCGAACCGCTGCCGTGCCCATCACGACTCGAATGACACCCGCGTCGACGAGCGCAGACGCCGCATCCAGCGAGCGGACACCACCACCGGCCTGCACCGGCACGTCGACTGCGGCGGCCACCGCCGCGATGAGGCCGAGATTGTGTGCTTTGCCGGTACGGGCTGCGTCGAGATCGACCATGTGGACCCACGGTGCGCCGGCCGCCACGAACCCCAACGCGACCTCGACCGGGTCGTCGGCGTGCACCGCCTCGCGATCGAAGTCACCCTGCACCAGCTGGACGACCTTGCCACCGCGGAGGTCGATGGCCGGATAGAGATCCATCAACGCGCCCGCACGATGTCGACGAAGTTGGACATGATCACGTGACCGGCGTCGCCCGACTTCTCGGGATGGAACTGGGTCGCCCACACGCGCCCGCGCTCCACAGCGGCCACCACGTCACCGCCGTAGTCGCACGTGGCGATGGTGTCGCCGGTGTCGGTGGCGGCATAGCTGTGCACGAAGTACATCCACGTGTCGTCGAGACCCGCGAGCAACGGCGACGGCCGGGTCACGTGGATCTGGTTCCACTGCATCTGCGGGTGCTTCACGCCATCGGGGATGCGAAGCACCCGCCCCGGCACGATCCCGAGGCCCGAAGCTCCTGGCGTCTCGTCGGACGACTCGTAGAGCAGCTGCATGCCCACACAGATGCCGAGAAACGGGACTCCTCGCTCGACTGCGTCGCGAGCACACCGGTCGAGGCCGTGGCTACGAAGCGCGTCCATGCACGGGCCGAACGCACCGACGCCGGGCAACACGACCCCGTCGGCGGTCGCGATCTCGTCGGCGTCCTCGGTCAACCAGGCGTCCGCCCCACACCGCTCGAGGCCCTTGACCGCCGATCGCAGATTGCCGATGCCGTAGTCGAGGACCGCGATGCGGACCGCTGTGCTCACAGGGTGCCCTTGGTGGACGGCAACTGGTCCGAGTCGACTCGCACCGCATCGCGCAGGCAGCGGGAGATGCCCTTGAACGTGGCCTCGACCACGTGGTGCGTGTTGTCGCCGGCCCGCTTGGAGACGTGCAGCGTGAACCCGGCCGTCGTCGCGAACGACTGCCAGAAGTGCTCGGCCATCTCGGGGTTGAACGGCGGATCACCCAGCGGGAGGACCTCACCGAACGGCACGTCGAACGCGGTGAACGGACGGCCGGACAGATCGAGGGCCACCTCGATGAGCGCCTCGTCGAGCGGGAAGAGCCCGCTCGCGAATCGGCGGATGCCGACCTTGTCGCCCAGCGCTTCGGCGAACACGCCGCCGACCGTGATGGCAACGTCCTCGACCGTGTGGTGCCCGTCGACGTGCAGGTCGCCCTCGGCCTTCACGACGAGGTCGAATCCGCCGTGGCGACCCAGCTGGTCGAGCATGTGGTCGAAGAACGGGAGACCCGTGCTGACATCGGTGGTACCGCTGCCGTCGAGGTCGATCGAGACCTGAATCGAGGTCTCCTTGGTCTCGCGCGAAGCGGATGCGGTGCGGGTCATTCGTCGTCCTTGGGTTCGAGGATCGCCTTCAAGGCGTCGAGGAAAGCATCGTCTTCCGACGGCGTGCCGATGGTGACCCGCAGGCAGCCGTCGAGCCCAGGCCACGAGGCGCAGTTGCGGACGAGCACCGACGCATCGACCAGCCGTCGCCAGACCTCGGTGCCCTCGACGTCGGTTGGCCGGAAGAGCACGAAGTTGGCGGCCGAGGGCCACACCTCGACCGGCAGGTCGTGCAGTTCGTCGACCAGCCGGCCGCGCTCCTCCACGAGCGCCGCGACTCGCCGGTTCATCTCGTCACCGAACTCGAGCGCCACCCGGCCCGCCAACTGCTTGTACTGGTCGAGGTGGTAGGGCAGCACCACCTTGTCGAGTTCGGCCACGAGCCACGACGGCCCGACCAGATAGCCGAGCCGCGCTCCGGCCATCGACCAGGTCTTCGAGAACGTGCGGGTCACGACGAGCGGCAGATCCTCGTCGACGAGTTCGAGCGCTGACCAGGGCGCGAACTGTCCGTAGGCCTCATCGACCACGACGACCCCCGGAGCGGTGTCGATCACGTGACGAATGAGCTCCTCGGGTTCGACCATGCCGGTCGGGTTGTTGGGCGAGCACAGGAACGTGATGGCGGGCTCGGCCTCACCGATCACCCGATCGACCTCGGCGACCGACAGGGTGAAATCGGACTCGCGCTGCCCCGACGCGACCGACGTCCCGGTGAGCCGCGCGATGTGGCTGTGCAGGGCATAGGTCGGCTCGAAGGTCGCCACGGTGCGGCCCGCGCCCCCGTAGGTGAGGCAGAGCGTCTGCAGCACTTCGTTGCTGCCGTTCGCCGCGAAGATCTGCGACGGCTCGACCCGGTGGTGCGCGGCGATGGCCGTCCGAAGCTCGGCGGCGTCTCGGTCGGGGTAGCGGTGCCACTGGATGCGTGCCGCCTCGTCGGCGAGCTTCTGAGCGAACCCGGGCGGTGGTGGGACCGGCGACTCGTTGGTGTTGAGGCGTACCCGCACGTCGATCTGCGGCGAGTGATAGCCGTCCATCAGGGCCACGTCGGGACGAACCGCTGGGCGGGCGCGAGTCATGGACGGTCCTGTCGCTGCCGCACGCTCTGGGCGTGAGCTGGCAGACCCTCGGCATCGGCGATGGCTCCGACGTGAGGGGTCAGGCGATCGAGCGCCTCGCGGTCGAGGTCGACCACGTGGATGTGCTTGCAGAAGTCGTCGACCCGCAGCGCACCCGAGAACCGTGCGGATCCGGCAGTGGGAAGCACGTGATTGGGCCCGGCCACGTAGTCGCCGACCGAGGCCGGCGCGTAGGGGCCGCAGAAGACGGCACCGGCGTGGCGGACAAGCGGAAGCAGTGCATCCGGGTCGGCGACCTGGAGCTCGAGATGCTCGGGGGCGATGGCGTTGACCACCGACATCGCCTGCTCGGCGTCGTCGCACACGGCGGCGAACCCTCCTTCGCCGAGCGTCGCTTCGAGGTACTCGCGGCGGGGCGATGCGGCAACGATGCGGGACACCTCGGTCGACACGCGATCGGCGACACCTTCGTCCCACGTCACCAGCCAGGCGAGTCCGTCGGGACCGTGTTCTGCCTGGAGCACCACGTCGATGGCGACATCGGCGATCACTGCGTCGGCATCGGCCACCACCACCACCTCGCTCGGGCCGGCGAATGCCGAGGGCACGCCGACGAGTCCCGAACCGGCGACCTCGCGCTTCGCCTGGGCCACGCGTGCCGAGCCAGGGCCGACGATCACGTCGACGGCACCGATGCTCTCGGTCCCGAGGGCCAACGCTGCGACCGCGGCCGGCCCGCCGACACGGATCACCTCATCGGCGCCGGCGATCGCCGCAGCCGCCAGGATGGCCTCGTCGACCGCCCCCCCGGGTCCGGGCGCCGTCACCAGCACTACCTCGGGCACGCCGGCCACCTTCGCGGGGATCACGGTCATCAACACCGTCGACATCAACGGAGCCAGCGCACTGGGCACATAGCACCCGGCGCGATCGACCGGACGACGGAGCTCGCGCACCCGCAAGCCCCGGTCGACGAACTCGGCACCGTCGTGCATCTGGGCCTCGTGATAGGCCCGGATGTTGGTGGCCGCCACGCGGAGTGCGCCGGCCAACGCGGCGTCGATCCGCTCGGGCGCCTGTCGCACCGCCTCAGCAGACACGTGGAGGTCGTCGATCTCCACGCCGTCGAACTTCAGCGTGAACTCGCGGAGTGCATCGTCACCCCGACGGCGCACCTCGTCGATCACGGCGCGCACCTCGTCGATCGGGGGCTCGACCTGCGATGCCGGGCGCGGCAGGTCCGCGGCGGTCACCGGACCCTGCCCGCGGAGATCGAGACGGCGCAGCACGATGAGCGAACCTACCGGCGATTTGGCGGCCGCCGGTAAGCCATTCCTCGAGGCCGAGCGGATAGGCGCCGTCGCGAAGCACGCGCCGTGCTCGGCCGGGGCCCGAGCGGCCCGCCGCGCCGAAGGAGCGGCAAGAGCGGGTCCCACGGGGAGCTGCGACACTTGCCCTCTGCGCGCAGCTCCGCAGTAGACAGACAGCGATGAGCGATGTCGGAGCCCCCCTTTCGTCGGTCCAGGCCACCCTCGATGACGCCACCGACCGGGTCGCCGAACTGGCCTCGACGGCCGACGGTCAGGGTCGGGAGGGAATCGCCATGGGTCTCTGGGAGGTGGAGCGCAGCCTGCGGGCCGCACTCCGGCGCCTCGAAGCGGTCCGGCGCGAGCTCTGACGCGACGACGGCGCCCGTGAAGGGCGCCGTCGTCTGCCGACGAGGCCGGGCGGCGGATCCCGGCACGTCGCCGACTCGCGGTCGACGGTAACGAGCAGGCCGGGGCTTGCGACCTCCTCCTGAAGATTTTCAGAGCTCCGACGACGGACAGAACCAGTTGAGCGTGCAATCGGCGCAGTTCGGGCGGCGTGCGAAGCACACCCGGCGGCCATGAAGGATCACCCGGAGTGAGAATTCACCACGTTCCGACGCCTTGACCATGGGGTTGAGCTCGAGCTCGACCTTGACCGGATCGGTCTCGGTGGTGATGCCGAGCTTCTTGGTGAGCCGCAGCACGTGGGTGTCGACCGGCAGCCCCGGCAGCCCCAGCGCCACCGAGCGCACCACGTTGGCGGTCTTGCGCCCCACCCCTGGCAACGCCACCAGGTC
>DATKWD010000123.1:0-13752 GCA_035529695.1 Acidimicrobiales bacterium | reverse complement strand
CACCGACTCGGCGTCGGTGACCCACTGACCATCGGACTCGTAGATGGCCCTCGACTCGGCGAGATGGCGAAGGACCTCGCTGACGAAGAACGGATTGCCCTCGGTTTCGGTGTGGACGACCCGAGCCAGCTCGGCTCCCTGTTCGTTGAGATCGTGACCACCGGCCACCGCCAGCAACTCGGAGACCTCGGCCTCGTCGAGGCCCTCGAGGTCGATCCGTTCGACGCGCTCGACGCGCCTCAGGTCGGCCAGTACGGAGCTCAGTTGGTGACCCCGAACGAGGTCGGTGTCTCGATACGTCCCGACGACGAGCAGCCGCTGGGTGCCCAGCGAGCGGCCGAGGTGGCGGAGCAGGAGGAGGCTGGCGTCGTCGGCCCAGTGGAGGTCGTCGAGGATGAGCATCACCGGCGCCGCTCGTCCGGCGCGGTCGAGCAGATCGAGCGTTGCGTCGAACACGGCCGTGCGGACCTCGTCGGCCGACCCGTCGAGTGGCACGACATCCGGTCGCCGCTGCGTGAGTGCCGAACTGACGCTGGCCAGCGACCCGGCGAACTCGTCGACGTGTGCGTCGAGCACGTCGGCCGGGACGTGGTTGATCAGATGGCCGAGCGCTTCGGTGAACGGGCGGTAGGGCGAGGTGATCTCCTCGTCGGCGCGACCGAACAGCACGATGGCGCCGTGCTCGTCGAATGCTCGTCGGGCCGCCTCGGTCGACAGGCGCGTCTTGCCCATGCCTGGCTCACCGGAGATGAGCACCACGCCGCCGATGCCCTCGACGCTCTGCTTCCAGGCCTGCGTGACCGCATCGAGTGGACCGATTCGACCCGCGTATGGAAAGGCCGTCGACGAGTCGAGTGCAACGGGATAGGGCACGCGTTGCTGGTCATCGGCGACTGGCGCCCATTGCACCTGGCTGGCCGTCACCGGGTCGGGGAGGCCCTTGAGCTCGAGTTCGCCGATGGGGTCGAAGGCGTGTCCGCCGCGGCCTCGGGCCAACATCCGGGCGAGATCGGCCACCAGGATCTGGCCGCCGTGGGCGTGGGCGCAGAGGCGTGATGCCTCGATGACGGGCGTCCCGAAGACGTCGTCGTCCTCGATGGTGACGTCACCGGCGGAGATCCCGACCCGAACGTCGAACTCTCCGTCGACCGACTGCTGGATGGAGACCGCGGCGGCGACCGCATCAGCGGCGCCCGAGAAACGTGCCAGGGCGCCGTCGCCGAGATGCTTCACCACCAAGCCGTCGTTGGTCGTGATCGCTTCACTCAGCAACGCGTCGTGACGTCGGCGGAGGGTCTCGGCGGCTTCCTCGCCGACCTGGCTGCGATGCGCGGTCGAGTCGACGAGATCGGTCACCAGGATGATCGCTGTCTGCGTGTCGCTCACCAAACCCCCTCGTGGCGAGCGAATGGTACTTCGGGCCGCCCGAGGTCCCGCCAGCGGCGGATCTCCACGCAATCGGCGCGGGTCTGGGCACTGGCCGTAGCCTCGGCGCCATGACCGTCTACCTCGTCGGCGCGGGACCGGGAGACCCCGGACTCATCACCCGACGTGGTGCCGACCTGCTTGCGCGAGCTGATGTCGTGGTGCACGACCGGTTGCCGGCGGTCGAGCTGCTCGATCTGGCGCCCGGAGCCGAGCGGGTCGACGTCAGCGGGCGACCCGGCCATCCGCTGGTGAGCCAGGAAGAGCTCAACCAGATGCTGGTCGACCTGGGTCGACGCCATGAGGTGGTCGTCAGGCTCACGGGGGGCGACCCGTTCGTGTTCGCTCGTGGTGGTGAAGAAGCGGCGGCGCTGACCGCGGCGGGCGTCGCATGGGAGGCGGTGCCGGGTGTGAGCTCTGTGACCGCCGTACCGGCCTACGCCGGCATCCCGATCACCCAAGGGCTCTCGTCGACCAGCTTCACGGTTGTCTCATGGAACGAAGATCCCGACGTCGGGGAGGAGGGACCGGTCGACTGGGACGCGGTTGCCCGGGTGGGCGGGTCGATCGTGGTCCTGATGGGCGTCGGTCGTATCGAAGCGATCTGCGAGCGATTGATGGCAGCGGGTCGGTCGCCCGACACCCCGGCCGCAGCGGTGCAGTGGGGGACCCGCCCCGACCAGAAGACGATCCGGGCAACGCTCGCAACGTTGCCGTCAACGGTCCTGGGCACGCCATCGACCATCGTGATCGGGGCTGCCGCCGGGCTCGACCTGGCGTGGTTCGAGACGAGACCGCTGTTCGGCAAGACCATCGTGGTGACCAGGGCGCGAGCCCAGGCGAGCGGACTCGTCGATCGACTCGCGACACTCGGCGCCTCGGTCGTGGAGGCACCTGCGATTCGGATCGCCGATCCGGCCGACGGGGGTCAGGCGCTCCGCGATGCTGCGACGCGTCTCGGAGACTTCGACTGGGTGGTCGTGACCTCTCCCAACGGGGCTCGACGCCTGCTCGACGCAGCGCGGGATGCTCGGGCCTTCGGCTCTGCCCGTGTCGCAGCGATCGGACCCGGCACCGCCGCAGCGTTGCTCGACGGAAACGTGCTCGCCGACCTCGTGCCGCAGCGGTTCGTGGCCGAAGGCCTGCTCGAGGAGTTCGATGACGGCCCGGGCCGCGTCCTCATCGCACGGGCGGCGGTCGCGCGAGACGCCTTGCCGGCCGGCCTGAGGGCCAAGGGATGGGTCGTCGAGGTGGCCGAGGCTTATCGAACCGAGCCCGAGTCGTTCGATCCGGCCACGATCGAGGCGATCGGATCGGCCGATCTCGTCACGTTCACCAGCTCGTCGACCGTCACGAACTTCCTCGAAGCCGCAAGCGCCGATGCCATGCCGTCGATCGTCGCAGCCATCGGACCCATCACCGCACAGACGGCTCGGGACGCCGGGCTCACCGTCGACATCGAGGCGATCGAGCACAGCATCGAGGGTCTCGTCGCGGCCGTGGTCGGCCACTTCGGTCGCGGTTGACGCGCTGCTCGAAGTCCTTCAGCTTGGGCATCGAGTCTCCTGACCGAACAGACTCAGTCCGTGTTGGACGCAGTGGTCTTCGACTTCGATGGGCTCATTCTCGACACCGAGACGCCTGCGTTCACCTCGACGGCGGCGGTCTTCGCCGAGCACGGCGTCGAGCTCGACCCGCACTGGTGGCTGAGCATCATCGGCGTGGCCGACCACCCACACTGGACCGAGATCCTCGAGGAAGCGCTCGGCCGCCCACTCGGCGACCGCGATGCCGTGGTCACGGCGCGCAATCTGGTCAAGAACGCCGAGACCGAAGCGAAACCCGTTCAGCCCGGCGTGGTCGAGCTGCTCGACGGCTGTCGTGACGCGGGCGTGGGGATCGCGATCGCGTCCAGCTCCCACAGTCCCTGGGTCTGCGGCCACCTCGAACGACTCGGCCTGATCGACCGATTCTCGTTCGTGGCGACTCGTGATCTCGTCGCTGCGGGGAAGCCGGCTCCGGATCTGTTCGCCCTCGCCGTCTCGCAGCTGGGCGCAGAGCCGGCGCGCAGCATCGGTATCGACGATTCGCCCGCAGGGGTCGCAAGCGCCAAGGCGGCCGGGCTGACCGCGATCGGTGTCCCAGGTGGCATGACCGCGACCGCGGACTTCGCTGGCGCCGACCTGGTCGTTCCTTCGGTCGCCGACCTCGACGTCACCGATCTGTTCGACCTGGTGCGGTAGCGCGGTTCAGCGAGCCTTGCGTATCTGGGCGAACTGAAACGTGGTCAGCCCCATGAGCAGCACCCCGTTCGGTACGTGCCACGCAGCGGCCTCGAGCGAGTCGCGGCCGACGTAGCCGAGGCCGATCTGGGCAAACACCAGCATGCCGATGATGAGCGCAGTGAGCTCGCCTCGGCGTCGGTTCAGCGCCAGGCCGCCGTTCACGAGGGCCAGGATGAACAGCGAGTTGCCCACGTAGCCGTGGAGCTCGATCTCCCAGGTCCCGAACAGCTTGACGCTGCGACTCGCCATCACGGCGAGCACCAGCACCAGTCCCGCCATCGTGCCGGCGACGATCTCGTGGGCCCGGTCGACACCCCTCACCCGCGACTCGGTGGGATGCGCTGCAGTCGCCGGCGAGGTCATGGCGACATTCAAGCTCAGCCATCGTCACCCCCGGCAACCCGATCACCCGCATTTCGTGCCGAGGTGACCCCGCGGTGGTCGTGGCGGTCCGGAGCAGCAGGAAGGGACACCGGACGTGGCGTTGTGGTGCGTGACTACGCTCGTCGGTCGTGAGCTTCCCTCAACGGCGGATGCGCCGACTCCGTCGGACCGAGGCACTTCGTCGCATGGTGGCCGAGACGGTCGTGACCGTCGACGACCTGATCGCACCGTTGTTCATCCGTGAGGGGATCGACGCTCCGGTCCAGATCGCAAGCCTCCCCGGGCAGTTCCAGCACAGCCTCGACAGTCTCGAGGCAGAAGTCATTGCGCTGCTCGAACTCGGGGTGCCGGCGGTCGTGCTGTTCGGCGTTCCCGAGACCAAGGATGCCGAGGGGAGCCAGGCCTACGCCGACGACGGCATCGTGCAGGTCGCGCTCCGTCGTCTTCGTGCCGCGGTCGGCGACGAGATGGTCCTCATCGCGGACCTCTGCGTCGACGAATACACCGACCACGGGCACTGCGGCATCGTCACCCCCGACGGCGAGGTCGACAACGATGCGACGCTCGGGCTGTATGAAGCCGCTGCCGTTGCGCAGGCCACTGCGGGTGCCGACATCGTCGCGCCGAGCGGGATGATGGACGGCCAGGTCATGGCGATCCGCGACGCGCTCGACGACGAGGAGTTCGAGCAGGTCGCCATCCTCGCCTACGCCGCCAAGTACGCGTCGGCGCTCTACGGACCGTTCCGCGACGCCGTCGACGTGACGATCGCCGGAGGCGGCAACCGAAAGGGCTATCAGCAGGACCCCCGCAACGTTCGCGAGGCCGCCGAGGAGGTCAGGCTCGACCTCGCCGAGGGCGCCGACATCGTGATGGTCAAGCCCGCCCTCGCCTACCTCGACGTCATCGCCCAGACCCGCGCGATCACCGATGCCCCGGTGGCGGCCTATCACGTGTCGGGCGAGTACTCGATGATCAAGGCCGCGGCCGCCAACGGCTGGATCGATGGCGACGCGGTGGCCCTCGAGCACCTGACGGCCATCAAGCGTGCCGGCGCTGATCTGATCCTCACCTACCTCGCCAAGGAGGTCGCCCCATGGCTGCCGAGGTGACGGCCCCGCTCACGTTCCAGGTGGTGATCGATGCCGCGTCGCCACGAGCGATCGGCGAATGGTGGGCCGGCGCACTGGGCTACATCGAGCAACCGCCGCCACCCGGGTTCGACACCTGGGAGGCAGCACTCGAGGCCGCCGGCATGGACCCCGAGGTGATGGAGGACCTGGCCTTCGCCATCGTCGACCCGACCGGCAACGGTCCGCGCGTCTTCTTCCAGAAGGTGCCCGAGGCCAAGGTCGTCAAGAACCGCGTCCACCTCGATCTCAACGTGGGACCCGACGCGATGGACGCCAAGGCCGACGAACTCATCGCCGACGGCGCCACGCTCGAGGGTCGCTACGACCAGCCGCACGGCACTTGGATCACCCTCCTCGACCCCGAAGGCAACGAGTTCTGCGTCCACTGAGCCCGCCGAGCGGCATCTCCGGGAGCTTCGACCCGGTCTGACCTGACGTGAGAGGGTCTTGCTGATGACTTCGAGCGAGCACCTCTACGACCGAGCCGTGCGGGTGATTCCCGGCGGGGTCAACTCGCCGATTCGTGCGTTCAAGGCCGTCGGCGGGACCCCCCGCTTCATCGCGAGCGCGTCCGGGTCGACCATCACCGACGTCGACGGTGTGACCTACGTCGACCTCGTGCAGAGCTATGGCGCCATCATCGCCGGCCACGCCCACCCCGACTCGGTGAAGGCGATCCAGGCCGCCGCCGAGATGGGCACCAGCTACGGCGCGCCGACCGAGCGCGAAGTGCTGCTCGCCGAGAAGATCTGCGACCGGGTGGCCAGTGTCGACATGGTTCGGCTGGTCAACAGCGGGACCGAAGCCACCATGTCGGCCATCCGTCTCGCCCGAGGATTCACCGGCCGGTCGAAGGTCGTGAAGTTCGCGGGCAACTATCACGGTCACGGCGACGGACTGCTCGCTCAGTCGGGCTCGGCCCTCGCGGTGTTCGCGTTGCCCGACTCGGCCGGGGTGCCCGAATCCACCGTGGCCGACACGATCGTCGCGCCCTACAACGTGGTTCCGACGCTCGACGACGACGTGGCCTGTGTGATCGTCGAACCGGTCGCCGCCAACATGGGGCTGATCGCGCCCGCAGACGGGTTCCTCGAAGGGCTGCGGGCCGAGTGCGACCGCGTGGGAGCCCTGCTCGTTTTCGACGAGGTCATCACCGGGTTCCGCGTGGCTCGCGGCGGGGCCCAACAACTCTTCGGTGTGCTCGCCGATCTCACCTGCTACGGCAAGGTCATCGGCGGCGGGCTCCCCATCGGCGCGTACGGAGGTCGTCGAGACGTGATGGAGGCGGTGGCGCCGGTCGGTCCCGTCTTCCAGGCCGGCACGTTGTCGGGAAACCCGCTCGCCACCGCTGCCGGGCTGGCCGCGCTCGATCTGCTCGATGCACACGCGTACGACGAGCTCCGCGCCAAGGCATCGAAGCTCAAGGCGCTCCTCGAGCGTGCGTTCGCCGACGCTGGTGTCGAGGCGTGCGTCCCCCAGGTGTCGACGCTGCTCGGCCTCCACTTCGGGGCGACCGAGCCGACCGACTACGCAGCGGCCAAGACCACCGACGAGGCAAGGTTCGCCCGGTTCTTCCACGGCATGCTCGATCGGGGCGTCGCCATGGCGCCAGGTGCGTACGAAGTCATGTTCGTCGGCCTTGCGCACACCGATGCCGATCTCGACGCCATCGGCGCGGCCGCCGTCGAAGCCGCCGCCGACCTCGCCTGACGGGGGCGAACGGCGTCCATCGTCGTCCCGACGCTGTTAGACCTCACCCATGAAGATCGGGATGGTCGGGTTGGGCAAGATGGGCGGCAACATGGTCGAGCGTCTTCGGCGCGATGGCCACGACGTCGTGGGGTTCGACGCGTTCAGCGATGCCTCCGAGGTCGAGTCACTCGGAGCGCTCGTCGAAGCGCTCGGCGACTCACCTCGGGTCGTCTGGAGCATGGTGCCGTCGGGCGACCCGACCGAGGAGACGGTGACGGCCCTCCTCGACCTGCTCGGCGAGGGCGATCTGATCATCGAGGGCGGCAACTCGAACTGGCGCGACTCGCGCCGGCGGTCCGACGCCGCTGCGGCCCGGAAGATCGGCTATGTCGATGCCGGGGTGAGCGGCGGCGTGTGGGGACTGGACAACGGCTACGCCCTCATGGTCGGCGGCAGCGACGAGCACGTCGCCCTCGCCCAGCCGATCTTCGACACCTTGTCGCCCGACGAGGGCGGTTTCGCCCACGCTGGTGAGGCCGGAGCGGGCCACTTCACGAAGATGGTCCACAACGGGGTCGAGTACGCCATCATGCAGGCCTACGCCGAAGGCTACGAGTTGCTGTCGAAGGTCGACATCGAGCTCGACGTGCTCGGCGGGATGAAGTCCTGGCAGCACGGGTCGGTGGTGCGCAGCTGGCTGCTCGACCTGCTCGTGAAGGCACTCGACGAACGTCCCGGGCTCGAAGGCATTGCGCCCTACGTGTCCGATTCGGGCGAGGGGCGCTGGACCGTCGAGGAGGCGGTCACCTACGGCGTGCCCGCCAACACGATTGCCGCAGCGCTCTTCGCCCGGTTCACCAGCCAAGAGGACGACAGCCCGGCCATGAAGGCGCTCGCCGCGATGCGCAACCAGTTCGGCGGCCACGCCATCAAGGAGGGTCCGTGAGGCTGCGGGTCGATGCGAGGGCGACGAGGTACGAGGAGTCCGGCCGGTTGCGGCCTGCGTGGCCGGGGAACGCATGTGGGGAGGGCCCGTGAGGCGGCAGGTGGGTCGGAACGACTCGTTGGTGTTGTTCGGGGCGACGGGCGACCTGGCGAAGAAGAAGATCCTCCCGGCGGTGTACCGGATGGTCGAGTCCGGCACCCTCGACGACGGGATCCCCGTGGTCGGCGTGGCGAGTTCGGATTGGACCCCGGACGACCTCCGCCAGCGCGTCCGCGACTCGGTGCACGAGGCGTACGACGACGTCGACGAGCCCATGCTCGACGATCTGTGCGCGCGGCTCGACTACGTGGCGGGCGACTACACCCAGGCCTCGACGTTCGAGGTCCTCGCCGAGAAGCTCGACGATCGAGCGGCACCGCTGCACTACCTCGCCGTCCCGCCGTCGCTTTTCGACGACGTGGTGCAGGGTCTGGGCAAGGCGGGGCTGGCCACCAACGGTCGGGTCGTGGTCGAGAAGCCCTTCGGCCGCGATCGAGCGAGTGCTCGAGAACTCAACGAGATCATCCACGCCGTCTTCCCCGAGGAGCGGGTGTTCCGCATCGACCACTTCCTCGGCAAGGAGCCGATCGAGAACCTGCTGGTCTTCCGGTTCGCGAACTCGATGCTCGAGCCGATCTGGAATCGGAACTTCATCGAGTCGGTGCAGATCACCATGGCCGAGGAGTTCGGGGTCGAGGGTCGCGGGAAGTTCTACGAAGGTGTCGGTGCCATCCGCGATGTGGTCCAGAACCATCTGCTCCAGATCGTCGCCCTGCTGGCGATGGAGCCACCTTCGGTTGCCGATGCACGCTCGCTCCACGACGAGCGCGTGAAGGTCTTCGACGCGATCCAGTCGTTCGACCGCGACCAGGTCGTGCGTGGTCAGTATCGCGGCTATCGGGACAACGACGGCGTGCCCGACGACTCCGACACCGAGACCTTCGCCGCCATCCGCTTCGAGATCGACTCGTGGCGTTGGGCAGGTGTGCCGTGGGTGATTCGCACCGGGAAGCACCTGAAGGCCACGGCGACCGAGGCGCTGGTCGAGTTCCACGCACCTCCACGCTCGCTGTTCACGCCCGATGGTGCCGAGCCTCCGCACCCGAATCACCTCCGTTTCCGGCTCGGCAGGAACGACGGGGTGACGTTCCACCTCCAGACGAAGGATCCCGGCGAGGAACTCCACAGCCGACCGGTCGATCTCGACGTCGACTTCGCATCGGTCCTGGGCGCGCGCCAGGACGCCTACCAACGGCTGCTCGAGGATGCCTTCGACGGCGATCCCCGACGCTTCGGGCGCGAGGACGCGATCGAGCAGCAGTGGCGGATCTGTGACGGCGTGCTCGCCGACCCCGAGCCGTTGTGCTTCTACGACCAAGGCACCTGGGGGCCGTCGGAGGCTGATCGGCTGGCAGCGTCGATCGGCGGCTGGCACGTTCCCGACCTGGTTTCCTGAGCCCGACCAGACGTCGCGACACACGCGACACCGTGAACGGGGTCAGAATGGCGGTCGTGCTCGCCGGTATCAGTTACACGACCTTTCCCGAGATCACCCTCGGGCCACTCACCCTGCGCACCTTCGGGCTCATGGTCGGAATCGGGGTCGTGGTCGGCGCGTGGCTCGCAGCCCGGGTGATCGAAGCCTGGACCGGGACGTCGCGCGACGAGACCTATGCGCTCGCGACCAAGATGGTGGTCGCCGGCATCATCGGCTCCCGGATCACCTGGGTGCTCAGCCACCTCGACGAGATCGACAGTCCGATCGACGTCATCGCTGTCTGGGAGGGTGGTCTGCAGTTCTCGGGCGGGTTCATCGCCGCCATCATCTTCGGGTTCCCCACGTTCCGGAAGTGGACCAGGCAGGTGCGGTGGAAGAGCCTCGACGGCTACGCCTACGGACTCACTGCAGGGCTCGCCATCGGCCGCATCGGCTGCTACTCGGTCGGCGAGCACTTCGGCTCGACCACGAGCTTCTTTCTCGGGACCACCTATCAGGGTGGCAGCACGCGCGAAGGCCTGGCCGGAACGGCGTTCGAGACCGCCACCCAGCTCGAACTCAACGGGGTCGGCACGACGTTCCACCAGACCGCTCTCTATGAGTTCCTCTACCTGGCCGTCTTGTTCGCCGTGTTCAGCTATCTCATCTACGGGCGCTCGAAGCCGCCGAAGCCAGCCACGATCATGGCCATCTTCTGCTTCTACTACGGCGTCATGCGGTTCCTGTCCGATTCGCTCCGCGTGAACGACGAAACGGTGCTCGGGATGACGGGCGCGCAATACATGTGTCTGGCGCTCATCCCCACCTCGCTCTGGGTCTGGTTCAGGGTGCGCCCGACGCTGGCCGCCGATGAAAACGCTCCTGACGACCTCGACCTCCAAGACGATGCCGGGTCCGAGGACAACGATGACGACGAGCGTGTCGACGCCGACGAATCAGACCCCGCCGCCACCGAGGCAGAACACGACGCCGACGAATCAGACCCCGCCGCCATCGAGGCAGAACACGACGCCGACTACCCGAGCGTCGACCGCACCTGAGCGAGCCGCGCGTCTCGCCCTGGCTCGAGGACCGATGGGTCGTGTTCGCTCAGCCGGCTGCGGGAGCGCCGTCGCCCTCGATGACGAGATCGGCCTCGGTGAGGTCGGGCGCATCAGGAGCGGGGAGAAGGGCTGTGGCCTCGGCGAGGATCACCGCGTAGCCGGCGGCCTCGTCGGCAGCGGCCAGTTCGGCTCCGATCGTGAGCCCGGCATCGAGCCCTTCGGTCGGGGGCTCGCCCCCGAGGACCGAACGCTCGTAGTTGACGATGAGCAGCATCTCGGCGTCCGACAGCGCTTCGAAGCCGGGCATACCGCCGGCCTTGGGTTTGCTGTTGGCGCCGTAGGTCTCGTCGGGCCAGCCGGTCGATCCGAGGCGGACCCAGCGAAAGTGATCGCGCCAGTCGGGCCACGTTTCGTAGATGGCGCCGTCGGCGAACGCAGGGCCGACGCCGCCACCGCCGTTGGCGCCGTGACAGGTGGCGCAGTTGGCGTCGTAGAGCTCTTGGCCCAAAGCGATGGGGTCACCGGCTTCGGCCGCCGGCTCGAGCGTCCCCTGGTAGAGGTAGGCCCAGATGGGGAGGAACGCGAGCACGGGCATGACCCAATACGGGATGCGCTTGCGGGTCAGCGCGGCCTCGATGTGCGGCGGAGGTGGCGCTGGAGGCGCGACCTCGACCTCGGTGGGTGTGACCGCGGCCGGTGCCGTCGCAGCGGCGGGAACCGGCGCGGTGCTCGCCTCTTCCGAAGAGCCGACCGCGTCGCCATCGTCGCCGCCACCTTGGCCGGTGAGCTTGGCGCGCTGCTCCTTCGCACGCTTGAGCAGATGCTCGGGGATCTCGGTCAACGCTTCCTCCGTCGAGGTGTGCCTGGACGGCGGTCAAGTTAGAGCACCGGGGCGGGGTGCAGCCAACACGCTCGCGGCTCGGAAGATTCCATCGCCAATCTCGACCGATGATGTGAGCCGGTTCTGGAGGTCGTGCTAGACCGTTCAGGAACGAGTCGGGGACGGTCTCCGACCTATGTGAGCGAATTCACGAGGATCCCCTTGGTCGCCTTCGTTGTCTCATTACTCATCGGACTCGGACTCTTCGGCGCGATCTTCTTCTTCGGATCCCGTCGTGACGCCGACGCCACCCTCAGTTGGGGCGAGGCAATGGTCGCGGCGGCGTTCGCCTTCTTCTTGATGTTCTGGTTCTACGGGGTCATCCCGCACCAATGGCTCACCTGGGCCGACAACGAACTCGGATGGCGCTCCGACGCGCTGCTCCTCGGTCCGGGCTCGACCACGCTCGAGACGGTGTTCCCCTTGACGATCACCAAGTTGGTCTTCCGAGACATCATCGCGGTGCTCATCTACGTGATCGGCCTGGGCATGCAGATCTTCGTGTGGGCGTGGTGGAACGACCGCAAGAAGCCCAAGGAGGCCGTCGTCCCCGCCAGCCGTTACGGCCGCCCCCTGGTGAAGTCATGATGTCGGTGCAACAGATCTCGTGCGAGGTCGACGAGGCACGAGGAGGCCGTCCAGTTGCGGCCTCCGTGGCCGGGGAACGGATCTGATGACGAAGACCGACGCCAACCCGCCGCTTCCGGAGTTCCGGGACGACTACGTCCTGCAAGAGGTCGACGCGGCCTGGCTCAGCCAGGCCGTCAAGCCCAAGCAGTTCATCCACATCGACCAGTCCGAGTGCATCATGTGCGAGGGCTGCGTCGACATCTGTCCGTGGAAGTGCATCCACATGGTGTCGCCCGACGCGGTCGACGCCTCGATCGGCACCGAACAACCCGGCGACGATCCCAGCGACCACGTGATCTTCACGATCGACGACGATGTGTGCACCCGCTGCGCCCTGTGTGTCGATCGTTGCCCGACCGGCGTCATCATCCTCGGCAAGATCGGCGATCCTGCCCGTGACGGCGACCCCCATCAGCGCACCCCCACCCATGGCTACGGCTATGGGATGCGGCTCGGATAAGGAGCACGAGTGGCGAGCACCACCGAAGACAAAGGAAGCCTCGGCGATCGGGTCGGCCAGACGCTGAAGGACCTGCCCGACAACGTGCAGGGCAGCCAGGCCTGGAACTCGATCTTCCGGCCCGGCTCGATCTTCCGCAAGGGCTACACCGACAGCCCCCGAAACCGCAGCTACGTGATCATGAACTCGGTGCTCTACCACCTGCACCCGGTCAAGGTGAAGCGTCACGCGGTCAAGGTCAGCTACACGCTGTGCCTCGGCGGCCTCTCGTTCTTCCTGTTCATCCTGCTCACGGTGACGGGCATCTTCTTGATGTTCTTCTATCGGCCGACCGCCGCCCAGGCCTGGGACGACATCTACACCTTGCAGACCTCGGTGACCTTCGGGCTGTTGGTGCGCAACATGCACCGATGGGCTGCTCACCTCATGGTGTTGTCGGTGTTCCTCCACATGGCCCGCGTCTTCTACCACGGCGCCTACAAGCCCCCGCGCGAGTTCAACTGGGTCATCGGGGTGATCCTCCTCACGCTCACCCTGCTCCTCAGCTTCACCGGCTACCTGCTTCCGTGGGATCAGTTGGCGCTCTGGGCGGTGACGGTCGGAACGAACATGATGGGGTACACCCCCGTGTTCGGCGACCAGGTCCGGTTCGTGCTCCTCGGAGGGGTCGAGATCGGCTCGGACACCCTCTTACGCTGGTATGTGTTGCATGTGTTGTTCGTGCCGTTCGTGACCGTCATCTTCATGGCGATCCACTTCTGGCGAGTTCGAAAGGATGGAGGAATCTCCGGGCCGCTCTAGGCCACCGGAGAAGCAGCGCTCATGACCGAGATCCCCGAACATCTTCGCAAGCGAGCCGAAGAGGCTCGCGCCAAGGCTGCCGCGGCCAAGGCCGGCGGCGACGACGCTCCAGCCGGCGACGCCGCCACCAGCGAAGCCGCGAGCAAGATCCCCGCTCACCTGCTCGAGCGGTCGAAGGCCGCTCGCTCGAAGGGCAGCGCCGAGGAAAGCGGTGGCGGCACGGCGGTGGTCACCGCCGATCCGACCGCTCCCGCCGTGGCAACCGGCGCGCCGCAGCCCATTCCGACCGGTCCGGGTGGCCACACCCAGCGCCTCCTCACCGTCGTGAAGTCCGGATCGATCCAGGACGTCAGGGCCACGCCGCTCGACAAGGTGCACGTGTGGCCGCACCTGCTCGTGGTCGAGTTCGTTGCCGCCCTCGCAATCACTGCGTTCACCTTGATCTTCTCGATCTTCGTCAACGCCCCGCTGCTCGAGCTGGCCAACTTCAACCAGACGCCGAACCCGTCGAAGGCCCCGTGGTACTTCCTTGGTCT
>DATKWD010000122.1:0-12054 GCA_035529695.1 Acidimicrobiales bacterium | reverse complement strand
GTGCTCGACGAGCAGCGGCTCACCAAGGTGGCGACCCAGCAGGCGAACGAGATCAACCGCCTGAGCACGCTGGCCGACTCGATGCGCGGGCAGACCGCCACGCGCGCCCGCAAGGCGAAGAGCCTCGACACCCGGGTCGCGAAGATGGAGGAGCATCGGATCGACGCACCCAAGGCGGTGAAGTCGGTGAAGGTCACCTTTCCCGACCCGCCACACTGCGGCCGCACGGTGGTCGAGGCCAAGGGGCTGGCGAAGAGCTACGACGACCTCGACGTGTTCGCCGACGTCGACTTCGATCTCGGTCGGGGCGAACGAATGCTGGTCCTCGGGCTCAACGGAGCGGGCAAGACGTCGTTGCTCCGCATCCTCGCCGGCCAGATCGAAGCCGACCTCGGCACGTTCGAGTGGGGTCATCAGGTGTCGCCCGGCTACTTCGCGCAGGAACACGAGATGCTCGACGACCACCGCGACCTCATCTCGCAGCTGCGCGGCGCCGCACCGGACGTCGACGACGTGACCCTTCGGGCGATGCTCGGCGGCTTCGGGCTCGTCGGCGACAAGGTGTACCAGGAGGCCGGCACGCTCTCGGGCGGCGAGAAGACCAAGCTCGCCCTCACCCTGCTCGTCGCCGGGCGGCACAACGTATTGCTCCTCGACGAACCGACCAACAACCTCGACCCGCCCTCACGTGATGCCGCTGCCGCCTCGCTGGCGGCATGGAAGGGCGCGGTCATCCTGGTGAGCCACGACACCGACTTCGTCTCGCACCTCGACCTCGACAAGGTGCTCATCATGCCCGAGGGCACGATCGACTACTGGCGTGAAGACCACATGGAGCTCGTCGAACTCGCCTGACCCACCAGGGAGGTCAGAGGCCGACGAGTTCGACCGACCTCTCCCAGAGGCGCAGCGCGGCATCGTCGTCGAGCGCCCGTTCGTGCAGCTTGTCGTCGGCCGGCTTCGACTTCACGAAATAGGTGCCGTTGACCGAGGAGAACTCGTCGGCAGTGGCCACCGCGAGGCTCGTGGCCGCTCCCTCCTCGGGCGACAGGAACACCTTCCCGATGAGCCAACTCACGGGCTTCGGAGGATTCCCGAGGTTGGTACGTACCGCACCCGGGTGCAGGCAGTTGGCCGTCACGAGCGTTCCGTCGATGCGCCGCGCCAGCTCACGGGTGAACAAGATGTTCATCAGCTTGGTCTCGCCGTAGCGCGGAAAGCCCATGAGCCCGTAGCCCCGGTTCGCCTGGATGTCGTCGAGGTCGAGGCCCCTTCCGAACTTGTGGGCCTCGGACGCCACCGTCACGATGCGCGACGGCACCGCTCGACGAAGCAGGGGCAGCAACAGATCGGTGAGCAGGAACGGACCGAGATGGTTGACCGCCAGCATCATGTCGTTCCCCTCGGCGGTCACCTCACGTCTGCGAATCGTGATGGCGGCATTGTTGACCAACACGTCGAGGTTCGCGAGCCGCGAACTGATCTCGTCGGCAGCACGGCGCACATCGGACATGACTCCCAGATCGGCGATCACCGTCGAATAGAAGGCATCAGGAACGCTGGCCGCCAGGTCGTCTCGCGCCGCCGCGGCACGCTCGGCGTTCCTGCAGAGCATGACGACGTCGTAACCGCGGCGGCCGAGGCCCCGGGCCGTCTCGAGTCCGATGCCCGAGTTCGCACCGGTCACGACAGCAGTGGGACGGTTCGAGTCGGCCATCGGAGGAGTCTCGCAGACCCCGAGCCCCGACTCTCCTGCGTCTTGGCACTGCGCTGATCACCGGGTGGGCGCTGCGAAACGAAGAGCTGGGCTCAGCCGTTCAGGAGGCGGAGGTTGACCGTCCGACGCGGGTTGTCGTGGTTGCGATCCACCAGGACGATGCTCTGCCACGTCCCGAGCTCGAGACGACCACCGGCGACCGGGATCGTCACCGACGGCGCGACCACCAGCGGCAACACATGGTCGGCACCGTGGCCGGGCGAGCCATGCCGGTGGACATAACGGTGGTCACGCGGCAGGAGTCGATCGAGGAGTTCGGCGACGTCGGGTTCGGTACCGGCTCCGGTTTCGAACAGCGCCACGCCGGCAGTCGCGTGCGGCACGAACACGCACACGAGGCCGTCACCATGACCGGTGACGAATTCGGCAACTGACGAGGTGAGGTCGACGAGTTCGCGGCCGGTCGTGTCGATGTCGAGGTCGAGGCGTTCCATGTCAACACATCTCGAGGCTGAAGGACGCGTTCGTGGTTCGAGCCAGCGTGCGGTAGTGGCGCGCGACGAACCACCACCGACCGTCGATCCGGCGGAACGTGTCGTCGTAGCGGCCATAGACCTGGCTGAACTCGCCGTCTGACTGGCGGATCTCGGTCATGAACATGCGACTCGTCGCCCGGTGCTCTCCGGTGAAGTCGATGCGTGCGTTGAGGATCTGGAAGACGAAGAACTCGAAGCCCGCCATCGCCGCACCCACGAATTCGCCGAATGCCTCGGGCCCGGTCACCTCGATCGGCGCACTTCCCGCCTTGGCGATCGTGATCGTCACGTCGGGATGAAAGAGATCGGACAGCTCGTCCCACTCGCGTCGGCAGACGACGTCGGCATAGGCATCGAGCAGCCGACGGATCGCCACGTGGTCGTCGGCCCGGCTCATCCGAGGAAGTCCGACACGACGTCGAGCCAGAACTGAGTCGTCAATCCCAAGCTCGTGACGTCGATGCGCTCGTCGTTGCCGTGGAACCGGCTCGCGAAATCGGCTCCGCTCACCGACGGGCTGAGAAGGCCTGCGCCGTACGCGATCGCTCCGAGTTCGCGGTGGACACGCGCATCGGTGAAACCCACGCCGAAACCGGCCGACAGCTCGCTCTCCGGGAATGGTTTGCCGACCGCCTTCTGCATGCTGTCCCAGAGTGGTGTGTCGATGCGGCTGATGCTGGCCGGGTCGTCCATCAGGATCTCGACCTCGACGTGGTCGGCCAGATCGCCGAGCGCCTCGCGGAGGTGGGCCTCGACCTCGGCGGTGCTGTCGCCGGGCATCGTCCTGATGTCGACGTCGATCGTCACCTCGTCGGGCAACACGTTCGTCTTGGTCTGGCTGGCGGCGACATTGGGCGAGAACGTGGTGTGAGTACACGAGTAGAGAAACGGGGCCCCGGCCTCGCGGGGCAACTCGTCGAGGAAGCCATCGACCCGGGCGGGATCCATGAGCAGGTCGGCGGTGTCGTCGTCGAGCGGAAGCTCGGCCACCACGTTGCGCCAGAGCTCGTGGAGCCGAGGAGCTGGTCGATAGTCCGCGATCCGGTCGACCGCAGCTGCGGCCTTGACCAGGGCATTGTCGCTCTTGAACGGCATCGACCCGTGCCCGGGCGTGCCACGAAACGTGAGGCGACGCCACGCCACACCCTTCTCGCCGGCCGACATCCTCACGGTGGGTCGGTCGCCTGAACCGTGTAGGCCACCGTTCTCGGTCAGCACGTAGTCGGTCGTGATCAGCCCAGGGTGGTGCTCGGCCATCCAGCGGGCGCCATAGGCACTGCCGGCCTCCTCGTCGGCCACGCCGAAGAAGACCAGGTCGCCGGCAGGCCGAAACCCGCTGACCGAAAGGTGGCGAAACGCCACCGCCATGGAGGCCGTGAGGTTCAACATGTCCACCGCTCCTCGGCCCCAGATCTCACCATCGATCAGCTCGCCGCCGAAGGGATCCGCGCGCCACCCCTCGGCATTGGCCGGCACGACGTCGGTGTGGCCGTTCAGACAGAGGCTGGGCGCGTCGGGATCGGAGCCCTCGATCCGGGCGACGAGATTCGTCCGACCGGGGGCGGCGTCGAAGGTCTCGACCGCGATGCCCGCTCCATCGAAGAACCCGACCAGTGCGTCGGCATTTCGAGTCTCGTGGCCCGACGCCGCGGTCCCCTCGTTGACGCAGGCATTGCGGATCATCGCCTGGAGCAGCTCGACGGTCTCGGCGGTTCTCGCCGCCTGGTCGGAGTGTTCGGTCACGACGTCAATGTCGCAGCAGGCGGCCGACCGCGCCCATCAGCTCGTCGGCCTGCTCGGCCGGATCGGTCGGCCCGCCGCCACCCTCGACCAGGCAGTGCCGAGCGTGGTCGTCGAGCACGCCCAACGCGACCTTGTCGAGCGCGGCCCGCACCGCGGCGATCTGGTCGAGGACATCGATGCAGTAGCGCTCGTCCTCGACCATCTTGTTGACGCCGCGCACCTGGCCTTCGATTCGTGCCAGCCGCGCCTGGAGCTGTTCCTTCGTCGCTGAGTACCCACGTGCCATGGGGACGACCATACCCCCCAGCCGTATGGATTCGGCGTTGCAGTTGATACCCCATGGGGGTATGGTCGGCTCATGGCACTCACCAGCACCCATTCGGTCGTCGGCATGTCGTGTGATCACTGCGTCGACGCGGTGAAGTCCGAGGTCGGTGCGATCGACGGCGTGACGTCAGTCGAGGTCGACCTGGCCGGCGGGCTGGTCACGGTCACCAGCGACGCCGAGCTCGACGCCACGGAGTTCGCCGAGGCGATCGACGAAGCAGGCTTCGAGGTCGGCACGACATGAGCGCCACCCGTGAGGTCGACCTCGCCGTCACCGGGATGACATGCGCTTCTTGTGCGGCCCGCATCGAGAAGAAGCTCAACAAGATCGACGGGGTCGAGGCGACCGTCAACTACGCAACCGAAGCAGCACACGTGGCGGTTCCCGACGGGGTCGACCCCGACCTGCTGCTGTCGACCATCGACGGCATGGGCTATGGCGCCACGGTCGCCGAGCCGATCGGCACGTCCGACACCACAGCTTCGTCCGACGAGCACGATCACGGCGGACCGACGACCGACGACGAGACGCTCGCCCTCCGCACCCGGGTGCTGATCTCGGCTGCGCTCACACTTCCCGTCGTGGCCATGTCGATGATCCCGGCCATGCAGTTCGACAACTGGCAGTGGTTGGCGCTCACCCTCGCCTCACCCGTGGTCGTGTGGGGCGCGTGGCCGTTCCACCGAGCGACGTGGCTCAACCTCCGCCATGGCGCCGCCACCATGGACACCCTCATCTCGGTCGGCACGCTCAGCGCCTACTGCTGGTCGCTCTACGCGCTGTTCTTCGGCGATGCCGGCATGACCGGCATGACGATGGACATGTCGTTCACCATCGAACGGTCGCAAGGGACCTCGGAGATCTACCTCGAGGTCGCGTCGGCCGTCACCGTGTTCATCCTGGCGGGTCGTTGGTTCGAGGCGCGCGCAAAGCGACAGTCGGGCGCGGCACTCCGGGCGTTGCTCGACCTCGGCGCCAAGGAGGCCGTGGTGGTACGAGACGGCCGGGAGGTGGCCATTCCGGTCGATCAGTTGCAGGTGGGAGACCGCTTCGTCGTCCGACCGGGCGAGAAGATCGCCACCGACGGCGCCGTGGTCGAGGGCAGTTCCGCCATCGATGCATCACTGCTGACCGGCGAGAGCGTGCCCGTCGAGGTGACCGAAGGCGACGCGGTGACCGGTGCGACCGTCAACGCCGGCGGGCGTCTCGTCGTCGAGGCCACCCGGGTCGGCGCGGACACCCAACTCGCTCAGATCGCCCGCCTGGTGACCGACGCCCAGTCGGGCAAGGCTCCGGTCCAGCGCCTCGCCGACCAGATCTCGGCGATCTTCGTGCCCATCGTGATCGTGCTCGCAATCGTGACCCTGATCACCTGGCTCGCATTGGGTGAGGGGGCCTCGGCCGCGTTCACCGCCGCCGTCGCGGTCCTGATCATCGCCTGCCCGTGTGCGCTCGGCCTCGCCACGCCGACCGCACTGCTCGTCGGCACCGGCCGGGGCGCGCAGCTGGGCATTCTCATCAAGGGGCCCGAGGTGCTCGAGTCGACCCGACGCATCGACACCGTGGTGCTGGACAAGACCGGCACCGTCACCACGGGGAAGATGTCGCTCGTCGAGGTCGTCACTGACGGCGTCGAGGCGGACGACGCACTCCGCCTCGCCGGCGCCGTCGAGCACGCGAGCGAGCACCCGATCGCCGAGGCCATCGCGGACGCCGCCCGGAGCCGCATCGGCACGCTGCCCACCGTCGATGAGTTCCAGAGCACCCAGGGTCTCGGTGTCCAAGGTGTCGTCGACGGCATCGCAGTGGCCGTCGGACGCGAACAGTTCCTCGCCGACTGGGGACTGCATCCCACTCCGGTGCTCGCCCAGGCGAAGGCCGATGCCGAGCGGGCCGGCCACACGCCGGTGCTGGCCGGCTGGGACGGTCAGCTCCGCGCCGTGCTCGTGGTCGCCGACACCGTCAAGGACTCATCGGCCGAGGCGGTCGACAGCCTGCGTGACCTCGGGCTCGAGCCGATCCTGCTCACCGGCGACAACCGAGCGTCGGCCGAGACGGTGGCATCGCAGGTGGGCATCACGACGGTGCTGGCCGAGGTCCTTCCGTCGGACAAACTCGCCGAGGTCCGCCGGCTCCAGAACGAGGGACGGGTGGTCGCGATGGTGGGCGACGGCGTCAACGACGCGGCAGCTCTCGCCCAGGCCGACCTCGGCCTGGCCATGGGGACCGGCACCGATGCAGCGATCGAGGCGAGCGACCTCACGCTGGTGCGTGGCGACCTGCGATCGGTGCCCGACGCCATCCGCCTGTCCCGCCGCACGCTGGCCACCATCAAGGGCAACCTCTTCTGGGCCTTCGCCTACAACGTCGCAGCCCTGCCCCTCGCCGCGTTCGGTCTGCTGAACCCGCTCATCGCCGGCGCCGCCATGGCGTTCTCGAGCGTCTTCGTGGTCAGCAACAGTCTGCGGCTGCGACGCTTCACCTGACGAGCGGGCCGGCCGGCGCGTGCGGTCGATCTGACGTTCAAGGCTGGAGCAACGTCCCGAGTCGGCGGCTTCCGACCGACACCCCGACGACCACCATCACCAGCATGTAGACGATGTTGGTGAGCAGTCCGATGTGGAGTTGGCCGAGGGTCAACGCACGGCACAGTTCGACCCCCTGGTACAGCGGCGTCCATTCGACGAACACCTGCACGCCCTTGGGGTACTGGGTGACCGGGAAGAAGGTCGCCGAGAACAAGAACAGCGGGATGACCGCCAGGTTGACGTAGTCGAAGTCGACGTAGCTGCGCATGTAGGTGGACGCCGCCAGACCGACCGCCCCGAAGGAGGCGCCGATGAGGACCGTCACGGGGAGGACGAACACGGCGAGGGGCGACTCGATGTAGCCGAGCACGGCCATCGTCACGAGGAACACCGTGGAGGCCAACAGGCCGCGCAGCAGTGCGAACAGGATCTCGCCGGTGGCGGTGTCGGTCGGGGTGAGCGGCGTCGACAAGATGCCGTCGTAGGTCTTCATGTACTTGAACTTGATGAAGAAGTTGAACGTCGACTCGAAGATGGCCCCGTTCATCGCCGCCGCGGCGAGAAGACCCGGTGCCACGAACGACTCGTACCGCACCGGGTCGCCGTTGGGGCCTGGGAGGTCGCCGACCAGCGCGCCGACGCCGATCCCGATCGACAGCAGGAACAGGATCGGCTCGACGAGCGCAGCGACGAGCACCAGCATCCGGCGTCGGTAGGCGAGGGTGTTGCGCTCGACGATCCGCCACGTCCGACCCAGGACGACCGGGGGGAGGACGCGGAGCCGCAGTCCCGGCATGGGCATCACGGGCGGGTGCTCGGGAGACGCGGCTTCGGTCGACTCGGTGTCGGTCATGACGCCAACCGCTCGGTGAAACGCCGGACGCCCCAGACCCAACCGCCGGTGACGACGCCGAGGAGCACCGCCCCATGCCCGATCGAGGCCACCACCTCGAAGTCACCGGTGGTGAACCCTCGGGCCAACTCGACCCCGTGCCAGAGCGGCGACAACCAGGCGACCGGTTGGAGCGCGGTCGGCAGTTGAGAGAGCGGGAAGAACACACCGGAGAAGAGAAACATCGGAATGATCGCGATGCGCATGATGATCGAGAACGACTCGTCGGTCTCGACCCCGGCCGAATAGGCGGTGATGGGCGTTGCGAACGCCAGTGCCGTGAGCATCGCCGCAGGCACCGCGAGCACGGCCCACCACGAGACCACCGCGCCGAGCAGCGCGCCCACGATCACGAAGCTCGTCGCCGTCATGGCGCCACGGGTCATCGTCCAGAGCACGTAGCCGCCGAACGCGTCGGCCGGTCGCATCGGCGTGGTCACCATGGCGTTGAAGGTCCCTTGCCACTTCATGCCACCCAGGACCGGCCACAACGACTCGCCTGCCGCGCCGAGCATGATGTTGGCGCACAGCAGGCCGGGAGCCACGAACACCAGATACTCGAGCCCGCCGAGTTCGCTCGCCCCGGCGCCGTCGTCGACGAGCGAGCCGAGCCCGAATCCCATGGCACCGAGGTAGAGCAACGGGACCACGAAGGTCGAGAAGGCCACGCCGCGCCAGAGCCTGGCGAACACCCGCGCCTGCCGCTCGTAGGACCGGAGGATCGGCGGCGCGGTCATCGCTCAGTCCTCCAGGGTGCGGCCGGTGAGGCGGAGGAACACGTCCTCGAGCGACGAACGCCTCACGAGCACGTTGTGTTCTTCGACCCCGAGCGCAGCGAGCTTGGACGAGGTTGCATCGCCGTCAGAGGTGTAGAGCAGCACCCGATCGGCCAGTCCCTCGGCACGATCGGCGCACTCCTCGTACGTCTCGACGAGATGCTCACGATCCTCGCCCAGCGGGAAGCGCACCTCGACCACTTCACGGGTCGAATGCTGGGCGATCAGCGCCCGAGGCGAACCCTCGGCGACGATCCGGCCCTCGTCCATGATCACCAGCCGGTCGCAGAGCTGCTCGGCCTCGTCCATGTAGTGGGTGGTGAGGATCTGGGTCTTGCCACGTGACTTCAGTTGGTACAGCCGCTCCCAGAGCATGTGGCGGGCCTGCGGATCGAGGCCGGTCGTCGGCTCGTCGAGCAGCACGATCTCGGGATCGTTGATGAGCGCCCGAGCAATGGTGAGCCGCCGCTTCATCCCACCCGACAGCGGGTCGACCTTGCTGTCCGCTCGATCGCTGAGCTGGGCGAAGTCGAGCAACTCGGCTGCCCGCTCGGCGAGCACCGCCCGGCTGATCCCGAAGTAGCGGCCGTACACGATCATGTTGTCGAGGACCGTCAGCTCGATGTCGAGGGTGTCCTCCTGGGTCACGACACCCAGTCGGCCACGGATCTCGGGACCGTCGGCCACCGGGTCGAGGCCGAGGACGCGCAACGACCCTTCGGTCGGGGGCGACACGCACCCGATCATCTTCATGGTCGAGGTCTTTCCGGCCCCGTTCGGACCGAGGAAGCCGAACAGCTCACCGGAGGCCACCGACACGTCGATTCCTGCGACCGCGGTGAAGTCGCCGAAACGTTTGACCAACCCCTTGGCCTCGATCAGGCCCTCAACCGCAGACACGGCTGCGGACCGTACCCGCCGCTCTCTCGATCAGAGGAACACATTCCTCCCGTTCTCCGGAACGCGGTCAGCCGGCGGCGACGAAGGTGTCGCCGAAGTGGGCCCTGAGCTTCGCGTCGGCGTCGGTGCCGAACAGGACTTCGGCGACCTCGCGCAACCCGAGCGAGGCACGCACGTCCGCGTCGCTCACCACCATCGAGATCTTGCTGCGGCGACGCAGGAAGTCGTCGAGGCGGACGACCATCTCGTCGTGGGCGGTGTGACGCAGCTCGACGCGCAGGTAATCGGCGGAGTCCATGATGTCGTCACCCATCGACGGGTCTTCTCGAATGTCGTCGATCATCTCGAAGGCGCGTCGCCCGTAGCGTCGCCACAGCCGGTCGGTGAGTGGCTCGACGCCCGGCTTGTCGCGCATGTTGTCGAGCCGCATGGCGTGCGACTGGCGGGCGAAGGTCCGGTACTCGCTGATGGGGGGCTCGCCGTACCAGCTTCCGTCGTCGCGACTGAGATGGATGCCGAGCGCCTTGACGGCATCAGCGATCTCCTCGCCGACGTTGAGGCAGTCGGTGAGCTTGCCACCGAAGATCGTGACCACCGATCGGGGATGGTCGACGTCGATCTCGTGCTTGCGGGAAAGCGAGGTCCACTCGGCATCGAGCTGATCGTCGCCGTCGTTCTCGACGACGAGCGGACGCGTGGCGCAACGCTCGGCGATGATGTCGTCGACCGTGAGCGGTTCCGGCAGATCGAGCCGTGCATTGATCTGGTCGAGCAGGAAGGTGCGGTCCTCGTCAGTGACCACGTCCGTCGGCGCGTCGACGCGCGTGTCGGTCGTCCCGATCACCGACCGGTAGCCCATCGGGATCACGTAGAACAGCCGGCGAGTGTCGTCGAAGAAGGCCAGCACCCGCTCGTTCGGTGTGAGTTGGTCGACGACGAGGTGGATCCCCTTCGAGTGAACGATCCGATGGGGTGCGCGCACGCCGATGGAGTCGTTGAGCGGATCGGCGAAGGGTCCCGCCGCGTTGACGATGACCCGAGCCGTGCACGAGAACGTGGCGCCCGACTCGACATCGCGCAGCGACGCCTTCCACAGGCCCGCGGCCCGCTCGGCCCCGTCAAAGCTCACGTAGTTGGCGGCGACGCCGCCGAGATCCATGGCCGAGCGGACGAACCCGAACACGAACCGGGCGTCGTTGTCCTTCAGGTACGCGTCGGCGTACTCGACACCGCCGATCACGTTGGACGTGTCGATGAGCGGCTCACGCTGCTCGATCGCGTCCTGGCTGAGCATCCGGGGGGCCGCGGTCCGGAAGTTGCCGATTCCCCAGTAGGCGAATGCGCCGGCCCCGGCCAACCACTGGGGAAACGGGGCCGTCTCGCCGAGCGAGGCCAGGAAACCGATCTCCTGGATGTTCGACGGATAGGCCTTCATGAGCCGGTTCCGGCTCATGCACAGCTTGCGGACCAAGCGCAGGTCGTAGTTCTCGAGGTACTTGAACCCGCCCCAGACCAGGTTCGACGACTCCTGACTCGTCACGCCTGCGAAGTCGCCCCGGTCGATCACCGCCACGCGTGCGCCCCGCCCGGCCAACGACGCCGCAGCGACGGCACCGTTGATACCCCCACCGACGATCAGAACGTCGAAGTTCCCGCCGTCGAGGCGATCGAGATACGTCGCTCGAAGCTCAGACACGATGCTCCAAGAGGGCCCGACACGTCACGGTTCGACGGTACCCGAGCCGCGTCAGCGCGCCGCGAAGGACAACCGGTGACCCAGGTCGCGCCGCGACCCCGTCTCGGCGGCGAGCCGCGAGCCCACGAGCGATCCGGCGGCAGTGGCGTTCGTCAGGCACCCGATGGTGAGCGGCGATCGGTTGCCGCGACCCCGACGCAGGTGTCACCGTTGGCCGGTGCACGTCGACGGTGAGCCCTACCGCACGATCTGGCGCGACCCCGATCGGGTGGCAGCGGTGAGCGTCATCGACCAACGGCGGCTGCCCTTCGCCTTCGAGGTGGTCAGCATCGACTCGCCGGCATCCATGGCCCAGGCGATCGCCGACATGACGGTGCGCGGCGCGGGGCTGATCGGAGCGGCCGCCGGGTTCGGGATGGCCCTCGCCGCCGAGGCGGCGGCCAATCGGCCCATCGACGAGCAGCCAGGATTGGTCCGGGCCGCGGCTGCCGAACTCGAAGCGAGCCGCCCGACCGCGGTCAACCTGTCCTGGGCGGTCGCCCGCCAGCTCGACGCGCTCAGCGGATTGACCGACCGCGCCCTGGTCGACGCCGCCTGGGCGGAGGCCCAGACCATCGCCGACGAGGATGCCGAGTGGTGCCGCCAGATCGGTCTGCACGGGGTCGGCCTGATCGAAGACGTCCACGCCGGCACCGGCACCACCGTCAACATCCTCACCCACTGCAATGCGGGCTGGCTGGCCTTCGTCGACCACGGCACCGCGACCGCGCCGATCTATGCCGCTCACGACGCCGGCATCCCGGTCCACGTCTGGGTCGACGAGACGAGGCCTCGAAATCAGGGCGCGCTGCTCACGGCCTGGGAGCTCGGGCAACACGGCGTCCCGCACACGGTGATCGTCGACAACGCCGGTGGCCACCTCATGCAGCACGGCATGG
>DATKWD010000121.1:0-7857 GCA_035529695.1 Acidimicrobiales bacterium | reverse complement strand
CGAACCAGCTCATCCGAAGTTCTGCGTGATCTGGATGCCGGCAGGGCCGAGGATGACGAGGAAGAGCGCCGGGAGGATGCAGAAGACCAACGGGAAGGTGATCTTCACCGGGATCTGCATGGCCTTCTCCTCGGCCCTCGCACGCCGCTTCTCGCGCATCTCGTTGGCCTGGACCCGCAGCACCCGTGCGATCGGCAGGCCGTAGCGCGAAGCCTGGCGGATCGACAGGACGAAGCCACGCAGGCTCGGAACGTCGGTGCGCTCGAGCAGCGTCTCGAGCGCCTCCTCGCGGGTCATCCCGATCTGCATGTCGTTGACGACCTTGAGGAACTCGTCGGCCAGGGGCCCATTGCCCTCCTCGCCGGCCCGTTGGATGGCACCGTCGAAGCTCAGCCCCGCCTCGACCGTCACGGTGATCTGGTCGATGGTGTCGGGGAGGGCGTACTCGATCTGCTTCTGGCGATCCTCGACCCGTCGCTTCAGCAGCGTCTCGGGCACGAGATAGGCGACACCGACGGCGAGGCCCGCCCGGAAGATCGAACCCGTCGAGATTCCATCGGACAGCATCAAGACACCGATGAACACACCGATCAGCGTTGCGACCAACTTCGCGCCGAGCACCGCCTCGGCTGACACCTTGCCGTCTTCCATGCCGGCGAGCACCAGCTTGTGTTGGATGGCCTCGAGCCGGCCGACCGGCGTGACCTGCCGGATGCGCTCGGTCAACGCATGGGCCATCGGCCCGAGCACGCGGTCGTTCATCGACTTCTGAAGGCCGACTCGGCGCAGCGTGTTGGTCGGATTGTCGAGCTCGTCGAGGTGCTGGAGATCCTGCACCGAGATCGGGTCGCTGACGGCGACCGAGCGCCAGATCAACGCGATGCCGCCGACGACACACACAGCGGGGAGATAGAGCATGAAGACGTTCATCAGACCTCCGGGTTCACGAGTTTGCGGAGCCACAGGCCTCCGGCACCCATCATCACGATGGCAGCGCCAAGGATGAAGTGGCCGGTGGTGGTGGAGAAGAGCGGCTCGATGTAGGCGGGGTTCGACATCGCGATGAAGAACACGAGGCCTGGCGGCAGCGAGAACAGCACCAGCGCCGAGATCTTGCCCTCGGCGGCGAGCGCATTGATCTGTCGCCGGATCTTCGTACGAGCCCGGATGGTGTCGCCGACCTGATCGAGGATCTTCGACAGGTCACCGCCCACGGCCGCATTGATCTTGACGGCGTTGACGACCCAGGTGAAGTCCTCGCACTGCATGCGGTCGTCCATCGAGTCGAGTGCCGCCTCGAGCGTGAGTCCGAGACGGGTCTCGAGAAGAGCCCGGCTGAACTCCTCCTTGGTCGGCGAGGGGGCCTCCGCGGCGACAGAGTCGAGCGCCTGGGCCAACCCGTAGCCGGCCTTGAGCGCACCGGAGATGAGGATCAGGGTGTCGCCGAGCTGACCCGCGAACTTCTTGCGTCGACGGCCGGCGAGGAACTTCAGCACCGTCGGGGTGAGCAACCCCGGAGCAACCAGGAGGACGAGACCGAAGATCGGCCCGCCCAGAGCGAACCCGATCGCCAGGCCCGCGAGGCTGCAGGTCAGCACGAAGGCACCGAGCTCGCCGGGACGGATCGAGATACCGGCCCGTTCGATCAGTGCCGCCAGCTGGCCAGAGTGACCCCGACGTTCGAGGACCTTGGTGGCCGCATCGGTGAGGCCTTCGGCGACGCCGCTCAACATGTCGGCTGGGCTCGTCGACTTCTCGGCCGCATCGATGCGCTCGTCGAACTGCATGCCACCCAGATCGTCGGGGGTCTCACTCAGTTGCGAGGTCGCCGTGCGCAGCGCTCTGCGCTCCGAGTCGTTCTGCACCATCAGGACGCAGCCGACGAGGCCGGCGGCGATGAGCAGTGCTCCTGTCCACGGGATCCACGGCTGCGAGGCCAGTCCCCCGGCGCTCACGAGCTGGGGCGCGGCAGTCTCGATCCGAGCCGCAGCGGTCGGGATGCCGGTGACGGTGTAGCTCACGTTCTGAGTCAGCGCCGGCTCGCCGTCGAGCGAGAAGACGAGCTCGTTGTCCGGCTCGGTCGACAAGGCGGTGTAGGCGACCTCGTACCGGCTCTCCAGGCTCGCGGACACCAGGCCATAGGCGCCGACCAACAGCGAGGGGTCATCGACGTTGAAGACCCGGCCGCCGGCCGCATCGGCGATCGGCTGGAGCTGCGAGGCGCCGCCGGACTCGGTCACCAGTGAGATCCCGGTGAACTGGACGTCGGCGGCGTTGACTCGGGCGATCGTCTCGTCGAGGGTGGCCGCGCTGTCGGCATCATCACCGTCGGTCAGCACCACGATCGCGCGATCCGTGCCCGACGGCGAGCCGAGCGCGGTCAGCGCAGCGGTGATGCCGTCGAACATGGCCGTGCCACCGCCGGCTTGGAGTCCTTCGATGGCGAGTTGGAGGTCGACCCGGTTCGAAGTGAACGGCTGATCGAGACGGGCGACGTCCGAGAAGCTCACCACGGCTGCCGAGGCCCCTTCGGGAAGTCCCTCGACGAACGCAACGGCCGACTGTTTGGCGGCGTCGAGCGCGAAGCCGTCCATCGACGACGACACGTCGAGCACGATGGCGACCTTCAGCCCGGCGAGTCCGACCGGACGCACACTGATCGGCACCTCCTGGCCGGCCTCGGTGAGGCTCAGGCTCTGGTCGTCGACCCCGGTGCTCTGGGGCAGCGCGAGGACGACCTCGACCTCGGGATACTCCGATGTGTCGATCTGGACGATCTCGGCGGCGTTGTCACCACCTCTGGCTGCGGCGCTCGATGGTGCGACCACGAGCGCGAGCACCACGATCGCGAGGACCGAGAGGAGACGTCGCATCAGATCGCCACCGCCGCCGTCTTGCGGGGCTCGAACAGCCGGTCGTCGATGGCGAGTCCGGCGTCCTTGAGGTGGTCGACGAAGGCGGGACGGTGCCCCGTCGGCTCGAGCTGTCCGATCAGACGTCCGTCGGCGTCGACGCCGGTCTGGCGGAACTTGAAGATCGGCTTGACCATGATGTCGTTCCCCTCGATGCCGTCGACTTCGGAAACCTCGACGATGCGGCGGCTCCCGTCGCGCAGACGGCTGGTGTGCACGATCAGGTCGACCGCCGATTCGATCTGCTTTCGGATGGCCGGGATCGGGAGTTCGATGCCCCCCATCAGGACCATCGTCTCCAGCCGGCTGGTGGCGTCGTCGGGTGAGTTCGCGTGCAGTGTCGACAACGAACCGGCATGGCCGGTGTTCATCGCCTGGAGCATGTCGAGCGCCTCGCCGCCGCGGCACTCGCCGACGATGACCCGGTCGGGGCGCATCCGGAGCGCGTTGCGCACCAGGTCGCGGATCTCGATGAGGCCGCGGCCCTCGGAGTTCCCGGGGCGAGCTTCGAGCCTCACGACGTGTTCCTGCCCCATCCGGAGCTCGACCGCGTCCTCGATGGTGACGATGCGCTCACCTTCGGGAATGAACGAGGAGAGCACGTTGAGGAGGCTGGTCTTTCCCGAACCCGTTCCGCCGCTCACGAGGGTGTTGAGGTGCCCCCGGACCGCAGCGGCGATCAGGTAGATCGACTCGACGGTCGCCGAACCCATGTTGACCAGGTCCTCGGCCGAGAAGTTCTTCTTCGAGAACTTGCGAATCGTCAGGGACGCGCCATCGACCGCCAAGGGCGGAATGATCGCGTTCACTCGCGATCCGTCGGGCAGACGTGCGTCGACCATCGGCGACGACTCGTCGATGCGGCGGCCGATCGGCGACACGATGCGGTTGATGACCCGGCGCAGCTGCGCGTCGTCCTCGAACTGCGCATCGGCGAGCGAGAGCTGGCCGGCCCGCTCGACGAAGATCTGATTGGGCCCGTTCACCATCACCTCGGTGACGCTCGGGTCGGCCAGCAGTGGCTGGATGGGGCCGTAGCCGAGGACGCTCGCAACGATCGAGTTGATCACTTGCTTGCGCTCTTCGGACGAGAGTGGGACCGGCTCGGCGTCGACGATGGTGGTCAGCTCGGCGACCACCATCCGGCGAAGGTCCTCGTCGGATGAGCCGGCGTCATTGATGCGGCCGCCCATCGCGCCGAGCAGCTGTTGCCGAGCACGATCGATGAGATCGGCCATCGGGTTGGCATGGCGCTCGACGGCGGGGGTGCTGTCGATCGAGAGGTCGAGTTGGTCCTCGTCCTCTGCGACCTCGGCCGACTGGACGGCCTCGAGGCGTTCGCTGAGCTTCATGTCAGCCCCGCCTCCGGAACAGACCCGACTTCTTGGTGTCGGCCGGTTCCTCGACGCCCTCGCCACCTACTGTGGCAACCAGGTTCCAGATCGCGTCGACGGCCGAACCGCCATCGGCGTTGAGCACGACGGGGACCCCACGGTTCATCGCCAGCGGGAACACCCGGTCGCTCGGGATCCGAACCGAGATGTCGTACCCGACCGTCTTGACGATGTCGGCCTCTTCGAACTCGACTCGAGCGTCAGCTCGGTTCAGGACGAAGTGGCGGGTCGGGCCGGTGATCTTGACCTGATCGAGCGCGATCATCGCCTTGCGGAGACCCCGAGCGCTCGGCACGTCGGTCACGCAGATCATCAGGATGTCGGTCGACTCGTCGAGTGCCGCCAAAGCACGCTCGCCGAGACCGGGTTCGTTGTCGACGACCACGTACTTGAAGGTCTTGCGGAGCGTCCGCACGACCTGCGCCACATGCTCGGGTGTGATGGCGTCGGCCTGGGCGGGATGATCGGGGGCACACAACGCCCAGCAGCCCGATACGTGCGGGACGAGCTGGAGCTTGAGTGCGACAGGATCATCGAGCCCGAGCGTGACGGCGTCGTAGAACGTGCTCTTGGGCCGGAGCCCGAGTGCAGTACCGACATCGCCGAACTGGAGGTCGGTGTCGACGACCACGACGTCCTTCGGCGCGAACTTGGCCAGTCCTGCGGCCATGTTCACTGCCAGCGTCGTCTTCCCGGCGCCACCTTTCGGGGACAGGACCGTGATGACCTTGCCGCCTTCGCGGGCGCCGGTCGGCGTCGTGTCGATCACCTGCGGTGCGTGGCTGAGCTCAACCATAGATGCCCTCCCGAGTCTGCGGATCCACGGACAGCTCAGGAGCTGCCGCCGGCTCGCGGGCCAGCCAAACACTGCCGTGCTCGGCTGCCCAGACGACCCGCTGGAGCTGGTCGATGTCGACCGCAAACGTCACGAGCAGGTTTCCGCCCGGTGCCGGGGGTCGCTCGTTGCTGTCGACCGCGGTCGACTCCTGAGCCGACTCCACCGGGGCGCCCTGCACGTGGGTGACGAGCATCTTGTGGAGGACGACACCGGTTTCGTCCTCGAGGGTGAGCGCCAGGGCGACCTTCTCGCCGGCGGTGAGGGTGCCACCGATGGTCTGCTCGGAGCCGAGGCTGATCGTGACCTCCATCATCCCCTCGGGGATCTCGACGGCGCCCTGCTTCGCGAAGTCCTCGACGAGCGCGAGACGGGAACCGGTGACCTGTTCGTTGACCGAGAGGTCGATGGTCAGCACCTGGCCCGGCGAGAGCTCGCTCATCGAGCTGGCCGCGGTCGGCGAGACTGCTCCGACCGGGATTCGCTTCACCTCGGTGAACGGCCCGAGCTCCTCGACCGCAGTGCCGGCGGGGATGTCGGTCGTGGCCACGAGGACGTCGACGACCTCCTGGTCGGCCAGGGCGCGATCTTCGGCCGATTGCACGAACAGCACCAGTGCAATGGTCCCGATCAGGGTCAGCATCACCGCCCCGATCAATCCGAGCTTCTTCTTGTCCTTCATGATGGTCATCGCCCTTCAGCAGTTGCTTGTGTCGTTGTCGGTGCCACAGATCTGGAACGAGACCAGTCCGTAGTAATTGGTTTCAGGAGATCCTGGGGGGCCGTCGGCGCAGCACGTACCCCGCACGGTGTTCTTGTGGAAGCGCATCTTGATGTGACGGTCCGACTCCGTTCCGCTGTCCTGGACGTGAGTCAATTCGCCCTCGATGAAGCCGACCACCCGGTAGATGGTGTTCTGACCGCTGCCGCTCTCGTAGCTGATGACGGGCAGGTGGATGACGGTGCCGACGGCGATCTCTACGTCCTTGCCGCCGGAGGGGACTCCGGGCTTGCCGGGCACCGGCTGACCGATCACCACGGGCTCCGGATAACCGTCGGCCATCCAGTCGTTGAACTCGGGCGTGGTGTTGGCACCGCCGTTGAAGTCGAGGAGGCCCCAGTTGCCGGCCGGATCACCACACACTCCGATGTTGCCCTCGAAGTAGATCGTGTACTCCTGCGACGGCGAGGGGTAGCCCTTGCTCTGCCAATCGAGGATCTGCGGCATGTCGTAGCACAAACCCAGCGGCTTCAGTCCGGGGACCGACAGGGGGCGGCCGTACACCACCGACGTCGACGAGTAGGAGGTTCCGGCGTCGTCGCCGAAAACCGGCCCGAAGAGGTAGCTGATCTCCTCGTGGGCCGACACGGTGACGATGTTCGATCCGCCGGCGGTCCCCGCCGTCACCCCGCAGAAGTCCATCACGGCATTGCCGCTGTTCGCCAGCATCCGCCGTTCGGCCACCGACATCTCGTCCGCAGCAACCACCCCGTCGTCGTTCTCGTCGGCGTTGCATCCGTTCTCACCGTCGGCGTAGTCCTGGGCCGCGGCCAGCGCAGCCGCGTCGGTCGAGGTGATGAGCCTGGCACGCGCATCACGTGACGCTCCGACGTCGGTCACGAGCGCGATCATCCCGACCGCCGCGACCACGAACGCCGCAAAGACGATCATCACCGAGCCCCGGTCGTCGTTCACTCGCACAGGAAGGACCCCCGTGCCGTGAGAGTGATCGTCCGATCGGTCACGAACGGAATCGAGACTTCCTCGTCGACGCTCACGTCGACGGTGACCGTGGCGCCCGAGTTCGTCTCGTCGCAGGGGCCGACGGTGCTGAGACCGGGTGCCGGGTCGATGCTCACGACCACCGTGACGGCATGGTCGAAGTTGGTGCCGCCGAGGGCTTCGTTCACCCGGGCCTCGATCTGGGTCTGGTTCCGGCCGATCGACGCAGCCCGGGCGCCTTCGCGAGCACCGCCGGTCAGGGCCTGCTGGCGGTCGTAGGCGACGCCGAACTCGACGAGTCCGAACAGCAACATCACCAGCACGGGCACGAGCAGCGCGAACTCGACGAGGGTCGCCCCGTCGTCGGATCGCTCCGTGTGCTGTGCCATGTCGCCCTCACCTTCCCGTCCGACTCGACGCCCGTCTGCACGGCCGTCCACCACCCGTCACGGGTGGATGCCGACAGCCGAACCATCGGCAGCACGAAGGGTGTGGCTTTAGCTACTTTGCGTCAGGCCTATGTGTGACATAAGTCATACATAGTGAGGAAAACGGCCCACCGGGACGCGTGCCGGACTGGGGACGACGGCCTAGCGGTCGGTGCCCGGACGACGCTCGAGCTCGGCGGCGGGATCGCCCTCGTACCCGGGCGGGTAGGTCCGAGCAAGCTCTTCCGCCGTCGGAGTCCGCTGAACCTTGGCTTCGGGCGGCAGCAACTCCGAGAGCGCCTCCATGATGCGTTTGGTGTCGGCATCGGCGGAGCGGTAGTTCAGTTCGACCGGTGATCCGACACGGATCGTGACCAACGGCGGATCGGTGACCGCGAGGAGGTTCGGCAGACGTGCGCTGCGTGGCCAGACCTGTTCGGTCCCCCACAACCCGACCGGGATGACGGGCACCTTCGTCATGGCCGCCAGCTTGGCGGCACCCCACCTGCCCTTGAGCTCGGGGTCGAAGAAGGCCGGACCCCGCGGGATGGTGCCTTGCGGCATG
>DATKWD010000120.1:0-8001 GCA_035529695.1 Acidimicrobiales bacterium | reverse complement strand
TCCTCTGACCACCGGTCAGTCGCGGCTCCCGGTCAGTCGCAGCGACCCGAGCCGCCAGGTCGCGAGCGCCAGTGCCACCGTCGTCAGGACGACCAGCCGGCCGACGGCGGCGCCCCCCGACGGGATCCCGGCCCGCTCGAGTGCTTCGGCAGCAGGACCGTAGGACCCATAGACCGAGCGGGCGACCCAACTGGGTGACACCCCCGCCACACCGGCGATCGCTGCGCCGAGCAACCGCTCGCCGAGCAGCACGGCACCCAGCGACCACACCGCTGCGCGTCGCGTCGTCGATCCGATCAGGACGAAGGTCGCGATCAGCGCCGCGCTCCCGGCCGCCACCGCGAGGGTGATGGCCGCCATGGCCTCGGGCACCCCGGCGATGAGGGCGGCGGCCGTACACGCCGGAACGAGGGTGCACAGCGAGATGAGCCAGCCGCCCAGCCATCGGGCGACGATGATCTCCCAGAGTCGGACCGGCGACAGCCAGGTGAATGGCAGGGCGCCGCTGCGCACTTCGGCGCCGAGTACCGCGTCCCCGATGATCAGTGTGCCGAGCGGGAGAACCAGGCCGAACAGCCCTGCGTCGGCGACGTCCGCGAAGGCCTCGGCTCGACCGCCGCGTACTGCGTGAGCGAGTGCCCCGAACAGCAGCGCCGCACCGATCGGGATCGCGAGGATCCGCCGCCGCTTCGCAGGCAGGCACGCCCGCGGCACGTAGAACACCATGGCCATCAGCCGCGCCGAGCTGGTCTGAAGTGCCGTCATCGGATCAGTTCCCGGAACACCGCTTCGAGTGACTCGTCGAGCGGGCGGACCTCGCGGAGCCCGCAGCCGTGCTCGATCGACAACCCCGGGAGCGCGAGGGCAAGGGCCCCGGCGTTGCTCGTCGAGATCGTGACCGTGTCGTCTTCGACCGAGACGCCGGTGACGACGTCGAGGCCGACGAGGTGTGCGGCGAGTCGTCGTGAGGCGTCGGCACGGACCACCACGCGGCGCGGGCGGTCGGCCATGGCGTCGCGGATGGCCCGATGCCCGCCTGCGGCTGCAAGTCGACCATTGAGGACCACGATGATCCGCGACGCCAGGCGTTCGACCTCGTGCAGGACGTGCGAGCTGACGATCACCGTCCTGCCCTCGGCCCCGAGCGACGTGAACAACGAGATGAGACTCACGCGCTGCACGGGGTCGGCACCGTTGAGCGGTTCGTCGAGGACCAGCACGGTCGGGTCGGCCACGAGCGCGGCCGCGATCTTGGCTCGCTGGCGCATCCCCTTGCTGAAGTTGCCGACCGCGCGGTCGGCGGCATCGAGGAGGTCGACCCGTGCCAATGCACCGGTCACGGCGGCCTCGTCGTCGATGTTGCGGAGCCTCGCGGTGTAGCGCACGAGCTGACGAGCGGTCAGGGCCTCGGGGACCGCGTCCTCTTCGGGAACGAGGCCGAGCTGGAGGTGGACGGGACGATCGGTGCGGGGGTCGGCTCCGAGCACCCGCACGTCACCCTGGTTCACCGGGAGCAGGCCACAGACAGCACGCATGAGCGTCGTCTTGCCGGCTCCGTTCGGACCGAGCAGCCCGGTCACACCCGGACCGAACGAGCACGAGACCTCGGACAACGCGACCTTCTGACCGAACCACACCGAGACGTCCCCGACGGTCACGGTGGCGTCTGCGACGAAGGCCGGATCGGTGGCCACGACCGACGAGTCGGAGATCACGTCTCGATCCATCGGTAGCGCCGGAGCAGGACCGCCATCGAGGTCCCGACGACGGCGAGGTAGGTGACGACCGCCGCGGTGGCTCCGCCGTCGATGCCGCCGAGCGGCCCGTCAGGAGCCATCTCGCCGAGGAAGACCAGGTCACGGACGCGCAGGGGAAGGGCGAGGAGGTTGACCACGGCCCACATCGAGGAGAACACCCCTTCCTCGTCGCCGCCCGAGAGCACGGCCGAGACGACCGAGGCGACGAGCAGGACGATGAGGAAGACCGCGCCCGCGATCGCCCTGCGGTTCGTGAAGCTCGCTGCCAGGATCCCGAGCACCGAGTAGTAGATGGCCACGATCGCGACCGCGATCGGAACCTGCCAGATGAACTCGGCGTTCGCTCGGACGTAGGTGAGCGAGCCGTCACGGTCGACGAATGCCTGGCCGACGAAGAGCACGACGTGGGGGAGGAAGCCGAACGCGAACACGATGGCCGTGAGCGCCGCCACCTTGGTGACCACGTAGTCGGTGCCGGTGAGCGGTCGGGCGAAGATGAGAGGCAGCATCCGGTGACGCCGGTCCGGACAGATGATGTCGGGGGCGGTGAGCGCCACGAACAGCAGCAGCGCGGTGCCGACGCCGACGTACTCGCGGTAGGTGATGAACTCGAACTCCTCGGCGACGGTGTCGCGCGTGAGGTAGGCGATCCCGACGTTGACCACCGCCGGAACCGACACGATCGCCAGCAGGGTCCACGGGAACACCTTCTGCCGCCACGACCGCCGCAGTCCGAGCGCGCGTCGTACCGACGCCCGCCACAGGGCCCGGCGCGCCTCGTTCCGACCGCCTCGCGGGCCGTCGTAGGGTCGGTAGCCGCGGTCGTAGACTGCGCCCGTCGACGTCGCGGTCATCGAGTCGCCCGATCGAGAAAGACGTCGTCGAGGCTCCGGCTCCGCGGGGTCAGCCGATGGAGCGGCAGCCCTGCCGCTGCGACGGCCGCCACGATCCGGTCGAGATCGTCGTCGCCCGACATCGACACCGCGACCGAACCGTCCAACGCCACCACGGAGGTCAGACCGGCAGCCCCGATGGCATCGAGCAGCGCATCGGTGTGTCCGCCGGCATCGACGGTGACCGTTCCGGTGGTCTCGACGAGCGCATCGGTACGCCCGGCCGTGACGAGCCGCCCACCATCGAGCATCACGACCTGGTCGCACACCTGCTGGACGTCGTCGAGCAGGTGGGTGGCGAGCACGATCGAGATGCCGAACGTCGCGAGGCGCTCGATCAGCTGCAGCATCTCCTCGCGGCCGGACGGGTCGAGGCCGGCGGTCGGCTCGTCGAGCAGCACGACCTGAGGATCGCCGACGATGGCCTGAGCGAGCTTGGTTCGTTGGCGCATGCCCGTCGAGAACCCCTCGAGCGGTCGGAACCGGGCTTCGTCGAGGCCCACGAGGTCGAGGACGTCGGATGCCCGTTGGCGGGCGGCGCGGGGCGGGAGCCCGCCGAACTCGCCCAGCGTGGCCACCAGGTCGGCCGCGGTCTGGTCGGTGGGCAGGCAGTCGTGCTCGGGCATGAACCCGAGTCGGGTCCGCACGCCGATCGGGTCATTCGCCACGTCGACACCTGCCACCTCGATCGAGCCCGAGTCGGGCGGGGTCAGCCCGAGCATGATCCGGAACAGCGTCGTCTTGCCTGCTCCGTTTGCCCCGACCAGGCCGACGGTGCCCGGGGCGATGTCGACGGTCAACTCGTCGAGCGCCACCACCCCCGGGTAGGCCTTGGTGAGACCGACGGTCCTGAGCAGTGCGGTCACCTCGGTCAGGCTACGGAACGTTCTGCCCGATGTCGTCCTTCTCTCGGTGGATCGTCGGCTCTCGGTGGATCATCGGCCTTCGAGCGATCACCGTGCCGACCTCGCATGGCGAAAGTTGCGTGCATATCACTCAACTTTTGTGTTGATCTGCGAATCGTGCGGTTACACTCCACCGAAACCACCCGTCCAACTCCCGTCTCGGAGGATCAGCAATGCCCAAGGCCGTCGGAATCGATCTCGGTACCACCAACTCTGTCGTCAGCGTGCTCGAGGCCGGCGATCCCGTTGTCATCCCCAACGCCGAGGGTGCGCGCACGACCCCATCGGTCGTGGCCTTCGCCAAGGACGGCGAGGTCCTGGTCGGCGAGGTCGCCAAGCGCCAGGCCATCACCAACCCCGATCGCACGATCCGGTCGGTGAAGCGCCACATCGGCACCAACTGGTCGATCGGCATCGACGGCAAGGACTACAACAGCCAGGAGATCTCGGCCCGCACGCTCCAGAAGCTGAAGCGTGACGCCGAGGCCTATCTCGGCGACACGGTCACCCAGGCCGTCATCACGGTCCCCGCGTACTTCGACGACGCGCAACGCACCGCCACCAAGGAGGCCGGCCAGATCGCAGGCCTCGAGGTGCTCCGCATCATCAACGAGCCGACCGCCGCGGCGCTTGCCTACGGACTCGACAAGGAAGGCGAGGACCAGACCATCCTCGTGTTCGACCTCGGCGGAGGCACCTTCGACGTCTCGATCCTCGAGATCGGCGACGGGGTGTTCGAGGTCAAGGCGACCCATGGCGACACCAGCCTGGGTGGCGACGACTGGGATCAGCGGGTCATCGACTGGCTCGTCGCCCAGTTCAAGTCGGCCCACAACGTCGACCTGAGCAAGGACAACATGGCCATGCAGCGCCTCAAGGAGGCTGCCGAGAAGGCCAAGATCGAGCTCAGCCAGGTGCAGCAGACCCAGGTCAACCTGCCGTTCATCACCGCCACCAACGAAGGTCCGCTCCATCTCGACGAGAGCCTGACGCGCGCCAAGTTCCAGGAGCTCACCGCCGACCTGCTCGAGCGCTGCAAGACGCCGTTCGAGCAGGCCATCAAGGACGCCGGACTGAGCAAGGGCGACATCGAGCACGTGATCCTCGTCGGTGGTTCGACGCGGATGCCGGCCGTCGCCGAGATGGTCAACGAGTTCACTGGCAGGGAGCCCAACAAGTCGGTCAACCCCGACGAAGTGGTCGCCATCGGCGCCGCCATCCAGGCCGGCGTGCTCAAGGGCGAGGTCAAGGACGTGCTGCTTCTCGACGTCACGCCCCTCAGTCTCGGCATCGAGACCAAGGGCGGGGTCATGACCCGGCTCATCGAGCGCAACACCACGATCCCCACCAAGCGCACCGAGGTCTTCACGACGGCCGAGGACATGCAGCCGTCGGTCGAGATCCACGTGCTCCAGGGTGAGCGTGAGATGAGTCAGTTCAACAAGACGTTGGGCAAGTTCCAGCTCGTCGATCTGCCGCCCGCACCTCGCGGCGTGCCACAGATCGAGGTCACCTTCGACATCGATGCCAACGGCATCGTGCACGTGTCGGCCAAGGACCGGGCGACCGGCAAGGAGCAGTCGATGACCATCACCGGTCAGTCGTCGCTCGCCAAGGACGACATCGATCAGATGGTCCGTGACGCCGAGGCGCACGCCGAAGAGGATGCCACCCGCAAGTTCGAGGCCGAGGCCCGCAACACCGGCGACACGCTCGTGTACCAGACCGAGAAGCTGCTCAAGGAGCAGGGCGACAAGATCCCGGGCGAGGAGAAGACCGCGGTCGAGGAGAAGCTCGAGGACCTCAAGGGCTCACTCGAGGGCGACGACGTCGAAGCCATCCGCACGGCCACCGACAACCTGATGGCGGCCTCACAGACCTTCACCCAGAAGCTCTACGAAGCGGCCGCCGCAGCCGAGTCCGACTACGTCGGCGGCGACACCGGGGGCTCCTCCGACGAGGTCGACGACGACGACGTGGTCGACGCCGAGATCGTCGAGGACGACGACACCACCGACGAGAGCTGAGTCCGGTGTCCGACGATCCGATCCAGGAGGCAGAGACCGATCATCTCGACCCGGTCGACCTGCCCGAAGAGGAACGTGACGAACAAGGTGGTCCGCGCGCCGAGGACGATCTCGACATGTCGCAGGTCAGCGCCGAGGACGTGGTCAAGCTCCTCGACGAGCGCGACCAGTTCCTCGAGGCCTACCGACGGTCGCAAGCCGACTTCGAGAACTTCCGCAAGCAGGCCCACAAGCGTCAAGGCGACGAAGTCAGTCGAATCCTCGGCAGGTTCGTCGAGGGCCTGCTTCCGGTGCTCGACGCGGGCGATGCTGCGATGACCCACGGTGCCGACGGTGCCACCGAGGTGTTCACCGCCTTGTTGGGCGCCCTCGAGAAGGAGGGTCTGCGGCGCGTCGACCCGCTGGGCGAGCCGTTCGACCCGAACGTCGCCGAGGCTGTGTTGCACGAGCCCGGCGACGGTGGCGAGCAGGTCGTCGCCGAGGTGTTGCGGATCGGCTACCTGTGGAACGAGCGCGTGCTCAGGCCTGCCATGGTGAAGGTCAAGGACTAGGCCCGTGGCGCCACAACGAGAGTGGCTCGAGAAGGACTACTACGGGGTCCTCGGCGTGACCAAGGACGCCGACCCCAAGGCAGTCACCAAGGCGTATCGCAAGCTGGCCCGCGAGAACCACCCCGACCAGAACCCCGACGACCCTGCGGCCGAAGAGCGGTTCAAGGAGGTGTCGGCCGCATACGACGTCGTGGGCGATGCCGAGAAACGCAAGGAGTACGACGAGGTCCGAGCCATGGGCCCGATGGGCGGCATGTTCGGCGGTGGCGGGAGCGGCGGTCCCGGCGGCGCCACGTTCAACGCGGGCGATGTCGGCGATCTGGGCGACCTCCTGGGTGGCTTGTTCGGCCAGCGGGGCCGGCGGCCGCGGGGCGGGGGTGGTGCAGCACCGCAACGTGGACGCGATCTGGTCACCGACCTCCACCTCTCCTTCGACGATGCCGTCACGGGTGTCACGACCTCGGTGCACCTCACCAGCGAAGCGGCGTGTTCGACCTGCAAGGGCTCGGGGGCACGCCCCGGAACCACGCCGCAGCCGTGCAGCGCCTGCGCGGGGCGGGGCGTCATCGACGACAACCAGGGGTTCTTCTCCTTCAGCCAGCCCTGTCCGTCGTGCTCGGGGCGTGGGTCGGTCATCGCCGACCCGTGTCCCACCTGTCACGGCGCCGGCACCGAACAGCGGCCACGCGAGATCAAGGTGCGCGTCCCCGCGGGCGTCGACGACGGTCAGAAGATCCGGCTCAAGAAGCGAGGCGAGCCGGGCCGGAGCGGTGGCCCGGCCGGCGACCTGTTCGTCCGCGTCCACGTGGCCCCGCACCGGCTGTTCGAACGGGCCGGCGAGAACCTCAGGCTCGTCGCTCCCATCACGTTCCCCGAAGCGGCCCTCGGCGCCGACATCACCGTCCCGACGCTCGACGGCTCCACCGTCACGCTCCGCATTCCCGCGGGCACCCAGACCGGCAAGACGTTTCGCGTCAAGGGTCGTGGCGTCGAGTCGAAGAAGAAGACCGGCGACCTGCTCGTCACCGTCGAAGTGGCGGTCCCCAACAAGCTCAGCCGAGAAGAACGCAAGGCCGTCGAGGCCCTCGCCAATCTGGCCGAATCGAGCCCGCGAGCACACCTCGGTGTCGAGCGCGAAGATGACCAACACGAGGAGGCGGTCGGATGAACCGTGAGAACCGTGCGGTGTACGTCATCTCGGTGGCCGCCGAGCTCGCCGGGGTTCACCCCCAGACCTTGCGGGTCTACGAGCGCAAGGGGTTGGTCGATCCGGCCCGCACCGGCGGCGGCTCGCGGCGATACTCCGACGCCGACATCAGCCTGCTCAGACGCATCCAGGATCTCACGGGCGAAGGACTCAACCTGGTCGGTGTCCAGATGGTGCTCGACCTCGAGGCCCGGGTCGCCGAACTCGAGGCGAAGCTCGAAGCCGCCGAGCACCAGGCGTCGGTCGATGTCGAGGAGACCCACAAGCAGTACAAACGAGAGCTCGTTCCCCTCAAGCAGAGCCTGGTGATCTACCAGGGCAAACGTCGCCGCAAGGCCTGATCGGCCCACCTGTCGCGCGACTTGAGTGTAATAGCATCAACTTTGCTGAGTCTGCGGTATACTGCGGACCATGTCATTGGATCCGAACAAGTGGACGCTCAAGACCCAGGAGGCGTTCAACGCCGCGTTGACGCTGGCGAAGGACCGTTCGAACCCCGAGGTCACGCCCGACCACCTCTTGGCCGCCCTCTTGCGCCAGCCCGAGGGCATCGTGCTCCCGATCCTGCAGAAGGTGGGCGCCGAGCCGCTCCAGCTCCGCAACCGGGTCGACGAGGCCATCGCCAAGCTCCCGAGTGCCTACGGCGGTGAGGCCCGCATGG
>DATKWD010000119.1:0-23499 GCA_035529695.1 Acidimicrobiales bacterium | reverse complement strand
TTCGATGGGCTCGAACTACAACAAGGTCCTGAGGCCCGCGGTGGTGTTCTGCCATGACGGCGACGCCAGGGTCGTCGTGCGCCGCGAGACGCTCGACGATCTGCTGGTCACCGACGAGGGCTGAGCGAGCGTCCGGTCGCCGGAGCGAGGGCCACCACCGACACCGCCGTGGCCGGGTGATCGACCGTGCGCGGCCGGCTCACCGACGCCGAGGCCGCAACCACCCCAAGGGTTGCAGCCCGACCCGTCTCGGTCGGTTGGAGTGTCGCCTTCGTGGCGGAGCCGACGCCTGCGGCGGGTCGGGTGGGAGTCGGTCGGCGTTCATGATGCGGCCGAGGCGGTCGGCGAGTTCGGACGCACCCAGGCGACCTCGGGCCGCCGCCGCACACTGCTCGCGCGCCAGGTCGATCAGCGGCCCTTCGTCGAACTCGCCGAGCCAGTTGGCGGCCGCCGCTCCCAGGGCGACGGTGTCGTCGCCGACGGGAGCGCACGTGGCCGCCGCGTCGACCAGGCGTCCCCTTCCGTCGTCGGCGATCACGATGTTCGTGCCGCCCACCGCCCCGTGCCGGAGTCCGCAGTGATGCGCTTCGTCCAGTGCACGGGCCAGGTCGATCACCAGCCCCGTGCATCGTCGGGCGGACAGGCCCGCTGCACGGGCACCGAGTGCCAGCGTCGATTCGAACCACGGTCGAATGACGACGAGCCCGTGGTCGGTGAGGCGGATGTCGGTGGGCACGCAGAACACCGGCCCGTCGAGCCCGGCAAGACGCTGTGCGTGGTGTCGGGCTTCGGCGAGTGCCGCCTCGTCGGCGTCGGGCCGTACCGACACAGCGACCTCGGAGCCTCGGCCCCTCGCGTCGCGCGCCCGAAGCCGAACCGTCGGGCCGTCGCCCGCGGTCACGGCGAGCACGAGGTGCCCTGCGATCTCGCTTCCCGGAGTGAAAAAGCTGGACATTGATGGGAACATATCAAGACAACATGAAAGATATCAAGGAAAGAATCGGGCCGGCTGGGCTCGCGTCACTACGGTTCGGCCCATGCGAGTTCGAATCGGCCTTCTGGGCTACGGCAACGTCGGGGCGCCGCTGGCGGCCCTGATCGAGCGGACCCGACCCGAGATCGCGCGGCGCACCGGCGTCGACCTCGAGGTCCGTCGCATCGCCGTGCGCGATCTCGACAAGACGCGATCGGTGCCGATCCCGTCCGGCCTCGGGACCACCGATGCAATGGGGCTCTGCAGCGGCGAGGAGGTCGACCTGGTGGTCGAGGTCATGGGAGCCGTCGATCCTGCCCACGACCTGCTGGCTGCGGCGCTCTCGTGCGGCAAACCGGTGGTGACCGCCAACAAGGAGCTGATGGCGACGCACGGCCATGACCTGCTGGCTGCTGCCGACGAGGCCGGGGTCGATCTTCTCTTCGAGGCTGCCGTGGGCGGTGGCATCCCGTTCATCCGGCCGCTGCGTGAGTCGCTGATGGGCGAGCGCATCCGTCGGGTGATGGGCATCGTGAACGGGACGACCAACTACATCCTCGACCAGATGACGTCCCACGGTACGAGCTACGCCGACGCACTCGCCGAGGCGCAGCGCCTCGGGTACGCCGAGCCCGACCCGACCGCCGACGTCGAGGGCCACGACTCCGCCGCCAAGGCTGCCATCATCGCCTCGATCGCGTTCGGTGCTGCAGTGACGGCCGCCGACGTCCACTGCGAAGGCATCAGCGGCATCACCGCAGACGACATCACCGACGCGGCCCGACTCGGGTTCGTGGTCAAGTTGCTGGCGATCACCGAACCGACCGACACGGGGATCGGGGTCAGGGTGCACCCGGCGATGGTGCCGATCGACCATCCGCTCGCCTCGGTGCACGACAGCTTCAACGCGGTGTTCGTCGAGGGCGAGTCGGTCGGCGACCTGATGTTCTATGGCCGCGGGGCCGGCAGCGGTCCGACGTCGTCGGCGTTGCTCGGCGACATCATCGATGCCGCAGTCAACCTCTCCAAGGGTGCTCATGCGAGTGTCGGCACGCTCAACGCAGTCGACATCACGCCGATCGACGAGGTGATCGGCGCCCACTCGATCCAGATCCGCGTCGACGACCGCCCCGGCGTCCTCGCCGAGGTCGCCGGAGCCTTCGGCGCGCACAACGTGTCGATCCGCTCGATGGAGCAGGAGGGCATGGGCAGCGACGCTCGCCTCGTGTTCATCACCCACGAAGCCCGCGAGGCCGACGTGCGGGCGACCCTCGACGACCTCCGCCGCCTCGATTCGGTGACCCGGATCGGTTCGGTGCTCCGAGTGATCGGATCCGAGGAGTGAAGTACGTCTCGACCCGGGGGACCGCGCCTGCGCTCGACTTCGGCGATGTCCTGCTCCGAGGCCTTGCGTCCGATGGCGGCCTCTACGTCCCCGACGAGTGGCCGCGTCTCGACGCTCCGGTTCCGTCGGGGTACGCCGACGCGGCGAGCCACCTGATGTGGCCGTACGTCGAGGGGTCGATCGATCGGTCGGCGTTCGATGCCATGGTCAGTGACTCCTACGCCACGTTCGACCATCCCGACGTCTGTCCGCTGGTGCCGTTGGACGACGACGTCTGGTTGCTCGAGCTCTTCCACGGGCCGACGTTCTCGTTCAAGGACGTTGCCCTCCAGCTCGTCGGCCGCCTGTTCGACCACGAGCTCACCAAGCGCGACGAACGGGCGACGATCATCGTGGCGACCTCGGGCGACACCGGTTCGGCCGCGATCCACGCGGCGCTCGGCCGCGAGCGGATCGATGTGGTCGTGCTGCATCCGGCCGGACGCGTCTCCGACATCCAGCGCAGGCAGATGACGACGGTCGACGCTCCGAACGTGCACAACGTCGCCATCGACGGCACCTTCGACGACTGCCAGGACCTCGTGAAGGCCATGTTCGCCGACGACGCCTTTCGCGCCGCAGTGGGTCAGGCGGCGATGAACTCGATCAACTGGGCCAGGGTCATGGCCCAGACCGTCTACTACCGCACGACGACCGAGAAGCTCGGACCGTGCGGGTTCGCGGTCCCGACCGGGAACTTCGGCAACGTGTTCTCGGCGTGGGTCGCCCGCACCACCGGTGCGCCCATCGCCGAGTTGGTGATCGGGTCGAACACCAACGACATCCTCGCCCGCTGGCTCGAGACCGGCGTGCTCGAGATGCGTGAGGTCGTGGCGACCACGAGCCCGGCCATGGACATCCAGGTCTCGTCGAACCACGAGCGTCTGCTGTTCGAGCTCTTCGATCGCGATGGTGGCGCGGTGGCCGAGGCCATGCAGGAGTTCCGATCGGAAGGCCGGGTCGATCTCGGGTCGACGCGTGCTGCTGCGGTGACCGAGACCTTTGCCGGCACCCGTTTGGACGACGGCGAAGTGGCTGCGGTGATCGCCGATGTCGCCGCGTCGACCGGCATCGTCGTCGATCCCCACACGGCCGTCGGTGTCGGTGCCGCTCGTGCCGCTCGTCGCCGCAACGACGTCCCGATGGTGTGCGTGTCGACCGCCCACCCCGCCAAGTTCGGCGATGCGGTCGAAGCTGCCACCGGCCGCGCTCCCGAACTGCCCGCTGCGCTGGCGGCGACCCTCGATCTCCCCGAGCACTGCACGTCGCTCCCGAACGACCTGGCGACGGTCCAGTCGTTCATCCGCTCAGCGATCACCTGAGTGGCTTCGTGCCGCTGGTGAGGATGCGCTCGCGTTCGGCAGTTCGCGGTTCTCCTGCCGGTTCCGCTACCTTGCAGACCGTTGTTGCTGGTGCGAAATCGCCCAGCCGGCGATGGTGCGAGGGGTCCGCCGAGGCCCCGACCATCGCAGTTCCTCTCCCCGACACGAACGATCGAAGGGTCGACCATGGCCGACGCAAGCCCCCCGCTCGAACGCGAAGCGCTGCTCAAGAAGGACAAGGACGAGCTCAGCACGATCGTCGACGCACTGGGTGGTCGAGCACCCGCCCGCGCGACGAAGGCCAAGCTGGCCGATCTGATCCTCGAGCTGGCCGGTGTCACCGACACCGGGCCGGCCGACGAGCCCGAACCCGAGGCAGCTCCCCAGCCCGAAGCAGCTGAGACCCAGAAGGTCGCCGGTTCGAATCGGCCCGCGTCTACTCCCCCCAAGCCACGCCGGCAGCAGCAGTCCGGCTCGGATGCCAGAAGCGGGCGAGGGAACTCGCGGTCGACCAAGAAGCCCGACGACAACGGTTCGGGGCCGAGCGACGGCGGTCGGGGCTCCGGCAAGGACGCCTCCGCCAAGGACACTCCGAACAAGAGTGCTTCCGACAAGGACACCTCCGACAACGACGCCGCGGACAAGACCGGCGGCGGATCCGGAGACGGTGACGAAGGCGAAGGTGGGAACAAGCGCCGTCGTCGTCGGGGCCGCAACCGCGAGTCCACCGAGGAGTACACCGGCGACCCCATCGCGGTGAGCGGAATCCTCGACGTGCAACGCGAGGGCTTCGGCTTCCTCCGTACCAACGGTCACCTCCAGTCCCGCGACGACGTCTACGTGTCGGTGAAGCAGGTTCGTCAGTTCGGTCTCCGTCCGGGCGACGAGGTCGCCGGCGGGAGCAGGCCCGCCTTCCGCAACGAGAAGAACCCGGCGCTGCTCAGCGTCGAGCACGTCAACGGGGGCGATCCGGAAGCCGCGAAGGGGCGCCCCGACTTCGATGACCTGACGCCGCTGTTCCCGGACGAGAAGCTCGTGCTCGAGCTCCCGAAGAACCCGAACGCGGTCGCCGCTCGGATCATCGACCTGATCGCCCCGATCGGGAAGGGCCAGCGAGGGTTGATCGTGTCGCCGCCCAAGGCCGGCAAGACCATGATCATGAAGCAGATCGCCCAGGCGATCGAGCGCAACAGTCCCGACGTCGAGCTCATGGTGCTGCTCATCGACGAGCGCCCCGAAGAAGTCACCGACATGCGCCGTTCGCTCGAGAGCGCCGAGGTGATCGGCAGCACCTTCGATCGGCCGACCGAGGAGCACTGCCGCATCGCCGAACTGGTGATCGAGCGTGCCAAGCGCCGCGTCGAGGAGGGCAAGGACGTCGTCGTCATCCTCGACGGCATCACCCGCCTCGTCCGCGCCTACAACATGGCGGGGAACCTGACCGGACGTGCGATGTCAGGTGGACTCGACACCGGTGCCATCTATCCGCCCAAGAAGTTCTTCGGGGCCGCCCGTAACGTCGAAGAAGGTGGTTCGCTCACGATCCTGGCCACGGCGCTGGTCGAGACCGGGTCACGGATGGACGAGGTCATCTTCGAGGAGTTCAAGGGCACGGGCAACATGGAGCTCAAGCTCGATCGTCGCCTGGCCGAACGCCGGATCTACCCGGCCATCGATGTCGACGCCAGCTCGACCCGCCACGAAGAGCTGCTCTTCAGCCGCAAGCACCTCGATCTCGTCTGGAAACTTCGCCGGGTGCTGCAGGCGATGCAGGGCGACGAGAGCTCCGGCGCCGGTGGTCTGGAGTTGCTGATCGAGCGCATGCAGTCGTTCAAGACGAACGACGACTTCCTCGACGAGATCGCCAAGTCCTAGGATTGCCCCTCGCTATGAAGACTGACATCCACCCCGACTATCGGCCCGTCGTGTTCCGCGACAAAGGCGCCGACTTCGCCTTCCTCACTCGTTCCACGGTGACCACCGAGAACACGGTCGAGTGGGAGGACGGCAACACCTACCCGGTCTACGACGTCGAGGTGTCGAGCGCGAGCCACGGCTTCTACACAGGCACGCAGCGCCTGGTCGACACCGGTGGCCGGATCGACCGCTTCGAGCGCCGCTACGGCAAGCGCAAGGCCGCTGCGCCCGAGTCCGAGGCGACCGACTCCGACTCCTGAGCTCCTGAGCGAGCCCACCGAGGATCCCCGGTCCCGTCTGAGCGGGGCCAAACTCGAGGCCCTGGTCCGCGCGTCCAGCCACGCGGAACCCACCCGTCGGGCTGCCTTCGGCGCCGGCGCTGCGCTGGTGACCGGGTCGATGGCCTGGGTGCTGGTCGACGGCGACGCTGCCGGCTCTCTCGGTCCGGCGATGGCCTGGACCCGACGCCACGGTGCGACCCGGCTGACGCTCATCGGCACCGACGGCATCGGGACCGCTGCCCGTCGCGCCGCCTACTTCGACGATCCGCCGACCGTGCTCGCACTGGCCGACTCCACGCTCGCACCCGCTGGTGCTGATCCGCTGGTGGTCGAACCGCCGCCGCCCGACGATCCTGCGCTGGCAGCCCAGCTCGAGGCAGCCGGTCTCGAGGTGAACATCGAGCACGGTCGGTTGCTCGGCGAGTACCGCGGTCTCGAAGTCGCTCGCATCGAGCGCGGCGACGATGGTCCCGTGCTGCACATCGGCGTCGGCAAGCTGGACCGCGAGATGACCGCCCTCGTGCACGAGGACCTGCCGCGCCCCGAGGCGCTCGACCGGGTGGTGGGGATCGTTCGCCACGATCGGCAGGCCGATCGCCCGCCTCATCCGCTCCGTGACCTCGCACCCGAACGATGGCTGCGCACGGTGATCGTCACGGATCCCGGGATGGTCGGGTGTGCCGATCTGGCGCCGTCACCGTCACCGTTCGCCCGGGAGACCCTCACCGAGCGCTCCACCACTGCCTGCACCGGCCACGACGCATCTGGCCGAGCGGTGACGGTCGTGGTCTCGGTCGGGATCGATCTCGATCTCATCCCGATCGCTGCCGACACCCGCGCCCACCTCGATCCTTCGTCGATGCTCGTGGTCGTGGTTCCCGAGCGCGATGTGCACCAGCTGACCGAGGAGATCGCCGCCCGCGTGAGCGACGGCTGCGAGATCCGCACGGTCCGCACCGACTGGCGCGGCTGACCCGATCCCAGAAGCGGATCTGTTGGGGTGAGTTCGTGGGGCGGCCGGTAGCTTCGACCCGTGACCGGCCGCATCGATTCGTTGCGTCGCGAACTCGGTGACCTCGAGATGCGGATGGGTGATCCCGAGCTCACCCGTGACCCCGAGCGGCTCGCTGACGCCGGACGGCGCTATGTCGAGTTGAAGGCGATCGTCGAGGTCGCCGACGAACTCGACGCCCGCACCGAAGACCTCGCGGCGGCGAAGGAACTGCTCACCGATGCCCCGGCCGCGGAACGTGAGGCCATGCGCAGCGAGGCGACCGAAGCCGAGGCCGACATCGAGCGGCTCGAGGGTGAGCTCCGGCTGCTCATGCTCCCGAAGGATCCGAACGACGACAAGAACGTGATCGTCGAGATCAGGGGTGCCGAGGGCGGCGAGGAGGCGAACCTGTGGGCGCGCGATCTGTTCGAGATGTATCGGAGCTTCGCCGCGAACCAGGGCTGGAAGTTCGAGACGTTGAACACCGATCCGTCCGACATGGGTGGCTACAACGAGGTGACCTTCAAGGTCAGCGGTGACGGGGTCTGGAGCCGGATGAAGCACGAAGGTGGTCCCCACCGGGTCCAGCGGGTGCCTGCGACCGAGAGCCAGGGTCGCATCCACACGTCGTCGGCCGCGGTGAGCGTGCTGCCCGAGGCCGACGAGGTCGACGTCTCCATCAACGACGCGGACCTGCAGATCGACGTGTACCGCTCGTCCGGGCCGGGTGGGCAGTCGGTCAACACCACCGATTCGGCCGTGCGCATCACCCATCTGCCGACCGGGCTGGTGGTGTCGATGCAGGACGAGAAGAGTCAGCTCCAGAACCGCGCCCGCGCGCTGGTGGTCCTGCGCAGTCGGCTGCTGAAGGCAGAGCAGGACCGTTTGGCGGCCGAGCGGTCCGAGTCGGTCCGTGAACAGGTCGGTGGTGGTGGACGCAGCGAGAAGATCCGCACCTACAACTTCAAGGAGAATCGGGTCTCGGATCATCGCATCGGGCTGACGCTCTACCGCCTCGACAAGGTGCTGGCCGGCGATCTCGACGAGATCAGCGACGCGCTGGTGGCCGAGGAGCAGACGCGGCGCCTCGAAGAGGGCTGAGTCGTGCCGAACGCTGCCGAGCCGGGCGCGGTCACCTGGCGAGAACTGCTCACCGAGGCCGAGCACCTGATTACCTCGCTCCCGTTCGAGACCGCGCCCAACGAAGCCCGCTGGCTCGTCGAGCAGGCGGCAGGCGAACGGTTCGACATCATCGCCGCGCAGCCGGCCACCCAGCGCAGGGTCGCACACCTCGACTCCATGCTGGCTCGGCGGGCGACCGGAGAACCCGTGCAGTACGTGATCGGCCACTGGCCGTTTCGTTCGCTCGACCTGCTGGTCGACCGCCGGGTGTTGATCCCTCGGCCCGAGACCGAGGTCGTCGCCGGGCTCGCCATCGACGAGGTTCGTCATCGCGGAACAGACGTGCGGGTGGCCGACCTCGGCACCGGCTCAGGAGCGATCGCGTTGTCCCTGGCAGCGGAGTGCACGGGCGTCGAGGTGTGGGCGACCGATCGCGATCCCGCTGCGCTCGAGGTGGCACGAGCGAATTGTTCAGGCCTGGGCCGACGGGCTGCTGTCGTGACGATCTGTGCCGGCAACTGGTTCGGCGCGCTCCCGGACGAGCTCCGTGGGCGACTCGACGTGATCGTCAGCAACCCGCCGTACGTGGCGGCGATGGACGACCTTCCCGCTGCGGTCGAGGAGTGGGAGCCGGCCGAGGCGCTCCGGGCGGGCCCCGACGGTCTCGACGACCTGCGCGAGATCATCGGAGCGGCGCGCGAGTGGCTGCTGCCGGACGGCGTCCTCGTGTGCGAGATCGACCCTCGCCAGGCGAGCGCCGTCGCCGAGCTCGCGACGATCCACGGATTCAGCCGGACCGAGATCGCCGCCGATCTCGCTGGTCGTGAACGAGCGATGGTCGCCCGTGGATGAACTCGACGAGGTCGTCGCAGCACTCGAGCGCGGCCGGGCGGTGGTGCTGCCGACGGACACGGTCTATGGCCTGGCTGCCCTCCCCGCGATGGACCGCGCCGTTCGGAACCTGTTCGAGTTGAAGGGTCGAGGTGCCGAGGCGCCGATCGCGGTGTTGTGTGCGAGTTCCGAGCAGGCGTTCGCGTTGGCCCGAGACGTCTCGTCCGTTCATCGCTCGATTGCTCGAGCGTGCTGGCCCGGGCCGCTGACGCTCGTGCTTCGCCGTCGATCGGCGCTGAGCTGGGATCTCGGTGAGCCTGCCGACACGATCGGCGTTCGGGTCCCCGACGACCCGCTGATCCGTGCGTTGACCGAGCAGGTGGGACCGATCGCGGCCACGAGCGCCAACCGACACGGATCCGACCCGGCCACCACCGCTGAGGAGGCCCGAAGGCAGCTGGGCGGTGATGTGGTCCTGGTCGACGGCGGACGACTCGGCACGGTGGCGTCGACGGTCGTCGACGCCACCGGCCAGCCGTGGAAGGTCCTGCGAATCGGCGCAGTGTCCGTCGCAGACCTCGAAGCTGCCGGGGCCCCGCTCTGAGGAACGGTCGGGTCCGCCGACTGCGATCGGCTCGGTGCGGTAGGTTCTCCCGCGTTCCGAGAAGAAGGGCAGGGCACGATGGCATTCCGCAAGTCAGGCAATTCAGGCGCCGGCAAGGATCTCGCGGGCGTCGATTTCTTCGAGGGTTTCAGCTCGGCCGAGCTCGACCGGGTCGCCGCGCTGTCCGAGGTGGTCAATGCCGAGAAGGGTGCCCTGCTCATGGACCAGGGCAAGGTCGGCCGCGAGTGTTTCGTGATCCTCGAAGGCAAGGCCGCGGTGTACATCGGTGAGCACTACGTCGCGACCCTCGAGTCCGGCTCGACGGTCGGTGAGATGGCGATCATCGACCAGCGGCCCCGTTCGGCGTCGGTCAAGGCCGTCACCGACATGAAGCTGCTGGCGTTCGACACCGAGCACTTCAAGACGCTTCTCGAGGAGATGCCCAAGGCGAGCCGGCGCGTGATGGCCGACATGAACGCCAAGCTCCGTCATCAGAACCTCAGCGACTGACCCACCTCAGAGCCGAAGTGCACCGTCCGCGTCGACGGTGACCGAGTCGCCGATCAGGTCGTTGCCGACCAGCGTTGCCTTCACGTCGTCGTCGGTCGAGGTTGCCCAGCCGCGACCGCCTTCGGGTGTCAGCACCGCGGCGATGGCGATCTCGGGGCGGCTTTCGCGGTCGTGCATGACGGTGTGCGACTCGAGGGTGGCCGGACCGGCGTAGTCGGCCGCGATCGTGCGACGGGGGAGCGCGTCGACCGCATCCTGGGGTGATGCGTGCCGGAACCCCTCGGCCGCCGGTTCGGTCGAGTAGAGGCCGAACGCATGCTTGGTCGTGTAGCCCCCGTTCGCAGTGCACAGGCCGATCGAGCCGGGGTCGGCGCGCAGCACGTCGGCCATCGTCGCGATGGCGTGCATCACGTAGTTGTTCCACGGACCGCCGGCGAAACTCAGGCCGCCGGTCACCGTGAGCTGCCGGTCGAGGGGGAGGCCGATCTCGTTCGCGCCGATCTGCACTGCCGAAGGGAAACAGGAGTACAGATCGACATGCGCCAGGTCGTCGACGCCGACGCCTCCGAGGTCGAGGCACGCCCTCGACGCGTGGCGGATGGCCGGCGACGAGTGGAGGTCGGCGCGTTCGCTGAGGTACACGTGATCGCGGGCATCCGTGCCGGCCAGCGGGAACACCCATCGGTCGCGATCGACGCCGAGGGACTCGGCTCGCTCGACCGATGTCAGGATCAGCGCGGCCGACTGCTCGACGGCGTTGTTCGAGTTCATCAGCTTGGTGTACGGGTAGCCCACCATGCGGTTGTCAGGGCCTGCCGTGGCGATGACCTCGGCCGAGAAGGCCTTCTGGATCCACGCGTTCGGGTTCGAGGCGGCGACCTCGGAGAACCGGCTCCACAACTCGCTGATCCGGGTTCGGTGGGCTCGGTCGTCGAGATCTGACGCATGGCGGAGCGCCTGCTCGAACAGCGGGTACACCTGCACCGGCATCATCACGCCTCGGCCGAGCTCGGACCGATGGTTCATGTCGACGTCGGCGCCGAGCAGTCGAGCCGGAGGGGCGCCCTCGGGCTCGACCGTCCAGTCGAGCTTCACGTCGTCATCGCGGGCCGCCGTGCGGGTCCGCCAGGCTTCGGCCCCGGCGAGGAGCACCGTCTCGGCGCGGCCCTCGAGGATGTCGAGGCACGTGGTGTTGACCAGTGACTGCGGTGAGTTCCCTCCCATTGCGCTGACCGCCGTGTCGGCAGGGTCGATGCCGAGAAGCGTCGCCACCACCGCTCCCGGGTTCCGATAGCGCCACGACAGCAACGCGACGGTGCGGATCGAGTCCGCCGCGCCGAGAAGCCCCGGGGCGCCCGCGTCCCCCGCGGCCCGCCGCAGTGCTTCGGCCATGAGCGCAGCGGGTTCGAGTGCGGGTTCGCCGCGGTCGACCCGCTGGTTGAGTTGCCCCACGCCGACCAGAACCGGGGTCCGAGGATCCATGCGCCGACAGTAGGACGGCCTCGGAGGGTCACTACAATCTTGAGCCTTGTCCGAGTCTGCCCCCACTTCGGTGCTCTTCATCTGCACCGGCAACGTCTGCCGTACCCCGATGGCGGTGGGGTTCTTCAACCATCGTTCGAGCGAACTCGGACTCGACGATCACGCCACCTCGGTCGGCCTGTGGCGGAACGGCGAGCCGGCGACCACCCACGGGGTGTCCGTGATGGCCGAGCTGGGCATCGACACGAGCCACCACCGCAGCCGCGTGCTCGACGCGACCGATCTCGATGCACCCGACCTGATCATCGGGCTGGCGCGAGAACACGTCCGCGAGGCCGTGGTGCTCGACACGAGCGTGCTCGAACGGACCTTCACGCTGAAGGAACTCGTTCGTCTCGCCGAAGAGCCCGGCGGGGCGCGCCTCGTCGGTGTCGGCGAGTCAGTCCGCGCGTGGGCGCTCCGCCTCAGCGGTGGCCGTCGACCCAGCGATCTGCTCGGGCAGCACCCAGAGGACGACGTCGCCGATCCGATCGGACGCAGTCGGCGCGCGTATGAAGACACTGCCACCGAGATCGGCGACCTCATCGACCGGATGCTGCGCGTGATGCATCCCGAGGTGGCCCAGGGACGCGTGAGTGCATGATCGTCGCCATCGGCAGCGACCACGCGGGTTTCGATCTGAAGCAGCATCTCATCGGGGTGCTCGAGTCGCTCGGTCACACCGTGAAGGATCTCGGAACCGACTCGACCGACTCGATCGACTACCCGCCGATCTGCGCTGCGGTCGGCCGTGCGGTCGTCGCAGGCGAAGCCGACCGCGGCATCGTGCTCGGCGGGTCGGGCCAGGGCGAGCAGATCGCCGCCAACAAGGTCGACGGCGTGCGCGCCGCCCTCTGCAACGACCTCTACACGGCCCGGATGTCGCGCGAGCACAACGACGCGAACGTGTTGTCGATGGGTGGGCGCATCGTGGCCCCCGGACTGGCCGACGAGATCCTCGAGCTCTGGCTCACCACCGATTTCGAGGGCGGTCGGCACCAGCGTCGCGTCGATCTCATCACCGCCATCGAACAGGAGTCCTGACGACATGCCCTGGCCCATCACCGACGACGAAGAAGTGTTCGCACTGCTGGACGCCGAGCAGGATCGGCAGAACACGACGTTTCAGCTGATCGCCAGCGAGAACTTCACCTCGCCGGCGGTGATGGCCGCCACCGGCTCGGTCCTGACGAACAAGTACAGCGAGGGCTACCCGGGCAAGCGCTACTACGGCGGCAACCGCATCATCGACGAGGTCGAGAGCATCGCCATCGACCGCGTCAAGGCCCTTTTCGGCGCCGACCACGCCAACGTGCAGCCGCACTCCGGCGCCAACGCGAACATGGGCGTCTACCTCGCCCTGCTCGAGCCCGGCGACACCGTGCTCGGCATGAGCCTCGACCACGGCGGCCACCTCACCCACGGGTCGCCCGCCAACGCGTCCGGCAAGCTCTACCGCTTCGTCAGCTACGGCGTGACCCCGAGTGACGAGCGGCTCGACTACGACGCCATTCGCGAACTCGCGGTCGCCGAACGTCCCAAGATGATCGTGGCCGGTGCCACGGCCTACCCCCGTCGCATCGATCCCGAGCCGCTGCGGGCGATCGCCGACGAGGTCGGTGCGCTTCTGATGTTCGACGCTGCCCACATCGCCGGGCTCATCGCCGGTGGGGCACATCCGAATCCGGTCCCGTTCTCCGACATCGTCACGTTCACGACCCACAAGACGCTTCGCGGGCCGCGTGGCGGCTGCATCCTCTCGACTGCGGACCTGGCCAAGAAGGTCGACTCGGCGATCTTTCCCGGCCTGCAGGGCGGCCCGCTCGAGCATGTGATCGCCGCGAAGGCGGTCGCCTTCGGCGAGGCCGCCAAGCCCGAGTTCGCCGACTACGCCGCACAGATCGTGACGAACGCGCAGGCCCTCGCCGCGCAGTTGGGCGAAGAGGGCTTCCGGCTGGTGTCGGGCGGAACCGACAATCACCTCCTGCTCGTCGATCTGCGTCCCTTCGACGCCGACCTGACGGGCAAGGAGGCCCAGGAGGTGCTCGACCGGGCGGGCATCACCCTCAACCGCAACACGATTCCCGACGATCCGAGGTCGCCGTTCGTGACCTCAGGCGTGAGGATCGGCACCCCGGCCACCACGACCCAAGGCATGGCCGAGCCCGAGATGCAGATCATCGGTGAGCTCATCGGCAGGGCCCTTCGCGGCCGGGCCGACGACGCGGCGCTGCAGCAAGTGCGCGACGAGGTGGCATCGCTGTGCGCCAAGTTCCCCCCCTACGAGCGGCTGGCACACCGTCGGCAGGGGTGAGATGGCCGCGCCCCCGTCGAGCTCGGTTCGGAGTTGGTGGTCGCGGCCGCGTTGGTGGGTGGCGGGTGCGCTGGTGCTCTATCTCGCGATCTGCTCGGTGCTCGTCGTACGCGCCCGGACGGCGGCGGCCGATGGGGCCGACGAGCTCTCGCTCGCTCGCGAAGAGGTCGACATCGGCGACGTGCTCGATGGAAGCGCCTCGACGCGTCTGCTCGCAGCCCGCACGGACTTCAGCCGTGCGAACGGCCTGTTCCGCAATCCCGTCCTGCTCCCGCTCAGGCCGCTTCCGATCATCGGGCGTCAGCTGCGGTCCAGTGTCTCGCTCACCGATGCCGGTGTCGACGTCCTCGATGTGGGAGTCGTCGCCGTCGACGAGATCCGCGACCTCGTCGACGACGCTGCGCCCCAGGGGACCGAGCGGATCGCGCTGCTCCGCGACCTCGAGATCGTCACCGCAGATGTCCGGGCTGCCCTGGCAGACGTCGACCTCGGCCCAGCATCCGGGCTGATCGCGCCGCTGGCCGACGCGAGGAACGAACTCGCTGGACAACTCGCCGACGTCGATCAACTGGCGGCTGACGGGCAGGTGGCCACGGCAGGGCTGGCAGACATCCTCGAAGGGCCGTCCTCCTACCTCGTGCTGGCTGCCAACAACGCCGAGATGCGATCCGGCTCGGGCATGTTCCTCTCCGCCGGCGTCGCCACGTTCGTCGATGGCGAGATCGAGATCAGCGATTTCGAGGGCACCGGCGACCTGACGCTCGACGAGGGCGTCGGCCTCCCGCCCGAACTCGAGAAGCTGTACGGCTGGGCCGACCCGGACCAGGAGTGGCGCTCGCTCGGATTGTCGCCGCGGTTCCCGGTCAATGCCGAGGTCGCGAGCCGCATGTGGACTGCGCTCGGTCGGCTTCCGGTCGACGGCGTGTTGTCGGTCGACGTGAGCGCCCTTGCGTTGATCCTCCGGGTCACCGGACCGGTCGAACTCGCTGACGGCGGCACCATCGACGCCGACAACGTGCTCCCGACCCTCCTGCACGACCAGTACGCCGTCATCCAGGAGCGCGACGACCTCAACGACGAGAACGTCGCTCGTCAAGAGCAGCTGTCCACGGTGGCCGGTGCGGTGATCGAGGCGCTCGAGGATCCCGGACTCGATGTGGCCGACCTCGCCGAGACCCTCCGGGCGGCGGGTTCGACACGGCACCTGTTCGCATGGTCGGCGGACGAGTCGCAGCAGGCGGTGTGGGACGCACTCGGTGTCGACGGCGACCTCGGCCCGGAGTCGCTGCTCGTCGGTGTCGCCAATCGCGGCGGCAACAAGCTCGACCAGTATCTCGACGTGTCGTCAAGGCTCGAGCTCGTCGAGCGATCGGGCGATGAGCTCCGCATGGCACTCACGGTCAGCGTCACCAACAACGCCCCCGTCGACGACCTGCCCTACGTGATCGGGTTCGACCCGCCCGACGGACTCGGGCCGGCCGGCTATGGCGGATTCGTGACCGTGAGCCTGCCCGCCGGTGCACGTGAGCTCGTCGCTCCCGGCGCGACCGCCGTCGCCAGCGGACCCGACGGCCCCACGACCCATGTCGGCCTCGACCTCATGGTGGCCTCGGGCGAGACCGTCGACACCCGGCTGGAGTTCGTGCTCGACGAGTCGCGACGCATCGTTCGGATCGAGCCCGACGCCCGGATTCCGGCCATGGCCTGGTCGGTCCCCTCCGGCGAGTCGTGGGACGACTCGATCGGGCACACGGTTGATGTGTCGGAAACACCATGAGAGCCATCGATGTGTGCTCGCGTTCATGCCCCTCCCGCACCCATCGTGAGCACATGGCTACAGATTTCGAGAAATTGCTACGTTCTGTGGTTTCGGGCCGCGCGGCCTCGCTAACGTGCGGCTACGCCAATCCGAAACCCAAGGTGTGACTCATGCTCCGTGTCCGTTCATTTCTCGCCGTTGCAGCCCTGCTGTTCGTGGCATTCGTCGCTCTCGCTCCGGTGGCCTCGGCCCAGACCGACGACGAGACGTACCCGCTGACCACGACACCCCCGACGGTGCTCGAGATCGACCTCGCGAAGGCCGACCCGCCCCAGGTGATCGCCCAGGGGCAGTCGCTCCCGGTGACGGGCAGCGACATCGTGGGTCTGACCGTGCTCGGCCTCGTGGCCGTCGGTGCGGGCTTCGTGCTGGTGCGCTACCAGCGCCGCGCTGCCGACCCCACCTGAGCCCGACGACCCGTCTCTGGATCGAATCGGCCCCGAACGGGGCCGATTCGATCGTTTTGGCGTGCGGTCATCGGTGTCGGTGCCGCTTCACGTGAGTTCGGCGGCAAGCTCGCGGAACGCATCGATGAACCGTTGCCTGCTGAATCGGGCCGTGTCGGCAGCGATCGCCGCATGGTCCCAGGTCCGTGCCTCGAACGTGTCGATGGCCTCGCGTACCGCGTCGACGTCGGGGGACGAGAAGAACACCCCGGACCGTCCGTGCGTGACCGTGTCGAGGATGCCTCCCGACCCATACGCGATGACCGGCGTGCCGGCGGCCATCGCCTCGACCGGCGTGATCCCGAAGTCCTCCTCGCCCGGGAACAACAGCGCGCGAGCGCCGGCCATGATGCCCGGGAGCTGTGCGTCGTCGACCCGCCCGAGGAACCGCACGTTCGGCGGTGCCAGCTCCTCGAGGCGCTCTCGGTCGCGTCCGTCGCCCACGACGTGCAGCGTCGCTTCACGTCCCTCGAACGCGCGGATGGCCAGCTCGGCGCGCTTGTAGGGCACCAGCCGTCCGACCATCACGTAGTGCTCGCCCTCGGAGCGTGGCGCAGCTGCGAACCGTTCGACGTCGACCGGCGGATGGATCACGCGTGCGTCGTGCCCGTACGCCCCCTCGATGCGCTGCGCGATGTGGTGCGAATTCGCGACCCAGACATCGCCGCGCCCACCGAGCCGGCGATCCACACGACCGTAGAGGCGGGCTGCCACACGGCCCGGGGCTCCCAACCGCCGCTCCTCGCTCATCGACGAGCGCGCATGCACGAATCGCGTCGGCGTGTGGCAGTACACGACGTGGCACGATCCGGCAGGCGCCCGGGTCGCCAGCGCGAAGTTGTGGAAGCTGGTGATCACGAGATCAGACGGTGCAACGGTCAGCGATCGCATCGCCAGTGGCAGCAGCGGCGCGAGGCGGGTCTGCGCCGTGGGGCTGTGCCCGATGCGATCGAGGAAGCTCGTCTCGACTCGAGCCGGGTCGAGCTCGGCGAACGCCTCCGGTTCGAACATCGACGTGTAGAGGCGAGCCTGCGGAAAGGCGTCGAGCAGTGCCAGGACGACCTTTTCGGAGCCGGCGAGGTTCGTGAGCCATTCGTGGATCAACGACACCCGCATGGTGGACGTACACTACCGACGTCATGGTGGACCGCATCGAAGCCGTTCGCGTGGCGCGAGCCTGACCATGGAGCCCAACGACCAGTTCCGCGCGGTCTGGGGTCGCCGGTACTGGATCGTCGCGTTCGCGGTGATCGTGGGTGGGTTCACCTACCTGATCAGCAGCCGGGCGCCCGAGACCTACCAGGCGCGGGCCACCGCCCAGGTCATCAGCGGCCGACAGATCGAGAACCAGTTCGTGGGGTCCGAGGAACTGCTCTCGCTGACGAACCTCTTCGGCGAGATCGCTCGCACGAGCGCCGTCAGCGACGAGGCGGACCAGACCTATGCCGCCGCAGTCGAGCAGGCCGGCTCCGAGCTCAGCGGTTCGGCGAGCGGCATCGACATCACGGCGCGGGCGTCCTCCCAGCTGCTCGACTTCACGGCGTCGGCGCCCGACCCCGCCGATGCCGCGGCGTATGCGAACGCCTACGCCGATGCGCTCGCCGCGGTGGTCCTCGCGGACCTCGACGAATCGCGCACGGACCGTCTCGCGGAGATCGAGTTCCAGCTCGGTGTCATCACGGACCGGATCGACACCCTCGATCCCGACAGCGCCGAGCGTGCCTCGCTCATCAGTCAGGTCGAGGCGTTGACGACCCAGCTCGCCCAGATCCGCGGACAGTCCTTCGATGCCGTCCGAGTCGTGCAGCCTGCGACCGCGCCATCTTCACCGGCGTCTCCGAAGCCATTCCGTGATGGGGTCCTGGCTGCCATCGCCGCAGGACTCATCGCGACCCTCGCGTTCTACGCGAGGGCCAGCCTCAGCGATCGCTACAACACAGGTGCAGAGATCAGCCGCGATCTCGATCTCGTCCTTCTCGCCGAGATTCCCCGCATGGGCCTCGACGAGCCGTTGGCCATCGAGGCCTTCCGGAAGCTCCGGACGCAGCTGTCCTTCCTGCTCCAGACGGACCGCCATCCGGTCGTGCTCATCACCAGCGCGAACCCCGGGAGCGGCAAGAGCCAGCTCTCCCGAGGGATCACCCGAGCGTTCGCCGAGGAGGGCCAGCGAGTGATCCTCGTCGACGCCGACCTGCGTCGTCCGGTCCAACACGACATCTTCGATCTCCCGCGGTCGCCCGGTCTCGGCGATCTCATGTCCGACGCCTCGTCGTCGCTGTCACAGCTCCGCAGCGAGCACGGCTCGCCCCACGTCGTGCGCTCACCGAACGGCTCGTATCTCGAGGTGCTCCCGGCCGGAGCGGTGATCTCCGATCCCGCGGGCTCGATGTCGTCGCCCCACATGGGCAACCTCGTCGATCAGATGAAGGCGCGCTACGACCTCACGGTCTTCGACACGGCTCCGGTGCTGCCCGTCGTCGATGCCCTGAGCCTCTCCCGCTTCGTCGATGCCGTGGTCCTCGTGGTCGACCACCGTCGCGACAAGCGTTCGGAGGTGCGACGCGCCGCGCAGACGCTCGCCGCCGTCGACGTCCCGCTGGTCGGATTCATCCACAACAGCGCCGACGTGTCCAAGGAAGGCTATGGCTACTACGACGCCACGGACACCACGAGCCAGAGTTGAAGCTCGGCGTCGCCTCCTCGCGTTCGCCTCGCTTCCCGTGCTCACGCTGGCGACGGCGATCGCCCTGATCCCCGCCATCGATGCCGTCGGCGCGCTGATCATCGTCGTCCCGGTCGCGGTCGCCGCCGGGTGGTACATCATCCAGCGACCCGATCACGGGCTGTACGTGCTGGTCTTCAGCATCACGGTGTTCGAGAACGATGCCGCCGGCGTCCTCGGATTCACCGACCGCTGGTACGAGTTCGCGCCGGGCCTTCCGGTGCAGCCCGCCGACATACTGATCCTGGCGATCATCGTCGGGTTGATCGTCGACCTCGACAACGAGCGACGGGCGCCGCGCATCAGCCCGTGGATCTGGCTGCCCGTGCCCTTCCTCCTCGCGGGCATGGCGAGTGGCGTGCTGATCGGATACACCGCCGGAGCCGACCTGAACACCCTCCTCAACTCGTTCCGCGTCTTCGCGTTGCTCGTCGTGATGGCGGTCATGACGGCCATCACCGTCGATCGGTACCGGCTCGTGACCCGGCTCATGAACTTCTGGTTCGCGCTCGTCACGGCGAAGTGCGCGATCGGACTCCTGGGCTGGGTTCTCGGTGCCGGGCGCAGCCTCGGGAGCACGCGCATCACCTTCTACGCGCCGACGATGAACTACAACTCGCTCGTCCTGATCCTCGGCGTGCTCGCGCTCGCGCTGAAGTACGGCCCGGGGGCGGTCACGCGGTGGCAATGGATCGGCTTGTCGGTGGCGACGCTGTCCTTGGTGCTCGCGTTTCGACGCAGCTTCTGGATCGGCCTCGTCCTCGGCATCGTGCTGGTCGTGCTGGTGGCCAGCGGAAAGCGCGGACGTCCCTGGGTGGTGCTGGGGGGCGCGCTCGTGATCGCGGGCGGCGCACTGATGCTCAACGCGGGCGGAGCGACCAACTCCGACAACCCGGTGGTCCAACGGGCAGAGATCCGCGACGACGCCGAGGATCGCTACCGCCTCGACGAGCAGACCAACGTCTTCGGCGAGATCCAACGACATCAGTGGACCGGCATCGGGCTCGGGGTGCCCTGGGAGGCTCGCCACCCGCTGTCGCTCGAGTTCGGCGCAGGTCGCAACTACACCCATGTGGCGGTGTTCTTCTTCTGGCTCAAGCTCGGTCCGATGGGGGTGCTCGGCTACTTCGCCCTCATCGTGGCGACCGGGGCGCTCGGAGTCCGTTTGTGGCGGCTCGAACTCCGACACGATCCTCGACTCGCTGCCGCCGGCCTCGCTCTCGCCATCGGTGTCCTTGCGTTGGCGGTCGTCGAGTTGACCGGCACGTTCACCGGGGCATCTGATCGATTCGGCAACGCCCAGATGCTGCTGTTCGGATGGTTGAGCGCTGCGGTGGTCGCGTCAGAGGCGACATCGCGGCAGGCGCTCGAGCCGATCAAGCTCCACGCACCGCCGACCGTCTCGGGCCGCGGCCGACCGCGGTGAGTCAGCGGCCACCTCGAATCGCCGTCGACGCGAGCCCACTCGTCGATTCGCCGACCGGCGTGGGCCAGTTCACCCTGCGCCTCATCGAGGGCCTCGCCGGTCGCGACGACATCGAGGTCGTCGCCACGGCGGTGTCAGCCCGCCGACTCACCGACGTGCGCGCCCGCGTGCCGGACTCGGTTCCGCTGAGGGCGATCCGGCTCCCGGCACGCCCCGTCAGGAGGCTCTGGAGCCGATTCGACCACCCGGGCATCGATCGGTGGACCGGGCCTCAGGACATCCTCCACGCCAACTTCGGGGTGCCACCGAGCACGGCATTGCCGTTGTCGACCGTGCACGATCTCACGCCGCTGCGGTTCCCGGAGCTGCGTGGGCCGTTCACCGACACGTGGATGGCGATGGTGCGCCGTTCGGTACGACGCGGCGGTTGGATCCACACCGTGTCCGACTTCGTGCGAGACGAGGTGATCGAGCACTTCGAGATCGCCCCTGAACGGGTCGTGACCGTGTGGAACGGTTTCGACGCGAGCGCGGGTGGCGACGCCGGTCGTGGCCGGCGGCTCATCGGCGGCGCACGCAACATCGTGTTCGTCGGGACCCTCGAGCCCCGCAAGGGGCTCGTCGATCTCGTGCAGGCGTTCGACGCGCTCGCAGCCGCTGACACCGATCTGCGCCTCGTGTTGGTCGGCGCAGCTGGGTGGCGGGTCGACCCGCTCGAAGCGGCGATCGCGAACTCGCCCCACCGGTCGCGCATCCATCAGATGGGCTATGTCGACGGCACGACGCGGCGCGACCTGCTCGCGGCGGCATCGGTGCTCGCGTATCCGTCACGCTACGAGGGGTTCGGCCTGCCGCCGCTCGAGGCGATGGACGCAGGCGTGCCGGTCGTCGCCTCGAACGCAGGTGCGATTCCGGAGATCGTGGGCGATGCGGCGCTGCTGGTCGATGTCGGCGACGTCGATGCGCTCGCAGGCGCGCTGTGCACGGTGCTCGACGACGACGAGCTCGCCGGCATGCTGGTGGATCGCGGACGCGCTCGTCTGTCGGCGTTCTCGTGGGGCAGCTGCGTCGACGGCCTCGTCGGTCTGTACCGGCGGATGATCGCCGATGCACAGATAGGGTCTCAGCCATGAATTCTCGGGTCTTCGCAGTGGCGATCGACGCAGCGGAATGGACGTTCCTCGAGCGCTGGCTCGACGACGGCACCATGCCCTGGCTCGCATCGTTCGTCGATGCGTCGACCTTTGCCGAGACCGACAACGTCGAGTGCTACCGGTCCGAGTACATCTGGACCCAACTCGTGACGGCACAACCGTGGGACGTGACCCGCTACTGGGGGATCGAGCACTTCGATCCGAAGACCTACACATCGACGGCCCAGGGCCCGTACTGGGGATCGCCCTGGTACGCCGGAACCGGACTCCCGACCATCGTGTTCGACTGTCCGCAACTGGCGGTCTTGCCCGACATCGAGGGAATCCAGGTTGCCGGTTGGGGCGCGCATGGCGCGCACCACCCTCGGGCGTCCTCGCCCACCGGGCTCCTCGACGAACTCGATGCCCGCCACGGCCCACACCCCGCGCTGGGCCAGGACTTCGATCCCGCGTGGTTCGTGCCCGGCTACATCGACGCGCTCGCCGACTGGTGCATCCAGGGCGCTCGGGCCCGCGCCGAGATCATGCGCGAGCTGATGGCCGAACGGCCCGACTGGCGCCTGTTCCTCACGTGCATGTCGGAGTTCCACATCGTCGGTCACAACTTCTGGCACGGGATCGACGAGAGCCATCCCCTGCACGGCCACGAGCACGCAGATCACTGCCGCCGTCGCTACGCCGAGGTGATGGCCGTGGTCGACGAGGAGATGGGTCGAGTCGTCGAGTCGCTGGACGATGAGGTCGATGTCATGGTCTTCGCGCTGCACGGCATGTGGGGCGCCGACGACGCGTTGTCGATGGCACTGGTGCCCGAACTGGTGGCTCGACTCGAAACCGGAGCAGCCCGGCTGCGCGTCGACAACGACCGCGACGCCTGGGTGTCCCGCGGGTGCCCGCCGGTGGTGCCCGATTCGTCCAAGATGTGGGCCGCCAACACCTGGATGCGCGACCGGTACGCCTCGTCGATGCCCGACCGGGTCAAGACGGTCGCTCGCCGGCTGCTGCCCGAGCGCGTGTTCGAGCGGATCAAGACCGTGGCCGGGCGCGAGCCGTCGCTCGAATCGGGCACGCCGACGCCGGTCCCACCCGAGACCCGGCTCACCCCGGCGGAGATCAGGGATCAGGAACTCGCCCACGAGTCCGTCGAGTGGCAGGCGGCGTGCTGGTACCGAGACCTGTTCCCGACCATGCGCTACTTCGCGCTCCCGACCTTCACCGACATCCACCTCCGGATCAACCTGAAGGGTCGCGAAGCCAACGGCCTGGTCGATCCCGCCGACTACGAGGCCGTCTGTGACGAGGCGATCGCCGAGATGCAGCGCATCATCGATCCCCGGACCGGCGCCAGCCCGATTCGCTCGGTGCACCGTGTCAGAGCCGACGATCCGATGGCCGAGCCCGGACCTGATGCCGACATCATGATGGTCATCGACTGCCCGACTGACTCGCTCTGGCATCCGGCGGTCGGCATGCTGGGCCCGATCCCGTTCCAACGAACCGGTGCTCATTCACCTCACGGGTGGCTGGCCGCCCGTGGGCCGTCGTTCGAGCCCGAACACCTCACCGAACGCCGCCCGGCCGCCGACATCGCCCGAACGATGATCGACATCCTCGGTGTCGAACCCCCGCCGGGAGCCGAGGGCGTGTCCCTGCCACGGCGGGCCAACGCCACGTCCTGAGCCGGTTCACCGCCACGGCCGCGGATGGTGGCGGAACGTGATGACACCCCGCCAGAAGTTGTAGAGGTAGCTGAACGGGACCAGTGCTGCCGCCGCGATGACCGGGATCACGTGGCGGGGACGCACCGTTCGGTTCCAGCTGAGTGCAGCGACGTTGGCGGCCCAGGTCGCGACGAGCACCACGAGGCCGGTGTTCCTGATCGCGCGTCGTCCGCTGACCAGGCCGATGACGAACCACACGACGGCGAGGACGAAGCCACTCGCAGCGTGATGCCGGGCCGCTCTCAGGGACACGGGACCGACCCTTCGGACCGAGTGCATGCCCTCGTACTGCTCGGGGTGTTCGCGCCCGAGCAAGGCGTCGAAGTAGTAGCGCCGGGCGAGTCGAATCGGAGTCCAGAACGAAGGTTCGAGTGGCGGGTGCTCGACCACGATCTCCGGGTCGAAGTCGTAGGTCGCGCCGGCTCGCTCGAGCCGAAA
>DATKWD010000118.1:0-59989 GCA_035529695.1 Acidimicrobiales bacterium | reverse complement strand
ACGATGTCGTAGGTGGCCTTGCCACCGGGCCGGTAGCGCGACCAGGCGTCGCGATCGAGACCGTGCAATCGGTACGAGCGGGCGAAGTCGGCGAAGTCGGTGTCCCAGGTGGCGAGCGCTCCGCCCTCGCCGCACGTGAGGTTCTTCGTGACGTAGAAGCTGTAGCACGCGCCGACCACACCCCTGCCGTTGACCATCTCGCCACCCTCGGAGGCACCGAGCGCGTGGGCCGCGTCTTCGAGCACGGGGACTCCGGCGTTCTCGCAGACGGTGCGGACGTCGGGGCTCACCGGAACGCCGGCGAAGTGCACGGGGATGACCGCACCGATCTCTCGTGTGGCGAGCGCCCGCTCGAGGCTGTGCGGGTCGATGTTGAGCGTCTCAGGATCGACGTCGACGAGCACCGGCACCGCACCTGCCCGATGAGCCGCCAAGCCGGTCGCTGCGAAGGTCCAGGTGGGAACGGCCACGCCGATGCCCGCGGGTAGGTCGAGCCACGCCAGGCCGATCTCGAGCGCGGCCGTGCACGAGCTCACCGCTGCCACGTGGGGCCCACCCAGGTAGGCCGACAGCTCGTTCTCGAGCAGCTCGCACTCCTCGCCGGTGGTCAGCCACCCACTCCGGAGGACCCGCTGGACCGCCGCCACGTCGTCGTCGGTGATCGACGGACGCGCGAAGTCGATCTGCTCGGCGTCGAGGTCGCTGGTGACAACTGGTTCCACTGCATGCTCCGTCTCGGCGCCGAACGACGAGCTGGCTGCTCGGCAATGGGCCAGCCCTCGGCGCTGCCCAGCGTGTACCGAGCGTTCCCAACGCTACGGGAAGAACGAGACCGATGGAAGATCACATCCCGCCGAACTGCGACGACTGCATGAACGGTGGCCTTCCGAGCGAGGAAGAGCGCATGAACCGTGGCACCCCGAGCGAGGAGGAGTGCGGTGACCGCCATACGTTGACCCAAAGAAAATGCACGCTGCGTGATCAACGCCTTTCACTGAGAGTGAGAAATGGGCTAGGTTCGCAGACCCGGGCTGGGAGAGGGTGGAGGAGACCCATGGCCATTGGAGAAACCGTCCTCGATGGACCCGAGCGCCGACGTTCGGTCGCGTTCCTCGTTCGCCACCGGTTCGCCGTCGCCATGGTGATCGACTCCTTGCTCATCACCGTCGCCGTGTTCCTGGCAGCCGCGCTCCGATACGAGTTCGACCTCGCCCAGATCGACTGGCCGGCAACCCTCGCGTTCGCAGCGCTCGGTGTCACCCTCCAGCTGCTGTTCGGCGGGTTGCAGCGCGTCCACTCGGGTGCCACTCGTTACGGGAGCTTCGACGAGGTGGCCGGACTCGTCGTGTCGATGTCGGCGACCACCGTGTTCAGCGCCCTGATCAACCGCTACCTCTTCGACCGTCTGGTTCCCGTCTCGGTGTCGGTGCTCTTCGGACTGATCGCCCTCATCTTGATGGGAGGCGTCCGCTACGGGTGGCGAATGCGCCTCGAACGCCAGTTGCGACCCAGTGCCGAGGCCGCACAGCCCGTCGTGATCTTCGGCGCCGGCGAGGGTGGAGCCCAGATCATCACGGCGATGCTCCGCAATCCGAACAGTCCGTACCTGCCCAAGGCCATCGTCGACGACGACCCCTTCAAGACCAATCTGCGCATCAACCGCGTGCCGGTCATGGGCAACCTCGACGACCTCGCAACCGTGGCCGCCGAGGTCAAGGCCACGGCGATGATCATCGCCGTGCCGTCGGCCGAGACCGCGACCATCCGGAGGGCGACCCAGCTGGCCGACCAGGCCCAGCTCGAGACCCTGGTGCTCCCCCCGGTGCGCGAGCTGCTCGGCTCGCTCAACCTCGGCGACATCCGACCCATCACCGAAGAGGACCTGCTCGGCCGCGGCCGGGTCGAGACCGATGTCGAGTCGATCGCGGGCTACCTCGCCAACCGCTGCGTGTTGGTCACCGGAGCCGGGGGCAGCATCGGCAGTGAGCTGTGCCGGCAGATCCACCGTTACGGGCCGAGCGACCTGGTCATGCTCGACCGCGACGAGAGTGGCCTCCACAGCACGCAGCTCTCGATCGACGGACGCGGACAGCTCGAGACCCGAGCGCTGGTCGTCGCCGACATCCGCGACGCCGATCGCATCGACGAGGTCTTCGCCGAATGGCGGCCCGACGTGGTGTTCCATGCTGCGGCGCTCAAGCACGTCCCGCTGCTCGAGATGTATCCCGAGGAAGCGTACAAGACCAACGTGGTGGGCACGGCGAACCTGCTCGACGCGGCCGAACGGCACGACGTCGAACGCTTCGTCAACATCAGCACCGACAAGGCCGCCGATCCGATCAACGTGCTCGGATTCACAAAGCGTCAAGCCGAACGGCTGACCGCCTGCCGGGCCCGATCGACCGGCCGCGACTTCATGAGCGTGCGATTCGGGAACGTGCTCGGGAGCCGAGGCAGCGTGTTGACCGCGTTCCACGAACAGATCGCCCGAGGCGGGCCGGTCACGGTCACCCACCCCGACGTCACCCGCTACTTCATGACGGTCCACGAAGCGGTCGAGCTGGTCGTCCAGGCCGGCGCAATCGGCTCGGGAGGCGAGATCCTCATCCTCGACATGGGCGAGCCGGTGCGGATCGCCGATGTCGCGCAGCGGATGGTCGAAGCAGCGGAAGGCCACATCGACATCGTCTACACCGGGCTCCGACGTGGCGAGAAGCTCCACGAGGTGCTGTTGGCAGCCGACGAGCGGGGCGCAGGTCGCGACCATCGCCTGATCACCCACGTCGAGGTCGATGACAACGTCGACGTCGGCAACGAGGTGATCCACCTCGAGCCCGACGGCGTGGCGATCGACCTCACCCACACGGCCCCGAACGGGACGGCGCGTACGGGTTGATCACCAACGACAAGGCCGCGGCAGGCGGCCGGTCGGGATCGGACGGCACCGCTTCAGCGTGGCGCGCTCCTCGAAGATCGGGTCAGCTCACCGACAGGAAGTCGAGGGCGACGGCGGCGTGGAGCGCGATGCCGGTGGCCATGGCGTCCTCGTTCATCATCATGAGGTTCGAGTGGTTGGCGGCCTGCTTGGTGGGGTCGGCACCGTCGGGACACATGCCGAGGAACGCCATGGCGCCGGGCACCTGCTCGAGCACGTAGCTCCAGTCCTCGGCACCCATCACCGGCGATGGCGACTCGATGACGCCGTCGTCGCCTCGGAGGCGGCGGGCGACGTCGAGGGCCCAGCCTGCGACCTCGGCATCGTTGACCGTGACCGGATAGCCCTCGTTGATGGTGACCTCGGCCGTCATGTCGTGCGCGGCGGCGATGTGGGTGGCCAGGCGCTGAAGTGCCTCGTTGGCTTCGGACCGGGTGGCGCCGGCGACGGCCCGAACCGTCCCCTCGATGGTGGCCGTCTCGGGGATCACGTTGGTCGTCGTGCCGGCGTGGATGCTGGCGACGGTGATCACGCCCGGGCGAAAGACATCGACTCGCCGCGTGACCCAGGTCTGGATCGCCGTCACGACCTCACATGCCACCGGGATCGGGTCGTTGGCGTTGTGCGGCATCGACGCATGACCACCCTTGCCGCGAACGGTGATCGCGAAGGTGTCGGCCGATGCGAGCAGGGGCCCTGGCCGCGACATCACCCAGCCCGACGGCATGTTCGGTGTGCCGTGGATGGCGAAGGCCCGGTCGACCCCGTCGGCAACGCCTTCCTCGAGCATGAACTTGGCGCCGGCATGGCCCTCTTCACCTGGCTGGAACATGAACCGCACCGTTCCCGCCAGGTCGTCCTTGCGGTCGCTCAGCAATCGCGCCGCACCCCAGAGCATCGAGGTGTGGGCGTCGTGGCAGCAGGCATGCATGGTGTTGCCGACCTCACTCGCGAAGGCGAGGTCGTTGTCCTCGGGCATCGGTAGCGCGTCCATGTCGCCGCGCAGCAAGATCGTGGGGCCGTCGGGGTCGCCGACCAGGTCGGCGGTGACCGAGGTGAGCGTCGACCCGGTTCGCACGTCGAGAGGGAGGTCTGCGAGGCGGTCGAGCACGGCTTGTTGCGTGCGCGGCAGCTCGTTGCCGAGCTCGGGGTGCTGATGGAGTTCGCGCCTGAACGAGATGGCGTCGTCGAGAACCTCGGTGGCGGTTTCCAACAGGTCGTCGGCATCGAAGGTGGCGCTGGTCATGACCGCACCGTAGGCCCGCCGAGGCTCCGGCGCAGCGGTACGGTCAGCCGATGATCACACGCCGGCGCCGACGTTGGGGATGGGTGATCATCGTCATGGTGTCGGTGAGCGCCGGGGTCGCCGCATTGATCGCCGCTGCGGTCGGCGACACCGAACGCGTCGCTGCGATCTGGATCTCCGCCGAGGTGGTCGATCCCGGCTCTGCCGAGGTCGTCGGCGGTCAGGTCAACAGCGGTCGGGCCGACATCACCGAGGTCATCGACTACGACTTCGGTGCCGAAGCGCGTCACGGGATCTTCCGCGACGTGCCCGATCTGGCGTTCTTCCTCGACGAGAACGGCCAGCCGACGCAGCAGGTCGAGGTCTTCTCACCCACCGCCCCCGACCAGTTCGTGCTCGAGTCGGTCCCGATCGGGACACGGATCCGGGTCGGCGACCCGAACGTCACCATCACGGGCCGGCATCGCTACACGATCACCTACCCGCTGATCGGAACCGCCGTGAACGGCCGGTTCGCCTACGACGCCGTCGGGACCTTCTGGGAGGTCGGGTTCGACGATGTCGAGATCCACGTCGTCGCTCCGTTCGAGACGTCTGACCCGACCTGCGACCGCGGCAACGCCGGTGATGTGGGCGGGTGCACCGTCACCGAGGTCGAGCCCGGTCATCTGCTGGTGAAGATCGACTCGCTCGGCGCCGGCGAAGGGGTCACCATCGGCGCCGACCTGGGAGCGCCGCTCGTCGAGTTGCCCGAGCTGCCGGCCGCGCCCAGCGGACCTGCGTCCGACCCGGGCGACGGGCTCGTGAAGCCCGGTCTGGTGGCGGCGCTGGCTGCGCTCCTGGGTGCCTTTCCGGCCATCTGGCTCGCGCGGCGGGCCGGTCGAGAGCAGGCCGCGGTCGGCGGTCCGGCCGATGTCGCCTATGCCGAGCACGTGATCGCCACCGACCCGTCGACGGTGCAACTCGTCGATGCGGCCGATCTGAGTCAACTGGCCACGATCGAGTTCGCGCCTCCCGCCGGTGTGACCGCGGCCCACGGTGGGGTGGTGCTGCAGGAGCGCGTGAAGCCCGAGCACTCGACCGCGTGGCTGCTCAACCAGGCGATCTTCGGGGCCATCGATCTCGACATCGACGGCAAGGATCCGGTCATCCGGCGCACCGGTGTTCCGGCTCCGCTCGCGAGCGACGAGGCGATCCTGGTCTCGATGTTCGGCGGTCGATCCGAGGTCAAGCTGAAGACGTACGACAAGACCTTCGCATCCGGCTGGCGCAGGGTCGGTGCGTCGCTCGAGAACTGGATGGTCACCTCGCCGCTGTGGAGCACCGAGGCGAAGTCCCGCAAGTCGCGATGGATCGGGCTGGCGGTCCTGCTCCTGGTGCTCGGATCGGTGGTCGGGCTCGGGGGTGCCGCGCTCGCGAGTCGCTTCGGTGCGCCGTGGCTCGTCGCGGTCGCGGTCGGTTTCCTCGTCGCCGGCTTCGCGGTCGGGATGGTGATCCGGAGTTGGGAGTTGTTGGTTCGCACCCCGAAGGGCACCGCCACCTGGATCCGTCTGCTCTCGTTCAAGCGGTTCCTCGCCGAGAGCGAGACCCAGCACGTCGAGTGGGCGGCGCAACACGGCATGCTCCGCGAGTACACCGCGTGGGCCGTCGCACTCGACGAGGCCGACCACTGGGCACGGACCATCGAACGATCGAACATCGATCCGAGCTCGAACATCGCGGCCTACGAGGCGGTCCGGTTCGCGTCGATCGCACCGAGGCTCGAACATGCGGTCTCGTCCGCCTCGACCGCGCCCTCCTCGTCAGGTGGCGGCGGCGGTGTGGGTGGCGGTGGCGGTGGGGGCGGCGGCGGATCGTGGTGATGCGGCCGGCCGCCCGAAGCTTGTGAAAGGGGTCACAAACTGCTCCGTTGGGTGAATCCGTTCGCCACACTCGTGCCGTAGTCCTTGTGAACCCTGCACGAGAGGACGGTCGTCCATGGAAGCCTTCGCTGCGAACCTCGATTCGTCGTGGACCGAGCACGCCAACTGCAAGGGTCATGTCGAGCTCTTCTTCTCGCCGGCAGGTGAACAACCGCGCCAGCGCCAACGCCGCGAGGTCCAGGCGGCGCAGCTCTGCCTGGGGTGTCCGGTGCTCGATGACTGTCGATCGTGGGCCCGAGAGCACCGCGAGTCGGGCTTCTGGGCCGGCGAGACCGAGGAAGACCGTGCGCTTGCCGGCTACGCCCCTCGAGCAACGGTGCGCCGCTCGGTCGCCCGAGCCGCCAAGGCCGGCCGCCAACGAAACGCCGAATCCCAAGCCAGCTGAAAGCATCTTCGGGTCATTTTCGACGCCTGGGCGTCGGTTCTGCACCACAGATGCTGGGGATTCGGCGAATTCAGCGGAAGGCGTCGGCGAGCGATCGTGAGTCGAGGTATTCGCGAATCGAGGTGATGGCGTCGTCGGTGACCTCGACGACGAGGCACGCGGCTGCGGCAGCTTCGGCGCCGTTGGTGCCGACCACATGGAGGGTGTGCTCCTGGAGATAGCCGTCGGCCAGATCGACCCGACGGGTCACCTCGTAGCGGCGAGAGGCCGTCATGGCCACGAAGCCCTGCAACACCTCGATCGCACCGTCGCGTCCGACCTCGTCGCGAGTGAGGTTCATCCACAAGCGCAGGTCGGGTGCGTAGCACCCGCGCACCGCGTCGAGATCGCCATCCTCGATCGCCTTCATCATCCGATCGGCGAGGGCGTCGTGTCGGCTTCCGGTGCTCGTCATCGCGTCGGTTCTGCAACGTCGTTCATCGGGCCGATCGTGTCAGAAACCGACTCGACGTGCTGTCCGGGCAGGCACCGGATCGCACCGGCGAGTAGACCAGCACCATGGCATCCGAACTGACTGCATCCGCCACCGCCGAGGTCGACGCGCCCGCCGCCGACGTCTTCGACTACATCAGCCGGCCGGCCAACCATCCGTCGATCAGCGGCGACGAGTCGGTGTTGGGCGATCGTCACGGACCCGATCGGTTGTCGGCCGTCGGTGACAAGTTCGGCATGCGCATGAAGATGTACGGGATGCCCTATCGCATCACCAACACGGTCAAGGAGTACGACGAGGGGCGCAAGATCGCGTGGTGCCATCCCGGACGTCATCGCTGGCGCTGGGAGGTCGAAGAGCTGGGCGACGACCGCTGTCGGGTCACCGAGACCTTCGACATGTCGACATCTCCGATCAAACCCGCATTGCGGCTGATGGGCTACCCGGCGGGCCACCAGGACAACGTCGAGAAGAGCGTGGCGAACGTCGCGGCCCATTTCGCCTGAGGTCCGGGTCGCGGCGGCGTGTCATCGGTCACGTCGTCTTGACGTGACCGCCACTGGTGCTTGAGCGTGGAGCCATGTCCCCACGCCTGCTTCCGGCATCGACCGAAGTTCGATCGGCAACGGTCAATCTGCACGGTCATGACATCGCCTATCGGGTCGCCGGTGAGGGTCCCGAGGTCGTCGTCCTGATCCACGGCATCGCCGGCAGCTCGTCGACATGGCACGACGTGTTGCCGCTGCTCGCCGAGCGCTATCACGTGATCGCCCCCGATCTGCACGGTCATGGCGAGTCGGCCAAGCCGCGCACCGACTACTCGCTGTCGTCGTACGCCAACCTGCTGCGCGATCTGCTGTTCGTGCTCGGTCATCGGCGCGCCACCTTCGTCGGTCACTCGCTCGGTGGTGGGGTCGCGATGCAGGCCGCCTACCAGTACCCCGAGCGATGTGAGCGGCTCGTGCTGGTCGGAAGCGGGGGGCTGGGCAAGGAGGTCAGCCCGATCCTGCGTGCACTCACCCTGCCCGGATCCGAGTACGTGCTCGCCGCCTTCCTGGCGACGCCGGCCCACAAGCTCGTGCGTGAGCTCGGTCATCAGCTCGGCCGCATCGGCATCAAGACCGACCGTCTCGTCGAGGAGCTCTTCGGGAGCTGGGAGCGGCTGACCGACCCGCGCACCCAACGGGCCTTCATCCACACGATCCGAGCGGTCATCGACCTGTCGGGTCAGCGGGTCAGCGCCCGCGACCGGCTCTACCTGGCCAGCGAGGTCCCGACCATGATCGTCTGGGGCGACAAGGACTCGATCATTCCGGTCGAACACGGTGCGATCGGCAACACGCTCATGCCCGGCAGTCGCCTCGAGATCTTCAGCGGGTCGGGCCATTTCATCCCGCTCGAGGAGCCCGAGCGCTTCGCTCGTCTGCTCGACGACTTCATCCAGACGACCGAACCGGCTGCGATCGAGCCCGACAGCTGGCGCCATCGCCTCGTCCCCGAGCCCGAGAACCTGCCCGCCTAGGACTGTCTCGGCGTCACCTTCGAGCGCCCGACGGGAACCGGTGCGGTGGCCAGGATCGTCCGATGATCGTGCGCCTCGCTCTGATCGCCGTGTTGATCGCCGTGTTGAGCGTCGGTCTCGGGGGCTGTGGCGGATCGGGCGACGGTGCGACCGGACCCGACGGCGTCGGCCCGTCCGACCTCGATGGTCGAACGTTCGTCGCAACCACGCTGACCAACGTCGACCCCGTTGCCGGAACCACGATCTCGATCAGCTTCGACGATGGCGACCTCGGGGTCGAAGCCGGGTGCAACCGGCAGGGCGGCCGGTATTCGATCGATGATGGACTGCTCGTCGTCGAAGACCTGTTCACGACCGAGATCGGCTGTGATCAGGCTCTTCACGCCCAAGATCAGTTGCTGGCCGACTTCGTCACGTCACGCCCGACGGTCCGACTCGCCGGCGACATGCTGACACTGAGTGACGGCACGGTGACCATCGAGGCGACCGATCGCGCCGTGGTCGATCCCGATGTGCCGATCGTCGGGACCCGCTGGGTGCTCGACAGCATCATCGACGGCGAAGCCGTTTCGTCGGTGCCCGGTGGCTTCGAGGCATTCGTCGAGATCGACGACGACGGCAATCTGTCGCTGTTCGACGGCTGCAACGCAGGGTCGGGCCCGGTCGAAGTCGGCGACGGTGAGCTCCGGCTGGGAGCGGTCGCCTCCACGCGCATGGCGTGTGAGGGCGAGACCGAACAGCTCGTCAGCGACGCCTTCGGCAGGGTCCTTGCGTCGGGAACCGCGGTCGGCTTCGACATCGACGTCGACCGCCTGACCATCTCGACCGACGACCACGGGCTGGTGTTCCGGGCCGCAGGCTGACCCGCGAGCCGCAACCTCGGAACGACCGGCCCGCGGCGTCGCACGCAGGACCGTCGGTCCCGTTGGTCCGCAGTACCGTGCGCCGATGGACCTCGCAGCCGTCGGTTTGATGGTGGTGGGCGTTCTGGTGCTGACGGTGTCGGTCGTCGGTGCGCTCCCTCCCCGAATCCACCCACGCGAACAGCGGGTGTTCCGTCTGATCAACCGCCTCCCAGGATGGCTGTACTGGCCCCTCTGGGTGCCGATGCAACTCGGGAACCTCGCCGTCGGCACGCTGGTCGGCCTCGTGATCGCCTGGCAGCTCGGTGACTGGCGGACCTCGGCGGCCGTGATCGCCGCGAGCGTCCTGAAACTGGTCAGCGAGCGGGTGATCCGGAACCGCATGGCCGATCACCTCGCCGTCCGACAGCGGCCGGGTACGAGCCAACCAGGCGCGATCCTTCGCGGATCCGACGTTCCCTCCTCGGGCCCGAGCTTCCCATCGGGCCATGTCATCCTCGTGGCGGCGATCAGCAGTGTGGTGGGCCCCGACCTCGCGCTCGGCTGGATCTGGGTGCCCGTGACCCTGGTGCTGCTCGTGATGACGGGTCGGGTGTACGTCGGCGCCCACAACCCGCTCGATGTCACCGCCGGTCTCGGAGCGGGACTCGTCGTGGGAGGGTTGCTCGAGCTCATCGGCGCCTGATCCACGACCGTCCCCCGTGGGGCGGCCCTGCCGTACGAACATGGTGGGATGGACGAGCCGACCGAGATCATCGCCTCTGATCCGACCCACCAGGCCCAGGCGCCCAGCGATGTCCTTCGGCTGCTTGTGGCCGTGGTCACTCTGCTCGTCGTCGTCGGAATCGGGTGGCTCTTCAACGATGCCGTCGTCGGCTTCGTCGCCGATCTCCTGGTTGGTCTCTCGGCGCTGCCCGAGTGGCTCATCTCGACCCTCGTGGTCGGAGGCCAACTCGTCAGCCTCGCGCTCGTGGGCGGCGGCCTGGTGCTCGCGGTCGTCAAGAGCGAGTGGAAGCTGATCGGCGGTTGCGTCCTCGCGGCAGGTGTGTCGCTGCTGGTGCTGGCGTTGGCCGAGCCGGCGATCGACGAGAACGCAGCGGTCGTGGTCGACTTCGATTCGTCCTACGCGCTGGTCGCGCCCGACGACGTGGTGTCCGCCGGTGTCCTCGGCGCGCTGGTGGCGATCGTGACCTGCGCAGGGCCGTGGGTCTCGCGTCGGTGGCGACGGTTGGCCTGGGGTGCGGTCGTGGCGCTCGCGATCGTCCGGTTCCTCGGCGCGCCGATTGCGTTCGACACCTTGGTCGCCGTCCTGGCGGGGTGGGTGGCCGGCGCTGCGGTCGTGGTCGTCTTCGGTGCGCCCACCCGACGTCCGACGGGGCGCGCGGTTGCGGGTGGACTCGCTGCGGTGGGGGTCCCGCTCAGCCGTCTCGAGCAGGCGAGCCTCGACGCCCGCGGTTCGACGCCCTACTTCGCCACCGGCCGCGACGGTTCGGACCTCTTCGTGAAGGCGCTCGGTGACGACGAGCGCAGCGCCGACCTGTTGTTCCGTCTCTACCGCCGGCTGCAACCGCGTGATCTCGGCGACGAGCGGGCCTTTTCGACGTTGCGTCGCTCGGTCGAGCACGAGGCGCTGGTTGCGCTCGCCAGTCGCGACCTCGGGGTCAGGACGCCGAGGATGGTGGCCGTCGCAACCGCCGACCCGAACGGGTTCGTGCTCGCATACGAAGCCATCGCCGGGCGTTCGCTCGACCGCCTCGATCCCGACGAGGTCACCGACGAGATCCTCACCGGTGTGTGGGAGCAGTTGCAGCTGCTCCGCCGGCACCGGATCGCACACCGCGATCTGCGCCTGGCGAACGTCTTCGTCGCCGATGACGGTGAGGTCTGGATGATCGACTTCGGCTTCAGCGAGCTGGCAGCATCGGACCTCCTGCTGGCGACCGATCTCGCGGAGTTGCTCGCGTCGTCGACGACGCAGGTCGGAGTCGAGCGTGCGGTGGCGGCCGGGCATGCCGTCGCCGGAGCCGACGTGCTCGCAACGGCGGTCGACCGGCTTCGGCTGCCGATGCTCAGCGGTGCGACCCGAACCGCGTTGAAGGCCAGTCCGGGTCTGCTCGACGACTTGCGGGATGCGGTCGCCGTGCCGGAACCGTCAGGCTGACCGGCCGGTCGTGGCGCTCACCATGTCGGAGACGACTTCGGTGACCGGTTCGGTCGCGTAGAGGTGGTAGCGGATCTGCGACCCCCCGTCGTCGAGCAGCGTCATGAACCGGACCGGTTCGCCCACGCGGACCGGAGTCATCTGGTCGTAGGACGTCCACTCGTGCACCGGTTCGGCTGCCCCGTCGTGACGGCCGAGCGAGCAGTATCGGCGCGCGTCGGCATCGAGCTGGATGGTGCGCTCGGTCGTCCGAAAGATCGTCACACCTCACACGATCGACCACTTTCGGTGGTTTCTTGAGTCTTCGCACGAACCGGGGCCACGAGGCCCAGGTTCTCTGTCAGGGGTTCGGCCTTCAGGCCGGCTCGAACCGGACCACGATGCTCTTCGACGTCGGGGTGTTGCTCCCGACCGCAACGCTGTCGAGGGGGACCAGCACGTTCGCCTCGGGGAAGTAGGCGGCGCACGTGCCGCGTGCGACCTCGTAGGCGACGAGCCGGAAGCGCTCGGCTCGTCGCTCGACGCCGCCGTGCACGCCCACGACGTCGACCATCTCGGCGTCGGCCAGGCCGAGGTCGGCCAGGTCGGCCGGATTGACCAGCACCACGCGGCGCCCCCGGCTGATGCCCCGGTATCGGTCGTCGAGGCCGTAGATCGTCGTGTTGTACTGGTCGTGCGAACGGACGGTCTGGAGCAGGAGGTGCCCGGCCGGGACTTCGACACCGGTGAACGTGTTGCGCGTCAGGCGGGCCTTCCCGGTCGGGGTCTCGAAGGTCCGGCTGTCTCGTGGCGGATGCGGGAGCGCGAAGCCGTCTCGCCGGCGGGCCCGGTCGTTGAAGTCCTCGAATCCGGGGACGACCGCCTCGATCGCGTCGCGGATCCGGTCGTAGTCGCCGACGAGCTCGGCCCACCGCAGTTCGGGCGCGATGCGCCGGCCGATGGCGGCGACGATGCCCGGTTCGGAGCGCAGCTCGGGATGCGCCGGCGCGAGCCCTCCGCGAGACGCGTGCACGATCCCCATCGAGTCCTCGACGGTGACGAATTGCTGGTGCCCGCCCGTGCCATCGACCTCGGTCCGGCCCAGACACGGAAGGATCAGGGCCGCTTCGCCACCGAGGACGTGCGATCGGTTGAGCTTGGTCGACACCTGCACGGTGAGGCGACAGCGCGCGAGGGCGGCGGTGGTCGCATCCGTGTCGGGCGCGGCCGACACGAAGTTGCCTCCCATCGCCATGAACACCTCGATCTCGCCGCGGGCCATCGCCCCGATGGCGTCCACCGTGTCGCGGCCCGGCGCGCGCGGCGCCGTGATCCCGAACGTGGCCTCGAGGGCATCGAGGAAGGCCGTCCCCGGCTTCTCCGAGATGCCCATGGTGCGGTCGCCCTGCACGTTGCTGTGCCCGCGCACCGGGCACACTCCGGCGCCCGGCTTGCCGATGTTGCCGGTGAGCAGCAGGGTGTTGACGATCTCGCGAATCGTGGCCACGGCATCTTTGTGCTGGGTGAGACCCATCGCCCAACAGACGACGGTGCGTTCGGACGACTCGAGCAGCTCGAAGGCGGCGTCGACCTGGTCCACCGGCAGACCGGTCGCCTCGAGGAGGGCATCGGTGTCGAGCGTCCGGAGGTGAGCGATCAGCTCGTCGGCGCCGTCGCAGAACTCGTCGATGAAGTCGTGGTCGAGTGCGTCGGCGTCGACGAGGCGTCGGTTGAGGAGCTGGAACAACGCGAGGTCGCTCGCCACCTTGAGCTGGAGGTAGAGGTCGGCCATCTCGGTCCCGCGGCCGACCACTCCGCGCAGCTTCTGCGGGTCCTTGAAGCGGATCAACCCGGCTTCGCGGAGCGGGTTCACGGCGACGATGCGCGCCCCCCGCTCCTTGGCCGTGGCGAGTGCGGTCAGCATGCGGGGGTGGTTGGTGCCCGGGTTCTGTCCCACCACGAAGATCAACTCGGCCGAGTGCAGGTCGTCGAGGGTGACGCTTCCCTTGCCGATGCCGATGGTCTCGCCGAGCGCTGCCCCCGAGGATTCGTGGCACATGTTCGAGCAGTCGGGAAGGTTGTTCGTCCCGTACGCCCGCACGAGGAGCTGGTAGAGAAAGGCCGCCTCGTTGCTGGTGCGGCCCGACGTGTAGAAAACCGTCCGGTCGGGGTCGCCGGTCGCATTCAGGGCATCTGCAACGAGGTCGAAGGCCTCCTCCCAGTCGATCTCGGTGTAGTGGTCGGCGCCGGCGGGGCGGTGGGCGGGACGGGTCAGGCGTCCCTGCTGGCCGAGCCAGTAGTCGCTCCGGTCGGCCAGTTCGCTCACCGGATGCAGCGCCCAGAAGTCGGCGTCGATGCGTCGGGTGGTCGCCTCCTCGGCCACCGCCTTGGCCCCGTTCTCGCAGAACTCGGCGTGCGATCGGTCGTGTGGCTCGGGCCACGCACACCCTGGGCAGTCGAAGCCGCCGTCCTGGTTCACCTTCAGCATCGTCTTGATCGAGCGGCGCACCCCCATCTGTTCGTTTGCCACCCTCAACGCGGCGAGCACCCCCGGCACACCCGCGGCGACGTCGTCGGGCGCCGAGACGGAGAGGTCGCGGTCACCAGGATCGTCGACCGGAGCGCCCTTCACGCCCCGACGTTGCCACAGTCCCCAGCATCCGTGGTGCGTTTTCGACGACTGAATGTCGATTCTGACCCACGGATGCTGGGGGATTCGGGGCGTCTAGGGTGCAGCGGTGCCGGTGGTCGAGGTGAGCGACGTCGAGCTGTTCGACGACACGCTGGCGTTCGCCCGGCAGTGGTGGGACCCCGAGGCCGCCATGTTGTGGAACCCCGACGGCGCCTTCCCCGAGTTCACCGCAGGCCGCACGCTGCACCAGATCCCCAATTCGGCGTGGTTCGCGTGGTCCTTGCTGGCGACGGGCGATCCCGCCGACGAGGCCGACGCGATCCGGGCCATCGAGGCCGTCCTGGCCTTGCAGTACGACGCGCCCGGCGCCGAGTACGACGGCACCTTCCGGCAGTTCCTCGAGTGGCCCCAGACGCCGCCCGACGACGCCACGATGTGGGAGGACTACGACCCCAACTGGCGCCAGTTCGTGGGGACCACCTTCGCCCTGATCCTCGAGGACTTCGGCGATCGACTCGGCGACGATCTCAACCTCCGCGTGTTCGACTCATGCCGGCGCGCCGCGCTCGGCGAGCCTGATGGGCGCATCCCCACCAGCTACACGAATCCGGCGCTCATGCGAGCATGGCTCGACGCGTGGGTCGGTTCCCGCGCCGGGCTCCCCGACCTGTTGGCACGCGGCGAGACGTTCGCCCAGCGCATCGTCGACCGCTTCGACCGGCTCGGCACGTTCGACGAGTTCAACTCGCCGACGTACTACGGCATGGACCTGTACGCACTCAGCTTCTGGCAGATCTTCGGGCCGACGCCGTTGTTTCGCGAGCAGGGTCGCCGCCTGAGCCTGGCCATCTGGTCCGAGATGCTCGACTTCTACTCACCCGACCTCCGCAACTGGGCCGGCCCGTACACCCGCTCGTACGGCCCGGACGTCACCAGGTCGGTTGCCAAGGCGGGCGTGTGGTTCTGGGCTGAGTTCGGGCGTGACCGCGCACCGCTCCCGCCGCTGACCGCCGACGTGCACCACGGCCATGATCTCACCAGCGGATCGGTCATCGCCCGCCTCCACCGACGGGTGACGGCAGACCTGCCGGGTGGCTGCGACCGTCGCGTGCCCCGTCGAGTCGAAGCGATCATCGAAGACCGCTTCGTCGTCAGCGACATCGGCCAGGACCTCATGATCGGCACCGAGTCGAGCGACCACGACTGGGGCGGCTGGGACCAGTTCATGCCGTTCGTCGCCCATTGGAGGGCAGGCGATGACGTCGAGACCCTCTGGCTGGCCGGCCCCAGAGTCCTCCACGCCGATCTCGAACCGGCGAAGGCCACGCTCCGGGTCGAGGAGACCGATGAGATCGTGCTTCACCTGCGCGCCGACGAGTGCCGCGTCGCGAGCGGCCGCATCGACACCGGTCATCGGGTGATCGCCATCGACCAGCCGATGTCGCTCGAGCTGGGTGACCACGACGGCTGGACGATCCGCATCGCGGCCAGCGAGGCAACCCTCGACTTCCACCCCGCATCGGTGGGGCAGATCTGACCGAATTCGGTCTGTTCTGGCCCCCGAGATGTCAGGCGAGGCCGAGGAGTTCGCTGATTCCGACGCGGTGGCCGGCCATCATGCCGCCGTCGACCGTGAGGGTGGTGCCGGTGACGAACGACGCGTCGTCGCTGGCGAGGAACGCGATGGCCGAGGCGATCTCGGACGGGTCGCCGAAGCGGCCCAGCTGGTGGGCTTCGCGGAACTGCTCGCGGATGCCGGCCATTGCGTCGTCGCCGAGCGTGGCCTGCATCATCGGCGTCTGGATGAACCCGGGGCACACGGCGTTGACCCGGATGCCGCGTCTGCCGTAGTCCATGGCGAGGTTCTTGGTCAGCAACACCACGCCGCCCTTCGATGCGTTGTAGGCCGAACCGCCCTCGCCGCCCTCGAGACCTTCGACGCTGGCGATGTTGACGATCGAGCCCGATCCGGCGCGCAGCATGTGGTTCGTCGCAGCACGACACACGAGCATCGTGCCGGTGAGGTTGACGGCGATGACCCGGTCCCACTCGTCGAGTTCGATGGCGTGGAGCGGCCCGCCCCCGGCGACGCCGGCCGCGTTCACCACCACGTCGATACTGCCGTGCGCCGACACGATGCCGTCGACGCACGCGGTGACCGCAGTGGCGTCGGTCACGTCGACGGCGCTGAACTCCTTGCAGCCGTGGTCGGTCGGTACCGACAGGTCGAGGCCGATGACCACCGCGCCCTCGTCACCGAGCCGGGCAGCTGTCGCCGCACCGATGCCCGAACCGGCGCCCGTGACGAGCGCGATCCTCCCGTCGAGTCCCCGCATGGTCGTTCCCCTTCTCGAAGTCGAAGCGCCGAGCCTAAGCGAACCCCGGATCTTCGTTGCCCGCTGACCAATTATTGGCCGGAGAGCAACGAAGATCGGGGGGTGTGACGTGCGAGCCGCGCGTCCGACACCGGGACGTGGCGCTCAGTTCGGGAGGAACTCCCCGGCGTCGAGGGCGAGTGCGGCCTCGAAAGAGCGTCTTGCCATGGCTTCGACGAGTTGGCGACCGCGTTCGTTGGCCGGGTCCATCGATCCTGCACCGCTGATCGGATACACGGTCACGCCGAGGAGGGTGCGGCGGTACTCGGTCCATGCGTCGTGACGGCTGTAGCCCGCCGGCGATCCGCCGAGGTGTTCGGACACCGTGTCGTACCAGGTGTCCACGATGGTGCGCTCGGACTCGCGGCAGACCTCGGGATCCATCGACTGCGTCAGCAGGTAGCAGATGTCGGAGATCCCGGGCCCCTGATAGGAGATCTGCCAGTCGATGACGCCGACCCGCTCGGCGTCGGCTGCGGTGTCGTCGAACATCAGGTTGTCGACTCGGAAGTCGCCGTGACACACGGTCGCCGGCGATGCGTCGCAGCCGGCCTGGTTGACCTGCTCCCACGCTTCCTTGATCCGCTCGCCGAGCGCACGTGCATCGGGTGACAACGCATCGCCGAGCAGGTCGATCGCAACCGGCCAGGCCTTGCGATACTGCTCACCGGCCGACATGTTGATCGGCGCGTCGAGGCTCGGCATCCAGTCGAGACCGTCGAGCCTCGGCGACGCCCAGAACTCAGCGTGGACCGCGGCGATGGCCCGGACCGACTCGAGCGCCCGCTCGACCCCGATGCCGGCGATCTGGCTGATCATCGTCCGCTCGCCGAAGTCCTCGAGCATGAGGGCGAACGAGTTCGACTCGGTGTCGATGTGGTTGAAGTAGCACGAAGGCGTGCGCACGCCCACCTTGCCGGCCAGCTGCTGGTAGAAGCGGCCCTCTCGTTCGTAGAAGTTGTAGTGGTCGCCGATACCGCGGTTCTGGGGATACTCGGACGGGATCTTGAGGATCACCGACGACGGTGCCCGCTCGGCCTGCCCCTCGTATCTCAGCGTGAGGCGAGCGAGTTGGCCGACGATGCCGACGCCCTCGCCGATCTGTTGCACGCTCACCTCGGCCACCGAGCTGTCCGAGCCGATGGCGCCCCCGTCGCGCAGTGCCTCGGTGACGAACGTCGGCGACGCGTCGCCGACCAGTTCAGGAATCGCGATCATGGTGAACCTCCCGTTCAGGTGCGCCGACCGTAGCGAGGTTGGAGAGGCTCCGCTCGTCGCTTCGGACGGGACCGAAGCCGCCAACTCGTCCATCCGAGCGGATCCTCGTTGCTCTCCGGCCAATAATTGGTCAGCGAGCAACGAAGATCAGCGGTGGGGGCGGTCCGGGGGCGGTCCGGGGGCGGTCGATGGGGCGCGGGCTCAGAGGTCACTGCGCCTCTGGTTCGTCGGTGACCGGGTTCTCGAGGACGCCGATCCCGCTGATCTCGATGCTGACGTGGTCGCCCGCCTTCAGCAGGACCGGCGGCTCGCGGTAGATCCCGACGCCGGAGGGCGTTCCCGTGGCGAGGACGTCTCCGGGTTCGAGGGTGAAGGCCTGGGTCAGGTGTTCGATCTGTTGGCCGATGTCGTAGACCATGTCACCGGTCGAGGCGTCCTGCATCACCGCGCCGTTGACCCGGGTGGTGAGATGCAGGTTCTGCGGGTCGTCGATCTCGTCGGTCGTCACGATCCACGGGCCGAGCGGCCCGTGGGTGTCGAAGCTCTTGCCCATGGTCATGGTCTGGCTGCGACGCTGCCAGTCGCGGACCGAGACGTCGTTGACGATGCAGTACCCGGCGATCACGTCGCGCGCCTCATCGGCAGTCACGTGACGGCACCGGGTCCCGATCACCACGCCCAGCTCGCCTTCGTAGTCGACGACGTCGGACACTCGTGGCACCTGGATCGCCTCGCCCGGCCCGATCACGCACGTCGACTGCTTGTTGAACCAGATCTGGTGCTCGGGTGGCTTGCGACCGCCCTCGGCGACGTGGTCGGCGTAGTTCAGACCGATGGCGAGGAACTTGGGTGGACGGGCGATCGGTGCCAGCAGCGTCACGTCGACCAGGGCGTGCTGCTCCTGGTCGGTCGCCCGCTCCGATGCGGCGCGGACGGCTGCCAGTCGAGCGAACAGATCGGGCCATTCGCCGGGCAACTCGGGCGCCACCAAGGACAGGTCGACGACGCGATCGCCGAGCACCACCCCGCAACGAACCGAGCCGTCGAGTGAGAATCGGGCCAGCTTCATCCCCCCACCTCCGGTTGGTCGACAACATCTCGTTCCGACGTTCTCCCTGCCATGACGTCGACCGCCGATCGCTGGTGCTGCACTGCCGCAGACTGGCACACGACGCGATGCCGCCGCTGCGGCGGTTCGGAACTGACACGGGGTCAGATCGCGCGAGACTGCGGGTATGACCCTGACTGATCTCGACGGCCTCGCCGACATGGCCTCTCACGACACCTTCGTCGGTGGCCTCCCATTCGAGAGCCTCGCCCGACTTCGCCACGAAGCGCCCGTCTACCGACATCCTGGTGGCGAGGACACACCCGAATTCTTCTGGCTCGTCACCCGCCACGAAGACGTGGTGCGAATCAACCGAGACCACGAGACGTTCTCGTCGGGCGTCAAGGGCGCACTGCTCGTCGATCGCTCAGAAGAAGAGCTCGACATGGCCCGCACCATGCTCGAGACCGATGCGCCCGACCACACCCGCCTCCGCAAGCTCGTCAACCGCGGGTTCACGCCCCGGATGATCCGCGCGCTCGAGGGCCACTACCGCGACGTGACCCGCACCATCATCGACCGCGCGAAGGAGAAGGGCACGTTCGACTTCGTGACCGAGGTCGCTGCCGAACTGCCGCTCGTGGCCATCGCCGAGCTGCTGGGGGTGCCCGTCGAGGACCGCCGCAAGATCTTCGACTGGTCGAACCGCATGGTCGGTGCCAACGACCCCGAATACGGCACATCGCTCGCCGAGGGCCAGACGGCGATGATGGAGCTCTACGCCTATGCCCACGAGCTGGCCGAGGCACGCCGCAACGATCCACGCGACGACATCGTCACCACCCTGCTCTCGGCGCACGAGGGCGACCAGCTCGACGACCACGAGTTCGACGTCTTCGTGCTGCTGCTGTCGGTGGCCGGCAACGAGACGACCCGCAACGCGATCAGCCACGGGCTCCACGGGCTGCTCGACCATCCCGACGAGATGCAGCGCCTCCGCGACGGCGGGCCCGATCTGCTCGAACCGATGGCCGAGGAGGTCATCCGTTGGGCGAGCCCGGTCATGCAGTTCCGGCGGACCGCGACGAAGGACGCCGAAATCGCCGGGGTCGCCATCTCCGCAGGTGATCCGGTGGTCATGAACTACCTCTCGGCCAATCGCGACGAGACGGTGTTCGACGATCCGATGCGGCTCGACGTCGGTCGCACGCCGAACGACCATGTCGGCTTCGGTGGCGGCGGCCCGCACTTCTGCCTCGGTGCCCACCTGGCCCGCATCGAGATCCGCATCATGTTCGAAGAGCTCCTCGACCGGACCGAGCGCATCACCCAGGCCGGCGCGGCCGAGCGCCTGCGCTCCAACTTCATCAACGGCCTCAAGCACCTCCCCGTCACCGTCACCTGACCCCCGATCCGGTGAACCAACGGGGGCGTTGTGTCACCATCGGCGGATGCCGAACCCTGCCGTTCCGTTCGAGGGGGTCATTGCCGACACGCTCGCTGACTCGACGCCGCACTGGGTCGAGCGTCCGCGCCCGCCGGCCGACGCGCCCAACGTCGTCCTGGTGTTGCTCGACGACACGGGCTTCGCGCAGCTCGGCTGCTACGGCTCGAGCATCGACACGCCGAACATCGACCGCCTCGCGGCGCGGGGGCTCCGCTACAACAACTTCCACACCACGGCGATGTGCTCGCCGACTCGTGCCAGCCTGCTGACCGGCCGCAACCACCACTCGGTGGGGGTGGGGGCGATCATGGAGATGGCCACCGGTTTCCCGGGCTATGACTGCGAGATCCCGAAGAGCGCAGCGACGGTCGCCGAGGTGCTGCGCCGAGGCGGCTACAACACCTGGGCGCTCGGCAAGTGGCATCTGGTGCCCGACTGGAAGCGCTCGATCGTGGGGCCCTACGACAACTGGCCCGTGGCGATGGGATTCGAGCGGTACTACGGCTTCATGGGGGCTGACACCGATCAGTTCAGCCCGACCCTCTACCGCGACAATCACCGCGTCGAGACGCCTGCGTCCTCGGGTGGAACGCCTGGCTATCACGTCTCCGAAGACCTGATCGACGAAGCCATCGGACTCGTCAACGACCAGACGTCGGTCGATCCGACCCGTCCCTTCTTCTGCTACGTCGGCTTCGGTGCGACCCACGCCCCGCATCAGGTGCCATCGGAGTACATCGAGAGGTACGCCGGCCGCTTCGACCAAGGCTGGGACGTCGAGCGCGAACGGATCCTCGAGCGCCAGGTCACCGAAGGAATCGTGCCGCCGGGAACCGAGCTGGCGCCGGTCAACCGTCGGGTCCAGGCCTGGGCCGACCTGAGCGGCGACGAGAAGCGGCTCTTCGCCCGGATGCACGAGGTCTATGCCGGGTTCCTCGCACACACCGACGAACAGATCGGCCGCCTGATCGATGCGGTCGATGCGGCCGGCCGCCTCGATGACACCGTCTTCATCGTGCTCTCGGACAACGGTGCCAGCCCCGAAGGTGACACCCACGGCCGCTTCAGCGAGATGACGCTGCTCAACGGCGTCGAGGAGCGCCTCGAGGACATCCTGCCCCGCATCGACGAGCTCGGCGGTCCGTCCGCCAACAGCCACTACCCGATGGGTTGGGCACAAGCCGGCAACACGCCGCTCAAGCGCTACAAGCAGTTCACCCACGGCGGCGGCATCCGTGACCCGTTCGTGATCGCGTGGCCCAACGGCATCGACGACGCCGGATCGATTCGCACTCAGTACCACCATGTCGCCGACGTGGCCCCGATGATCCTCGAACTGGCGGGCATCGACCCACCCGAGGCGATCGACGGCGTGCAGCAGCAGCCGGTCGAGGGGGTGAGCATGGCCTACTCGCTCACCGACGCGCAGGCACCGTCGCCGAAGCAGTGCCAGTACTACGAGATGATGGGCAGCCGGGCCATCTGGTCCGAGGGGTGGAAGGCCGTCTGCCCGGTGCAACGCCGGCCGCTCGACGAGCAGCGGTGGGAGCTCTACGACATCGAGCACGACTTCGCCGAGCTCCACGATCTCGCCGGCGAGCACCCCGACAAGCTGGCCGAACTGATCGAGCTGTGGTGGCGTGAGGCGCAGGCCCACCACGTGCTCCCGATGGCCGACGGGTTCGAGCGTCTGCTCGCCGAACGACCGCCCGCCATTCCGGTGCGCGACGTCTACACCTACCTGCCCGGCATCACCACCGTCCCCGAAGGGGTCACGCACGACGTGCGCCGGCGACCGCACGCCATCACTGCGTTCGTGACCATCGACCACCCGGGTCCGATCGAAGGGGTGCTCTTCGCCCAGGGCGGCCGTTTCGGCGGCTTCAGCCTCTACCTCCAGGACGGCCGACTCCACTACGTCCACAACCGCGCCGGCACGCGGTGCGGCATCTCCGCACCCGTCGACCTCGACGAGGGCGACCATGTCCTGCGGTTCGAGTGTGACGACCGGGGCGGCGCAGGCGACGGTGCGTTGTTCGTCGACGGGGTGTTGGTCGCCGAGGGTCCGCTGCCACATCTGGTGTCGATGCGATACGCGTTCGACGAAGGATTCGACGTCGGCCGCGACACCACCACGCCGGTGACCGACGACTACGCGTGCCCGTTCGCGTTCACCGCGACGCTGCACAGGGTCGAGGTGGCCGTCGGCGGGACCGCACTCGTCGATCCGCAGGCCGAGGTCGACGCGGCCATCGCTCGCCAGTAGCCCGGGTCAGTCGTTCTTCAGATGTAGGCGTGGACTCTTGCGAGCCAGTCCTCGAGCAGCGGCACGCGGGTGAGCAGGATGGTGGCCGACAGGAGCCAGTCGATCACCTCGTCGTGAGCGGCGGTCGCCGGGACCTCGACGACCAGGCCTCGCTTCGGATGGTCCATCGCCTTGCGCCAACCCGTGGGCAGCGGGTGCCCGCGCTCGACGAGGTGATCGATCGCCTTGACCCCGTGATCGTGGCGAACGCCGATCTGCACGGGGCGGCCCGGCTTGGCAGGCGGGAGCCAGCTCGCCTCGGGCACCGCGAAGCTCGAGCCGGACGAGAAGAGGTTGAGGAAGCTCGACTTGGGCGGCGGGACGTGCTCGGACAACACGCCCGGCAGCAACGTGATCCAGCCGGACCCGTCGGCCAGCCGCTCCATGTGCGCGACGACTTCTTCGGGCGCGCCGAGGTGGAACTCGACCTCGACCGGATCGGTCACCGATGAGCGGTCAGCGGGCGACGATCCCGTCGGTGCGGACCCATCCCTGCCAGGCACCCTCGGTGCGGACGTGGGCCCACCCGGGCAGTCCTTCCACCCACAGCACCGGCGTCCCGGCGGGCAGGGTCACGGTTGCGGCGTCGCCTTCCGGCAGGGGATAGCCGGGGAGGTCGGCGTCGCCGACTCGGTGGGTCGCGTCGGCCCACCCGACGGGCGCTGCGGCGGCAGGCGGCGGAGCAGTCTGGGGCTCGGGTTGCGGCGGGGGAGCCTGGGCTGCGGGCTGGGCCGCCGGGGGCTGGGGCGCTGCCTCGGGTGCCGGCTGGGCGGGCGGTGCTTCAGCTGCCGGGGCAGGCGCCGGTTGCGGGGGCGGCTCGTGGTCGGCCGGCGCCGGCGTGGGCGTGGGTGGGCTCAGGTCCATCGGCGCGGCGGCGGCCGGCGCAGGGATGCGCCCGGCGTTGACGATCTGCTGGAGGGCATGGTCGACGTACTCGTCGTCGTCCACCTCGGCACCGAGTGCCAGACCGGCGATGTAGTCGTCGGCTGGGAGCGAGATGATGGTCGATTCGGCCGATGCGACCACGGTGTGTGAGTTGGCGCTGCGGTGCAGGATGTCATCGCCGCCGAAGTGCCCGCCGGGACCGAGGGTCACCGGCGGATCCGAGTGCACCAGGACCTCACCCTTGACGACGAGGTGATACTGCACCGCCGGGAGACCCGCCTCGACGATGGTGTCGCCGGCGGCGAGCTTGCGTTCGACGACGAACGGCGAGAGGTCTTCGGCGATCTCGGGGTCGAGCCCGGGGAAGGTCTTCTGGACGTGGCCGCCGACCTCGCCCCACAAGAGCTCGGCCGGGGTGAGCGCTTGATCGGCCGGCCAGCGCTTGTCGACGAGGCCACCGAAGATCTGCGAGAGCAGAAGGAAGATCCCGGCGAGGATCACCACGAGCACCAGCACCGTCGTCAACATGACGAGCGGAGTGGGGCCGAAGCCGAGGCCGATGTCGATGGCGAGGGTGTTCATCACGCGGCCTCGATGCTTTCGCCGGAACGGTTGCCCACGGTTGGCTACCGTACCCGACGATGGCAATGCCCGGAATGAAGTCCAGAGCGTGGAAGAACATCGTGATCTTCGGATCGCTCGTGCTGGTCATCGTCGGCTTCGGGGGCCTGTTCGTTCTCCAGGGCTCGAGCGACGGCCTCGTGCAGGTGTTCGTCATCGGCTTCGGCCTGCTGACCTTCGCGCTGTTCGCCGGTCCGGGCATCGTCTACGTCGCACGCAAACGGATCGCGTTCGTCAAGAAGAAGATCCCGGGCGGCACCCTCGCCTGGATCCGGGCTCACCTCTACCTGCCGGTGCTCGCCCTCGTCGCCACCTGGGTGCACGCCACCATCGTCCCGTTCCGGGTCGCGCTCACCTCGGGCAAGGTGCTGGCGATGCTCGGCATCGTCGTGTCGATCGGCGGCTGGGCTCGCCACAAGATGATCGGTGTCGACAAGGTCGCCATCAACGCGGACGTGAAGATCAGCCGCATCGCCGCGACGCACGGCCGCTCGTTCCGCCAGCTCGTCACCGACTTCAAGCAGCTCCGTCGCCCGACCGCCGACATCGAAGCCGACGTCGGCCGACTGCCCGCCGACCAGCAGGCCTCGTGGGCCGAGATCGTCGAGATCCAGCAGTCGGTCGACGACCAGTTCCCTCGCGGGGGCGGCCAGACGGGCAGGGTCCGTGCCCTCAAGGTCTTCCGTTCGCTCCACGCCCCGCTCACGATCGTGCTGTTCGTCGTGTTGGCGTTTCACATGTGGGACGTCCTCGGCGCCGAGCAAGCGGTGTTCGGCGACGAGAAGACCGAGGTGGCCAACGCCGAGACGTGCGCCGAGTGCCACTCGGGCATCTACGACGAGTGGGCCCGATCGGCCATGGCGCACGCCCAGACCTCGACGATCATGGAAGCGCAGCTGCCGATCACCCTCACCAAGAACATCGCCCTCGCCGAAGACCCGAACGTGCCGCTCGAGCCCGAGTTCGCGGAGGCCACGCTCCAGGCCTGCATCAACTGCCACGCTCCGACGGGCGGCCAGTTCACACAGGATCCGCTCGCGTTCCTGCCGCTCGACGAGAACGGCTCGGGCGGCGAGCCTGCCGTCTCGGGTGGCGACAAGGCCGTCAACTCCGACGGGGTCAGTTGTGTGACCTGCCACACGTTCGACCGCGCGCTCGGCGAGCTCGAGGGACTCGGTCCGATCGGTGTCGGCAACACCGGTTCGCTCGGCGGCTACGGCGACTTCTTCGGGCCGGTCTTCGACGATCCCTCGCCGCTTCCGGTGCGGATCCACGGCATCGAGGACAACGGGCTCTTCAACGATCCGATCGCCGCTTCCGAATCGTGCGGCGCGTGCCACAACGTGAAGGTCGACCTCGACGCCGACGGCCTCTCGCCCGACGAGAACGACTTCGCCGAGGGCGATGACGACGACGGCGACTTCCAACTCGACGCCAACGAGCTCGACAACGCAGACGGCACCCTCGACGATCTCGTGCTCCAGACCACCTTCGACGAATGGCAGGACTACGTCCAGTTCTTCGACGAGCGGTTCGTCGACGAGGACCTCGCGGTCGACAATGCACTCGGGTGCGTCGAGTGCCACATGCCGAGCATCCCCGGCGAGACCGAGCCGCTGGTCGACTACGCGCCGGGCTTCCTGCCGCTGCCCGAACGTGAGACCCGCGATCACTCCTTCATCGGCGTCGACTACGACCCCGATCCCGAGGAGTACGTCAAGAAGGGCCTGTCGATCGATGCGGTCAACGAGGTGATCGTCGAGCGGCAGGCGCTGCTCGAGACCGCGGTGACGCTCGAGGTGGTCGACGGTGGTGTCGTCGAGGGCGATGAGTTCTTGTCGACGATGATCGTCAAGAACAACCTGCTCGGTCACTCGTTCCCGACCGGGTTCGCGTTCGCCCGCCAGTTCTTCTTCGAGGTCTCGGCCGAGACCGCCGATGGGGAGCAGGTGTGCCTCTCCGATGTCCCGGTCGGCGATGCCGTCATCGAGGCACCCTGTGTGTCGGGTGATGTTCCCGAGCGCACCGGCCGGATTCCGCAGTGCGACCCGGTGAGCGTGGCCGAGCTGCAGGGAGTCGACCGCACCGAGGTCGCGAACGGCACCGTCGACTTCGCCGACGCGGCGCCGGTGGGCGAGTGCGATCCGTGGCTGGCGAACTACCAGAAGATCCTCACCGACGGTGACCCCGACGGCGACGGGATCTTCGCCGAAGTGCCCTTCCAGACCCTGCTGCCCGACATCGTGAAGACCCGGGTGCGCGTCTTCGACGGTCAGAGCATGGATGCGCTCCAGCCGACGCGAGTTGCCATCGATCCCGACACGGGCGAGCAGATCGACCTCAGTTTCGACACGTTCGTCTACGGCTTCGACACCACCGGCATCGCGCCTGGCACGCCGATCACCGTGACGGCCAAGCTGCGGTTCCGGCACCTGCCACCCGAGTTCGTCCGCGGCCTCGAGACCGAGCTCGAGCAGATCGACGACGTGCCCGAGTCGGCCAAGATCGATGCCGAAGAACTGGTCGGCAACATCGTCATCTCCGACATCGTCGAGGCATCGAGCAACGAGGGCGAGATCCTCGCCTGTGAGGGCCCGCAGAACGACCCCGACGGCAGCCTGCTCAAGTGCCTCGACGAGGAGACTCCCGCCGAACAGTTGGTCGAAGTGGCCCTGCCGATCGACGGGCTCCACGACGGCGACCTCGACTCGAGCGGTGCCTCGAGCTCCGCTGGGCTGCTCCCCTGGGTGGTCTCGGGGTTGTTCGCCGCGGCGGGCTGGTCCCTCGCCGGGCTCCGCCGCCGCTCGCGTTGAACTGGATTCGACGATGAGGCGACGCGCCGCGGTCGTCGCCGCAGTGATGCTGCTCGCCGGCGTCATCGCCGTGGGTGCGTTCGGGCTGTTGGGAGGCGACACGCCTGACCGCGCCGACCGGATCGCTCAACAGCTCCGGTGTCCGGGATGTGGTCCGGTGCTCGCCGATGCGGACGGCGACGCCGCCGGCGACATCCGGGGGCTCATCGACGACCAAATGAATGCCGGCTGGACCGATCAGATGATCCTCGACGACTTCGCGTCCCGCTACGGCTCGTGGATCCTGCGCGACCCACCGCCGGCGGATCGCCCCTGGCGGTGGGCGTTCCCGATCGCAGCGGTGGTGGCCGGTGCCGCGGTCGCGGCGTTCGCCCCCGGCCGTCTCGTACCGGCGGAGGGGCGTGGCCGCACGTTCGCTCAGGTGGGCGGGGGCGCGTTGGTCGTCCTGGGCTGCCTCGGGGTCGGGGTGCTGCTCGTCGGTGAGGCACCCGAGGAGGCGCCCCCGGCCATCACGACCGAGGTCGCGGGCCTGACCGTCGATCCGAGCACCGTGTCCGACCCCGAACTCGAGCAGGTCGTGAGCGAGAATCCCGACATCGTGCCGATGCGGCTCGCGCTGGTCGAGCGGTACCTCCAAGCCGGTGACATCGAACAGGCCCATCTCCACACCGCCATCGCCGTCGACCTCGATGCAGCACCGGTCGACCATCAGCGTGCGCTCAAGTTCCATGGCTGGACGACCGCGCTTCTGGGAGACGCTCAGGCCGGAGCAGATCTGCTCGAGAGCTCGCTCCTGCTCGCGCCGGAAGACCGCGACGCGAAGTGGTTTCTCGCCAACGTGCGATTGCACGGCCTCGGGCAGACCGAGGCCGCGGTCGGCATGCTCGAGGAGTTGCTCGACAGCCCGATGGACGACGCTCAGCGCGATCTGATCAGCGAGACGCTGACCGAGGCGCGAGCCACGCTCTGACCCTCTGTCGACGTCGGCCTCGCCGCCTGGCGTCGCGGCTACGGTGCACTTCGTGAGCACGAGCGGTCGGTGGTCGAAGCGGCTTCGTGGCGAGGTCGAGGTCCTCCCCGAGACGCTCGCCGCCCTCCGGGAGAGCGCCGAGAACCTTCGCAGCGTCACCGAGGACCTCACCGGGGTCGCCGCCAACCTGCGTCGCATCAGCGAAGCGCTCGATTCGGCCGGGCTCGCCGAGACGACCGAAGCCATGAAGAAGTCGGGCGATGCCTTCCGTGCGACAGTGGCTCGTTTCGAGGAGGCCGAGGCAGGCATCCGGTCGGTCAACGACGCGCTCATCGACACCGTGTCGTGGATGCCCGGCGCCAAAGAAGTGCTCAAGCCGTTCCGCCGACCTCGTCCGTGAGCAGGTACCGCGGCAAGCACGCCGCGTCAGGCCCACGGCCGGACCACGCGACCCCGCCGCTCCGAGTGACGTGTCCGGACCGGGCCGCCGGCCGGCCGCCGGGAGCGACCGACGACGCCGTGACCGATGGCTGAGGCGGTTCGGCCTCGACTTCGGCGCCAGGCCCTGTCGCTCGCCTTCGCCGTGGGCCCCTTCGGCATCGCCTTCGGTGTCATCTGCTCGGAGGCCGGGCTGAGCGTCGCCCAGTCGATCGGCTTCTCGAGTCTGGTGTTCACCGGCGGGACCCAGTTCGCCGCCGTGGGTGTGCTCAGCGACGGCGGCACGGCGGTTGCTGCGATCTCGGCCGGGTTGCTGTTGTCGGTGCGCTCGCTCGCGTTCGGCGTGGCGATGGCGCCGGCTCTCCGGGGGAGCTTCTTCGCCCGGGCCGCGATGTCGCAGCTCATGATCGACGAAGCCATGGCGGTCGGCACGTCGGCGGTCGACCTCGACGATCGGCGGTATGGCTATCTGTGGGGCGGTCTCGCGGTGTTCGTGGTGTGGAACATCACGACCGTGGCCGGGCGCCTGCTCGTCGATACCGACAGCGACGTGGTCACCGACTTCGGGCTCGACGCCACGATCCCGGCCGCCTTCCTCGCACTCGTGTGGCCCCGGCTGGCAGATCCCGACCAACGCCGCACGGCGCTGGCCGGCGCCCTCATCGCACTCGCACTCGTGCCGCTGACACCGCCCGGAGTGCCGATCGTCGTCGCCGCCCTCGGCGTCCTCGCGGCCCGGCCCGCCCGATGACCATCTGCCGTGGATTCCCGAATCTGCCGGCGATTCCGGAGACTGCCGGCGATCCTGCTGCCCTGAGCAGCGCGATGCACGGCGGACGCGGAGATCCACGACGGAACGTGACCGGGCGGGTCGACGATGAGTGATGCCACGGTCGTGCTGGTCGTGCTCACGATCGGGGTCTACGCGCTCAAGGCGGCCGCACCCCTGGCGCTCGGCGGTCGCCCGCTCCCGGGTCACCTTCGGCGGACCGCCGACCTGCTTCCCGCTGCCATGCTGGCCGCGTTGGTGGTGACGAGCAGCGTTGCCGACGGGCGATCGCTCACCATCGATGCTCGGCTGGTGGGGCTGGCGGTGGCAGCGATCGCGTTGCGTTTCAAGGCGCCCTTCGTGGTGGTGGTGATCGTCGCCGCGATCGCCACGGCGCTCACCCGGGCCATCGCCGGCTGATCGATCAGCGGTGGGCGGTCTGGTCGTCTTGTTCGAGGAGGCGGTCGGTCTGGGTGTGTTGCTCGTAGATGAGGCGGGCGAGCCAGAAGCGGAGAAAGCCGGCGAGCGAGTAGCGGAGGAACAGCGCACCCCCGACGACGGTGACCGACAACCCGACGATCGAGAGCACGATGAAGTCGCGCTGGCTCAGCGCGTTGGTGGTGCCGTTCGATCCGAAGTAGCTCGCCACCGTCAACACGACGCCGATGAGCATCGCCGCGACCCCGAGCCGGAGCATCATGCGATCGCGCCCGGTGGCGGGATCCTTGATGCTCAGCGCAGCGATCTGGGCCTTGAATGCCTCGGCTCGATTCTCGGTCATGGGTCTCCTATCCGCCCAGGTAGGCGTCGGACAGCTCGGATTCGATGGCGTGCGGGGTGCCGACGGAGCGAATGCGTCCGTGCACCATGATGGCAGCGAGGTCGGCGACCGAAAGCGCTGCGGTTGCGAATTGCTCGACGAGCAGGATCGACACCCCGGTGGCGGCGAGGTCGGCGACCAGACCGTAGAGCTGCTCGACGATGATGGGGGCGAGGCCCATCGACAGCTCGTCGAGGATCAACATCGCCGGGTCGCTGGTGAGGGCGCGGGCCATCGCCAGCATCTGCTGTTCGCCGCCCGACAGGGTTCCGGCGGTCTGACCTCGGCGTTCGCCGAGGCGCGGAAACCGGTCGTACGCGATCGCCTCGACCTCCGAGACGCTCTGGCCGGTGAAGGTGGCCATCAGCAGGTTCTCGCGGACCGTGAGGTTGGGGAAGACACCCTTGCCCTCGGGGATCATGCAGATGCCGGCCCGGGCGAGCGTGTCGGCTGATGCACCGTTGACGCGTCGGCCGCACACGACGACATCGCCACCGGTCGCCTCGTGCAGACCGGCGGCAACCATGAGGGTGGTCGTCTTCCCTGCGCCGTTCGGGCCCAGGATGGCCATGACCTTGCCCACGGGCACCGCGAGGTCGACCCCGTGGAGGACCTCGATGCCGCCGTAGCCGGCACGGATGTCGATGAGCTCGAGCTGGATCTCGGTCATCACGCGGCTCCCGACGTGCCGAGATACGCATTGAGCACCAGTGGGTTGTTCCGGATCTCCTCGGCCTCGCCCTCGGCGATCAACCGGCCGAGATCGAGCACGGCGATGCGGTCACAGACCGACATGACCAGGCGGACGTCGTGTTCGACCAGCACGATGGTGATCCCCTCGGCGGCGAGGTCGCGAAGGAGCGCACCGAACACGTCGGTCTCTTCGTCGGTCTGACCCGACGCCGGCTCGTCGAGGAGCAGGACCGCGGGGTTGGTCGCCAGGGCACGGGCCAGCTCGACGAGGCGCGCCCGCCCGGTGGGGATCTCGTCGACCCGGGCGTCGGCGACGTCGGAGAGGCCGACCCGCTCGAGCAGAGCCTCGACTCCGGCATCGCCTGCATTGCCCTGTCGGAGCTTCGCTGCCACCGCGACGTTCTCGCGGACGGTCAGCAGGGTGAACATCTCGAGCCGTTGGAACGTGCGGGCGAGTCCGTGGCGGGCCCGTTGGTTCGGCTTGATGTTGGTGATGTCGACGTCGCCGACATGGATCGTCCCGGTCGTCGGTCGGACGAGCCCACAGATGGCGTTGAAGAGCGTGGTCTTCCCCGCGCCGTTCGGCCCGATGAGCCCGGTCACGAGGCCTGGCAGGGCGCGAAAGTCGACCGAGTCGTTGGCCCGGTGGCCGCCGAAGTCGACCGACAGACCCGACACGACCAGTGGCTTCCCCTCAGCCATCGATCAGTTCCCCGTGGTGGTCGATGGCCAGCACTCGGTCGAGGATCTCGCGGTCCTCCTCGGTGAACGGGCGGGACAACCCGGCCCATTCGAGATCGGGAATCGTGGGCCGCCGGTTCAGGGACGGCCGTTCCCCGGTGAGTGGTCCGGCGATGCCGGCCGCGACGAGCAGGATGATCGCCGCGAAGAAGATCAGCGTCCACCCGTTGATCACGTCGGTGAGGGCGAGGACATACGAGCCGCCGACGCCGCCCACGAGCACGGCGAGTGCCGGTCGCGATGTCGGGATGCCCCCGAAGCCTTCGCGCATCTGGCTCACGGCACCGTTCGGATCGCGGCCGAGTCCGATTCCCATGAGGCCCGGGGCGACCAGCATCGGATTCTGCAGCGCAGCGACCGACGCACCGATGATCGGGATCGCGCCCAGCGCGATGCCACCGAACAGCGCACCACCCACGGCCCCGATCCCACCGACGACGCCGAGCAGAAGCATCGGAAGACCCTGGATGAAGTCGAATGTCGTGGGGTTGATGGCCTTCAGCAGCCCGCCGTAGAGGGCGCCACCCAGTCCGGCCATCCCCGCCGAGAGCGAGAACACCGCGACCTTCGTCGCCGTGAGGTCGAGGCCCAGGGTCGCGCAAGCGGCTTCGCTCGTCTTCATCGCCAGCAGCCGTTCACCGAATGCAGATCGGCGAATGGCCACGACGGCGAAGGCCATCACCGCGAACGCTCCTGACAGCAGGACGAGTTGCGCGGTCGGCGAGTCGGTCGAGACGGGACCGAGCTCGAGCCGGTCGACGGTGGCCGACCCCTGACCGAACAGCTTGACCTCGAACAGACCGAAGACCTCGAAGTCGGGAAGCAGGAAGACCCATCGGTCGAGCATGACGGCGAACGCGGCCGTGGCCAGAGCCAGATAGATCCCCGACACCCGAAGCGCGGGAATCGAGATGAGCGCACCGACCGCGGAGGTGACGAGGACGGCCGCCACGAGTCCGAGGGGATTCCCACCCTGCCCGAGGTGGGCCATCGTGACCGCGCCGATCCCGGCGAAGCTCAATTGGCACAGCGACACCTGACCGGCGAAGCCGATCAGCGGCACGAACGAGAGCACGATGAGGGCGAATGCGAAGACCCGGGCGGCCGTGATCGAGTCGGCGTTGTTCAGGAGGGGACTGATGGCGACAGCGCCGCCGAACACCACGGTCGAGAAGATGAGCGAGCCGCGGATGCTCGGGCGGGGGAACCACTCTCGGCTGCGAATCACCGCTCCGGTGCGCAGGCGGGTCTCGGGCAGGGCCATGAGGGCGATGAACAAGATGAGCACTGGCGAGGCGGCCCGGAGCCCGTTCAGGTAGGCGGTGTCGGGCTGGTAGCCGATCAGGTAGGCGTCGACGAGCCCGACGATGATCGCTCCGACGAAGGTCATCGGCAGGCTTCGCAGACGTCCGATCATGGCGGCCGCGTAAGCGTTGACGATGAGCAACGACAAGACCGGAACGCTGAGGGCGAGGGCCGGCGCGATGAGGATGCCTGCGAGGGTCGCCGACGAGCAGCCGATCGACCATGCCAGCATCGCCGCGGCGTCGGGCCGGGCACCGTTCATCTCGGCAAGGGGGCGATCATCGACCGAGGCCCGCATGGCGACGCCGATCCGCGTCGAGAAGAGCAGGAAGCGAAGGCCGACCGCGACGGCGATGGCGACGCCGATCGTGATGGCCTCGTGATAGCTCACGGTGGTCGGACCCAGTTCGAACACCTCGCCCTGGAAGAACCGGTTCATCGGACGCGACACCCCTGGCGCCCAGATCCAGTTGGCCGCTCCGATGGTGGCCGCGAGCAGCGAGATCGTGATGACCAGTCGAGTCGACTCCGCGGTTCCCTGGAGGTTGCGCATGACGACCAGTTCGAGCGCGATGCCGAGAAGCGGACTGAACACGAGCAGCACCAAGATCAGCGCGATGGGCGTCGGGACACCCCAGTCGAAGCGGATCTGCCAGTAGAGGAACGCGCCGAACATGCCGATGGCGCCGTGAGCGAAGTTGAAGATGCCGGTGGTCGTGTAGGTGAGCACCAGCCCGCTCGCCCCGATGGCGTAGACCGCAGCGGTGCTGAGCCCGATGATGGTCAGGCTCAGGAACTGGTCCACGTCAGCGGCTCGCGACCACTGGGTCGATCAGGAGGCGCAAGTGGACGGTTTCGGATCGGCAACACCGCTCGGGCAGGTGGCGCCGGCTCCGTAGTCGCCCGTCAGCGGCACGACGGCCTCGGGGTTGCAGACCCACGGTCCGTCGTTCGGCTCGAAGTTGGGCGGGGCGATGAACTCGCCGTCGGTCCCCGGAGCGAGCACGGCCGTGCAGTCGCCGGAGATCCGGTCGGGGACGTTCTGCGGGCTGTGGAGGCCGCCTCCGGTCCAGTCGCTGATCTTCGCCGCCTCGAAGATGCAGTCGCGGGTGAAGGTCCCGGCCGCGTCACATTCGTTCGCGGCGGTCACGAACAGCAACCAGCCGGAAAGGCCCTGGGCTCCGAGGAGGGCGACCTTGCCGTCCGGGCTGAACTCCTCCATGAGCTGGAGGTAGTGCGTCGTCGCCGGGTTCTCGTCGGCGAGTTCGAACGGGTAGAAGCCCATGCGAGTGATCACCGGGTCGACCACGGCGCCGCCGAGCTCGATCAGTGTCGGCGTGTAGTGGTTGGCGTCGGCTCGGACGAACTCGGGCGTGAACCCGATCTCGTCTGCGGCTTCGAGCATGGCGACCAGGTTCTCGGGTTCGCCGACCCAGAAGATGGCTTCGGCACCGGCGTCGGCTGCTGCCTGCACGAACGGCTTCCAGTTGGCCTCGCCACCGGGGTTGTACTCGCTCCGGTGAACGATTTCGTACCCCAGCTCGGTGGCGGCTTCCTCGATGCGATCGGACACCAGCTGCAGCGTCGGGAGTGCACCTGAGAAGTCCCACATCTTCTTGATGGCTTCGGGATGCTCGTCTGCCATGTACTCGAGGTCCGAGACGTTCAGGAAGTAGGCGGGGTTCGGCACCGGCTCGAGATGGAGATCGGACTCGGTCGCCGTCGAGGTGACCATGAAGCCCGAGATGTCGGGCAGGCCACACGCCAGTCGGTCGGGCTGGCCCGAGTCGTCGAACACGGCTCCGCCACCGACCATGAAGAAGTTCTCGTCACAGGCCTCGAGCATGCGCTGCTGGTACTCCGACAGCGCGGCGTCACGATGGTCGACCACGATCTCTCTTCCGTTGATCCCGCCGTTGCTGTTGCACCAGTCGGCGAAGGCCTCGGCGGTGTCGATGAACTCGGCGTTGAGCCCGGGTGATCCCGAGAACCCGACGTCGGTGAACGTGGCGATCCGGACTTCGGTGTCGCTCAGTCCGGGCGTCTCCTCGGTGACGGGTGCCGGATCGCCGTCCTGGCACACGACGCCTAGGTCGCCGAACGCACCGTCGGCGAGCCCCAGCTCGTCGGATGCGTCGGTGGGTTCGGCCGGTGCCGGGTCGGCCGGCGGGTCCTCGCTGCCGGTCTCCTCATCGCTGCGGCCGCATGCTGCGGCGAGCAGCGTCGTCAACAGAAGTGCGCAGAGCAGCTTCGAACGCTTCGACACCGTTGGATCCCCCTTGGAACTCGGTCTGACAGGACGTCAGATCGAGACAACCTAGCCGGAGTGCCGGCCGAGGGTGATCGCGACGAGATCAGGCGCTGTCGGCGGCGTCGCGATCCTTGGCGACCTCGTCGAGGAGCTCGTACTCCTCGCCGGTGTCGACCCAGTCTTCGAACTGGGTCACGCCCAGGGTGTCGAACCGCTTGCGCAGCCACCCGTCGTTGGCGTCGAGCAGCCCGAGCTTCTTGCAGTTCGGCACGATCTTGCTGAACAGCAGCTGCTGGAACGGGTCCTGGTTCTTGATCTCGGGATCGTCCTGCTTGAACAGCACGATGGCTTCTGAGACCGGCACCCCCATCCGCTCCCACACCTCCTGCTGGAGGAAGCGGTCGCGCATCCGGACCGCTGCCTCGAACGCGAACTCCTGTCGATCGAGCAGTTCGGCGTCGGACAGTTCGGCGTAGTACTCCTTGAGCGACAGGACGCCGAATGCCACGTGACGGGCCTCGTCACTCATCACGTAGCGGAGCAACTGCTTGAGGAGGGGCTCGTTGGTGGTCTGGTAGGCCATGCCGAAGGCGGCGAGCGCAAGGCCCTCGACCATGATCTGCATGCCGAGGTAGGTCATGTCCCAACGGCTGTCGGTGATGATGTCGTCGAGCAGCATCCGGAGGTGGGTGTTGATCGGGTAGTGACCGGCCAGCTTGGTGTCGAGGTACTTGGCGAAGACCTCGACGTGACGGGCCTCGTCCATCACCTGGGTGGCCGCGTAGTACTTGGCGTCGATCCACGGCACCGTCTCGACGATCTTGGCCGTGCAGACGAGTGCGCCCTGCTCGCCGTGCATGAACTGACTGAGACTCCAGTTCTGCGACTCGATGGCGAAGTCGATCAGTTCCTTGTCGCCCCACTTCTCGAGCGACGTTCCCTTGAGGTCGATGCCCATGTCGTCGATCATCGCCCGAGTCATCGTCTGCGGTGACTCGGCGGCGTTCTTCTCCTGGTCGACCTCGATCGACCAGTCGAGGTCGGTCTCGGCGTTCCACTGCGACGTCTTGGCCTTCTCGTACAGCTTGACCAGCGGTGGTCGGCTGCGCTCGTAGTCCCACGTGAACAGGGCATCGGCGTTGTCGGTCACCGCGTGCACCAACTCGTTCATGTCGGTGTTGGTCATCGCGAGGATCGCGTCGAGGTCGTCGACTTCGTCGCGACCGAGAATTTCGGCGTCACGGTCGGTGGTGGTCATGGGGCCCCCTGGGCGTCGAGAACTGCACGGCTTGGCGTCAACAACTTGATGTCGATAACGATAGTTATCGAGGACGGGATGCACCACTCGAAGTTCTGTGACGATGGTCACTGGGCAGCGCGATCGCCCCGACGTACGGTCGCATCGATGCGCACGCTGACCCGAATCATCGCCGTTGCCGTTCTCGCGATGCTCGTCGTGCCCGCATCGGCGTCGGCTGGTCCGCCGCCACCTGCGCCGGTGATCGTGGTCGACCCGTCGGTCGCCCTCGTCGACGGACAGGTCGTGACCGTGACCGGTTCGGGGTTCGCCGGCGGTCAGTACCTCGAGATCTTCCAGTGCCGGGCCGGAGCCGTCGACGAGTTCGACTGCGACCCGGGGAACGCCTTCCCCTTCAACGCCGATCTGACGGGCGGTTTCGTGTTCGACTTCCAGGTCGACGCCTTCATGTACACCCAGGCGGGCGCGAGCGACCCGGTCGACTGTCGCACGGCACCGGGTGCGTGCGAGATCGGGGTCGGCAACATCCTCGAGGCCTCGGACGCGGTGTCGGCACCGATCTCGTTCGATCCGGATGCGCCGTTGCGGCCGCCGGTCGCGGTGACCGTGAGTCCATCGACGGGATTGTCCGACGGCCAGACGATCCAGGTGAGCGGGGCCAACCTCACCCCCCGCGAGGAGGCGTTTGCCTTCCAGTGCGCAGCCGATGATCCGGTCGACGCGAACACGGTGTGTGCCTACGGCGACCTGGCACGGGGTGTTCCGGATGCAGACGGTTCGATCGTGCTGCCCCTCGTCGTCAGGTCGGTCTTCACGAGTCCGGCGGGACGTACCGTCGACTGTGGCGCACCGGGTTCCTGCGTCGTCACGCTGTCGTGGGGGTACAGCTATCTCCCCGACCGGTCGGCCTCGGCTCCGATCACCTTCGCGGGAGTCGCCCCGCCACCGACCGCTCCGCCGACTGCTCCACCGGCCGAACCGGTGGCGGCGCAACCGAGCTTCACCGGCTGAGTCCCGAACTTCGCGCAACGGGTGAACTCGGGCCCGAACTTCGTGCAGGCGCCCGCACCTCCTCGACCGAGTGCACGACCTTGCTGATCGGCGGTGGCTGACCCCGGCTACCGTCGGCCGACGTGCACGACGATCGCGAGTTGGTCGAAGCCCGGATTCGACGGCAGCTGCGCGAACGCGTGATCCCGGCGGTCGACGGTGCCGCCATCGCGCTCGACGTGCTCGCCCACCATGTGCCGGGCGAACCGATCTCGGTCGAGGCCGCCCGCACCGCCGACTTCGAACCCTTCGTCGTGGGCAGTGCGTGGGGCGCGCCATGGTCGACCACGTGGTTCAGGTTGCGCGCGACGGTGCCCGCCGAGTGGGCCGGTTCGACCGTCGAGGCGGTCGTCGACCTCGGCGGCGGTGGCGGACCAGGGTTCACCGCCGAGGCGCTCGTCTGGGGCGATGACGGCCCGCAGGAGGGGATCCATCCCGACAAGAAGACCGTGCTGATCGGTGCACCCGTGGCCGGCGGCGAGTCGGTCGATCTCCTGGTCGAGGCGGCTGCCAATCCCGACTTCTCGCGGTCGCACGCGCCCAACCCGCTGGGCGACCGGGCGACCGCCGGCGGGGCGCCGCTGTACCGGCTCGACCGGGCCCAGTTGCGGGTGCGCAACGACGAGGTCTGGCATCTGGTGCTCGACATCAAGACCCTCACCCGATTGATGGTCGAGCTGCCCACCAACGAGCCGCGCCGCAACCTCATCCTGCGTGCGCTCGAGCGGGCGTTCGACGCGCTCGATCTCGACGACATCGTGGGCACCGCTGCTGCCGGACGCGCCGAGCTGGTGCCCGAGCTGTCGAAGCCCGCCAACGCCAGTGCGCACACGATCTCGGCCGCCGGCCACGCCCACATCGACACGGCCTGGCTCTGGCCGCTTCGCGAGACCCGCCGCAAGTGCGCTCGGACCTTCGCCAACCAGGTGATGTTGATGGACCGGCACCCCGAGCACGTGTTCGTCTGCTCACAGGCTCAGCAGTACGCGTGGATGAAGGACGACTACCCCGAGCTGTTCGCGCGGATCGCCGAGAAGGTCGCGGCGGGGCAGTTCGTCCCCGTGGGGTCCATGTGGGTCGAAGCCGACGCCAACATCCCGTCGGGCGAGTCGCTCGTCCGTCAGTTCGTCCACGGCAAGCGATTCTTCGCCGAGGAGTTCGGGGTCGACACCACCGAGGTCTGGATCCCCGATGTGTTCGGCTACAGCGGTCAACTCCCTCAGATCATGGCGCTGGCGGGGTGCCGCTGGTTCCTCACGCAGAAGCTGTCCTGGAACGACACCAACCGCTTCCCCCACCACACGTTCTGGTGGGAAGGTATCGACGGCACCCGCATCTTCACCCACTTCCCCCCGGCCGAGACCTACAACGGGATCATGCGGGCCAACGAGCTGCTCCGCGCGGTGCACGGATATGCCGAGCACGGGCGTGGCAACCGGAGCTTCTACCCGTTCGGGCACGGCGACGGCGGCGGTGGCCCGACGGCCGAGATGCTCGAGCTGGCACGGCGTCAGGCCGACCTCGAAGGCCTGCCGAGGGTCGACCTCGAGGCACCCGAGGCGTTCTTCACCAAGGCCCACGACGAGTATCCCGACGCCGCGGTCTGGCGCGGCGAGCTGTACTTCGAGATGCACCGTGGCACCTACACCAGCCAGGCGAAGACCAAGTGGGGCAACCGACGCGGAGAGATGTTGCTCCGTGAAGCCGAGCTGTGGTCGACCGTTGCGTCCCGTGGAGCCGACGACTTCGACCATCCGTCGGCCGAGCTCGACCGCTGGTGGAAGGTGCTGCTGCTCCACCAGTTCCACGACATCATCCCGGGCTCGTCGATCGCCTGGGTCCACCAGGACACCGAGGCCGATCACGCGCTGCTCCACACAGCCGTCGAGGCGCTGATCGAGCAGGCACTCCAGGTGATCGGTCAGCCCACGGGTTCGGAACCCTCGATCGTCCTGGCCAACGCAGCCGGCCATGCCCGCCGCGAGGTGGTGACGGTCGAGCCCGCGCTCGCACCCAGGGGCGGTGCTGCCTCGACGCAGACGCAGACGCGGGCTGACGGGCGGGTGTCGTTCATCGCCGAGTGCGCTCCGACGGCGGTGTCCGAATGGGTGGGCATCGAGCCTCGTCGCCCGACGGTCGCGCGCGTCGACGACGAGGGATTCGTTCTCGACAACGGCGTCCTCGACGTCAGGGTCGCTGCCGACGGGACGCTGGCGTCGATCGTCGATGTGGCGAGCGGGCGCGAGGCCTTGGCAGGCCCCGGGAACGTGCTGCAGCTCCACGACGACCATCCCAATCAATACGACGCATGGGACATCGACGCGGTCTATCGGCGCTCGGTCGACGACCTGTGCGACATCGAGGACATCGGGGTCACCGAGACGGGTCCGCTCGTGGCGTCCGTGCGGGTCCGACGTTCGTTCGGATCGAGTGCGATCACCCAGACCTACTCGTTGGCTGCAGAGTCCTCGTTCGTCGAGGTCGCCACCGAGGTCGACTGGCAGGAGTCCGAGAAGCTGCTGAAGGCGGCGTTTCCGTTGGCCATCCGGGCTTCGGAGGCGAGCTACGAGATCCAGTTCGGACACGTGCAGCGACCGACCCACCAGAACACGTCATGGGACTCGGCCCAGTTCGAGGTGTGCGGCCACAAGTGGGCCGACGTGTCCGAGCCCGGGTTCGGCGTCGCGCTGTTCAACGACAGCAAGTACGGCCACGACTGTGCCGACAACGTGCTCCGGCTCACGTTGCTCAAGTCGGCCAGCTATCCCGATCCCGATGCGGATCGAGGGATGCATCACTTCCGGTATGCCGTTCGTCCGCACCTCGGCTCGTTGCAGGAAGCGGGCATCGTCGAGGAGGCACTGGCGTTCAACCTGCCGATTCGAGCCCTGGCCGCCCACCCGGCCGCAGGCCGACCGAACGCCACTCGACCGTCCGGAGGTCTCGTGACCATCGGAACTCCGGGAGTGACCCTCGAATCGGTGAAGCTGGCCGACGACGGCTCGGGCGAGGTCGTACTCAGGCTCTACGAGTCCCATGGCCGGCACGTGACGACGTCGATCAGCGTCGCCGGCTGTGCGACTGCGGTCGCCACCGACCTGCTCGAACGGGGCGACGAAGCCATCGACATCGACGCGGTCGAGTTCGGCCCGTTCCAGATCCGGACGTTGCGCTTTCGCTGATCAGCCCGGTCGTGCCCGACCGATGCGTCCTCGATGGGGCCAGGGCCGCGCAACGCGCTGGCGGGTTCAGGACGATGCGTCAGCGGCCCGCTCGTCGTTGATCGCCGCCACCATCTCGTAGATCGCCGGGGGCGCCTTCGACGGCGCACCGCTGTCGTAGGGCGGGTGCGGGTCGTATTCGATCGCGAGCTGGATCGCCATGGCGACCTCGTCGCCGGCGAGCCTGCCGGCAAGGGTGAGTGCCATGTCGATCCCGGCCGACACCCCTGCCCCGGTGATGATCTTCCCCTGTTCGACGACCCGCTGCTCGGTCGGGACGGCGCCATAGGAGGCGAGGTCGTCGTAGGCCGCCCAGTGGGTGGTGGCCTCGAGCCCGTCGAGGATCCCTGCCGAACCCAGCAGCAACGCGCCCGTGCACACCGACGTGGTGTAGGTCGTGTGCTCGTGCGCACCCGCGATCCAGTCGACGATCGGATGACGCTCGCGTGCGAGTTTGCGGGTGATGAAGCCTCCGGGTACGACGAGGATGTCGGGGCGCGGGACGTCGTCGAAGGTGCGCTCGACCTCCATTCGGAGCAGCCCTGCGTCGTCGCGCACGATGCCGGCCTCGGCTGCGCACCACACCACCTCGGCACCGGGAACGTGCTGGAGGACCTGGTAGGGGCCCATCGCATCGAGCGAGGTGAATTCGTCGTAGATACCGATGGCGATGTGCATGGGGGACTCCCGTCCGCTCAGTTCGAACGGCCACATCCTGACGGCTCTCCCCACCCAGCGCTGCCAATTCCCCCCGGATCTTCGTTGCCCTACCGCCAATAATTGGCTGCAGAGCAACGAAGATCGGGACGGAGGGGGTCCTGCTTCGCGCTGGGCGACCCTAGAGTGCATCGCGATGAACGTTGGTGACACGGTTCCCGAGTTCGAGGCGCCCGACCAGACCGGCACCGTCGTCCGCCTGGTCGATCTGCTCGACGCCGGACCCGTCGTGCTGTTCTTCTACCCGAAGGCCATGACCCCCGGCTGAACGAAGGAGAGCTGCCATTTCCGCGATCTGGCTTCGGAGTTCGGCGAACACGGGGCACAGCGAGTGGGAATCAGCGCCGATCAGGTTGATCGGCAGAAGGAGTTCGACGACACGAACAACCTGGGCTTCCCCCTGTTGTCCGACCCCGACCGCAAGATCCACGCGAGCTTCGGTGCCAAGCGCATCGGCAGGTTTCCGGGCAAACGGATGACCTTCGTCATCGACACCGACCGCACGGTGCTCGCAGCCATCAAGAGCGAGACGAACATGCTCGCGCACGCCGATGAGGCCCTGGCTGCGCTCGCAGCCCGAGCCTGATCAGTCCACCACCCGCGCTGCTCCCACCACCTCACCGCCGGTCGACCGGATGATCCGGCGCTCCTGCAGGCGGTCGCTCGATGGGCGGCCCGTGGCCTCGACGAGGTGGAGGATCGCGAGTTCGGCGGCCCGGATGGCACCATCGACGACCTTGACGGCCACACCCCAGTCGCCACCGATCGCCGTCGCCAGATAGACCCCTTCGGCTCCGACCTTGGCGACCACGTCGTCGGTGTCCTCCATGAGCTCGGTGCACAGACGACCGGTTCCGGCGACCAGGAACGGATGCGCCCGCATCGCCCCGGCCAGCCGGGCGGCGGCTTCGGCTCGTTCGGCGGTCCAGGACTCGGGTGGCGTACCGAAGCGGGTGATGCCGGCCGCGAGCGACTCGAGACGCATCGGGTGGGCCGGCACCCCGCACCCGTCGACCCCGGTGTGGAGGGGCGGTGGCGAGAACCCGAACGTCGCAGCCAGGTCGTCGGTCACGAGTTGCTGGACGAGGTGGTCGGGCTGCGCGTAGCCGCTCGGATCGATGTCGAGGTGTCGAGCGACGGTCAGGAAACCTGCGTGCTGGCCCGAGCACTCGTGGGCGACCGGGGAATCGTGTCCGGGGGGCACGCCACACTCGAGAACCGACGCGTCGAGTCCGATCCGGTCCAACCACGACTCGACAGCGTCGACGTGGGCCGGTTCGGCCGAGTGCGAGGCGCAGGCCAGTGCGAGTTCGGCGTCGCTGACCCCGAAGGCGTCAGCCGCCCCCGTCAGGAGCAGGGGCATCGCTTGCACCATCTTCACCGCAGAACGGGGGAACACGAGCCGGTCTGGATCGCCGAACGCCTCGCGCCGGCCGCCCGGCCCGACGACGACCGCGTGCACCAGGTGCTCGCTCTCGACGAGACCACCGCGAGTGAGTTGCACGCGGAGTGGACCGGTCACGGCACCAGTGTCGCTCACGGCAACTACCGTCGGCGCCGATGCTGATCGAACGGTTCGCGACCAAGACGTGGCAGGCACCCGAGCTGTCGTCGATCAACCGACTGCCGATGCGTCGCACCTTCGTCTCGCATCCCGACGACGAGCAGGCCTGCGAAGGGTCCGCGGCCACGACCCCGTGGCGGCTGCAACTCGACGGGACGTGGAGGTTCCGACTCCGGGGCCGCCCCGAACTGGTGACCGACGCCGACGTCGCACCTGCCACCGACGACCGAGCCAGGGGCTGGACCGACCTCGTGGTCCCTGGTGTCTGGACGATGCAGGGCTTCGACCGACCTCACTACACCAACGTCGTGATGCCCTTCGACGGCGAACCACCCGACGTCCCGACCGAGAACCCGACGGGCGTGCACCGCACCACGTTCGGGGTGCCCCACGGCTGGTCGGGGCGACGGATCGTCTTGCACGTCGGTGGTGCCGAGAGCGTCCTCCACGTGTTCTGCAACGGCGTGGCCGTCGGGATGAGCAAGGACAGTCGTCTGCCGGCCGAGTTCGACCTGACCTCGCACGTGAAGCGTCGCGGTGAGAACTCGCTCGTGCTCGTCGTCGTCCGGTGGTCCGACGCCACCTGGATCGAGGACCAGGACCACTGGTTCCACGGTGGCATCCATCGCGAGGTGTACCTGCGTGCAGACGGTCCGGTTCGATTCGATGATGTGCGGGTGTCGGCCACCCTCGCGGCCGATCTGACGACGGGCGAGCTGACGATCGACGCTGATGTCGGCCCGGCAGGCGATCTCGACGGGTGGTCGGTCGAGGCCGTGCTCGAGACCCTCGGCGGTCGACCCATCACCGCGCGCCCCCTGGTCGGCGACGTGCCCGTCTACCACCGCCCCGACCGGGCGTCAGAAGTCCTGCAGCCCTACGTGTACCGCGGTTCGACGGTCCGGCTCACCACGACGATCGACGACGTCGACCCGTGGTCGGCCGAGATCCCGATCCGTCATCGGGTGCTGGTGAGTCTGGTCGATCCCGACGGCGAGACCGTCGAGGTGGTGCCGGTCATCTGCGGATTCAGGCGGGTCGAGATCGCCGGTCGCGAGCTGTTGATCAACGGCGAGCCGGTGCTCATCCGCGGCGTCAACCGGCACGACCACGACCCCGACACCGGCAAGACCCACGACCGGGCATCGCTGCGCCGCGATCTCGAGCTGATGAAGGAACACAACCTCAACGCGGTCCGCTGTGCCCACTACCCGAACGACCCGCACCTGCTCGACCTGTGCGACGAGCTCGGGCTGTACGTGATCGACGAGGCGAACATCGAGAGTCACGCCCGCATGGCCGAGCTGTGCCATGACCGCCGCTACGAGGCAGCGTTCATCGAGCGCATCCGGCGGATGGTCGAGCGTGACGGCAACCACCCGAGCATCATCGGCTGGTCGTTGGGCAACGAGGCCGGCTACGGCGCGGTGCACGACGCCATGAGCGCCTGGATCCATCGGGTCGACCCGACCCGTTTCGTGCAGTACGAGGGCGCACACCGCCATCGCACGCTCGGCGCGGGTCCGGCGACCGACATCGCGTGTCCGATGTACCCGACGATCGAGGATCTGGTCGCCTACGGCGAGAGCGACGACGCCCGCCCGCTGATCATGTGTGAGTACAGCCATGCGATGGGCAATTCGAACGGCAGCCTCGCCGACTACTGGACCACGATCGAGACCACCCACGGGTTGCAGGGGGGTTTCGTGTGGGATTGGGCCGATCAGGGGTTGCGCACGACCGACGACGACGGTGTCGAGTTCTTCGGCTACGGCGGTCACTTCGGTGACACCCCCAACGACTCGACGTTCTGCATCAACGGTCTCGTCGGCCCCGACCGTCATCCGCATCCGGCGCTCCGTGAGTACCAGCACCTGTCCCAACCCGTCCGCATCCGAGCCAAGGACCTGCGGCACGGCATCGTGACGGTGATCAACCGGCAGCACTTCCGCGACCTGTCGTGGCTCGCGGCGACGTGGTCGGTCGCGGTGGACGGTGAGGTCGTCCAGTCCGGAACGCTCGACCTGGGCGACCTCGGTCCGGGCGAGCAGGCCGACGTGTCGTTCGACCTCGATCGTCATGACCTGAGTGGTGGCCAGGAGGCCTATGTCACCTTCGAGGTGCTGGCTGCCGACGACCAGGGTTGGGTCCCCGACGGCCGGGTCGTGGCGTGGGAGCAGGCCCGGCTTCCCTGGACGGCCCCGGAGACCCCGCCCATCGCGCCTGCGGCAACGGCGGGTCGGGTCGACATCGACCGTGGAGGCTCCGGAACGACGATCGTCGCCGGCACCGTGTCGGCCCGCTTCGACGGCGACGGTCGACTCATCGGTCTCCTCGGCGGAGGCCGCAAGCTCCTCGCCAGTCCGGTCGAGCCGACGTTGTGGCGACCGCCGGTCTGCAACGACGGCGAGCTGGGCGGTGACGGCCTGCCGCTCAACGGGGTCGCGGCGAAGTGGCGTGACTGGGGACTCGACCGCCTGGTCCGGTCCACCGAGCAGTGCAAGATCGTCGCCGCACGCAACGGCAGCGCCCGGATCGAGACCACGTCGACGCTGGTGGCGTCGGCCGGCCGGCCGGCCATCGTCCACCGACGGGTGCTCACGGTGTTGCCGAGCGGCGATCTGCGTTTCGACGAGCGGCTCGTGGTGCCATCGGAGTTCGACGACCTGCCCCGAATCGGGATGAGGTTCGTCGTGCCGGTGGGCCTCGATCAGCTCACCTGGTTCGGACGCGGTCCCGACGAGACCTACACCGACCGCGAGACTGCCTCGACCACCGGGCGTTGGACATCTTCGGTCGCCGACCAGTACGTGCCGTACGTCCGGCCGCAGTCACACGGCAACCACACCAACGTGCGTTGGTGCTCGCTCCGTTCGCTCGACGGGGCAGGACTGCTCATCAGCGGCGTGGGCGATACGCCGCGCTTCCAGTTCTCAGCTCTGCATCACTTCGCAGCCGATCTCGATGTGGCCGACACCACCGCAGAGCTGAAGGCGAGACCCGAGATCGAGGTCCACGTCGACCACGCACACCGTGGTGTCGGCACCGGGGCCTGCGGACCCGACACGCTGCCCGCCTACCGGGTCGGACCCGGGACACACCGATGGAGCTGGTACCTCCGTCCCCTTGCCGCCGGTGACGATCCCGCCACGCTCGCCCGGCGCGCGATCGGCTGACCGAGGAGCCGAGGAACCGCCGTGCCCCCGTCCCGTGACGAACTGACCGAAGGCGCCAAGGCTGTCGGCGCGCTCGCACGTATCGGGCTGCTCAAGCCCAGTGTGGCCACTGCGGCGGCGAAGCACACCCGCCGATGGGGACCCACGCCGCCGGCCGGCTATGCCGCAGCAGCCGGCCGGGTCCCGTTCGAGACCGCCATCGTCGACGACGACGGCGTGCTCAGCTTCGCCGAGGTCCACGGTCTGTCGAACGCGCTGGCTCGAGCCCTTGTCGACCGGGGAGTCACCAGCGACGACTCGGTCGCTCTGCTCTGCCGGAACCATCGGTGGTTCGTCGTCGCAGCGGTGGCGATCGCGAAGACCGGGGCCGACACGATCTACCTCAACACCGGGTTCGCCGGACCACAGATCGCCGAGGCCATCGCGCGGGAAGGAGCATCGACGGTCATCGCCGACGCCGAGTTCGTCGACATGATCGACGAGCACGGCTCGGCACGCGAGTGCATCGTCGCCTGGACCGACGGATCTCGCACCCCTCACCCGACGATCGCCGACCTGGTGGGCCGCTTCGCCCGGACCGAACCCGATCCTCCGGCTCGACCCGGTCGTCAGATCATCCTGACCTCGGGCACGACGGGCACCCCCAAAGGAGCGAAGCGCCCGACCCCGACGGGCCTGGTCGCCACCACCGCCATCTTCCGGGTCATCCCGTGGCGAATTGGTGACGTCCACCTTGTGGCCGCCCCGATGTTCCACGCCCTCGGCAACGGCGGCTACCAGATGGCCGCCCAGTTCAGCCACCGGCTGGTGTGCCAGCGTCGCTACGACCCCGAGGCGACGCTCGCGGTCATCGATGCCGAGTCGGTGACTGCCATGACTTGCGTGCCGGTGATGCTCCAGCGCATCCTCGAGCTTCCCGACGAGGTGATCGACCGCTACGACACCTCGTCGTTGCGCCTCATCCAGTGTGGTGGGGCGGCGCTGCCCGGGTCGCTCGCCGTGCGTTGGATGGACCGGTTCGGCGATCACCTCTACAACATGTTCGCCAGCACCGAGGTCGGCACCGTGAGCATCGCCACCCCGGCCGACATGCGAGTTGCCCCCGGTTCGGCCGGTCGGCCGCTCCCGGGCACGGTCGTCAAGTTGTTCGACGACGACGATCGGGAGGTGCCCCCGGGTCAGCCGGGGCGAATCTTCGCCGGCAGCGGACTCGAATTCGAGGGCTACACCGGCGGGGTCGAGCACAAGGCGATGATCGACGGGCTGATGTCGATCGGCGATGTCGGGTACTTCGACCCCGACGGGCGGCTCTTCGTCGGTGGTCGCGACGACGACATGATCGTCTCCGGGGGCGAGAACGTCTTTCCTCGAGAGGTGGCAGACCTGCTGGCCGATCACCCAGCGATCGGCGAGGTCGCCGTGATCGGTGTCGACGATGACGCATTCGGGGCGAGGCTGGCCGCGTTCGTCGTCGTTCGAGACGACCAGACGATCGACGAGGACGCCATCAAGCAGCACGTCCGAGCCAACCTGGCCGGCTACAAGGTCCCCCGCTCGGTCACGTTCCTCGACGAGCTCCCCCGCACCTCGACCGGCAAGATCCAGACCAAGGACCTCCGCGAACCGCGTTCGTCGGCCGGAGAATCCTGATCCCCCCGAATCCCCGCGAACCCCCCGCGAACCCCCGATCTTCGTTGTCCTACGGGCAATTATTGGCGGAAGAACAACGAGGATCGTGGTGTGGGGCTCAGTTGGCGGTTGATGCGGCCAGGTCGGTCGGGGTCAGGGCGTCGAGGAAGTCGGGATCGACGATGTCGGGCGGCACCGGTCGATTGCGCCCGACGAAGTGGGAGGCCGCGGCGACGGCTGCCGCGAGCAGGTTGCCGATGAGATAGGAGACCGCCGCCCCGTCGAGCCCGTCGGACGGCACCAGGATCAGCGCAGGAACGAGGACACCGAGCGAGAGGACGAGCGTGATGAGCACCGTTGCCGCATGCTGGTGCCTGACCCGGGCCTCGGTGAGGTAGACCGAAGTGATCGCCCACGGGATCCCGGCGCCGACCAGCATCGGAAGGATCTCGCCGGCTTCGCGGTACTCCTCGCCGTAGACCGACACCACGATGTCACGGACGAGCCACGCTCCGGCAGTGGCGATCGTCAACAACCCGACAGCCAGGGTGAGAGCCAGGCGTACCTGACCGGCGAGTGAAGAACCCTGTTTCCCGCCCTCGGCGAGCAGGGCCTGGCCGATGGCCATGGGCACGTAGAACGCGATGGCCGTGATGCCCCACGCCACGTAGAAGCTGGCGTTCACGTCGCTGTCGACGTGGACCAGCACGATGACCGGCAGGGCGAACGACGGGGCCTGGTAGGCCAGCGTCGACGCGTAGTTGACCAACGAATACCGCACCGCGCTCCGGGCCGTCGATGGCCGAGGTCGGAGTCGGTGGCGTGCGCCGGTGACGCGGGGCAACGTCAGCACACCGATCAGACCGGAGACCGAGGTGGGGGTCATTGCGAAGATGAAGAGCCACCAACCGATGCTCGAATCGGGGACCAGCAGCAGGAGCGGGAAGCGGATGAGCCCGGTGATCGTGATGCGTGCCAGCACGTAGGACCACTTCCGCTGGGTCATCCAGCGAACGTCGACGATCAGCGAGAACGACGAGCCGATCACCAGCGCGGCGAAGACCACCCAGCCCAGCAGCCCCTCGTCCCTGATGGTCGCGGTCGCCTCGGCGTCGATCAGCGTGACGTAGATCGCCGCTCCGAGTCCGGCAGCAAGCGTGGTCGCCGCGATGGCCCATCCGAACACGGTGTGGCTGTCGCGGTCGCGTCCGGCGGCGTAGCGCGCGACGGCGACCGTGAGTCCGAGGCCCGTGGCGTAAGACACGAAGAGCACCGACGTGAACAGCGCGGTGGAGACGCCGACGTCGTCGGCCGACTGGCTTCGGGCCGCGATCAGCCAGAACAGGCCTCCACCCACGGCCTGCACGGCGGCGCCGACCACCAGGACCGCCGAACCCTGCAACAGGTGCCGATGGTCGGTGCCTGCCAACCGACCGATCAGACGACGCACGACGAGAGGTTACGACCTCGCAGCCGCGACGCTCAGCTCTGCGGCGTCGCCCGGTTTCGGCGCGGTCGTCTACGTTGCCCCGCCGTGGTCATCCTGACGTACCCCGGCGCTCGAAGGCCCGACAGAACGCGCCGGGTCGACACCTCGGGCGTCGATCTGGCGGTCTACGAATGGGGTGACCCGGATGCCCCACCGCTTCTGCTCGCGCACGGCGGGTTCGACTTCGCCGGCACGATGGACCTGTTCGCCCCGTTGCTCGCCGATGGCGGCTGGCGCGTCGTCTGCTGGGACCATCGCGGCCACGGCGACTCGGCCCACGTGGCTCTCTACAACTGGGAGGCCGACATCCGCGACGCGGTGGCCGTCCTCGACTCGATCGGACCCGACCCGATTCCGTTGGTCGGCCACTCCAAGGGCGGGAGCCTGTTGATGCAGCTCGTCAACGCGCTTCCGCACCGGGCATCGGTTCACGTGAATCTCGACGGGATCCCCGCCAAGCGCAACGTGCCGGATGTCCAGGACCATGCCCGCACCCGCCTCCTGGCCGGAGAACTGGCAGGGTGGCTCGACTTCCGCCGTGCGGCCGCGGACAACCGGCGGCGGCCGGGCACCATCGACGAGCTCGCCTCGAGGCGAGCACGGATGAACCCGCGACTCGATCCCGACTGGCTGCGCTACCTCGTCACCATCGGTGCACGCGAGGACGACGACGGGTGGCGCTGGAAGATCGACTCGGCGCTGCGCTTCGGCGGGTTCGGACCGTGGCGTCCCGAGTGGCAGCTGGCTCGTCTGTCGAACCTGGGCGTCCCGCTCCTGGCTGTCCTCGGGCTCGAAGTCGAGGAGATGGGATGGGGCACCGTTCCGGAGGACCTCGATGGGTGGATGCCTCCTGACAGCCGCGTCGAGGTGCTCGAGGAAGTCGGCCACTTCGTCCACATCGAACAGCCCCGGGTCGTCGCCGACCTGGTCCTGGAGTTCCTCGCATGACCGTCAGACTGCTCCACAACAAGATCGAACTCGCCCTGCACGAGCTCAGAACGGGCACCGGTCGTCCGCTGTTGTTGCTGCACGGACTGGGTGAGGCCACCCCATCGACGCTTCCCGAGCGGTTCGAGCAATGGCCCGGACCGGTGTTCGGCCTCGATTTCACCGGGCACGGCGAGTCGGACATCCCCATCGGCGGCGGCTACTACTGCGAGATCCTGATGGCCGATGTCGACGCGGCCATCGCCCACCTCGGCCAGGTGACGGTGCATGGGCGCGGTCTCGGTGCCTACATCGCGCTGCTCATCGCCGGCGCCCGACCCTCTGAGGTTCGCGGCGCGGTTCTCGACGACGGTCCCGGCCTCGCAGGAGGCGGGCCCGAGCCGGGATCGCCGCTGGTGCTGACCTTGCCGCCTGCGACGCGGACGCCCGATCCGCTCGCGCTCGTCGAGCTCACCCGTGACGTCCGCCCTCCCGACTACGCACAGTCGTTCGTCCGTCAGGCGACGCATCTCTCCGGGCTCGATCAGCCCCTCACCGTGACGGCCCGCACACGACCTGCGTGGCTCGCCGCCGTCGCCGGCGAGGCCGGCGTGGCGACTGCCGACGTCGCCACGGCGCTCGGATGGTACGCCGCTCTCTGATGCGGGCGACCCGAGGCGGTCGGCTCGATCAGGGGTTCAGGTGCGGATGAGGCCGTTCGCAAGCGTGTCGACGACCTGCGAGACGATCGTTGCGGGAGCGTAGGAGTCATAGCCCAGACGGAGACCTCTGGCGATGCCGTGGGCGACCGACCACAACGTGAATCCGGTGAGGTGCGGATCGACGTCACGGAAGGTGCCGGCCTTGACGGCGTGTCGCACCGTGTCGACGGACTGCTCGAACAGTTCGATGATCTGCTCCTGACGAACGCCGCCGACCTGTTCGTCCTGGCGGTCCCACGTCGGCTGGAACAGCAGCTGGAACCCGTTCGGCCGGTCGATCGAGAACTGGACGTACCCGCCGACCATGGCTTCGATCGCACGCAGCGGGGTCGCTGCGTCCGGGGGTTCGATCCGCGTGCGCAGCTGCTCGAACTCGAGGTCGCCGACGGCGGTGAGCAGGTCGTTCTTGCCATCGATGTGCGCATACAGAGCAGGGGCGGTGACGTCGAGTTCGCGTGCGACCCGCCGGAGCGACACGGCATCGAGCCCGTCCTGGTCGAGCACGCTCCAGGCGGCATCGACGATTCGTGTCCGCGTGAGGACCTCGCCACCCATCACGCGAGTCAAGCAGGTGTCAGGCCCCGGGCAGAACCTGGCGCAGGTCCGTAGGAACGCCCGTCACGTTCCACGCGTCACGGATCGTGTGCGCGGCGGTCGGGTGGCCGAGGAGGAACCCCTGTGCACTGTCGGCGCCGAGTCGCTCGAGCTCGTGGAGCTGTGCGACGGTCTCGACCCCTTCGCCCACCGCCTCCATCCGCAGCGAGTGGGCGAGCCGGATGATGGCGTCGACGATCTCGACGTTCTCGGCGTCGTTCTCGATGCCGCTGACGAACTCGCGGTCGACCTTGAGGATGTCGACCGGGAACCGACGGAGGTACGCCAACGAGCTGTAGCCGGTGCCGAAGTCGTCGACGGCCAGGCGGAGACCGAGTTCCTTCAGCGCACGCAGTCTGGCCGTGGTGGCCGCGACGTCGTCCATGACGACCGACTCGGTGATTTCGAGCGTGACCAACTCGGGAGGCAGGCCGGTGCGCTGCAAGGCGTCGTCGAGGCTCGCGACGAGCGATGGATCGTGCATCTGGCGACCACTCAGGTTGATGCTGCACTCCACGGGCCGCTGCGCGAGGTGGTTCCACTGGCGCAGGTCCTGAAGCGCTCGATCGATGACCCAGTGCCCGACCGAGACGATCAGGCCTCGTTCTTCGGCGAGCGACACGAACTCGTCGGGCTGCAGCAGCCCCCGGACCGGATGGTTCCACCGCACCAGCGCCTCGTATCCCTTCACGGCGCCGGTCTCGACCGACACGATGGGCTGATAGTGCAGCGTGAGCTCGCCGCGTTCGACCGCGACCCGCAGCTCGTTCTCGGTGCGATGCCGATCGAGGGCCTTGGCCCTGAGCGACTGGTCGAACACGGCGTAGCGGCTGCGCCCCTGATCCTTCGCTGCGTACATCGCGATGTCGGCATCGCGGAGCAGCGAGCCGGCCGTCTCGTCGTCGAAGTCGCCCAGGAAGGCGATGCCGACGCTGGCCGAGGTCCTCACCTCGTGATCGCCGATCGTGAAGCTGCCATCGAGGCCGCGGACGATGCGTTCTGCGACCGCGGTGGCATCGGCACGGTCCTTCAGCTCGCGACACAGGACAACGAACTCGTCGCCGCCGAATCTGGCCACGAGGTCGCCGGGCCGGACGACGTGGTTCAAGCGCTCGGCGACCCGGCGGAGGAGCTGGTCGCCGTGATCGTGGCCGAGCGTGTCGTTGACGATCTTGAACTCGTCGAGATCGAGGAAGAAGACCGCTCCGGTGCGGTTGGAGTCGGGATGCAGCGCACGGGCGATGGCACGGACCATGGCCTCGCGGTTCGGGAGCCCGGTGAGCGCGTCGTGGTTGGCCTGCCGCTCGAGCTCGGCCTCGAACGCCTTGCGCTCCCGCATGTCGCGCGAGATGCCCGAGATGAACTGCGTCTCGCCGGTTGGGTCGCGGTGCTCCAGGAGCGTCGACCACATCGGGATCGTCTCGGTGCCGGCGTCGAAGTCGATCTCGCCGGTCCACGTCCCCGCTTCGCGCAGGGCGGGGACGATCTCGGTCGTGTAGCGGTCGAGCACGTCACCGGAGAACATCGACGAGGGGTCGAGGTCGCGCAGATCGATCTCGTCGGGGATCGACAGCACCCGTCGCGCTGCGTCGTTCGCGTAGAGCAGTCGCATGTTGCTGTCGGTGATCGTGACCACGTCGCTGGCTGCGCCGAGCACGGCGGTCAGCCGTTTGGTGCCCTGTTCGGAGTAGATGCGTTCGGTCACGTCACGGATGTTGAGCACGAGGCCGTTCACCTCGGGCCGGCTCCGCATGTCAGAACCGAGGATCTCGATCCAGGCCCACTCGCCGTCGCCGCGGCGGATCCGAACCGTCATCCGGCCGACCGAGCCTCGATCGAGGAGCTCGGTGATGTGGGCGATGGCCGACTCGCGATCGTCGGGATGCACGAAATCGATGCCGCTCGACCCGATCAGGTCGGACGACTCATGACCGAAGGCCGCTTCGATCGACGGTGTGACGTAGGAGATCCGCAGGTCGGGGTCGAGGATCAGGACCACGTCGCGTGCGTGTTCGACGAGCGACTGGTAGCGGCGCTCGGTGTGGGTGAGGAGCAGTTCGGCCTCGACCTCGCGGGTGACGTCGCGCAGGTTGATCACCACGCCCCCGACCTCGGGATCGTCGAGGAGGTTGGTGGCGATGAGGTCGACCCACCGCAGCCGGTTGTGCGGTGGGTGCACCCGCACCCGAGTGCGTTGGGGAGTGCCGGATTCGGAGCCGACGGCATCGACGAGGGCGGCGACCTCGGGGCGGTCGTCTTCGTGGAAGATCTCGAGGTCGATCTCCTCGAGCGCCTCGCGGGTGATGCCGAGGATTCGTTCGGCGGACGGGCTGACGTACGTGAAGCGGCCATCCGGGCTCCGCACCATCACGATGTCCGGACTCTCCCGCAGGAGAGCGGCCTGGAGTGCGAGCTCGTCGGGTTGTTCGGGTGCTCGGTCGGGTTCGATCGGTGGGGCTCCTGATCCGACGGTCAACGCGTGCTCACCGTAGCCGTGGCCGTCGGCTGCAATGCGGACGGTGGTTGCAGGGTCACGGGCGCACCTCTGCCTGGAAGACCGCCTCCGGCCCGCCCTCGACGAACCACGTCCCGCCTGACTGGCCGACCCCCAAGGTGACCTCGTAGCGGCCCGTGGGCAGGGGTTCGAGTCGTTCGTCGACGGCGACGATGCGTGCAGTGGCCGTCGCGGTGTCGCCTGGCCACATCCACTGCGGCATCGCGGCTGCAGTGATGATCTGGTCGGGCCCCACGCGGTCGAGCGGGCGGAGACGCGCCAGGACGTAGACGCGCCCCTCGACGCCGTAGCCGGCCGCATTGGGCCACGGCGAGCCTGCTCCGGTGTGGGTGACCGTCAGGTCGAGGTCGATGGGGTCGCCGACGCTGATCGCGACCGGTTCGCGAAGGGTGTCCTCGATCGAGATCGTCGTCCGCTGCGCCGAGTCGGGAAGTTCGCCGGGAAAGCCGATCGGCATCAGCGCGCCATCACGTTCGAGCCGGTCGGCAGATGGGCCCGCAGCGACCCATACGCCGACTTCCTCGGGCGCACCCGAGGGGGAGACGCCTGTTTGGTCGACCAGGACCAGTCGGTCTCCGGCGCTCTGGCGCCGACCGTCATCGATGTTCGCGATCGTGAAGGTGCATTCGGATCCCTGGTCTCGCGCTTCTTTGGTCGATCGCAGCGCAACGTCGGGCAGAGCCCAGGCGTACAGGAGGTTGGCGCGACCGAGGCCCGTCGAGTCGTCCATGCAGAGCTCATCGACACCGATCCGTTCGAGCACCGGCACCGGGTCCCAGTTGTCGTAGACGGCGTCGTAAAAGTCGCTTGTCGCGTACACCGCACCGAGCCCCATGAAGCCGAACCAGCAACCCAGGGCGATGTGGAAACCCGCTCGGCCGACTCGCGCGGTGCGATCGTTGCTGATCGCACCGAGTACGGCGATGACGATGAAGACGATCACCGATCCGATGGCCGAGAGCAACGTGGCCCTGATGATCGCCGAGGTCTGATCGCCGTCGACGAGGCGCTTGATCGCCGGGACGGCAAACGGCGAGAAGACGTCGTCGATCACCTCGGCGTCTCGTGCCGATGCCAACGCGATCCCGGAGACGAGAATGAACGAGGTGGCGCATGCCATCAGAACGACCCTTCGGCGATGCACGCCACGGCCGAGAAGGAACGCGATCGCGGCGCCGATCCACAACGGGCTGAACGAGTCGTTGTGTCTGCCGTAGACGTAGTGATCGGGGCGGAACTGGTTCTGTGCGAAGAAGAACACTGACGTGACGAACACCGTGGCGGCGATCGTCAGGGTCGCTCCGATCACGATCGAGCGTGACGGTCCCGGGGCGGCCAGGTGTCTCGAAACCCACCCGCGCCGGGCGAGGAAGGCCACGCCGACGAGGCTCAGGCCCAGCGATCCGGCGGCGAGGTACCAGGCCTGGCCCGTGGCCGTGAGCACCAGCTCACGCAGCCCCTGGGTGGTCGTGAGCAAGTCGATCCAGGTGTGGATTCCGCCCTCGAGATGCTCGACGTCGTTCCAGCGGGCTGACTGAACCGTGGTGTTGAGCAGCATGCCGCACGCCACGCCGACGGCGAGGCCTGCACCGTTTGCCGAGGCGATGGCGGGGCGCACCGTTCCGCGGACACCGACCCAGACGAGGAGCAGCCCGATCACCGGTACTGCCAGCGTGAAGCGGGGGTGGGTCGTGTACAGCAGCGCGGTTGCCGGACCGACCAGGACCCGGGTTCGTGAGCTCCGCTGCTCGTCGAGCATCCACCACATCGTCAGCACCGTGGCCGGTACCAAGGGGAGCACCAGGTTCTCAGCGATTCCTGAGATGCCGGCTGCGACGGTCGCCGGTATCACGGCGCCGACGAAAGCGGCCGCCATTGCCCGTCTCCGCGGAATGCCGACGACCTGATGAAGCACGGCGAACAACAGGGGGAAGACCGATGCGAGGAGCATCGCGTTCACCACGCGGACCCCGGCCCACTGACTTCCGGGGTCGGCGAACAGTGCCATCACCGGCGCGAGGAACAACGGGTACGCGATCGAGTAGGCGGGAGCGAAGGGCATCTCCCACGTCGCGCCCCCGGCGAGCCAGCGTGCGTTGCCGAGGTAGCCGTTCTCGTCGAAGACCACGGTCGGGTCACCGACGTGGGCCGACGACCAGAGGTGGATCACGATCAGCGACGCCACGCCGCCGAAGAGGAGCCAGTGCTGGCGCGAGCGGACAGCTGCGCCGACCGAAGGCAATCAGTTGCCCCCGGGCACGGCGGGTGTCGATCGAATCCGGGTCACGAGTGGCGCCAACCGACGAAGTGAGCGAGGTCGATCAGCGCCTCGCGGGCTTCGTCGGTGATGGCAGCCTCGGTGATCGAGCGGATCGCCTCGAGCACCAGTTCCTCGATGAGGTCCTCGATCCGCTCGAGCGCTCCGGTGTCGACCATGACTTCTTGGATCGTGGCGACGTCGTCAGGTGACAGATCCGGCGAGCCGACCAGTTCGAGGGTCTGGCGCTGCGCGGCGCTCGCTCCGTCGGTGGCGAAGGCCAGCAGCGGCGTGGGCTTGCCCTCCCGGAGGTCGTCGCCGACCGGTTTGCCGGTCTGGGACGACTCGCCGTAGACGCCGAGCACGTCGTCGCGGAGTTGGAAGGCCTCGCCCAGCGGATCGCCGTAGGCCGTGAGGGGGGCCTCGAGGCGGTCGAGCTCGCCCGCAAGGGCCGCACCGACGTGGAGCGGTCGTTCGATGGTGTACTTGCCCGACTTGTAGCGCGCGATGCGGCGGGCTCCGACGGTGTCGGTGTCGGCTCGGGCCGTGCCGAGGATGTCGAGGTACTGCCCGACGTTGAGCTCGATCCGGAGCTCGTTCCACACCGGGACGACCTCTTGGGGCGCGCCTTCGAGCAGGCGGTCGGCATAGACGTGCGCGAGGTCGCCGATCAGGATCGCAACGCCTTCGCCGAACCGACGGCCCTCGCCCCTCCACGCCGAGTCGGCGTGGTGATCGCTGAAGCTCAGATGGGCGGTACGCCGTCCGCGTCGCGTCGCCGAGCCGTCCATCACGTCGTCGTGGACGAGTGCGAAGGCCTGGAGGAACTCGAACGCGGCACCCGCGTCGATGACCGAGTCGTCGTCGGGGTCGCCGCCGGCGCCGACGAAACCCCAGTAGCAGAAGGCAGGACGGAGCCGCTTGCCGCCCGACATGACCAGCGAGCGAAGCGAGTCGAGCGGTGGAGTCAGGTCTTTGGAGAGCTCGGCCCATCGACGTGCCTCGATGTCGAGGACCTCGATCAGCTTCTCTTCGACCCGCGCGGCCACCGACATCAGCGAAGGCGGAACCGGTACTGGTTGGCGCGAGGTCGCGGCGGTCGCCATCGAAGTCAGGCTAGGGGTGCGGCCCGCCGAAGTCCCGACCGACCTGCTCGAAGCACGTCGTCAGTCGAGGCTCTCGACGACCCGCTCGACCTGAAGGCGGGCCCCGTCGATCCGGTCACGACAGATCTCGAGCAGCTCGGCGGCACGACTGACCTTCGTGGCGAGGACGTCGATGTCGACGTCGTCGGCCTCGATCTCGGCCAGGATCTCCTCGAGCTCACGCAGCGACTCGGCGTATCCCGGGGTCTGCTCGTCGGTCATGCGGCTGCAACGTACCGTGCGGTGACATCGATCAGCTGTCGATCAGCTGCCCTCGGGCCGACGGGGTGGCCGCGAGATCTCAGCCGACGGTGCTGGTGATCTGGCCGTCGTGCAACGTGGTCTCGATGGCGTCGCCTGTCCCGACGTCACCGATCGTCCTGACAACGGTGCCATCGGCGCGACGGGTGATCGACCAGCCGCGCGCCAGGAGGTTCGACGGGTCGACGAGGCGGAGTTGCGCGTCGAGGGCGCCGAGCCTGCGTTCTGCGTCGCGGAGCCCCCGTTGCACTCCGACTCCGAGCCGCTGCTGGGCTCGATCGAGACGGTCGTCTGCTGCGCTCAGGCAGTGGGGAGCGGTCGACCCGACGCGGTCGGCGATGCGTTCGAGGCGGTGTCGTTGTCTCTCGGTCGCTGCGGCCGATGCGGTGGCGGTGGCGGTTGCGAGCCGTTGGACGTGCGAGGTCTGGGCCTCGATCGCAAGCCCGGCTCGTTGCGCGATGCCGTCCCAGCTGCTGTGGGCACGCTCGTGGGCGAGGCTGACGAGTTCGATCAGATGGCGGGCGACGGCCGTCGGCGTCTTGTGCGATCCGTGGGCCACCTCATCGGCCACCGAGACATCGCGTTCGTGCCCGATGCCGGTGAGCACGGGCACTCCCGCCGCGCAGATCGCCCGTGCGACCCGGTCGCTGTCGAACGCCTGGAGGTCGGTGGCGCCGCCGCCACCCCGAGCGAGGACGATGACATCGACCGTTCCGTCGAGCACCGCCACGCCCGTGGCGATCGTCGCCGGCGCCTGGTCTCCCTGGACCCGGGCGTCGAAGCACCACACCGAGAATCCGATTCCCGAGTTCGTGAGCTCGGCGAGGACGTCGCGCTCGGCATCGGACCCGAGGCTGGTCACGAGCCCGATGCGGATCGGGAGGACGGGCATCGACAGCCGGCGGTTGGCGTCGAACACGCCGTCAGCCTGCAGCCGGCGAACGACGGCGGCTCGTTCGGCGGCCAGCTGGCCCAGGGTGTAGATCGGGTCGACCCCGGTCATCAGCAGCTGGATCTGGCCTCGAGGCGCGTACCAGTCGACCCGGCCGCGGATCTTCACCTGCGTGCCCGCGTCGAGTCGCCCGGCACCGGCGTCCTTCAGTGTCCGGTTCACGGTCGCCTTGTTGCGCGCGCTGAGCATGACCGACAGCGAGGCGGTGACCGTGCCACCCGGGCGGTCGCCGTCGCCGGCTTCGACGAGACGGAAGTAGACGTGGCCCGACTTGGCACGGGTGAGGTCGCGGATCTCGCCGCGGACCCACACCTCTCCGGGAAGGGCGGCACGGAGCGAGCGCGAGACGGCGTCGCCCAACGACGAGACGGTGAAGCTGTCGTCGAGACCGGCGTCCTCGAACAGGGTCACGGCTTCACCCTGCCACGCCGCCGGTCGGGAGATGAGGCCGGCGATCAGCGATACGGTCCGAGCTGTGACCCAGACCATCGCCCCAGGCGTCATCCAGGTCGACACGTTGCTCGGCGGCTGGGAGCACGTGACCGCCGGCTACCTCATCACCGGTGACGCCCCGGTCCTGATCGAGACCGGGAGCCAGTCGAGCGTGCCCGTCCTGCTGGCCGAGCTCGAAGCCTTGGGTGTGACCGCAGGCCAGCTGGCCGGGGTGGTCGTGACCCACATCCACCTCGATCACGCCGGCGGGGTGGGCGACGTGGCCAGGGCCTTTCCGGAGGCCACGGTGTACGTGCACGAGCGCGGGGCGAGGCACCTCGCGGACCCGAGCCGTCTCGTCGCGTCCGCAGCCCAGGTCTACGGCGCATCCCTCGACTCGCTGTACGGGCGCCTCGATCCGACCCCGGCTGAGCGCATCGAGGTGCTCGAAGACGGCGAGGAGATCGTCGTCGGCCCCGGACGTTCGCTCACCACCGTCGACTCGCCGGGCCACGCCAAGCACCATCTGGCGCTGCATGACAGTGAATCCGGGATCCTGTTCGCGGGTGATGCCGTGGGGGTGCGGCTCCCCGACCTCGGGGTGTTGCGACCGGCCACCCCGCCGCCGGACTTCGATCTCGATCAGGCGCTCACGTCACTCGAGAAGTTCGCAGCCCGGCGCCCGAGTGGTCTGGCGCTCGCCCATTTCGGGCTGGTCGATGCGGCCGACGACCTGCTCGACGAGGCAGCCGACACCCTCCGTGCGTGGGCTGCGGTGGCCGAAGAAGCGTGGCAGAACGGCGACGACATCGCGGCGGCCCTCGAGGCAGCGTTCGCCGGTGACTTCGCCGGCGTCGATCCCGAGCTCCGGGAGCGGGCCGAGACGCTCAACGGAGTCCACTCCAACGCCGCAGGATTCCAGCGCTGGCTCGACCAACGCGCAATGCCGACCGACCCGGGCCATCACCCCCATCCCCACTGACCCCATCCCAGCATCTTCGTTGCGTTTTCGACCGGATTCGGTCGGTTTTGATGCACAGATGCTGGTTTGGCGGTCAGATGGTGTCGTTGCCGGGGTCGCTGATAGACCAGAACCGTCCGACTCGCCCACCAGGAGCACCCCATGACCGAAGCCGTGATCGTCTCGACCGCCCGTACCCCGATCGGTCGGGCCAACAAGGGGTCGTTGGTCGACATGCGCCCTGACGATCTCACCGCCACCATCGTCAAGGCGGTGCTGGCC
>DATKWD010000117.1:0-20335 GCA_035529695.1 Acidimicrobiales bacterium | reverse complement strand
GGTCGAGTACGACCCCGACGGCGTCAGGGCCGGCCTCGGCCTCGGCGACGACGTCGAGTCGCTGACCTACCGCGATCTCCAGGCGAGGCGCGACCTCATCCGCGAGCGCCTCGAGGGACGCGACACGACCTGACCGACGCGTCCGCCGAAGGACACGATCGACCTATGCTCGGCAACCCATGCGCCTCGTCGTCGCTCGCTGCCAGGTCGACTATGCCGGACGGCTGAGTGCCCACCTGCCGATGGCACCCCGGCTGATCATGGTGAAGGCCGACGGCTGCGTGGCCATCCATGCCGACGGTGGCGCCTACAAGCCACTCAATTGGATGAACGCCCCCAACACCATCTCCGAGGAGACCGACGACGACGGCGTCCTGCGGTGGATCGTGCGCAGCCCGAAGGACGAGACCCTGACGATCACCATCGCCGAGGTGGTCTCGGACTCGAATCACGAACTCGGCATCGATCCCGGTCTGCAGAAAGACGGCGTCGAGGCCCATCTGCAGGAACTCCTGGCCGAGCGAACCGAGTCGATCGCAGCGGGCATGACGCTCGTGCGACGCGAGTACCCAACCGACATCGGCCCGGTCGACCTGCTGTGCAAGGACGCGGCCGGCACGACCGTGGCGATCGAGATCAAGCGTCGGGGCGAGATCGACGGGGTCGAGCAGCTGACGAGGTACCTCGACTTCCTGAACCGCGATCCGATGCTCAAACCGGTCCGAGGGATGTTCGTGGCCCAGCAGATCAAGCCACAGGCTCGAACCCTGGCGGCCGACCGCGACATCGAGTGGCTCGAGGTCGACTACGACGAGTTGCGTGGCATCGAGTCACCGATGTTGAAGCTGTTCTGATGGCGGCCAGATCGGAGCCCAGACGCTTCGGCCATCCTTACCCCGTCGTCGTGGAAGCGTGCATCAACGCACTTCCGACCCACGGCTTCCGCCTCCGCACCGCCGACGAGGCCAAGGGTGTGATCGAGATCGAGCGCGGTTGGTCTCGGTGGTCCTGCGGCGAGGTCATCACGATCCACATCGGTGCCGAAGACTCGACGTCGACGTCGATGGTCCTCGATTCGTCCCTGAAGTCACTCGGGTTCGCGACGCGGGCTCATCCGCGCAACTTCGCGGCGGTGTTCGCGGCTCTCGACAGCTACCTCAGCTTCTACTACGGCCGCGTCTGAAGCCCCCGAGGTCCGCTCTGGCACAGAACGGTGGCGTCAGCTGTCGAAGGTGCAGCGGCCGCTGTCGATCACTGTGCGGCCGTCTCCGCCCCTGGTGGCGTAGACGGCCTCGCCGGCGTCGGTCGTCCAGATGTCGATGGTGAGTGACTCGCCGGGGAAGACCGGTGACGAGAAACGCCCCTCCATCGAGCGGAACTTGGCGGCGTCGCCCTCGCACAGCGAGTGCAGCAGCGCTCGGCCGGTGAAGCCGTAGGTGCACAACCCGTGGAGAATGGGTCGGTCGAAACCACCCATCGCGGCGAACTGCGGGTCCGCGTGCAGCGGGTTTCGATCCCCGGACAAGCGGTAGATCAGCGCCTGCTCCGGACGAGTCGTATAGGTGACCGAATGATCGGCATCTCGCTCGGGCGGCACGTTCTTCGGGCCCGACGGCCCACGTTCGCCGCCGAAGTCGCCCTCGCCACGGATGAACGCTGACATCGTGGTCGTGAACAACGGCTCACCGTCATCGACCAGCGTCGAGCGCGCCTCGCTGACGATCACCGCTCCCTTGCCCTTGTCGTAGATGCCCGTGATCTCGCTCACGGTCTCGATCTCCGCGGCGACCGGAATCTCTCGGTGGCACTCGATCGACTGCTCGCCGTGGACCAACATGGCCGGGTTGAACGAGCCGACCTTGCCCATCGCTCCCCCGCCCATGCCGAGGATCACCCCGATCGTCGGCAGGGCTCGCTGGGTGACGTCGGCGGAGTTCTCGGTGGTGTAGGCCAGCTCTTCAAGCGGCTCGTGCCCCGCTCCGACGCCGACGGCGTACAGCAGCGCGTCCTTGGAGGTCCAGGATCTGCGGGCCGGCTCGGACCTCGATCCGACGGCATCGGGATTGATGGGCATGGGTGCTCCTCAGCTCTCGTCGTAACCGAACATGTTGGCGTTCGGTCGGGCCTGGCTCACGATGTCCTGGACCTGTGGGCCCAGGGCTGCGACGTCGTCGGTGGGATTCTCGATGGTGGGTCCACGGTGCCAGCTCTCCGACACCGAGAGTGCCCGACCGGAGACGTCGAAGACCCGTCCGGTGATGTTCGCGGCATCAGGGCTCGCCAGGTAAGCGACGATCGGGGCGATGTGTGCGGGCGACATCGCCTCCTTGGTCTCCTCGTCGGCCTGACTCATGCCGAGGTTCTCGGTCATCCTGGTGAGCGCTGCCGGAGCGATGGCGTTGACAGTGACGCCGTAACGCGCCAGCTCCTTGGCAGCGATGATCGTGAAGCTCGCGATCCCGGCCTTGGCGGCTCCGTAGTTCGTCTGACCGACGTTGCCGTAGATTCCCGACGGCGACGACGTGTTGATGATCCGAGCGTCGTTGTTCTCGCCGTCCTTCGAGCGCTGGCGCCAGTACGCGGCGGCATGACGCGAAGGCCCGAAGGTGCCCTTGAGGTGCACCTGGATCACGGCATCCCATTCGGCCTCGGTCATGTTGGTGAGCATCCGGTCACGCAGGATTCCGGCGTTGTTGACCAAGATGTCGAGCCCCCCGAACGTGTCGACGGCCTGGTCGATCAGTCGCTTTGCGCCTTCGAAGTTGCTGATGTCGTCGGTGTTTGCGGCACCCTCGCCGCCCATCGCCTCGATCTCGTCGACGACCTGCTGGGCCGGCCCGGCATCGCCACCTTCGCCGTCCATCGAGCCACCGAGGTCGTTGACGACGACCTTCGCGCCCTGGCTGGCGAGGAGCAGCGCGTGTTCCCGGCCGATACCTCGACCCGCTCCGGTGATGATGGCAACCCGGCCTTCGTTGATACCGCTCATGGTGGAGACGATGTCCTTCCGTCGATCTGATGCGAGCCTCCGACGTTAGCCGCGACGTGGGGGTGACCCCCTCTGGGGGTGCCCACGTGGTTCGATGTCACGGACATGGCTTCCCGTCGACGATTCACCTGGGCCGCGCTCGTCACACCGGTGGTCGTGATCAGCCTTCTGATCGCCGGTTGGGCAGTCGACACATCGGTGTCGAGCGGAGAAGTCCCACGCAACACCGAACTCGCAGGTCGCGGGATCGGCGGGCTCACCGAGTCCGACCTCGGCATCTCGGTCGCGGCGGTGGCCGACGAGTACGCCGCGACCGAGATCACGATCGCCTCGGGCGAGGAGACCTACCGTACGACCGCCGGCCAACTCGGGCTCGCGATCGACGAACCGGCAACCATCGACGCTGCGCTGCTGATCGCCGAGGCGCGTGCACTTCCGGCTCGTCCCTTCGCCTGGGTCGGAGCCATCGTCTCACCCAACGAGGTCGAGCCGGTGTTCCACGTCGACTCTGCCTCGCTGAACGCCGAGATGTCACGACTCGAGGGGGACCGCCGCACAGCGCCGGTCGAGCCGAGTGTCTCGTTCTTCCTCGACAGCATCGTCGCCGTTCCGGGCGAGCCGGGGCAGGGCATCGACGTCGACGCATTCGCCGACGACCTGCTCCGGGCCGCCGACCGGGCAGGGCTGGCCTCGTTCGAGGTGAGCGTGGAACCCGGACCGATCGCTCCGAAGATCGCCGACGCCGACGCCGAGGCGCTCGCTGCAGAGGCCCTTGCACTGACCGAGGACCCGATCACGGTCGCCGTGGGCGTCGACGAAGTGCAGATCGAACCGGAGACGCAGCGTTCCTGGATCACTTCCGACATCACCGAGGCCGGACTCACGACGACCTTCGACGTCGAGCTCATCCAGCAGTCGCTCAAGAACCAGCTGTCGGCGACCGCAGAGTCACCGATCGATGCGACCTTCACGATCGAGGGCGGCGTGCCCGTGCTCGTTCCGGGCCGCAGCGGAACGGGGTGCTGTGCCCCCGACAGCGGCGAGAAGGTGCTCGACGCGCTCCAGAGTGGGGTCGATCGGGTCGAGCTCGCGCTGATCGAACGGGAGCCGGACCTCACCAACGAGGAGGCCGAGGCCTTGGGCATCGTCGCCGAGGTGGGTTCGCCCGGCGAGTTCGGGCCCACGACCCGCCACGCCTGCTGCCAGAACCGGGTGACGAACATCCACCGCATCTCCGACATCGTTCGCGGCGCGATCATCCTTCCCGGCGAGACGTTCTCGGTGAACGACTACGTGGGGAAACGAACGATCGAGAAGGGCTTCGTCGCCGACGGGGTCATCTACGACGGCGTCCTCACCGAGGACGTGGGCGGTGGCGTGTCGCAGTTCGCCACCACACTCTTCAACGCCGCTCTGTTCGCGGGCCTCGACTTCGGTGAGTACCAGAGCCACAGCCTCTACATCTCCCGCTACCCGAAGGGCCACGAGGCGACCATCTCGTTCCCGGCGCCCGACCTCGAGATCGTCAACAACACCCCGTTCGGCGTGATGATCTGGCCCGAGTACACCGACACCAGTCTCACGGTCCGCCTCTACTCGACGCCCTTCGTCCAGGTCGGCATCGGCGAGCCCACGTCGTCGCCCTCGGGCAACTGCACGAGGTTCACGACGCCTCGGACTCGCACCTACCCCGACGGAAGCACCGACAACGACACGGTGTCGGCCCGGTACCGCCCCGGCGAAGGCATCAGCTGTTGATCAGCCCGGCCGTCACAACTCGCGACGACCGAGGTCGCTGACCCACGTCACCAGCGCGTCCGCGACCTCGGTGGCCACGCGATCGGGCGTGCTGCGCCCGACCCGTGTGACGGTCAGCCGACCGCGGTCAGCGCTCGACGTCAGTTCGTCGACGGTCGACGCATCGAGTGGAGAGTCAGCGGTCTCGACGACGAGCATCGGGACGGGCATGGCCTCGATCATCCGTTCGGCGGTGGGTCGGTCGCGGTGCGGGGTGAGTCCGTGGCCGAGTCGACGATCGACCTCCGATGGAGCGGGCAGCGAGTGGCTCGCCTCGTCAGCCATCGTCGCCCGCATCATGTCCAGCGTCGCCGCAATCTGCTCGGCAGGCTCGACGAACGGCCCGCCGAGGCCATCGACGACCGCCACGGCGGCGGCACGACCACCGAGGCCGGCCAGCTGAGCCACCGGGCCGGACCGACCGAAGCCGACCACGACGACCGCTTCGCCGATCGCATCGGTGCCGCCCAGCGCGAAGGCCGGGTCGAGCGGCTCGTGGTTCCCGCCCGGCAACGCGACGTCGCCCTGCCGCCCGGGGTGGATGTGTGCCTCGACCGGTCCGCCCCAGCCGGCGCGGCGCAGTGCGTCGGCCCACATCGCCGGGTCGATCCCCACCACGATGTCGCTGACGAGGAGCAAACGCGATCGGCTGGTGACCGCATTCACCTGTCGAGACGCACTCATCCTTCGAGCCCAGCGAGGAACTCGTCGATCGCAGCGAGCGTTGCCGCCGGTTGCTCGACATGCACGTAGTGGCCGGCACCGTCGACCACACGATGCGTCGACGAGGCGAGCCAGCTCAGCCGTTCGTCGATCTGTTCAGGCGTCAGTTCGCTCCAGGTGTCGTGCACCGCGCCGGTGACGGCCAGGACCGGACAGGTCACCGCTTCGAACTCCGCACGCAGGTGAGCGACCCCGAAGGAACCCGGGAACCCCACGTTGAAGAGTGCATCGGACTTCCAGACGAACCCTCCGTCGACCGCTGCGGCGCCGTGCAACACCAGGTGATCGACCCAGGCGCGTGGCAGACGCGAGTTCACCGCTGCCCTGCGGTCGGCCATCTCGTCGCGCGTCGGATAGGCGCGAGGCGGCCGGCGACGAATCCGATCGAGCGCGTCGAAACTCTTGGTCGCCACTTCGATCAGATCGATGTCCTCGTCGAACACCTCGGGTGGTGGACCCAGACCGTCCAGCACCACGACCCATCGCACCAGCTCGGGCCATGCCGCTGACACGAACATCGCCTGGCCACCCCCGAACGAGTGGCCGATGATACCGACATCGCCTCCGAGGTCCCGGGCGAGGAAGCCGAGATCAGTCGCACAACTCGACCAGACGTGACCGCTCGCCAGACGTCCACTGTCGCCGTGGCCCCGGAGGTCGGGCGCCACCACCCGGAACCCCCGATCGGCAAGGGCAGGGGCGAAGCCATCCCACATGCGCCCGTGGTCGAACGCGCCGTGCACGAGCAGTATCGGCGGAGCGCCGATCGCGCCCCATTCCCACAGACGGAGCTGAGTTCGGTTCATCTCGACCATCGACGATCGGTCAGGCTCGGGACGATCCACCACGGCATCGATTCTGCCAGCATGACCCCGGACCGACCGACTTGAATATTCAGCAGACCCCGATGGGAGCGACCTGATGGCCACCGAGATGCGGTTCGAGGACCGGATGAGCGACATGGACGCGCTCATGTGGCAGATCGAGAAGGACCCCATGTTGCGGTCGACCATCACCGCGATCTCCGTGCTCGATCGAGCGCCCGACCACACGGTCCTGATGGACAAGATCGAACGGGCCACGCGGATCATCCCCCGACTGCGCCAGCGTGTGGTCGGCAACCCGTTCTCGATGGCCCCGCCCCGTTGGGAGGTCGACCCGAACTTCGACCTCGCCTACCACGTCCGATCGGTGCGGTCTGCCGGCGACGGGACGATGCGCGACCTCCTCGATCTCGCCGAACCGGTCGCCATGCAGGGCTTCGACCGTGCCCGCCCACAGTGGGAGTTCGTGCTGGTCGAGGGTCTCGAGCACGGCCGGGCGGCGCTCATCCAGAAGCTCCACCACGCCATCACCGACGGAGTCGGCGGCGTGAAGATGGCGATGATGTTGCTCGACCTCGAGCGCGAGCCCTCCGGCGATGACGATCCAATGCCGCACGAGCCCGAGGCGCACCCCCTCTCTGCAATGGGCCGGCTCTGGGACGGCATCGGCCACGTGCAGCGGCGACAGCAGACCGCCGCCCGGAACTCGCTCCACACGGCCCTCGGAGGCGCCGCGGCGTTCGTCGGCGACCCGATGGGCTCACTCGACGAGATGCGCCACAGTGCCGAGTCGGTCGGGCGCATGCTGTCGCCGGCCACCCATCCGATGAGCCCGATCATGGGCCACCGTTCGTTGTCGGTCAGGTTCAACACGTTTGCGTCGTCACTTCCCGGCCTCAAGGCGGCAGCCAAGCTCGTCGACGGAAAGCTCAACGACGCTTTCGTCGCTGCGGTGCTCGGTGGACTCGCCCGTTACCACGAGGCACACGGTGCGCCCGTCGACCAGCTGCGCATGACCATGCCGATCAACATCCGCGACGAGTCGACCGAAGACCTGGCGGGCAACCAGTTCGCACCTGCCCGCTTTGCGGTCCCGCTCGACCACGTCGATCCGGTCGTTCGCATGAAGGCCGTCAAGGACCTCGTCGCCGAGCAACGAGCCGAGCCCGCGTTGGCACTGGCCGAACCGCTCGCATCTTTGCTCACCCGTCTGCCCACGACCGTCACGACCGCGATCTTCGGCTCGATGCTCAAAGGCATCGACTTCGTCACCAGCAACGTGCCCGGCGCTCCGGTTGCGGTGTTCATGGCTGGCGCCGAAGTGACGAAGATGATCGCGATGGCCCCGCTCAGCGGATCGGGTGCCAACATCACGCTGCTCAGCCACATCGACGACGTCCACATCGGGATCAACACCGATCGGGCGGCGGTCCCCGACGACGAGACGTTCGTGGCGTGCCTCGCAGAAGGCTTCGACGAGATCCAGGCCCTCGCCTGAAGTCGAAGGAGCACCCCGATCTTCGTTGTCCTACGGCCAACTATTGGCTGGAGAGCAACGTAGATCCTGTTGGGTGGGTGATTGGGTCGGCCTGGCTGGTCTTGCCGTACCGTTTCTGCCGTGGTGGCCGCTGACCTCGTCGTCGTCGGTGGGGGGCCCGCCGGCGCCGCCGCGGCCATCGTCGCCGCCCGGGCGGGGCGCGAGGTGGTCGTCGTCGACAAGGCAACGTTTCCGCGAGACAAGTTCTGCGGGGACGGGCTCACGTCGGGGGCCCTTCGGATCCTCGAGCAACTCGGCCTGAGCCCCGCCACCATCCCGAGCTGGACACAGGTCGACGACGTCGTCATCTCGTCGCCTTCCCACTTCGGCGCCCGGTTCGAACTGCCGAGCGGGACAGGGGCCTATGCGGCCGTGGCTCGTCGCGCCGAACTCGACGGCGCGATCCTCGATCTCGCGCGCGACGCGGGGGCCAAGGTGCTCGACGGGCACGGCGCGACCGGAGCGGTCGAGCACGCCGATCGGGTGATCGTGACGGCCGACGGGATCGGCGAGATCCACGCCCGCTACGCCGTGGCCGCCGACGGCATGTGGTCACCGATGCGCAAGTTCCTCGGTCTCGGCACGCCCGGGTATCGCGGCGAGTCCCATGCGTTCCGGCAGTACTTCCGCAACGTCGGGCCCCGCGCCCGGTCGGGCCTGCACGTCTGGTTCGAGGCCGACCTCCTGCCCGGGTACGCATGGTCCTTCCCGCTCGCGAACGGACGGGCCAACGTCGGATTCGGGATCCACCGGGGCGGACGAATCGAGGTCGGCGACATGAAGCGGCTGTGGCCGGACCTCCTCGAACGACCCCGGATAGCCGAGGTCCTCGGTCCCGACGCCGAGCCCGAGGCGCCGCACCGGGCCTGGCCGCTCCCCGCGCGGATCGACCGGGTGACCCTCACGTCGCGGCGGACCATGTTCGTCGGCGACGCGGCAGGGGCCACCGACCCGATGTCCGGCGAAGGCATCGGTCAAGCGCTCCTCACCGGTGTGTTGGCGGCCCGAGCGGCCGAGGCCGCCGGCCCTTTCGCCCACGCGCAGGCGATGCAGCAGTACACCGCGCACACGAGGGCGGCGCTCGTGGCCGACCACCGGATGTCGATGTGCTTCCTGAAGTTGCTCGAGCACCGCATCGGAGCCGATGCGGCCGTCCGAATCGCCGGCCTCACGCGATGGACCCGCACGAACTTCGCCCGCTGGCTCTTCGAGGACTATCCCCGTGCGATGGTGCTCACCCCGCGCCGGTGGCATGCCGGCATGTTCACCGGACCTGGGTCGTATCGAGACGCTCCATCGACAGGGTGAGACAGGATGCAGCCATGACCGACTCCCCCACGTCCGACGCCGAACAGCTGCGCAAGCGTCAGGCAATTGCGGACTTGATGCCGAAGACCCCCTTCATCGGGTGGCTGGGCCTGACCTTCGAGCGGTTCGAACCCGATGACGTGACCATGCGTCTCCCGTTTCGAGAGGACCTCACCAACGACGGCAGGGTGTACCACGGGGGCGTGGTCGCATCGGCGATCGACACCGCCGGTGCCGGGGCGGCATGGTCGAACCACGACTTCGACAACGGCACGCGCGCGTCGACGATCAGCTTGACGATCAACTACGTCGGCGCCGCAAGGAACTCTGACCTCGTGTGCCGCGCCGTCACCAGGAAGCGTGGCCGCGAGCTCATCTTCACCGAGATCACGGCGACCGACGACGAGGATCGGATCGTGGCGCACGCCGTCCAGACCTATCGGATCGCCTGAAGACGCGACCGTCCAAGCGGCTTGACCGGCACGGCTGACACCGCGACGCTTCATCCATGCGGACCCGACTCACCGAGATCCTCGACATCGAACACCCCGTCATGCTCGCCGGCATGGGCGGAGTGAGCTACCACGAACTCGTCGCAGCGGTGTCGAACGCCGGCGGGTTCGGCTGCATGGGCGCGTCGACGATGGGCTACGACGTCATGGTCGACGAGATCGCCCGGACACGCGAGCTGACCGACAAGCCCTTCGGGGTCGATCTGCTCACGGCCTCGCCGGGCGACATGGAGAAGAACGTACGCGCCATCATCGACGGCGGGGCCACCGTGTTCGTGGCCGGTCTGGGTGTTCCCCGAGACGTCATCGACCTCTGCCACGACAAGAACGTCCTGGTGGTCAACATGTGCGGCAAGGTCAGGCATGCCATCGCAGCGGTCGAGGCCGGTTGTGACCTGGTCGTGGCACAGGGGACCGAGGCAGGAGGCCACACCGGCCAGGTCGCGGGTATGAGCCTCGTACCGCAGATCGTCGACGCGGTGGGCGATCGGGTTCCGGTGGTGGCAGCGGGGGGGATGCACGACGGACGGCACCTGGCCGCCGCGCTCGCCCTCGGCGCAGACGGCATCTGGGTCGGCACGCGGTTCATCGCCACGCCCGAGGCCCGAACGGTGAACGGCTACAAGGACGCCATCATCGGCGCCCACGAGGACGACACCGTCATCACCCGCGCCTACACCGGCAAGACGTGTCGGGTGATCCGCAACGACTACACCCAGGCCTGGGACGACGGCGATGAGGCCGTCCAGCCGTTCCCGCAGCAGTTCATTCGCAGCCTGAACGACGGAGCCAACCATCTCGGCGGTGACGACTCGACGCCGGACATCGATCCCGACAAGGAGTTCTGGCCGTGTGGGCAGGGCGCCGGAGCGATCAACGAACTCGTGCCGGCCGGCGAGTTGGTGGCCCGTTTCGTCGACGAGGCCGAGGCGGCTCTGGCGAGGAGTCAGGCGCCGGTCGGCTGACTTCGCGCGGCCCCCAGGTCGACGTCGAACCGGTCGGCCCGCTGGGGGTCAGGACTTCGGCTTGCCCAGGACCTCGCGCCGCTTGGCCGACATCGCCAGGAGGCGGGCCGGGATCGACACGCCGTTGACCACGGCACCATCGCCTGCGTCCTCGGTAGCCGCCTCGTCGCCGTCGCCGTCGGCCTCGCCATCGGCCTCCACTCGATCGAAGAACCCGCTGGCCCGCTTCTCGACCAGGTCGGCGTACTCGGCGTCGGTCGCGACGTACTTGCGATCGAGGGTTCCGATGTCGACGCCGTTGTCGAAGAGCACGCGGTATCGGATCCAGTCGAAGCCGTTCACCAGCAGCACCTTGCCGCGCATGCCCTCGGGCACACCGCGAAGGTCGGTGGTGGCCACCACCTTCTGCTTTCGCTTCAGGGGCGTGTCGGTGTCGAGCAGTGCAACCATCGTTCGACAGTCTGCCGCGCGGAGCGGCTCAGGCCCAGAATCCTGGGAGCACCTCGTCCGGTCGCACCGGTCGCATCCGCAGGTCGATCGCGGTCCACAGAGTCTTGGAGGTCGGGTAGAAGGCGATCGGGGTGACGAGCGCGATCGTGACCGTGATGGTGACCAGCGCCGTCACCGGCGGATCGGGGTAGGTGACCGCGAACCCGGTGACCATCGCGATCATCATCAGCCCGAAGCTCACGATCGTGTTGATCCCGATCGCGCCGATCCAGTGGCCATCGACGCGCTCGAAGTGCAGCCCACAGCGCGGGCAGTCGTCGACCATCGTGAACCACCTTTCGAACAGGTCGCCCTGCTCGCACACCCCGCATCGCCTGCGCAGCCCACGCCACAACAGCTGCGAGGTCGACGATGGAACCACAGCGGAGAGGATGTCAGGCGCCGAGTCGGGCTCGCACCTCGGCCTTCGCCGCACCGAGGTCGTCGACCATGCGCTCGATCGCCCCATGCGGGCGGCAGAAGACGAAGCCGGCTGCCACCACCGGCCGGCCGGTCGAAGCCTCGATGGCCACGGCGTACGACGCGGCCTGGAGTGCGTAGTGCGCGAGCTTGGCATCGACCTCGGCATCGCTGCGGACGGTGTCGGTCTTGTAGTCGACCACGACCAGCCCATCGTGCCGTTCGACGAGCAGATCGACGTAGCCCTCGATGACCCGCTCGCCCACCGGTGCGGCCACGTAGAGCTCACGCCAGTGTCGGCCGGCGAGGCCCTGCGCCACCAAGGGGGCGGCAAGGGCCGAACGAATCATCGCGGCCACCGTGTCGGTGTGTGCCTCGATGGCCTCGAGATGCGCCTGCTGGGAGGCGAGCACGGGAACCTGCTCGTCGGCTCGGGAGAGGTCGACGAGTTGGAGCGATGCGTGCACCGCGCGCCCGATCGCCGACCCCGCTCGCCCCTTTCGCCACGTCGTCCGTTCTGCCGACTCAGCGGACTCGGCATCACCCCTGTCCTCATCGGGCTGGGTGACCTGCGGCTCGTCTTCCATGGTTGCGATCGCCGTGGCCGACATCACCACGGACTGGTCGGTGCCGGCCAACAACGCGGCTCTTCGGGTAGCCCACTCGACACGGTCGTCCGGCGGCGGCGAGACCATCTCGGGCTGGGCCGCCGCTGAGATACGAGGGCTCCGCGCGAACCCACGAGCGCCGCCGGCCTCGACCGACGGACCGTGGTTCCAGACCCACTTGCCATGGCTCTCGGGAACCTTGTGCTTGCCCACGGGGTGGTGGGCGGACACGACCAGGTGATCGCGGGCGCGGGTCGCCGCCACGTAGAGGAGACGTCGACTCTCGTCGATGCCCATCTCCTGTTCGAGGAGCGCGAGCCGGTCGAAGTCGGCAGTCTCGATGCCCTTCTTCATCTTCACCGCCGGCCGATCGTTCTCATCCCAGTGGACGGCGACTCCGGCACGGCCCCGGCCCAGTTCGGTCGACATGCCCGACAGGATCGTGATCGGGAACTCGAGACCCTTCGAACCGTGGATCGTCAGGATGCGGACGGCATCGTCGTCGGTCTCGGGCAACAAGGGCTCGTGGATCCGACTGCCGTCGGCTGCCTGCAGGGACGCCCACTGCACGAACCGCCGGAGGTCGCCGCCGCCTGACTCGGCGAACAGTCGTGCCTGGTCGAGCACGAACCGGTAACGGCGCCACACTTCACGCGGCCGCCGGTGGCTGTTGGCGAGCACGAAGGCCCGTCGGTCGCGCAGGAGCCGGTCGATCAGTGCGCTCGGCTCGGTCCAGGACCGCCCGCTCCAGAGCACTTCGAGATGATCGAGTGAGGCAAGGACGGGGTGCTCGGGATCGAGGCCGTCGGGATGGCGCCGCCGAAGCTCCCAGCGTCCGCCCGCCTGCTTGTACTCGAAGAGGTCGCGGTCGGAACACGCGTACAGCGGTGAGCGGAGTGCGGTGACCAATGCCAGCTCGTGGGTGGGGTCGTCCACCACGGTGATGATCGCGAGGAGGTCACGGACCTCCTGGGTCCCGTAGACGAGCGTCCCGGTGTCGACGCGATACGGGATCTCCTCGGCGTCGAGTGCCGTCTCGAGCATGTGGAGCGACGTCCGCGTCGGCAACAGGATCGTGATGTCGCTGAGGCGCGGGGCCTCCCAGGGTTCGTGACCGTCGGGGTCCTTTCGTGCGATCTTCCACGACTCGGGCGCACGGTGGATGTCGGCCACGACCGCCGCGACCTCGGCAGCTTCGGCCTCGCGGATGTCGCCGGCCCTCGCCTCGGTCGGGCCGCCGAGCACCATGACCCGGTGGTCGAGAGCGCTGTCGTCGCGGTGAGCCGAGAGCGGGACGTAGGCAGGCTGGCGGCTCTCGTCGCCACCAGGCATCAACTCGCCGAACAGCTCGTTGACCCAGGCCACGATGCTCGGGACGGTCCGGAAGTTCTGGACGAGCTGGACCGGCCTCTCGCCTCCGAACGCCGTGCGAGCCCGGTCGAACAAGCTGACATCGGCTCGGCGGAAGCGGTAGATCGACTGCTTCGGGTCGCCGACGCAGAAGAGCCGACCGCGCACCACGTCGGCGTCCTCCCACTTGGCGGGCACCGCTTCGGTGTCGACCGCACTGGCGATCAGGGTGGCGACCTCGATCTGGATCGGGTCGGTGTCCTGGAACTCGTCGAGCAGGAGGCGTTCGTAGCGCCGGTGCAGGGCGTGCCGCGCGCTGGTGCTGGTGCGGAGGAGCTGTCGGGCCAGCACCAACAGGTCGTGGTACTCGAGCCGGCCCGAGGCCCTCCGGGCATCTGCGCTCTCGCGGACGAACTTGGCGAGGCGGCTCGCCAGCCGTTCGAGCACGGCGTCGGACTGAGCGGCCTTGACGGCGTCGGCTGCCTCGCGCACCTCGGCGAGCGCGTCCTTGGCCGAGGCGATGTCGTCGTCCCAGTTCTTCTTTGCGCCACGATTGCCAGGGCCCCACGACTCGTCGTCCAACAGCCGCAGCGCACGATCGATGTCGGGCTCGCCGGCGATCTCGCGGAGACGCGGGAGGTAGCCGCACACCTTCTCGTAGAACCCGTCGTCGTGATCGGTGCAGCGCGGCAACTGAGCCTCGAGTGCGTCGACCGCGGCGACGAAGCGGGTGAAGTCCGGATCAACCATCGCCGGGTCCATGTCGGGCACGCCATCGAGGCGATCCCAGTTGTTGTCGAAGACCGCCGACACATCACGCAATGACGCCGTGTTCGGCCGGCGATCGATGTTGATCCCCAAGGTGTTGGCACGGATCACGACACCTTCGGTGGCGGGGTCGGAGAAGATCTCGTCGATGAACCGGCCCCAACGCTCCTCGGCCTCGAGCTGCGAGGTCACCTCGTCGAGGATCTCGACCCGGGGCGGGAGCCCGATGTCGATGGGGTGCTCGTTGAGGATGCGAAGGCAGAACGAGTGGAGCGTCGAGATGGCAGCCACGTCGGTGTCGTCGAGCGCCTGTTGGAGACGGGTCCGCACGGTGTCGTCGGTCTCGTCGTCGAGACGGTCGTCGAGCTCGGTGCGGATGCGATCACGGAGTTCGGCCGCAGCCGCCTCGGTGAACGTGATTGCGGCGACCCGCTCGAGCCTGAGGTCGCTACGACTGACGAGGTTGACGATCCGGTCGACGAGCGACTTCGTCTTGCCGGTGCCCGCACCTGCATCGACGAAGAGGGTTTCGCCCAGCCCGTCGATCGAGATCAGGTCACGCGCCGCCTGGTCGACCGGGACCCGGGTCACGACGGATCTCCCGGGAGTGCGGGGGCATCCGGGTCGGGTTCGGCGGCGGTTGGGGGTCGGAGCCGGAGGAGGACCTCGGCTGCACGTGGGTCCTTGAACGTGGCCGCCTGGTGGTCGGCCCGGTCCTTCGGGCAGACCGAGTCGAAGTCGCACCACCCGCAGTTCTCGTTCGATCCCCAGTACGCGTCGTACTCGCCGGGGTTGGCAGGGAATGCGCCCGCCTCGATGCCGTCGACGATCGCCTCGGCGACATCGAGGAAGCGGGCGCGTCGGTCGTCGGTCCACGGGTAGCCGGGCTTCTCGTTGCCGCCGCGGGTCGTCATGAGCCAGTACCGGGCATCGACGGCCGCATCGGGCGCGTGCTGGGCCTTGGCCGCCTCGGCATAGAGCCCCAGTTGCAGGGTGGCACCCGCGTCGACGGGGTCATCGGCGAGGTCCCTGTAGGTACCGGACTTCGACGACTTGTAGTCGTAGACCACGAGATCGCCCGTCGAGGTCCGGTCGACCCGGTCGATGTAGCCGTGAAACCGGAGGACCCGGCCTGCGGCCGTGGTGAGTTCGAGCGGTGGGCGATCGTCGAACCCGAAGGGCATCTCGACCTCGACCGGCACGGTTCCGCGGGCTGCTCGCTCGGCGCCGTCGGCCACCATCCAGGCCTCGAGCTCGCGTTCGATGCGTTCCTGTTCGAGCCGCCACGTGAGCGGACGCCCGGTGACACCGAGCGCCTCGTAGCTCGACATGACCTCGTGGGCGAAGGTCGCCATCTGAGCACGATCGTCGTCGTTCCAGGCCTCGGCAGGCACAGGCGGCCCATCAGGCCGGTCGTCGATGGCCCATCGGACGAACTGCTCGAGGATCTCGTGCATCAGAGATCCGCGATGGCGAGCGTCGATCTCGACGATCTCGTCGGGATCGTCGCGGTCGCGCAGGCCGAGGACCTGGTTGAGGAAGTACTTGAACGGGCAGGCGGCCCATGTCTGGAGTCGGGTGGCCGACGCCGGACGTGATTGTCCGGGGAGCTCGAGGTCGGCACCGGCGAGGTCGCCGTCCCACTCGGTGAATCGAGGAGCGTCGCGGCTCGCGGCGGCGTCGAGGCCGCGAGCGACGGCACCGTCGGCGGCGGGATGGGTCGCCGGATCGCCACCGGCTCGAACGAACCGGTGCATCGACGCCGTTTCGTGCTCGGCGGCGTCGGTGAAGGGTCGATCGTTCAGCAGGCCCGCGGCGTAGGACGCAATCACCTCGACACCTGCGACGTCGAGCGATGAGAAACGAGCCGTCGAGACGCGCCCCCTCGCCATGGCGGACGCGGTCGGCAGCAGCCACCGTGACGGAATCCGGTCGCGGTTCGATCGCAGGTCGCCGCGGGCGAAGGTGAGGAACCGCCGCGGGGCGGTGGGTGTCCCCGGCGGCGCCGCAGCGAGTGCAGCCAGGAACGCCCGGTGCTGCAGTGCCAAGGCGCCGGTTCGGGTCAGCAGTTCGTCAGCCACCGCACAGGATCGGAGGCCGTCGTTGAGCAGCGGATCCTCGGCCCGCGGAGCGGGGCAGGTGCCTTCGGCCATCCCGAGCACGAACACGGCCTCGAGGTCCTGCCCGATCGCCGAGGTCAGCGGGCCGTACACCAGCCCGTGCCCGAACCGGCCGACCCGACCCATCGGCGTGTCGAGTTCGGCGACCACCGCCCTGCGGAACGACTCGTCGGTCGGGTTCGGCTCGATGCGGTCGAGCACGGCCAGCCGGGCCAGTGCCGCATCGACCCGCTGGGCCGCATCTCGTTCTTCGTCGGGCCAGTGCAGCCGGCGGTTCTCGGGCCCGAGAAGGTCGACGACGAGCTTCGCCGAAGCGGCGGCCTTGTCAGCCCACGACGGTGCCAGCGTGATGGCCTCGACTCGACCCGCCACCATCTCGACGAATGCGCCCAGCCGCCGGGTCGAGGCGATCTCGTCGTGGCGACGAGCGGCCCAGGCGTCGTCGCCACGGTCGTGTTCGACGATCTGCTGCTCGAGGAGGTCGACACGCACGCTGAGCTTCGCGGCCCAGTCGGCCAACCCACCGACCACACCCGCCTGACGCGAGATCCGCTCCCAGCGGCCCTGCGGAACGACTCCCTCGGCATCGCGCACCGGACCCGTGGCGGCCAGGGTCATGACCCCGACCCGGCTGTAGTCATGGTGTGCGAGGTCGAGGGCGGTGAGCAGCGTGCGCCCGGCCATCAGGTCGGCGAGACGTCGTCGGCTGGGGCCGCTGTGCGCGATTCCGGAACCGGCCAACTGCTCGACGAGCGTTCGTCCGTACGGGTCGGGTCGGGGATGGAACACACCGATGCGGTGGAGTGGGACGCCTTCGGCCAGGAGGGCGAGGACCTCGCGCACCACCGCCCGGACCTCTTCGTCGGCGTCACTCACACTGATGATCCGATCGGCCAGTTCGACGTCGGCAGCGATCGACGGCACAGCCGAACCGATCCGCTCGACCACCTCGACGACGAGCCGATCGGCCTCGTCGACACCGGTGATACCGACGACCACGTGTGACTCGAGCCGGTCGGTCAGGGTGCGGACGAGCGCCAGCACTGCCGGCGACACCACGTCGGGGAGCCACCACACCAGAGTCCCGACCACAGCGTCGAGATCGGCGCGGTGCTCGGCGTCGGATGCGGCCATGAGGAGGAGGTCGTCCTCACCCTCATGGGCACGAAGGGCCTCGACGATCGATGCGTACATCTCGATCAGCGATGCGCCGTGGTCGGATGCAGCGGCGAGCGCATCCCGCGTGTCGCGCAAGGTGTGCGACAGCTCTTCGTAGAGCGAGACGAGCGCAGCCTCGGTGGCCTCGTGTCGGGCAACGGGGGCGAAGCGGCCCGGGTTCTCGGCCAACACCCGGCGCACCGCAGCAGCGAGGATCGGGTTGGTCAGCGGATTCCGGCCGGGCGTCCGCACCGGCGCCAACAGTTCGGCCAGCCGGAACGGCGTGACGAAGTCGACGTTGGCGATCCCGGTTCCACCCAGGTCGCCCGACCCGAGCAGGCGACGGGCCGACAACCCGGCCAGATTCGATGGGACGAGGACAGTGACCTTGGCGAACGGGTCGTCGGCCTTCACGTCGACGATCACGCCCGCGAGCGCAGCAGTTGCGTCCCGTCCGTGCCGGCACGCGATGACGTTCGGCTTCATGGAAGGCATCGCCACATCACCAATGACCGTATTCGGCCGGTGTGACGACAGCAGTCACCCCCGAGATCGATCGACGAACTCACCCGGAGCGGTCCCCGCTCGATCTTTGTTGTCCTACGGCCAACTATTGGCGATAGGACAACGAAGATCGGGGTTCGCTCGAGCGGTCGACGCGGGACTTCATGTTCCGGCCGAATCCATGTGGAACGTGAACATGCGCTCGGCTTCGAGGCGCCAGTAGACCGCGTCGGATCCCCACTCGTGCCAGGTCTCGCCGTAGATCTCGACCATGGTGTGCTGCACGTCGTCGGGCAGGTCGGACGCGATGCGGGTGTCGGCGACCCGTCCATGCGTCACGACGCCCAGATGCTCGCCAGGAACATGGGTCACGCTCACCCGAGGATCGCGTTCGATGTGCCTGGCCCGAAGTGAGTTCGGAGCCGACCCGAACCACCAGTCGCCGCGGTGGAAGACCCCGTCGACAGGACCGGTGATCGGTCGGCCGTCGCTCGTCGTCGTCGCCAACGTGAGCAGGCACATTCCCGTGAGTCGCTCCGCCAGTTCCTCGGCCGTGAGGCGCCGATCAGCCGTGTGGATCGACCGCAGGTGCGCGCCGGCGGATGCATAGCTCTGGTCGAGGAGGTCCTGGACGCGAGCGAGATCGTCGGCCGTCTCCTTCACGAGGACACGCTATTGGCAATCCGCCGTGGACGTGGTCGCCACGTCACCCCCTCGGCCGCGATCCATGGTGACCGTACGCCTGACTACGGTGACCCGCTGTGACGGACACCACCTCTGGCTGGAACTTCGCGGACGTCTGGGAGGTGGTCGCCGACCGCATCGGCGACGCCACGGCGCTCGTCCACGGCGACCGCCGGGTCACGTGGTCGGGGTTCGATCGGCGCGCCGACGGCGTCGCCCAGACCCTGCTCGATGCCGGGGCGGGCCACCAGGACAAGGTGGCGCTCTACCTGCACAACGGTCCCGAGTACCTCGAGGCCATGTTCGCGACCTTCAAGGCCGGACTCGTCCCGGTGAACACCAACTACCGGTACGGCGCGGACGAGCTCGTCTACCTGTGGGACAACTCCGAGGCCGTGGCCGCCGTGTTCTGCGGCACCTACTCCGACACGATCGCCGCGCTGCGCGATCGGGTACCGGCGATCACGACCTGGCTCTGGGTCGACGACGACCACGGTCCGTGTCCCGAATGGGCCAGTCCGTACGAACACGCCACCTCGAATCAAGCCGAGCGGGTACGCGCCGACTGGGGACGCAGCGGTGACGACCTCTTCCTGCTCTACACCGGCGGCACGACCGGGATGCCCAAGGGAGTCATGTGGCGCCAGGACGACCTGTTCGTCGCCCTGAACGCCGGAGCACCCCGCAAGCGCCATCTCGGCGAGGAGGCCGATCTCGAACTGGTCACCGAATTGGTCGACTCACCGGGCATCGTGAACCTGCCGGGCTGCCCGCTGATGCACGGCACCGGCTGCTTCGCCGCCATGACGGCGCTGTCGGTGGGCGGCTCGGTCGTGACGCTCACCGGACGGTCCTTCGACCCGGCCGAGATGCTCGATGCGATCGAGCGTCACGGCGTCAACTCGATCGCCATCGTCGGCGACGCCTTCGCGAAGCCGTTGCTGCGGGCCCTCGACGCTGAGCCCGACCGTTGGAACCTGACGACGCTGAAGGTCATGGTGTCGTCCGGCGTCATCTGGAGCGAGACCTCCAAGCAGGGGCTGCTGGCGCACCACCCGAAGATGCTGCTGGTCGACTCGCTGGGGTCGTCGGAGGCCATCGGCATGGCCCAATCGGTGTCGACTGCAGACGGCCAGGCGAAGACCGCGACCTTCCAGCTCGGTCCTGACACCCAGGTCATCACCGACGACGGGCGCTTCGTCGAGCCCGGCTCCGGCGAGCGGGGACGGGTCGCCACCCGCGGCAGGACACCCGTCGGGTACTACAAAGACGAGAGCAAGTCGGCTTCGACCTTCGTCGAGGTCGATGGCTCGCGGTGGTCCATCCCCGGCGATTATGCGACCGTGGCGGCCGACGGCACGCTCGAGTTGCTCGGTCGCGGATCGGGGTGCATCAACACCGGCGGCGAAAAGGTCTACCCCGAAGAGGTCGAAGAGGTGCTCAAGGAGCACGACACCGTCGCCGACGCCGTGGTGGTCGGCGTTCCCGACGACAAGTTCGGCGAGGCGATCTCGGCCGTGGTCGAACCAGCCCACGGGTCGGTCGACGAGGCCGAGCTGATCGCCCACGTGAAGGCCCG
>DATKWD010000116.1:0-2107 GCA_035529695.1 Acidimicrobiales bacterium | reverse complement strand
TAGCGCAACTGGTTGGCTCCGAGGCGAGGTGTCAGCGCACCACGGCCAACGCGGCAGACCGCATCGAGATCGTCATCGGAGATGTGCGGAAACAAAGACCTCATGAGCTCGGGCGTGGCCCAGACCGCCTCCATGAGTTTTGCGCGGGCCTCGATCTCCTCTTGCGAGAAGCCGATCAGATAGTCCGGCGCCGCAGCGAACCGAGCCCAGCCCCTGTGGATCACGAGGGAACGGACTCGCTCCGGGTGTTGCGCGGCCAGTAGCAGGGCGGGCCCGGTCGCCTCGTTCTCGACGAAGATCGCCGCCTGCTCCGACTCCGCCGCATCGAGCACACCGAGCAAGTCCGCCGTCCACTCCTCCCATGATGGCGGGTGGCCCTCCGGGAGACGCTGGGAGACACCGATGCCCCGGCGATCGAAGAGGATCAGCCGAGAGAACGACGCCAATCGCCGGTTGAACCGTGACTCGGCCTCGACATACCACTGCAGATCCAGGTGACAGGTGCCGTGGTGATAAACGAGATCAACCGGACCATCGCCGATCACCTGGTACGCAATCTCCAGACCGTCGACCAGGGTGTACTGCGTCTCCGGAATACGCACGCCGCCCCTCCATCCCGTCGTCAACCGACAGTACCCGGCCAACGGAGACGCCTTCGGCCGCACCGCCACGAATGCCGGACACCTCGTCACCGCGCCCGTCGGCTCGAACGGGGTAGGAGCGTGGCCAACGCCCCATGGGTGCTTGGTGCAGGCTGGCCCATGCCGGAGCGTTCTTCCCGGGCGAACCCGTGCCGATGACGGCACCTCGGTCCGAGTAGATCGGTCGGGTCGGCCGGGTAGCGTGCGGGCATGGGCGCGGGCGAGGTCGGCGGGAAGTCGGTGTTGCCCGAGGATCCGATGCTTGCCGCGGCCGCGGCGGCATTGCACGAGGGCGGTCAGATCGGCTGGATCGCGGATGCCGACTGGCAGATGGTCTTCATCAGCGACGAGATGCAATTGGCCTACGGCTCGGCTCATCCCGATCTTCCGGCGCCGTTTCTGGGCACGGCGTGGACCGACTACATGCTCGCGGCGGATCGCGGCATCAGGCCTCACCTCTTCGGGGAGGGGCCGAGAGGTGATGTGCGGATGATGCTCGCCGATCTCGGTCGGGCTGTCGTCGAGGCGCGTGCCGATCCGAGATTGCACGACATGCTCGAGGGACTCGAGCCGGCAGAGGCTCCGGTGTTGACCTGGGGCGGTCAAGCCGATGGCATCGACGGCCAGCAGGTGACCGCGATCAGCACGGGGGTCCGACTTCGAGACGAGAACCGGCTGGTTGGAACGGTCATCACCATGAAGCCGGCGATCGGCATGACGACGTTGTCGAGGCTGGCGATCTACAGCGATCCGGGTCATCTCGAGCGGATGCAGCGTGTCGCTTCTCCGGCCCGTCGGCCCGCGGCGATCCTGTTCGCCGATCTGGAGGGCTCCTCGCCCTTGGCCCGGCGGTTGTCGACCGCCGCCTACTTCTCGCTGACCCGGCGTCTGGTGCGCACCGCGGATGATTGTGTGGTCGACGCTGGCGGGCTGGTCGGACGACACGTCGGCGACGGCGTGACCGCGTTCTTCCTCGCCGAGGACGCCGGCTCTGAAGCTGCCGCGGCGAGAGCCTGCATCGACGCCGCACGAACCATGCGTGAAGCGATCCCCGCACTCGCCGAGCGCAGCAACCTCGACGCCGACGACCTAGTGGTGCGCATGGGCCTGCACTGGGGCGCCACCCTCTACGTCGGCAACATCACGTCCCGAGGCCGTTCCGAGGTCACGGCCCTGGGCTCGGAGGTGAACGAAGCCGCTCGCATCGAAGCCTGCGCCAACGGTGGCCGCATCCTCGCCTCCAAGGACCTGGTCGAACGACTCGACCACGACGCCGCCGCGGCACTCGGCATCGACCCGGACCACATCCTCTACACCGCGCTGGCCGACCTGCCCCACGCGACCGAGAAGGCGCGACGCGACGCCCCCGCAATCTCCGTCTGCGAGATCTGAACGCGGCCGCACCCACTGCCGGAGATCTCGTCGCCGCGCCTGTCAGCGGGAACGGGTTAGGAGAGTGGTCAACG
>DATKWD010000115.1:0-17151 GCA_035529695.1 Acidimicrobiales bacterium | reverse complement strand
GGTCGCTGCTGCGAAGGCGAGGGTGTGCATGAGCAACTCGAGGTCCTCGGCCGGGACGGCACCGTCGAGCGACAGACGCTCGAGGAGCTCGCGTGCGTCGTACGCCTCGTCGGTCTCCAGCACCATGCGCCTCAACGCGATGGACGCCGTGTCGAGCAGGATGCCCGCGACCTCGGCGATGCCGTGCCGCCGCGCGGCCTGCTCGATCGTCTCGGCCGCCTTGCCGGGATCGGCTTCGAGGATCTGCACCTCGAGGGCCTCCCGGACGATCTCCTTGAGTTCCACGGTCAGTCTCCGCTCACGTTGGCGTCTGCGATCTGCTTGGCCCACCGGTAGTCGGGCTTGCCGGCCGGCGAGCGCTTGACCTCGTCGACGACGACCAGATGTTTGGGCGCCTTGTAGGACGCCAGCGCGCGCTTGCAGTGTTCGACGAGGTCGTCGAGCTCGGGCGGGTCGCCGTGCGGCTTGACGATGGCCGTCACCGCACTGCCCCAACGGGCGTCGTCGGCACCGACGACGAGGACGTCGTACACCGATGGGTGGCTGATCAACACGGTCTCGACCTCTTCGGGGAACACCTTCTCGCCACCGGTGTTGATGCAACCCGAGCCACGACCGGCCAGCTCGATGGTGCCGTCGACGGCCACCGACGCCATGTCGCCGGTGATGGCGAGCCGTCGCCCGTCCACCTCGACGAAGGTCCTCGCCGTCTTCTCGGGGTCGTTGAGGTAGCCGAGCGGGAGGCGTCCGCTCGCGGCAACCCGCCCGATGACCCCTGATCCGGGTTCGACCGGGCGGTTCTCGTCGTCGAGCACCACGGTGTCCGATGCCATCGGTTTGAACTGTGCGACGCCTCCAGCCTTGGTCACCTCGGCCGCGCTCAGGCGCGAGGAGCCCCGGGCCCCGACCTCCGATGACCCGAACCCGTCGGTGATCACGACGTTCGGGAACGACGCAGCGATCCGCTGCTTGAGCGACGGTGACATCGGCGCGCCCCCGTTGCTGATCGAAAGGAGCGTCGAGGCGTCGTGGGCCCCGGGCTCGGCGTCCCACTCGTCCATCATCGGGCGCCCGACCGCATCGCCGACGAAGGTCAGGAGGTTGGCGCCTTCGTCGTCGACTGCGGTCCACACCGTCGGCGGATCGAGCGGACCGCGCAGCAGCATCGCCTTGCCGCCTGCGAAGAGCCACATGAGCGTCACCCACAGGCCCGCGGCGTGCATCAGCGGGGCGAGCGGGAACGACGAGAAGGACTCGACCATCCGGTCACCGAGCTCGGATGGGTCGTCGACCGGGCCGGCGAGTCTCATCGGGTCGCCGCCACCGATGCAGGCGAAGAACGCATCGGTGTGCCGCCACACGACCCCCTTCGGCAGCCCCGTGGTCCCACCGGTGTAGATCACGTAGTGCTCGTCGCCGGTGCGCTCGACATCGGGGCGGTCTTCTGACGCCCGACCGACCGCGTCGTCGTAGCTTCCGCCGTCCCCGGTCACGAGCACGGTGTGGACCGATGGCAGGCGATCCCGGAGCTCGTCGACGCGATCAGCGAGATGAGCTTCGGTGACCACCACGACCGCTCCACAGTCGGCGAGCACGTGGTGCAGCTCATCGGCGACGTACCTGAAGTTCACGTTGACCGGAACCGCCCCCAACTTGAACGCTCCGAGCACCACCTCGACGTACTCCACGCAGTTCTCGAGATGGCACGCAACGAAGTCACCGCGACCGACTCCGAGGGAAGCCAGGGCATCGGCAGCCCGGTTCGCCCGCGTCTCGAGTTCTCGATAGCTCCATCGGCCCTGGTTGACCACCACCAATGCGTCACGTTCGGGAACCGCGTCGGCCGCCATCTCCCAGACGTCGGCGAAGTTGAACGATCGGGCCCCGGGCATGCCGGCGGAGGTTATCGGAGGGTGTTCCGGTTGCTCGACGTCGCTTCAGCGAATGGCGAGCGGCGCGACCGGCGCGCCGCTGGCTCCCGTGATCGGTTCTGGCGTGGCGGTCAGCAGGAACGTGCATCGCCCATCCTCGGCACACGCCGATGCCAGGTCCTCGAGCATCCAGTTCTGTCCCTGGATCATGCCGAGGTCGCGGAGACACAGCAGGTGGACTGGCACGAACCAGTCCCAGGAGGCAGGCGGCATCGAATCGGGATTCTGCGCGTCGACGGCGTAAGCGGCGAGATCGTGCTCGTGGAACCATCGGGCCACCGTCGGGTGCAACCCGCACGATCCGCCCTCGTAGAATTCGCGATCGCCCGCTCGGAGCCTCGACACCGCACCGGTCCGGATGAGCACGATGTCGCCTGCTGACAGCTCGACACCGGCGGCGCGACGGGTCGCCTCGAGATCCTCGATCGTGATGGCGTCGCCGTGCTCGATCGCGTCGACACCACGCTGCCTCGCCACGTCGAGAAGCACGCCACGTGACACCACCGCACCCACTCGGTCGATGCCGCACTTCCGGGCGCCGCCCGCAGCGGTGACCGTCGATGCGTCGAACCCGTTGTAGAGCTTCCCGCCGTAGGTGGCGTGGCTGAGCGCATCCCAGTGGGTCGACGCCTGCACGCCCATGGTGAGGGCATCGTCGTTGAAGGCCGGTCCGTCGGGGTCGCCGGTGAACGAGAAGTTGACCATCAGCGAGGTGCGCAGGGGCGGCCGGCGCGAGGGTTGGCCCTTCAGCACCGGAATGTCGCCGTCGAGGGGAAGCGTCAGCGCGAACGACGCACCGTCGACCACCGCATCGAGTCCGCGGCGAACTGCACTGGCATCGATGAGGTTGAGCGTCCCGCGTTGATCCTCGTCGCCCCACCGACCCCAGTTCGAGATCTCGGCGGCCAGCGCGTCGAACTCGTCACGCGTCATTGCGATCAGCCGATTTCGAGAACGCCGCGATTGAGCTTGCCGTCGTGCAGGTCGTCGAGCGCCCGCTGCACGTCGGCCAACGGATACGTCTGGCTCACGAGCTCGTCGAGCAGCAGGAGACCCCGCTTGTAGAAGTCGACGTACATGGGGATGTCGTGGTGCGGCCGGGTCGAGCCGTACCGGCACCCGAGGATCGACTTGTCGTTGTAGAGGGTGTTGATCACGAAGCTGGCCTCGGTCCCGAGCTTGGGGACCCCGAGCAGGACACAGCTGCCGCCCCAGTCGAGCAGGTTGATGGCCGTGTCGATGAGTGCAGGGTGCCCGACGCACTCGAACGCGTAGTCGACTCCGTTCGGCAACAGTTCCTTGACGGCTTCGACGGTGTTCTCGACCGCGGACGCGTCGATGAAGTCGGTGGCGCCGAACTGCAGTGCGCTCGCCTTCTTGTCGGGATTCGTGTCGATGGCGATGATCCGACTGGCCGAGGAGATACGAGCTGCCTGCAACACGTTCAGGCCGATGCCACCGATGCCGATGACGGCGACCGTCTCGCCGTGCTGGACCTTGGCCCGGTTGAGGACGGCGCCGGCGCCCGTCACGACGGCGCACCCGATCAGACTCGCTGCCTCGAACGGGACGTCGTCGTCGATCACGATCGCCTGGGTCTCCTTGGCGACGACTGCCTCGGTGAACACCCCGGCGTTGGCGAAACTGAACGCCGGGTCGCCGCCCACCGTGAACGGTCGACTCAGCCTGCCCATCGTGTCGCGACACGCCGTCGGCTGACCGCGATCGCAGGCGTCGCAGCAACCGCAGTTGCCGAGCGTGGTGAGCACGACATGGTCGCCGACGTTCACCTTGGTGACGCTGGTGCCCACGGCCTCGACGATCCCTGCACCCTCGTGGCCGAGCACGACCGGGGGTGGGAACGGGATCGTGCCGTTGATCACCGAGACGTCGCTGTGGCAGAGCCCGGCGGCCTGGATGGCCACCCGAACCTCGTCGGGTTCGACATCACGCACCTCGACGTCGTCGCGAATCTCGAGTTCACCGGTCCAGACGATTCCCTGCACGGTGCCGGAATGTAACAGGTTCCAGTTTTTGGGCAGACCGACCGTCAGCGTTGTGCTGATCAGACGACGCTGACGCTCGACTCGTGCTCGATGGAGTCGAGGTCGGTGACCCGAACCGCCACCCGCTTCACGGGTCCAGGGCCAGCTGGAGGTAGACGAGGTCGAGCCAGCGGTCGAACTTGCGGCCGACCTCGGGAAGCCGTCCGGTGACGACGAAGCCGAGCTTCTCGTGGAGCCGGATCGACGCCTCGTTCTCGGCGTCGATGCCGGCCACGAGTACGTGCTTTCCTCCGGTCCGAGCTCGCACGATGAGCTCCTCGAGGAGCATCTGTCCGATGCCTCGGCCCCAGTGTGGCTCCGAGACGTGGATCGTGAGCTCGGAGACGAAGCGGTAGCCCGGCCACTTCTTCGTGTCGCGGAAGTCGCCGTAGGTCGCGTAGCCGACCACGTCGCCGGCATCGTCGGCGACCACGACCGGGTTTCCGTCCTGCTGCTGATCGGCGAACCATCGCTCGTGCTCGACGAGCGGCGTGATGTCTTCGGTCCAAGCGATCGTCGTCGTCGGGATCAAGACGTTGTAGAGGTGGTTGATCGATGCCACGTCTGTACGGGTCGCGTCACGGATCTGCACCTTCAGATTGTGACCCCACGGGCTTTCCCCGACCCAGCCGTGCAGCGGTACGGTCGAGACGTGCGCAGCGCCAAGGACTTCTTCGCCCCCCTCGCGATCGGGGCCCCCGAGCCCGTGCGCGAGATCCCCTTCCGTCCGTCACGGAACATCCACTTCTTTCCGCCGGCGATCGAGAAGATGCGGTCGAAGGTGCCCGACATGGCCGCCCACTGTGACGTGCTCCTCGGCAACCTCGAAGACGCCGTGCCCGCGTCCGACAAAGAAGCTGCCCGTGCGGGCCTGATCGATGTCGGGCTGAGCGTCGACTTCGGTGACTGCCAGTTCTGGACTCGAGTCAACAGTCTCGACTCGCCCTGGGGCCTCGACGACCTGCTCGAAGTGGTCCCGGCGATCGGCCACAAGCTCGACGTCATCATGATTCCGAAGGTCGAGGGCCCCGAGGACATCCACTATGTCGATCGCCTGGTCGCGCAGCTCGAAGCCAAGGCCGGTCTCGACCGACCGATTCTCCTGCACGCCATCCTCGAGACTGCCCGCGGCGTCGCGAACGTCGAGGAGATCTGCGCAGCATCGCCTCGGATGCAGGGCCTCTCGCTCGGGCCGGCCGACCTGGCTGCGAACCGGCGCATGAAGACCACCCGCGTCGGCGGCGGCCACCCCGGCTACCTGGTGCGCAGCGACCCGACCGGCGACGACCTCGAGGCCGGCCGCACCACGGCCCAACAGGATCTGTGGCACTACACCGTCGCCCGCATGGTCGATGCATGCGTGGCCAACGGGATCTACGCCTACTACGGGCCGTTCGGCGACATCCGCGACACCGTCGCCTGCGAGGACCAGTTCCGCAACGCTTACCTGCTCGGCTGTGTCGGGGCCTGGTCCCTGCACCCGGTCCAGATCGACATCGCCAAGCGCGTCTTCTCGCCACCGGTCGACGACGTCGAGCACGCCAAGGCCGTGGTCGAGGCGATGGGCGACGGCACCGGCGCGATCATGCTCGACGGCAAGATGGAGGACGACGCCTCGGTCAAGCAGTGCCTCGTGGTCCTCGACCTCGCCACGCGCCTCGCCGAGCGCGACCCCGAACTCAAGGAGGCCTACGGACTGTGACTGATTCGCTTCTTCGTCCTCGACGTTCGGCGCTGTACATGCCCGGCGCCAACGAGCGGGCGCTCGAGAAGGCCAAGGGACTCGCCGCCGATGCGCTGATCCTCGATCTCGAAGACGCCGTCGCGCCCGACGCCAAGGCCGAGGCACGCGAGCGGGTGTGTGCTGCTGCCTCGTCGGGCGAGTACGGCCGGCGCGAAATCGCCATCCGCGCCAACGGGCTCGACACCGAGTGGCACGCCGGCGACGTGGCGGCCATCGCGGCTGCCGGTCCCGACGCCATCGTCGTGCCCAAGATCGACTCCGTCGACGATGTCCGATCGGTCGAAGCCGCCCTCGAGGCCGGCGGCGCTCCCGAGCGCACCAAGATCTGGGCCATGCTCGAGACACCGGTCGCGATGCTCCACGCCGAGGCCATCACCGGTTGCTCCGAACGCCTGGCGGTCCTCGTCATGGGGACCAACGACCTCGCCAAGGAGCTCCGCGCCGAGCGGGTGCCGAGTCGCCATCCGCTGCTCGCCGGCCTCGGTCTCTGCCTGCTGGCCGCCCGGGCGAACGGCAAGGTCATCCTCGACGGGGTGTACAACGACATCCAGGACGCCGAGGGGTTCCTGGCCGAGTGCCGTCAGGGACGCGAGATGGGTTTCGACGGCAAGACACTCATCCATCCGAGCCAGCTCGACCCCTGCAACGAGGTGTTCGCCCCGTCGGCCGATCAGGTCAGCGAGGCCGACGAGATCATCGCGGCGTTCGACGAGGCCCAACGCGAAGGCCGGGGGGTCGTCACGGTGAATGGCCGCATGATCGAGAACCTCCACGTCGACGAGGCTCGCCGCACGATCGCCCAGGCAGCCGCCATCGCCGAGCGCTCGAATGCCTGACCAAGGACTGCTGCGATCTTGCGCAGCAGCCCCCGGCGTCAGCCGCCCACGGGAGCGGTTGGGGTGAACGTCACGGGGAGGTGCTTGATGCCGGCGACGAGGGGAATGCCCAGGGCATCGAGCGGAATCGCATCACCGGTGACCTCGATGTCTGGGAGGCGGGTCAAGAGCTGACGGAAGACCACCGACAGCTCGCGGCGGGCCAGGTGGGCACCGAGGCAGAAATGCGGTCCCGGTCCGCCGAACCCGACGTGAGGGTTCGGGTCCCGCAGCACGTCGAATGCCTCGGGATCGTCGAACTCGCGTGGGTCTCGGTTTGCCGCGCCGTAGAAGAGCACGACCTTGTCGCCTTCGCCGAAATCGTGGCCCGACAGCGTCAGGTCCTTCGTCAGCGTTCGCCGCATGAAGGTGACCGGTGACGCGACCCGGACGATCTCCTCGACTGCGGTTGGCGTGACCCCATCCAGGTCCGCCTCCCAGATCCTTCGCTGCTCGGGATTCCTGGTGAGCAGGTTCATGCCGTGGCTGATGGCCGTGCGGGTGGTGTCGTTGCCCGCGACCGCGAGCAGGATGAAGAACGGCGCGATCTCCTCGGGCGTCAACATGTCCTCGCCCAAGTCGTTGTGCACCAACTTCGAGGTGAGGTCGTCGGTCGGGTTCTTGCGACGATCGTCGGCGATCTCGTTCATCAAGGAGGTGAGCTCCATGCCGGCCTCGAAGATGGCGGTCATCGGGTCCTTGCCCCCCATGAACTCCGGGTCGCCGCCTCCGAGGATGACGTTGGTGGCGTCGAGCACCGTGTCGAACTCACTGCGCGGGATGCCCATCATGTCGCAGATGAGCAGCAGCGGAAACGGCTGCGACAACACCTCGACGAGGTCGACCTCACCCTGCTCGCAGAAGCCGTCGATGACCTCGGTGCAGATCGTCGCGACCGAGTCGAGGACTCCTTGGAGCTGACGCGGCGTGAAGGATCGGGCGACGATGCCGCGCTGGCGAGCGTGCCGCGGGTCGTCCATGTTGATGAACGACCCGAAGAACTCGAGTGCCTCCGCCGGCATGTCGGGAATCGACACCGCACCCTGCCCCGAGCAGAAGTCGAGCGGTCGACGGCTGATCTCGACCACCTCGGCGAACCGGGTGACCGCGAAGAACTCCTCGGTCTTGCCGGACATCGTGTTCTCGAACGAGGCCGAAGCGAACGGCCCGGTCTCGCGGATGTCGGCGAACTGCGCCATGCGGTCCTCGAGCGTCTGCAACCAGAACGACGGTTCGATGATGGGTGCGCCCGTACCAGTGGCCATGAGATCTCCTCGGTCGATGGCGGCCAAGGTAGCCACCCCGGGCACGGTCCGGAAGTTGGCGGGGGAACCGAACCGCCGTTATGTTCATTTCCCATGGCACGCAAGGCCGGAGTCGCATCGTCGGACACCAAGGCTCAGCTCATCGCGGCCGCCGCCGAGGTGTTCGCGGCCAAGGGCTACGAAGGCGCCCGGGTCTCCGACATCGCCGAAGCCGCCGGCTTGTCGACCGGTGCGGTCTACGCCCACTACTCCGGGAAAGCCGACCTCCTGCTGCATGCACTGGCAGCGCGTTCGGCCGAGGCGGTCGACCGCACGGTCGGCACCGACCGCGATTCGGTGCTCGACGCCCTCGAGCGATCGGGGAGCCACTTGCGCACCCGTCGCGCCGACCCGCTGCTCCTGCTCGAAGGCGTGACGGCCGGCCGCCGCGAGCCCGAACTGGCGTCGGTGCTGCGTGCCCAGGTCGCCGAGAGCCGCGCTCACCTCGCCGAGCGCGTGCGGGCCGAACAGCGAGACGGCAGCGTCCGCCGCGGCGCTCGACCCGACGCCGTCGCCCACTTGTCGTTGTTGCTGGGCCTCGGCGCCCTCGTGGCCGACGCCCTCGAGCTCGAGCCACCTCCTGACGACGACTGGGATGCCGTCATCGCCGGCATGGTCGACTCGATCCGACGCACCAAGGTGCCTGCCACGAGTGCCGCCAGCCCTGCCGCCTGACCTACCGTTCACCCACCCACCACCTCCTGGAGACCTGAAGATGACCGACACCGCAGAGAACACCGAGCAGAAGGTCGACCCCGACGTCGTCGGCGAAGTCAACAGCTGGCTCGAGCAGAACTGGGACCCCGACCTCACCGTCGGCGAGTGGTGGGAGCTCCTCGGACTCGCGGGTTACTCCTCCCCTGGCCTCCCCACCAACGCCTACGGACACGACCTGTCGCGCGGCGACGCCAACGCCGTCCTCCAGGCCGTCAGCGAATTCGGGGCCCTCGGAGCGCCGGGTGGGCTCGGGCTGATGCTGGCCGCACCGACGATCGCGGCTCATGGCACGCAGGAGCAGATCGACACCTACGTTCGCGACATCGTCACGGGCCAGAAGGCGTGGTGCCAGTTGTTCAGTGAGCCCGGCGCCGGCTCCGACCTCGCGGGCCTCCAGGCCAAGGCGGTCCAGGACGGCGAGGAGTGGATCGTCAACGGACAGAAGGTCTGGACCTCGGGCGGGCAGGTCGCCGACCTCGGCATGCTGATCGCTCGGACGAACAGCGACGTGCCGAAGCACCAGGGCATCAGCTACTTCGCTCTCGACATGCACCAGGAGGGCGTCGACATCCGCCCACTGCGCGAGATGACCGGCCGTGCCATGTTCAACGAGGTCTTCATGAGCGATGCGAGGACGACGACCGACGCGATGATCGGCGACCTCAACAACGGCTGGGCCGTGGCCAACACGACGCTCGCCAACGAGCGCGCCAGCCTCGGATCCGGCGGCGGCCACCAGAGCGGCGGATCAGCAACCCCCGGCACCGTCGTCGGCCACCTCGAGCAGCGGGTGGGTGACTTCGTGGCCGACCCCGCCGCCAAGAGGCGCCGGGGCAGCGGCGGCGGCGGTGGCGTTTTCGGCGGCGCATCCAAGATGCTGATGGAGCTCGCCAAGGGCAACGGGAAGATCTCCGACCCGACCATCCGCCAGGACCTGATGAAGCTCCACACGCTCGCCGAGATCGGCCGCATGAACAATCTCCGGGTCAAGGCGGCCAAGCAGGCCGGCATCGACATCGGTGGCATGCCGAACATCTCGAAGCTCTCGATGAGCGAGATGATGCGCCTCCAGCGCGACCTCGGGCTTCGCATCGTCGGCGCGGCCGGCACGCTTCACGCCTACGACGGCGGTCAGGAGCGCAAGGACATCGACGAGGCCACCGGCAACCCGTTCCTCGGCATGATCACCGAGATGGCCTTGTTCGCCCAGGCGCCCCCGATCTACGGCGGCACCGACCAGGTGCAACGCAACATCATCGGCGAGCGCGTGCTCGGTCTCCCCAAGGAGCCGAACAACGACAAGACGATGCCCTTCAGCGAGTTGCCCAAGAACGCCTGACCGGTCGACTCAGATCGGGAAGGTGACCTCGCAGATGCGGGGGCCGCGGACCTGTCCCCCGGCCCAGGTGACCGCACCTGGGTCGATGAGTTCGAAGTCGGGGATCCGCTCGAGGAAGGTCTGGAGCGCGATCCTCAGTTCGAGCCGCGCCAGGTTCGAGCCCGCGCACCGATGGATGCCCGACCCGAAGGCGATGTGGCGGTTGCGCTCGCGGTCGAGGATGACCTCGTCGGGGTTCTCGAAGACCTCGGGATCCCGATTGCCGGCCGGGAACGCCATGATGATCTTGTCGCCCTGCTTGATCGGGCAGCCCTTGAACTCGATGTCCTGGGTGGCGACCCGGGCCATGGTGACCGGCGAGTAGGCCCGGAGGAGTTCCTCGATGGCGAGCGGCCAGATGTCGGGATCGTCGCGAAGCTGCTGACGCTGCTCGGGATGCTGGGCGAGATGCCACAGCGACGAACCGATCGCCGACCAGGTGGTGTCGATGCCGGCGACGAGCATCAGGTTGCAGACCCCGAGGATGATGTCCTCGGGCACCGCCTCGCCGTCGACCTCGGCCTGCACCATCTCGGTGATCAGGTCGTTCTCGCGTGGGTTGGCGCGCCGGTCGTCGACCTGCTCCTTGAAGAACCCGATGAGCGCGGTACGGGCCTTGATCCGAACATCACCATCGGTCAGACCGAACTCGAGGATGCCACGCACCCACCCGACGAATTCGTCGGCCCGTTCAGTGCCGACGCCGAGCATGGTGGCGATGACCCGAACCGGGATCTGTTGGGCGTAGTCGGTCCCCACGTCGGCCCGTCCGGTGGCGATGAACGAGTCGATCAGCGAGTTGCACAGATCCTTGGTGCCCTGCTCGTACTGCTTCACCGCACCAGGGGCGAAGATCGGCAGGATCAGTCGACGAGTCCAGTTGTGCTCGGGTGGATCCGAGCTGATCGGCGGTGCCTTGACGTCGGCATACGCGGTCTTGCCTGCGGTCTGGAGTTCGGGCCGCGGCGTGACGAGCACGTCCTCGGAGCTGAACAGGTCGGTCTCGGCGGCGAAGTCGCGTAGGTCCTCGTAGCTCGTCGGCATCCACGAACCCTGGTAGCGATCGGTGTGGGCGACGGGACAGGTCTCCCGGATCTCGTCGTACGCGGGATAGGGATCGCGCACGAAGGCCGGATCGAACAGGTCGTAGTCGGTGGTGACGTCAACCGGCGCGGTGTCGGTCACCGATCAGTCCTCGACGATGATCGCTTGTTCGGGACAGCTGTTCGCGGCGTTGCGCACGGCATCCTCCTGGCCGGCGGCGACCTCGCCATCTCCGATCACGATGCCCTGGCCGAGATCGTCAGCACCGAAGACCTCGGGCGCTCGGATGGCACACATCTGGTGGCCCTGACAGAGATCGTCGTCGATTCGAACGCGCATGCATCCCCCTTGTCGTTGGAGATGCCGAACGTAGTCCCCCGACCTCTGCGCTCGCGCCGGGTCAGCTGGCGCGGCGGATGACGTCCTGGCGGATCTCTTCGACCTCGTCGTCGTCGAGAATTCCGGCCGCGTGCTGCGCGGTGAGCAGCTCGACGGCTTCGAGCAGTTGGTCTGGGTTCAGACTGCCGTTTCCACGGAGGAGGAAGTCAGCCTTGCGGTCGCTCGGCGACCGATCCTCGTCGTTGCGGACCGGCTCTTGACCCAGCTTGGCGGCCCGCTTGGCCTCCTGCTTGGCCTGTCGTGCTCGCTCGCGTTGGATCTTCGCGAAGGTCGTTCGTTGCGCTGCCATGAGTCACTTCTCCTCGTTCAGGCTCTTTCAGAGTAGGGACTCAGACCCCCCGGGCACCAAGTCGGGGGTGAAAGCATGGGGCATGCCCCGGCTGCTGGTGGTCCACCACACTCCGTCCCCACCCACCCACACGCTGCTCGAAGCGGTCGTCGCCGGAGCCGGCGCCGACGGCCTCGACCACGTCGACGTGGTCGCGAAGGCCGCCTTGCACACGACCGCCGTCGACGTCCTCACCGCCGACGGCTACGTGCTCGGCACGCCGGCGAACCTCGGCTCGATGAGCGGCGCCTTGAAGCACTTCTTCGACACGATCTACTACCCGTGTCTCGAAGACACCGTGAAGCGACCCTTCGGGATCTACGTGCACGGCAACAACGACACCGACGGCGCCCTTCGTGACATCGCCAAGGTGGTCACGGGGCTCCGGTGGACCCAGGTCGCCGAACCCGTGCAGGTCGTCGGCGCGCCCGACCGAGCCGCGACCGACGCCTGCTGGAACCTCGGAGCGACGGTCGCGGCCTCGTTGACACCCTGACCCCTAACGTCTCCTCACATGACGACTGCAGGTCCGCTCGCCGGGGTGCGCGTGGTCGACCTCACCCGGGTCCTCGCCGGTCCGTACTGCACGATGGTCCTGTCGGACCTCGGCGCCGAAGTGATCAAGGTCGAACGCCCCGACGTCGGCGACGACGCCCGCCACATCGGACCGTTCATGAATGGCATCTCGGCCTACTTCGCGTCGCTCAATCGCGGCAAGGCGAGCGTGACGATCGACCTCTCGACCGTTGCCGGGTGCGACGAGTTGCACGGACTGCTCGACGACGCCGACGTGATCGTCGAGAACTACCGGCCCGGCACGATGGAGAAGCTCGGCCTCGGGTGGGAGACCCTGCACGATCGCCACCCCGGGCTCATCTATGCCGCGATCTCGGGCTTCGGGCACACCGGTCCGTTCAGCACCCGACCGGCCTACGACATGATCGCCCAGGCCATGGGCGGCGTCATGAGCATCACCGGCCCTGACGGCGGTGCGCCCACCCGGGTGGGCAGTTCGATCGGCGACATCACCGCCGGGCTGTTCTGCGCCATCGGGGTGACGAGCGCGCTCTACGACCGGGCGCTCACCGGCGAGGCGACGAAGATCGACGTGTCGATGCTCGACTCGCAGGTGGCCCTGCTCGAGAACGCCATCGCCCGCTACCAGGCCAGCGGCACCGTCCCGGGGCCGATCGGTTCGCGCCACCCGTCGATCACCCCGTTCGGGGCGTTCGAGGCCGCCGACGGCCACGTGGTCCTGGCCGCCGGCAACGATGCCCTGTTCGCGAAGCTGTGTCACGTGCTCGGCGAGCCCGGGCTGGCCGAGGACCCTCGCTTCGGGTCGAACGCCGATCGCACGACCAACGAGGCCGGGCTCCGGGGTGAACTCGAACGCATCCTCGGGCACCATCCGGTGTCCCACTGGCTCGAACTGCTCGAGGCACGCGACCTGCCGTGCGCACCCATCAACGACGTGGCCCAGGTCCTCGCTCACCCCCAGGTGGTGGCGCGCAACATGGTGGTGTCGCTCGACGACGACCGGCTGGACGGCCTCTCGGTCGCCGGCAACCCGATCAAGTCGTCTCGACACCCTGACCCGACGTCCCGTGGTGCGGTGCCCGATCTCCAGTGACCGGTGCAGGTCAGCCGACGTCGGCCGCAGCCCCGACGAACTGACTGTTGTAGAGATCGAAGTAGGCACCGCCTGCCGCCAGGAGTTCTTGGTGGCCACCCTGCTCGACGATGTGGCCGTCCTCCATCACCAGGATGATGTCGGCGCCCCGGATGGTCGAGAGTCGGTGCGCGATCACGAAGCTGGTCCGCTGTTGTCGCAACCGGTTCATGGCCTCCTGGATCAACACCTCGGTCCGGGTGTCGACCGAACTCGTGGCTTCGTCGAGGATGAGGATCGACGGGTCGGCGAGGAACGCCCGGGCGATGGTGAGCAACTGCTTCTCTCCGGCGCTGACGTTGTCGCCCTCTTCGTTGATGACGGTGTCGTAGCCGTCGGGAAGGTGGTGCACGAAGCGGTCGACGTAGGTCGCCTGAGCCGCTTCCAGGATCTCGGCGTCGGTCGCCGTCGGCCGTCCATAGGCGATGTTGTCGCGGATCGTCCCGCCGAACAGCCAGGTGTCCTGGAGCACCATTCCGAGCTTCGCGCGGAGGAGCGGCCGGGGGATCGTCGAGATGTCGCGCCCATCGAGAGTGATGCGCCCGCCGTCGAGTTCGTAGAACCGCATGATCAGGTTGACGAGGGTCGTCTTGCCGGCGCCTGTCGGGCCGACGATGGCGATGGTCTGGCCGGGCTCGGCGGTGAGCGACAGCCCTTCGATCAGCGGCGACTCGCTCAGATACGAGAAGTCGACGTTCTCGAACACGACGCGACCCTTGGTGGGCCGGCCATTGGCATCGTCGGCCGGCTCAGGGCTCTGCTCGTCGGCATCGAGGAACTCGAGCACCCGTTCGAGGCTGGCGATGCCCGACTGGAACACGTTGGCCATCGAAGCGAGGTGCGACAGCGGCTGTGAGAACTGACGGGCGTACTGGATGAACGCCTGGATGTCGCCGATGTTGATGGCGCCGCTGCTCACCTGGAGCCCTCCGACGACCGCGATGAGCACGTACTGCACATTGCCCATGAAGACCATCGCGGGCTGGATGAGCGACGACATGAACTGGGCACCGAAGCTCGACTCGAACAGCCGGTCGTTCTCCTGCCGGAAGGTGGCCTCGACCTCGCGCTGGCGACCGAAGCTCTTCACGATCGCATGTCCCGTGAAGGCTTCCTCGACCTGCGCGTTGACCTTGCCGGTCGAGTTCCACTGCGCGAGGAAGCGCGGGCGGGCCTTGGTCCCGATCGTCTTCATGAGCCAGACCGAGGTCGGCACGGTGGTCAGCGCAACCACCGCGAGCAGCGGCGAGATCGTGAACATCATCACCATCACGCCGATGATCGTCAGGGTCGACACGAGGATCTGACTCAGCGTCTGCTGCAGGCTCTGGGCGACGTTGTCGATGTCGTTGGTCACCCGGCTCAGCAGGTCGCCGCGTGCCTGCTTGTCGACGTAGCTGAGCGGGAGGTGGTTGAGCTTGCGTTCGATTGCCTCGCGCAGCGAGAACATCGTGCGCTGCACCACACCGGCGAGCATGTAGGCCTGGATGTACGACAGGGCCCACGAGCCGGTGTAGAGCGCCGCAACGAGCGCGAGGGTGCGGTGCAGATCGGCGAAATCGATGCCTTCGGGTGAGGTGACGCCGTTGACGATGATGTTGGTGGCGTCGCCGAGGATCTTGGGGCCGATCACGACCAGGACAACGCTGCCGACCGTCAGCGCGAGCACGACCCAGAGGCGCACCCGCTCGGGCCGGAGCAGGCCGCCGAGGCGCTTGACCGCTCCGCGGAAGTCGTTGCTCGACTCGGCCGGCATGCCCATCGAACTCATGCCGCCACGACGATTGACGCCGGGACCGGCCTTGTCCATCGCCTCGCGGACCTCGTCGGTACCGTGCTCGACCGGCTCGTCGCCGTTCGAGCCGTTCGAGCCGTTCGAGCCGGTGGTCGTGTCGTCGCTCATACCGCGACCTCCCGCTCACCGATCTGGCTCTGCACGATCTCGGCATAGGTGGGACAGCCGGCAACAAGTTCGTCGTGGGTCCCCCGGCCGACGATCCGTCCGTCCTCGAGGACCAGGATCTGCTCGGCGGCACTGATGGTCGACACCCGTTGCGCAACGATCACCTTGGCGGCGTCGGCTGCGTAGGGCTCGAGCGCGGCCCGGAGCCGGGCGTCGGTGGTCAGGTCGAGCGCCGAGAACGAGTCGTCGAACACGTAGACCTCGGGCTTCACGACCAGGGCGCGGGCGATGGCGAGTCGCTGGCGCTGGCCGCCCGACACGTTGCTGCCACCCTGAGCGATCTCGCTCTCGAGCCCGTGGGGCATGGCTCGCACGAAGTCGCTCGCCTGGGCCACGTCGAGTGCCTCCCACATCTGGGCCTCGCTCACGTCGGGGCGCCCGTAACGGAGGTTCGAGGCCACGGTGCCCGAGAACAGGAACGGCTTCTGCGGGCAGAACCCGATGCGGCCCCACAACAGCTCGGGGTCGAGTTCCTGCACGTCGACTCCTCCGACCAGGACTGCACCGCTGGTTGCGTCGAACAACCTCGGCACGAGGTTCACCAGCGTGGTCTTGCCCGAGCCGGTGCTGCCGATGATGGCCGTCGTCTCGCCGGGTCGCGTCGCGAACGAGACCTCGTGCAGCACCGGGTCGTCGGCACCGGGGTAATGGAACCCGACGTTGCGGAACTCGAGGGTCCCGGGGGTCACGAGTGCTCGCACCGGATCGGCCGGGACGGTGAGCGACGAGGGCGTGACCAGCACTTCCTGGATCCGTTCGGCGGCCACCCTGGCCCGCGGGATCATCGACATCATGAAGGTCGCCATGACCACCGACATCATGATCTGGATGAGGTAGCTCAGGTAGGCGATCAGTGCACCGATCTGCATCGAGCCGGCCGAGATCCGGTCGGCGCCGACCCACAGCACCCCGATGCTCGACATGTTGATGATGAACATCACGGTCGGGAACATCGCAGCCATCAGCCGGCCGGTCCGCAGCGACACGTCGGTGAGGTCGTCGTTGGCTGCCTCGAATCGCTTGCCCTCCTCAGGCTCACGGACGAAGGCACGGACGACACGGATCCCGGTGATCTGTTCGCGCATCACCCGGTTCACCTGGTCGACCCGCTCCTGCATCAATTGGAAGGCGGGAACCATGCGAGAGACGAGGAATCCGAGGACGATCACGGCGATCGGGATGTTGATCACCAACACGATCGACAGCCCCAAGTCTTCGCGGACGGCCATGATCACGCCGATGACGGCCGTGATCGGGGCCGCGATCATCATCGTGCAGCCCATGGCCACGAGGATCTGCACCTGCTGGACGTCGTTGGTGATCCGGGTGATCAGCGACGGAGCGCCGAAGCGGCCGACCTCGCGGGCAGAGAAGTCGAGCACCCGGTTGAAGAGGCGTTCACGGACATCGCGTCCAAAGCTCATGGCGACCTTGGCCCCGAAGTAGACGGCCGCTGTCGCGAATCCGATCTGGACGAGGGTCATCCCCAACATCACGGCGCCGATCGACCAGATCTCGCCCTCGTCTCCGGGAATCACGCCATTGTCGATGATGTCGGCGTTCAGAGCGGGCAGGGTCAGTGCCGCAAAGGCCTGGATGGTCTGGAACACCACGACCACGATGAGCGGCTTCTTGTACGGCTCCAACCGCTGCTTGAGGAGATCGGTGAGCATCTAGCTGCTCGCCTCTTCGAGGGTGCCGTGCAGGAAGTGGCCGACGATCTCGGCGGCCGTCATCGGATCGTCGGCGAGCAT
>DATKWD010000114.1:0-8615 GCA_035529695.1 Acidimicrobiales bacterium | reverse complement strand
CTCCACCGAGCAGACCCGCACCTACCCGTGCACGGCGTGTGGTGGCGAGCTCGAGTTCGACATCGCCGCCCAGCGCCTGAAGTGCCCACACTGCGGGGTCGAGCAGGACATCATCGAGGACGCAGGTCGGGTGGTCGCCGAGCAGGACCTCCAGGCTGCACTGCAAGCGCTCCAGACCGGGATGCTCAGCCGAAGCGATCAGCTGATCGAGGGTGAGAAGGAGATCGTCTGTCAGAACTGCGGCGGTCACACCACCTTCGTCGGCAGCCTCACGGCCACCCGCTGCCCCTACTGCGCGACCCCGATCCAGCGCGACGACATCCAGGACGCCCCGACCCGCCTGGCGGTCGACGGCGTGTTGCCCTTCCAGGTCGACGAGAAGGCGGCCGAGGAGTCGATCCAGAAGTGGATCCACTCGCGGTGGTTCGCCCCCAACGCGTTCAAGAAGTACTACGAGACCGGATCCTTCACGAGCATCTACACCGCCTACTTCACCTACGACGCCGACACCGTGTCGCAGTACACCGGTCGACGTGGCGACACCTACACGACCGGAACCGGTGACAACAAGCGCACCGAGACCCGCTGGCGCCACGTCAACGGGCAGGTCGCCAACCTCTTCGACGACATGACCGTGCTGGCGAACGACGGCCTCGACCGCAAGAAGGTCACCGCGCTCGAACCGTGGCCGACCGAACTGACCAAGGCCTATTCGGCCGAATACAAGGCCGGACACCTGGCGCGGACCTACGACCACGACGTCCAGGAGTGCTTCGGCGAGGCCCGGGGCCGGATGGAGAACGAGATCCGCTCGACGGTCCGCCGTGACATCGGAGGCGACAAGCAGGAGATCCATCAGCTCCACACGCAGTGGCGTGGCCTCACCTACAAGCACCTGCTGCTCCCGGTGTGGTTGCTGACGGTGATCTTCGAGGGCAGGCCCTTCCAGGTCTTCATCAACGGCGTGACCGGTGAGGTGCAGGGTCAGCGGCCCTGGAGCAAGCTCAAGATCGCGATCGCGGTCGTGGTGGCGGTCATCGTCGCCATCATCCTCATCACGGTGTTCAACTCCGACAGCAGTTCGACCTCGACATGAGCTTCATCCTCGGGGCGATCGTCCTGCTCGTCGCCGCGGCGGTGATCGGCGCGGTCGCGTTCGCGCGGAGCTCGAAGAAGGACTTCGACGATGCGAACGTGATCGTCGAGGGCGTCGACACGGGCGCGCCGGCGTCGTGGGCCGGCGCCCACAGTCCCGAGGCGAAGCTGCATCGGCAGCTGCGCGATGCCGTGCGGGCGCTCCAGGCGAACGCAGCACTCAACGGATACCTCGAGCCGCAACGCCTGCAACTCGAACAGGTGGCGGTGGCGATCGATCGCCGTCTGGTGGCGGCGGCCGCACTGCCCGCGTCCGGGCGTGACGAGGCGATCGAGGCGGTTGCTTCGGAGGTGGCCGGCTTCGAAGCCGCCGTCGTGGAGGCAGCGAGCGGCTCGTCGATGACCGAGCAGGACGTCATCGGCGACACGACCGCGGCCATCAACGAGCGGCTGACGGCCGTCGCCGAGGCCCAGGCCGAGATCGACGCCGTCGACGCGACCCCATCGCTCGCCGAGCACGAGCAGATGCTCACCTCGCCTCCGGTGGCCCCGAGCCCACCCACCCCTGCCCCACGAGGCGATGGCGCGCCGCCGCCGGCCACCCCCGCCGCGCCGCCTGGCGAAGCCCACCGCGAGCGCATCGACGAAGGAGACGAAGGATCCGTCGGTGACCTCTGACACCTGGCCGCGTGCGGTCACCCCCGTCGAGAGTGCGGTGGGCATGGCTGCGTCCGCAGCGGCCGGCATCTGGTCACCGGTCCTGCGTCCCGTCCTGGTGCGGTCCCTCGATCGGATGTTCCGTGATGGCGAGACGGCCCGCACCGGCGACCCCGCCAGTGGTGACGAGGGGTGGATGGGGCCCGACAGCGTGGCGTGGCGGGTCCACAGCGACACCTCGATGTTCGTCGGGGGCATCACGGCGCTCGCGTTCCAGGCACTGCATCCGCGGGTGATGGCCGGTGTCGCCGACCACTCGGACTTCCGGCACGATCCGCTGGGCCGGCTGCGTCGCACGGCGCAGTTCGTGGGGGCGACCTGCTTCGGGACCAGCACCGAGGCGGCCGGGGCCTGCGCCACCGTCCGGCGGGTGCACGAGCAGGTGCATGGGACCACGCCGGACGGGCGGCCCTATGAGGCCTCGGACCCCGAGCTGGTCGACTGGGTCCACTGCACCGAGTTCGCCGCGTTCGTGGCGGCTCACCGGTTGTACGGAGAGCGGCCGGTCCGTCGTCGCGACCTCGACCGCTATGCGCACGAGGTCGCTCGGATCGGCGTCGAACTGGGCGATGTCGATGCGCCGACCGACTGGACCCAGCTCACGTCGCACCTCTCGCGTCATCGCACGCAATGCGTGGTCGGCGAGCAGGCCAGAGCTGCGATGTCATTCCTCGAGGAACCCCCGCTGCCGGGGATCGTGCATCGGATCTACCCGGTGCTGTTCCGTGGTGCCATCGCAGCGCTTCCCGAATGGGCGCGAGTGCTCTGGGGCATCAGCGCGGTGTCGACGGCCGAGATCAGCGCGTGTCGCGCCCTGGTGCGTGGTCTCGGGGCCGCGCTCGGGCCGTCTCCGAGCCTGGCAGCGGCGCGAGCGCGCGCCGAAGCGGCTCGGGCTGCCTGACCCCGCGGCAGATCCGGCCGAGGCGGCACCTATCCTGGTGACGTGCGCCGCCTCATTTCCGTCGTGTTCCTGGTGGCTCTGGTGGCAGCCGCGTGCGGCGGCGCCGACACCGAACCGGCGGCCATCGACGCCGTGGACAGCGAAGTGTTCTCGGGCACGATCGAGGGGGTCGACGGTAGCGACATCGACCTGGCCGCCTTCGCCGAGACCGATGCCATCGTGTGGTTCTGGGCGCCGTGGTGACCGTCGTGCGCCCGTGAAGCCCCGGCGGTCGCCGAGGTGCAGGCAGAGCTCGGTGACGAGGTCGAGTTCCTCGGCGTCGCAGGGCAGGGGACCCGCTCGGAGTCCGAAGGGTTCATCGACCGGTTCTCGATCGACGGGTTCCCCCAGGTCTTCGACGAGAGCGGTGACTTCCGTGATCTCCTGGGCGGAGTCAGCCGTTCGACCTTCCTGTTCATCAACGACGACGGAACCGCCTCCCTGACGCAGTACGGCCAGATGGATGCCGGTTCGCTGCGGACCTTCACCCAGCAGCTGATCGACTCCTGATCGTCACCTGAGCAGCCGCCGGTAGCGTGCCTGATCGTGTGGAACCCCGAGTCGGTCGACGACGACGTCGCGGGTCGCTCGTTCGATGCGCTCGAGCACCTGGCCGAGGCGATCGCGGCATGAAGGAGATCCTCGACGACATCGCGTCGTGGCGGGCCGCGGGGCTGGCCGTCGCCGTGGCTCGGGTCGTCGACGTCGAGGGCTCCGGGCCGCGCCTCCCCGGAGCTGCCATGGCCGTCAACGAGCGCAGCGAGATCGCCGGTTCGGTGTCGGGCGGGTGTGTCGAAGGAGCGGTGCTCGTCGAGGCACTCGACATCCTCGAGACCGGCGAGCGGCGGATCGTGTCCTTCGGATTCTCCGACGCCGAGGCCATGGCCGTGGGGCTCACGTGTGGCGGCATCATCAGGGTGTTCATCGAACCGGTCGACTGGTGACCGTCTTCGACGCACTTGCGGCGGCGGTCCGAGCCGATGACCCGGTCGCCCTCGCCACCGTGGTCGATGGCCCGGGCACGGGGGCGAAGCTCCTGGTGTCTCCGCAACGCGAACCCATGGGCTCGCTCGGCGACCCGGGACTCGATCGGGTGGTGGCACGCGACGCGCTCGGATCGCTGGCCTCGGGCATCAGCGGCGTCCGGTCGTACGGCCCGCACGGCGAGGCACGCGTCGCCGACGTGCGGGTCTTCATCGAATGCTTCGCGGCGCCGCCGAGGATGTTGATCTTCGGCGCGGTCGATTTCACGAGGGCTCTGGTCGAGGTCGCGAACGTCCTCGGCTACCGAGTCACGGTGTGCGACGCCCGCGAAGTGTTCGCCACCCGCGAACGGTTTCCCGATGCCCACGAGGTGATCGTCGACTGGCCCCACCGATACCTCGAGAAGGTCGGAGCGTCTCTCGGGCCGCTCGACGCAGTGTGCGTCCTGACCCACGATCCGAAGTTCGACGTGCCCGCCGTGATGGCGGCGCTCGACACCGACGTCGGTTATCTGGGGGTCATGGGCTCTCGTCGCACCACCCTGGATCGGCATCGTCGGCTGGTCGACGCAGGTGCCGATCCCGTCGCGCTCGCACGCATGAGCGCCCCGATCGGCCTCGACCTCGGTGCGCGGACCCCCGAAGAGACCGCGATCTCGATCTGCGCCGAGATCATCACGATGCGAACCGGTCGGACCGCCTCGGCTCCGCTGAAGGACGCAGCGGGTCCGATTCACTGACGAGACGGCGAATCCGACCCTTGCCGCGTCGGTCTTCAGCTGCGGTGGCCCTCGCTGAACCCGCTGACGAGGCCCGGTTCGTGGATGTCGATCACGTGGTCCGCAACGGCACCGGCATCGACGTCACCGAGGCCGGCTCGCATGATGTGGGTGAGCAGCAGAATGCCGTCGTTGACGTCGCCTCGGGGGTCGGCCGAGGCGAGGCCGAAGGTGTCGACCAACCCGCGATAGGCGGTCTCGGTCTCGTTGCTCCACACCCCGTCGATCGGCAGGGACGCTCCGTCGAGCAGGCGTGCTGCCGCCTGGACGAGGGTGGTGTCGGTCCGGTTCTTCGAACGGATCGGGTGGACCGAGGTCAGGTCGTCGACATGGAGGTGGTCGCGGTGCTCGGGGTTGTACCAGCAGGTCAACACGGTGCCGAAGTAGCGCCGAAGCGACGCCACCGATGCCAGGTAGAGCCGCTGATCGGTGAGCGAACCCTCATGCGAGGCGTTCATGTCGATGCGGGCACCGTTGCTGAACCGGATCTGGCAGAGATCGATACCGCGTGCCCGGTTGTGGGCTGCGGTGGGTCGGTTGCAGGCCATGGTGCCGACTTCACCGAACCAGTCGATGTCGCGTGGACCCGATCCGGCCCGGTGGCTGAGGTTCGACCAGCGGTTGAAGTTCAGTGCCCAGTCATCGAGACGTTGCCAGAACGCCCGGTTGAAGGTGAGGCGCCGCCCTCGTCCGGCGAACGCGGTGGTCCTTCCGGGAAGGGGCGCGTGGAGGCGGCCACGAAACCCCCACTCGGTTGCCCCGATGTGGGTGGCGTCGATGAGGTCGGTCGCCTTGCCGCTGCAGTGGTTCACGCGGTGACCTCAGCGTCGAGCACCCACAGATCGTAGCGATCTGCATGCCCGAGGCCGACCTCCCTGGCCGTCTTCGACGTCGCCGATCAGGCTGGCACGACCTGGGCAGCCTCCTCGTGCTTGCGGCGATGTTGCTCGTAGGCCCAGCCCGGACCCCGCAGCGCGAAGGACAGACGGTCACGCCACGTCGTCGAATCGGCGACGTCGCGGGCGATGTCGCGGTACTCGTGGGTGGCGATCACCGCGGGATTGAACGACTCGATGTTGGTGGTCAGGCCATAGACGACGGGCTCGTCCTCGGGCTCGAACGTGCCGAACACCTTGTCCCACACGATCAGGATCGAGCCGTGGTTGCGATCGAGGTACTGCGGATTCCGGCCGTGATGGGCCCGATGGTGCGACGGCGTGTTGAACACCGACTCGATGCCCGCTGACAACCGCCCGATCGCATCGGTGTGGATCCAGTACTGGTAGAGCAGGTTGATCGCCCGCGCCTGGCTGATGAGGTTCGGTCGGACGCCGGCCCGGGCGAGGAGCCCGTACGGAACCCACACCCCGAGCACGTCGGCCACCGGCTGGCGGAGCGCGGTCGACAGGTTGTACCGCTCGCTCGAGTGGTGGACCACGTGGATCGCCCACATGCCCCGGACCTCGTGCATGAACCGGTGGTTCCAGTAGTAGATGAAGTCCCACCCGACGATGGCGGCGAGCCACGCCAGCGGCCCCGACCCGAGATCGCGTTCCTGACCCCTGGCCCACATGCGCCTGGGTTCGGTCACCGCGGCGAACTTGGTGGTGACCGCAAGGGCACCGGTGGTGATCGTTGCCACGCCACCCACCCTGGCCACCCGTTTCGCCCAACGGGTGACCTTTCGCCGCCGTGCCCGCGACTCGTGTTGGGTGTCGCTGTCGGTGTGGTCTCCGGCCTGGTCGGCCGCCGGCTGGTCGGCGCGTGCGATCCGGTCGGCGATGGTCGTGACGACGGCGCCCGCGATGGCCGACCTGACGAGCACCTTGCCGAACCGCCCCTCGCCGGGAACCACGTAGCGGGCGATGGCGTGCGTGGCCAGGGGCACGACGAGGCTGCCCACCCCCATCGACAGGCTCGCGATGGTGTCCTCGCGGGTGTAGTCGGCCGGGCTCTCTCCCTGTTCTGCGGCGCGGCGATCGAGCCATCGCTTCTCGGCCGCCATCGTCGCGAAGTACACCGGGACGGCTGCCACCGTGAGATCGATCGCCACGGGTCGAAGTCTTGCAGGTCGATACGCTCGGACGCCCATGACGACCCCTGCCCCGGAATCGTTCCTCCCCAGTCCCGCCGACACCGTGATCGTCGAGGGCCCCGACGCCGAGTCGTTCCTCCAGGGACAGGTGAGCCAGGACGTTGCATCGGTCGGAGTCGGCGGCTGGGCGTGGACGTTCGTGCTGTCACCCGACGGCAAGGTCGATGCGTTGGCGCGTCTGCGCCGCACCGCCGCCGACCGGTTCGAGCTCGTTCTCGACGCCGGCTTCGGGGAGCCACTCCACACCCGACTCCTGCGGTTCAAGCTGCGGACGGATTGCGAGGTCGGCCTCGAGGCCGACCCCGAGAACGCCGAGGGTCCGGACATCGCCGAGTTCGATCGCATCGACGCCGGGGTGTTGCGGATGGGCACCGACGTCGAGCCGGGCGACCTCGCGGCATCGACGGGCTTCGTCGCGGCCGCCGTCGACTTCGAGAAGGGCTGCTACGTCGGCCAGGAGCTGGTGGCACGCATGGACAGCCGCGGCGGAACGGCGCCCACGCGGCTCGTGCGGCTCAGAGGGGGCGGTGCCGAACCGGCGCCGGCCGCAGCAGTCGAGGTGGAGTCCGAGCCGGTCGGCCAGATCACCTCCTCGGCCGCAGGTGATTCGTCGTGGGTCGCCTTGGCCCGGGTGTCGCGCAAGCTCACCAGTGGGCACGCCATGGTGAACGGCGTGTCGTGCACGGTCGAGGAGCTCTGATGGCCAGCGCTCTGGCGACCAGCGCCGACCTCCCCGTGGTGTCGGCGGCGCTGACTCGGGCGTTCGCCGACGATCCGGTGCAGCAGTGGTTGTTCGCAGCGGCGTCCGATCATCTGGCCGCGCTCGGCGACTTCATGGACTTCTTCGTCGAGCGGTACTTCGCGCTCGGGCACGTCTATGTGGCTCCCGGCGGTGTCGGGGCGACGTTGTGGGCGCCGCCCGATCGCCACGCTCTCGGTGAGGCCGACCTGGCTCCGCTGTTCGCGTGCGTGGCCGCCCACGTGGGCGAGCGGGCCGAGCCCGGCCTCATGGAGCTCGGACGGACGATCGAGTACCTCCCCGACGAGCCGCACGTCTATCTCGGCATCGCCGGCGTCGACCCGGCGGCGCAGGGCGGGGGAGTGGGTACCGCGTTGATGGAACCGGGGCTCCGCCTGGCCGACGAGGGTGGGTTCGCCGTGCACCTCGAGTCCTCGAACCCCCGCAACCTGTCCTTCTACCACCGCCACGGATTCAGCCCGATCGGCGAGTTCCGGTGCGGTGGCGACGACGGGCCGCTGATGATCCCGATGCGGCGCGAGCCTCGCTGAGGTTCGCCGGAGCCGCCTACTCGCCGTTGAGGAACGGAGCGATGCGATCTTTCGGGCGGCCGACGATCGCCTTGTCCTCACGAACGAGGATCGGCCGCTGGATCAGTCGTGGATATCGCACCAGCAGCTCGACCACCGTGTCGGCGTCGACGTAGTCGTCCGCGTCGAGCTCGAGCTTCTTGAACTGGCTGTCCTTGCGGACCATGTCGGCCACGGGATCCTCGAGCTTCGCGGCGATGGCGGCGAGCTCGTCGTGGGTCGGGTTCTGCTTCATGTACTCGACCACGTCGATGTCGACGTGCTGCTCCTCGGCGACCGCCAAGGCGTTCTGAGACGAGTTTCAGTGCTTGTTGTGGAGCACCGTGATGTGGGCCATGGGGCGCATGGTAGGCGCGGACTCGCGGCGGGCAGGACAACGATGCATAACGAGCGTTATCCTGCTCGCCATGACGGACCGTCCTCCCGTCGCCGACTGGGCGACCGACTTCGACCACACGCATGCCGACTACGCGGCGAGCGCCCCGGAGATCTGGGAGGACCTCCGCGAGAGGTGTCCGGTGGCCCACACCGACCGCTTCGGGGGCTGCTGGTTCCCGGTCGACCACGACGACGTCAGCCAGATCGCCAAGGACACCCAGCACTTCACGTCCGAGAGCATCATCGTGTCGGACCACAAGCCCCAGGGGCTTCGGCCCAAGGGGTTCGCTCCGCCGATC
>DATKWD010000113.1:0-7283 GCA_035529695.1 Acidimicrobiales bacterium | reverse complement strand
CCACCGACCACACCAACGGCACCCCGCTGTGCGGCTACCACAACCGACTCAAAGAGACCGGCTACCACCCCCGCCTCGACCCCGACGGCACCACCACCATCCACCGCCCCGACGGCACCCCCATCACCCAACCGGCCTGAGTGCCACTCACCATCCACCTCGCCGCGCGGTCGGGTTCCTACAGTCGGGACTGCCTGGCTGACATCAGGGGGACGTCATGGCTCGCAAACCACCCGTCTATGGACTCGACATCGAGACCGACACGACCGTCGACGGGCTCGACCCCGGCGTCGCCGCGATCGTCACCGTTGCACTCTCGGGTGATGAGATCGATCAGGTCTTCACCGGCGACGAGGTCTCGATCCTCTCCGAGCTCGATCACTGCCTCCGAGAGATCCGGCCTGGGGTGCTCGCAACCTGGAACGGCTCGGCGTTCGATCTCCCGTTCATCGACGACCGGGCGCAGCGCTACGACCTACCGCACGGGCTGTCGCTGCGCCTCGACGCCTCGATCAGCCAACGGCACCCGCCGCTGCCGGGTCACGACGGGGTGTATCGCGCGAAGTGGTACGGCCACCGCCACCTCGATGCCTATCGCGTCTACTGCTCCGACGTGGGCCCCTCGCTGCGGATGTCCTGCTCGCTCAAGTCGATCGCTCGGCTCGTCGGGCTCCGAACCGTTGAAGTCGACCGCGAGCGCATTCACGACCTCAGCCACGAAGCCCTCCATGCCTACGCCGCCAGCGACGCCCGCCTGGCGCGGATCCTCACCGAACGGCGTTGGTCGACCGCCAGCCGCCACATCGACGACTTCGACCGGGTCGATGACGCCGACCTGGCATCGGCCGGCTGACCGCTCAGCCGCCGACCGCCTCGGCAACGCTCGGGCGCTGCGCGGGCGGGAGCGCCCGCCAGTCATAGATCGACCCTCCGACGGCCGACACCTCCTCCAGCGCGTCGCCGAATCGGTCGATGTCGGTGTCAGTGAGATCGCCGCCGATGCCACCGATGCCGTGCACCACCGCCTCGGCGTCGCCGAGATTGGCGCGCATCCGCCGTGTGCTCTCCTCGAGATAGGTGAACCCGTCGCGGTAGCCACTGTCGGCTCGCCGGTCTGACCAGTAGGTCATCGGGAGCCACACGTCGAACACCGGATCGATCTGAGCCCAAGGGAAGGCCGGCCAGAAGTCTGGGTTGACCACCTCGAGCAACACCGGCGGGAGGACGATTGCTCCGAGCACGTCGTCACCAGCCGACGCACGAACGCGCCGCGCGAGTTCGGTGAGGTTCGCAGAGCGCTTGTCGGGGTCCTCGTTCGCCTTCGACTCGATGTCGAGCGCGACACCGTCGAAGGTGTGACCGAGCACCTCGAAGTCGAGAAGCGCCTCGAGGTGGGCAAGGTCGCGATCGGTGTCGACGTGCTCGGGAAGGAACCAGGCCACGACGTGGAGATCGCGGCGGTGGGCTTCGACCAGCCATCGGGCCACGACCGGAGGGTCGACGATGCGCCCGAGCGCGCGCTCGTCGTCGCGGGCTGCCTGGAGGAACACGGTGCGAACCCCTGCGTCGGCCATCTCGTCGAGCGCAGCCACGTCGAGCGCAGGGTCACCGTCGGAGTAGGCCGGGACGAAATCGAACGCGTCGACCCATGCACCGAGCCCTTCGTACGGCTCGATCGTGCGGGGTGACGGCGTGCCCGCCAGGTCGCCGATCGACGACGCGAGTGCTGCACCTGCCGGCGGAGTGGTGAGTCCGCTGCCGAAGGTCGCGGACCGCGCGGTCATGCCGATCACGATCGCCATGAAGCAACCGATGCCGAGAACGACCATCTGCGCCGGGTCGAGGAGCGGCGCAGAAGTGCGCTCCCGTTCGGCCACGACGAGCAACGTACCGATCGAGTCCGGTTCCCGGTCATCACCAGCACCACCGGGCGTGCCGAACGAAGTGCTGTACTGAAGCGATGGCGCATGTTCTCGGGGTCGACTCGTCGACCCAATCGACCAAGGTCGAGGTCCGCGACCTCGACTCGGGTCGCCTCGTCGCAGCCGGTGCCTCGCCGCACCCACCCACCAGCCCGCCCTGCTCGGAGCAGCATCCGGCCTCGTGGTGGGACGCCCTCACCAACGCCGTGGCACAGGCCGGTCGTCCCGACGTGGTCGCCCTCTCCATCGCCGGCCAGCAGCACGGGATGGTCGTGCTCGATGACGCGGGCGAGGTCCTGCGCCCGGCCAAGCTCTGGAACGACACCGAGTCGGCGCCCGACGCCGACGATCTGGTGGCGCGAGCCGGATCGCAGTGGTGGGCCGACACGGTCGGGTCGGTGCCCGTGGCCTCGTTCACGATCACGAAACTGGCATGGCTCCGTCGCACCCAGCCGACGGTCTTCACCCGTGTGCGCGCGGTGCTGCTCCCCCACGACTGGCTGACGCTGCAGCTGACCGGTCGAAGGGTCACGGACCGCGGCGATGCCTCCGGCACCGGCTACTGGTCGCCGAGCGACGAAGGTTGGTGTGCCGAGCCGCTCCGAATGGTCGACGACGGAGTGTCCGCAGAGGACTGGCTCGATCGACTCCCCGAGATACTGCCTCCCGATCAGGCGCTCGAACCCGACGGTGGGCGCGGTCTCGAAGCCCTCGGGCTCCGAGGCCGCCCGAAGGTGGCGCCCGGCACCGGTGACAACATGGCGGCCGCGCTCGGCATCGGGCTCGGTCCCGGACAGGTGGCGATCTCGATCGGCACGTCGGGCACCGTGTACAGCGTGAGCAGCACGTCGGTGCGGGACCCACGCGGTCTGGTGGCCGGCTTCGCCGACGCTGCCGGCCGTTACCTGCCACTGGCGTGCACGCTCAACGCCGGCAAGGTCATCGACACGGTCGCCGGCCTCCTCGGTGTGGGGGTCGCCGAGCTCGGCGAGATGGCACTCCGAGAAGACGCGCTCGACGGACCGGTGATGGTTCCGTACTTCGATGGCGAGCGGACCCCGAACCGCCCGGGAGCCAGCGGCGTCCTTGCAGGTCTGCGGACCACGTCGACGAGAGGCGAAGTGGCAGCTGCAGCTCATCGCGGGGTCATCTGCTCGTTGCTCGACGGACTCGATGCCCTGCGCGACAGCGGCGTCGACCTCGGCGACGACCCGATCCGCCTCGTCGGTGGCGGCGCACGGTCTGGCGCCCACCAGCAGCTCCTCGCCGACCTCTCGGGACGGCCCGTGCTGGTGAGCGATGGCGACGAGCACGTCGCCACAGGGGCAGCCGTGCAAGCGGCAGCGGTGGCCACGGGCACCTCGCCCGACGACGTCGCCGCCGCGTGGGGCTTGGGACACGGGCTGATCGTCGAGCCCCGCGCCTGTGACGCCGACGCCATCCGTGAGCGCTACGACGCGCTCCGACGCGCCTCAGAGGCCCTTGACCGCGACTGAGATCGGCTGATACACCCTGCACACCGCAGTTCGCTGCGGCATCGCCGAACGACTCGGACACTCCAGGCCCCCCATTCGAGGTGGACCCATGTCCGTCGTCCGTGCCCTGCGATTCGCTGCGTTCGTGCTGCTCGTGTCGCTTCCCTGCATTGCCGGTCCGATCCCGCGATCGCATGCCGAGGTCGTGCCGGCGCACGGTTTTCGCGCCACGGTCGACGGATTCACCAGTTGGTTCGGCGCCTACGACATGGCCGACCTCGGCACGGCGTGGTGCATCGACCACGGCATCGCCGCCCCCGACGCTGCGCTCGACTACCGCCCGACCGAGCCGCCCCTGAGTGGCACCACCCGCACCGCCATCGCGTGGCTCGCGGGTCGCAACGGATTCGACACCGATGCAGTCGACGCCGCCGCAATGATGCTGGCACTGCACGACTTGATGGGTGCCACCTATCCCAGCGGCCGGCTCGACGTCGACCGACTCACAGCACCACGCCTGGTCGGATTCGGCGGCGCCGAGGCCGCAGTTCTGGAGCGCGCTCGTGAGCTGAAGGCGGACGCCATCGCACACTCGTCGGTGGTCGGTCCGCTGATCCTCGGGCTCGACACCGATGCGGGTGCGCCCGGCACACCGGGCACGCTCCGCGCCAGGGTCACCGACTCCAACGGTGCCGGTGTCAGCGGCATCCTCGTGTGGACGACCAGTCAGACTGCACACCTCGAGACGGCGGTCGTCGAGACCGGACCCGACGGCGTTGCCTTGATCGGTTTCGTCGCTCCCGATGCCCCTGCGGTCCTCGACGTCCTGGCCATCGCGCCGTCGCTCGATCCAGCCATCTACGCACCGACGAAACAGCGCGCCCAGCGGGTGGTCGCGCCACGACAACAGATCCTCGAGGGCCAGATCGAGACCCAGCCTCCACCGCCGGGACGACTCCGCCTCGAGAAGGTCGATCAGGGCAGCGGACAACGACTCGCGGGTGCGCTGATCGAGGTCCACTCGGCCGAACCCCGAGCGGACGGAGCGTCGCTCGTGGCCACGGTCGAGACCACCACCGAGCCGACCATGCTCGACCTCGGCCAGGGGACCTACTGGCTCGTCGAGCGTGGGGCTCCGCCCGGCTATGCCCTGAGCACCGAGGCCACCTCGGTCGAGGTCCGCTCGGGTGAGACCGTGCGGATCATCGTGCCGAACGAGCTGATCCCGGCGCCTCCGACGACCACCGTCGCGACCACCACCGTCTCGACGACCGGCGAGTCGATCCCGGCCGCTCTGCCCACCGTGCCGACCCAGCAGGTCGCTGCGCCCGTTGCGCTGCCGCGCACTGGGGCCATGACCGTGCCGACGACGTTGATCGGCGGCGGGCTCGTGTTCCTCGGAATCGCCCTGACCATCGGTGTCGATGTCGACCCTGACGGCAGACTCAGGCCGATTCGTCGGTCGCGTCGGCCGAGTCGGTGGCGGAGTCGCCGAGGCCGGGCCAGAAGCTCCGGAGGTGCATCGCGTACTCGGCGGTCGAGGCGCCCTCCATCTGCAGGCCGTCGATGATTGCGTTCACCAACGACTCGTAGAAGAGCTCACCTTCTGGCGGCTGCTCGGGCTCTCCTCGGTCGAGCGCAGCCCGGGCGAGCCGATTGACGATCTGGTGAAAGGCATGGACCTGATACTCGGCGATCTCGCTCGGGATCTCGGCTTCCCAGAAGAACACCTCGGACGAGGAGGCGACGGCCTCCCAGTCACGCAGGTAGGTGTCGAAGACCGTCACGATGTCACCCGGGATGTCACCATCGAAGGGATCGGACGCGATCTCTCCGACCTTCTCCCGGGCATAGGAGACCCACGAGAGGACACTGGCCGACGGCACGGGACCCACCTGGAGGCGCACGTCCGAACCGTACCGGTGCCTGATCGGTTCCGCGTTGCCGAGCTCAGCGACCGAATTGTTCGATGAGCTTGAACTTCAGGACCTTGCCGGTCGGGTTGCGCGGCAATACGTCGAGCACCTCGAGCTGCTCGGGTGTCTTCTGCTTGGCCAGCCCCTTCTCGACGGTGTACGCCAAGATGTCGGCCAGGGTCGGTGGGGCGGCAGCGTCCTCGGGGACGATGACCGCGCAGACCCGCTCGCCGGTGGCATCGTCGGGCAGCCCGATCACCGCAGCGTCGGCGATCGCCGGGTGTGAGAACAGCAGATCCTCGACCTCCTTGGCCGAGATGTTCTCCATGTTCCGGATGATGATGTCCTTCACCCGACCGGTGATCTTGATGCTGCCGGCCGTCGTGAGGACTCCCAGATCGCCGGTACGGAGGTAGCCGTCCTCGTCGAATGCGTCGGCGTCGAGCGACGAGTCGAGATAGCCACGCATCACCATCGGCCCCTTGACCCGGATCTCTCCCTCGACGCCCGCCGGCACGATCGCGCCGGTCTGGTCGACCAGACGGAGATCGACTCCGGCCACCGGCCCTCCCTCGGTCGTGGCCAACTCGTCGTCGGCGTCGTGGACCGATGCCATCGTCATGATCGGTGCTTCGGTCATGCCGTAGCCCGACACGATGCCGACCCCGCCCATCTCGGCCTTCACGTCGTGATGGAGCTGAGGAGGCTTGGGGGCCCCTCCGCCGATGAGCGCCCGGGCTTCGGGAAACAACGGCGCGGACTCGGGGTGGGCGCGCTGGTAGGCGAGGTAGGCCATGTGGAAAGGGGTTCCGGCTCCGGCGAGGGTGACCCCGTGTACGGCCAGCAGGGGCGGCGTCGCCTGCGCGTCGAATGCCTCGACGACGATCATCGTGCAGCCGTAGCGCAGAGCACTCGCTACATAGACCGCGCCGGCGATGTGCGTGAACGGAAAGACACAGCCGATGCGATCGGCCTCGGTCACGTCGAGCTGGTCACTCATGCCCCGAGCAGCTGCATCGATCGTCATGTCGGTGTGCTGCGCGACCTTTGGATCGGCGGTCGTGCCCGACGTCGAGTAGTACCAGCGAACCGGCAGGTCGGCTGGGTCGTCGGGGGTGGCCGGTACCGGACCGAGGATCGACGGGTCACCGTCGGGAAGATCGGGGTCGGCGACCAGGACCTCGAGACCGTCGCGCTCGGCCGCGATGCCCCGGGCCATCGTGGCGAAGTCGAAGCCTCGCCATTCGCCCGGAACCACCAGAAGCTTCGACCCCGCCTGCTGGGTGATGAAGCCGACTTCGCGTTCGCGGTAGATGTGCAGCATCGGGTTCTGGATCGCACCGAGCCGCGACAGCGCCGCCACCAACACGATCGTCTCGGTCCAGGTGGGCAGCTGCCACGACACGACATCGCCCTCGACGATGCCGAGTTCGGCGAATCCGGCAGCAGCGCGCTCGGCTCGTACGGCGTACTCGGCGAAGGTGGTCTCGGTGCCCGACTCGTCGATGAGCATGGTCGCATCGGGCGTCGCCGCCGCCCGGTTGCTGACCAGTTCCCACAAACTGCGGCCTTCGATCATCGCGTCTCCCCTTGGCGTCCCTGACGGTCCGTCAGAGTAGGCGGTCGCAGCTTTGGCCGGGGGCGCGACCGCCCGATCAGAAGACGGTGAGCACCGCGGCGAGGTCCTCGACGAGTTCGGCTTCGGTCCGTTCGATCGTGATCGACACGACCTTGAGCACCGTCAACACCGTCAACCATGAGCCGAAGATGAGCTGCTGATCGCCGAGACCGGCCTGAAGCGCCTCGATGGCGGGCCTGATACCGCCGGCGGTCGCTGCTGCGAAGGCGAGGGTGTGCATGAGCAACTCGAGGTCCTCGGCCGGGACGGCACCGTCGAGCGACAGACGCTCGAGGAGCTCGCGTGCGTCGTACGCCTCGTCGGTCTCCAGCACCATGCGCCTCAACGCGAT
>DATKWD010000112.1:0-21501 GCA_035529695.1 Acidimicrobiales bacterium | reverse complement strand
GAGACGATGCCGGCGTTGCCCAGCAGGATGAGCGACAAGATGATGCGTCGGCGCACGGGGTGGTTGACGACCGATTCGGACTCGGTGGTCGTGAAGCCGGTGCCGCTGAACGCCGATCTGGCCTGGAAGCGTGCCGACTCGCGCGACATGCCCGTCAGGGTGAGCATCACCGTTGCCACCCGGGTGACCAGCAGCGAGAAGATGACGGTCACGAAGACCAGGATCAGGGCGAGCATGAGCGATCTGGATCGTACGCTCGCCGGGCCTCATCCGGACACCGACGATCGTCAGGCCGGTTCGAAGATCAATTCGAACTCGAGCTCGCCCGCATCCTCGATGCTCACGACCCGACCTGCACTGGGCTTGTCGATGCCGTGGTCGGCGAGAACGACCGGTGCGTTTCCGACCACGAGGAGCTTCGTTCCCTCCACCTGGGCTTGGACGGAGACCTCGACGGTCTTCGTGATGCCCTTGAGGGTCAACTCGCCGGTGGCGGTGGCGTCGACGGACTCGCCAGCGGCGGGCACTCCGTCGAGCACGATCGGATCGGTGAGCACGAAGGTCGCGTCGGGGTTGTTGGCGGTGTCGAGGACATCGCGTACCCGTCCGTCTCGGATGCCGTTGCCGTCGGTGCTCGACAGAGAGTCCATCGCGACGGTGATCGTGACCTCGGTGATGGTGACGTCTTCGACGGACAGCGAGCCGGTGACCTGGTCGGTGCGAGAGGTCGCCGTGTTGCTGCCGACGGTGAGGACCTCGTCGATTCGGTAGCCGGCGAACGATCCGGATCCGACCGTCCACTCGCCCGTGATGCCCTCGAGCGGTTCGGGCGCAGCGTCTGCAGTCGAGTCGGTCGTGTCGTCGTTCGCGCGGGCGGCGGCGGCGTCGAGGTTGGCGCGGGGGGCGGCGTCGTCCTTCAGGTACCAATAGGCGCCTCCGCCGACGACCACCACGAGGGCCAGCCCCACGCCGAGCAGGATCTTGGTTCGCTTCGACATGGCAGGCAGTTTGCCGCGTCTACCGTCGGGTCGTGCCTCACCCCCTTGCCCCGCTGGTCGATCCGGCCCACACCGCAGTCGTGACCCAGGAGTGCCAGAACGGCGTCATCGGCACGGAGGCTGCGCTGCCGGTGCTGGCCGAGGCTGCCCGCGTCTCGATGCTCCCCGCCGTCGTGCGCCTGGTGGGCGAGGCGCATCGTCACGACGTGCAGGTCGTCCACTGTCTCGCCGCGCGACGCGCCGACGGACGCGGCTCGAACTCGAACGCACGGCTGTTCATGGGCGTGAGGAAGTCGCCTGTCCAGCTGTTACCGGGCTCGCACGAGGCAGCGCTCGTCGACGAGATCGGCCGCGACGAGTCCGATCTGGTGTCGACCCGCCTCCACGGCCTCGGGCCGATGGCCGGGACCGATCTCGACGCCCTGTTGCGCAACCTCGGCATCACCACGATCATCGGCGTCGGGGTGTCGGTCAACGTGGCCATCCTCAACTTCGCGATGGACGCGGTGAACCTCGGCTACCAGTTCGTCCTCCCGAGGGACGCGGTCGCCGGTGTCCCGGCGGCCTACGCCGAGTCGGTGATCGACCACACGTTGTCGTTGCTGGCCACGGTCACCGACACCGATGCCCTCGTCGAGGCGTGGTCCGAGACCTGACAGGCCGTCAGCTTTGGCTAGGTTGCCGCCGTGGCCACCGAGGAGGACGAGCTGAGGGCGGTCGACGGCCGGGTGCCCGGACGGCGCGGTCTGGCGACTCGTCAGCGGCTGCTCGACGAGACGGCGGCGCAGCTCGACAAGTCGTCGTTTCGTGACCTCAAGGTCATCGACATCGCTCGCGACGCCGGGACCTCACCCGCCACCTTCTACCAGTACTTCGCCGACATCGAGTCGGCGGTGTTGGCGCTGGCCGAGCAGATGGTCGAGGCGAGCCCGCTCGCGCAGGTGATCGAATCGACGGCGTGGACCGATGCCGCAGCGCTCGCCGGGTCGTTCGCGACCGTGGATGCCTTTCTCGGGTTCTTCGCCGAATATCAGCCGGTCCTGCGGGTCGTCGACCTGCTGATGTCCGAAGGTGATGACCGCTTCGGAGAAGTGCGGGCTCGCATGCTCAACCCCGCCGCTCGCGAGCTCTCGGCGATCGTCGAGCGGCATCAGGGCGAAGGTCGCCACGCCGACGGGGTGGACCCGATGGCCCATGCAGGTGTCCTGGTGACGATGCTCGCCCACATCGCCGGCCGACAGCCGGCGTTCGAGCACTGGGGCATCGGGCCGGCCGATCTCCGGAACTCTCTGGCACGCCAGCTGTGCTGGGGTGTCACAGGTCTGAGCCCGCAGGAGTGACCGCACGATGAGCCTTTCCTTCGGCCTCCAGCTGCCGATCCAGTCACAGTCGTCGATCTACGTACGCCCCTGGGAGCGCGACGCCGGTCCCGACGAACTCCGGTCGGTCGCGGCCGCTGCCGACGCAGCGGGGTTCGACTACGTCGCGGTGTGTGACCACGTGGCGATCCCGTCCGCGCAGGCCGACTCGATGAGCACCGGCTGGTACGACACGGTGGCGACGCTCGGCTTCCTGGCGGCTGCCACGGAGCGGGTTCGTCTGCTCTCCCACATCTATGTGCCGATCTACCGACACCCGTTGCAGGTCGCCAAGAGCTTCGCGACGCTCGACCACCTGGCCAAGGGTCGCGTGGTGATGGGGGTCGGCGCGGGGCACGTCGAAGGCGAGTTCGAGGCCCTCGGTGTCGACTTCGGTCGCCGCGGCAAGCTGCTCGACGAGTCGATCGACGCGATCCGGGCCGCGTTCGACGACGAGTTCGCGTCACACGAGGGAGATGAGTGGTCATTCGACGGCCTCGGCCAGCGGCCACGTCCGGCTCAGGAGCACCTCCCGATCTGGGTCGCCGGTTCTTCGAAGCCGGCGATGCGGCGGGCCGCGCTTCGCGGCGACGGATGGTTGCCGCAGCGAACGACACTTCCCGAGCTCCCCGCCGCGTACGACTTCATCCGATCCGAGCGGGACGCCGCCGGGCGCGACGGACCCTTCACGTTCGGCTCGCTGTGTGGCGACCTCTACGTCGGCGATGCCGACTGGGCGGTGCCCGAACACACCTTCGCCGCTCCTGCCGAGAAGTTGGGTCGGTTCCTCGCGAAGTTCGCTGCGGCCGGCGCGGATCAGGTGCAGGTGCGTTTCCCGTCTCGATCGGTCGACGAGCTGGTCGACCAGATCGGGCGCTTCGGAGCCGAGGTCGGACCGATGCTCGCCGCACTGGAGGATGGCTGAATGTTGCTCGAAGGACGGACTGCGATCGTGTCGGGCATCGGTCCCGGCATGGGCCGCGACATCTCGCTGGCCCTCGCCGAGCAAGGTGCCGACCTGGTGCTCGGCGCTCGCACGATCGGCAAGTGCGAAGCGGTGGCTGCCGAGGTCGAGGCCCTGGGCCGCCGAGCGATCCCGGTCGAACTCGACATCACCGATCCGGCGAGCTGCGAAGCTGCTGCGCGGACCTGCCTCGACGAACTGGGTTCGATCGGCGTGCTCGTCAACAACGCCTACCACGGAGGCACCAACCAGGCCTTCGCCGACGACGACCTCGACGAGTGGCGTGCGACCTTCGAGGTCAACACCTTCGGCACGCTCGGGATGACCCAGGCAGTGGTGCCTGCCATGAAGGAGGCGGGGGAGGGTCGGATCATCATGATCAACACGATGTCGACGGTTCGGATCGCCGAGCACTACGGCGCGTACGCAGCATCGAAGAACGCGCTGGCCGCCGCGACCAAGACGCTCGCGGTCGAACTCGGGCCGTTCGGCATCCGGGTCAACGGCATCCACCCGGGCTACATCTGGGGAGGGCCCGTCGAGTTCTACTTCGAATATCTCGCAAAGGAGCGCGGCATCACGCCGCAGGACGTCTACGACGAGGTCGCGTCGGAGACGTGCCTGAAATACCTGCCGCATTCGAGCGAGATCGCCGGGTCGGTGGTCTTCTTCGCCAGTGACCTCTCCAAGCCGGTGACCGGGCAGGCGCTGCATGTCAACGCCGGACACTTCCTGGTCTGATGCTCCAGCTCGTCGCGTTCCTCGTCCGCGATCCGGCGCTCACCCGCGACGAGTTCGAGACCCACTGGCGACAGATCCACGGTCCGCTCATCCGCGACACCCGCGAGCTGTCGCGCCACATCCTGCGCTATGAGCAGCACCCGCCCGACCGTGCGCTGAACGCCGTCGGCGGCGACTGGGACGGCGTCGCGATCCAATGGTTTGCGTCGGCCGACGACTTCCTGGCGTTCCTCGCCGAGCCCGCCTACATCGAGGTCCTCCAGCCCGACGAGCAGTTCCTCCTCGACATGGATCGGGTCGAGGTCATGTTCGTGACCGAGGGCCGGGTCGTGATCGGCGACGAGAGGTGACCGGGCTGCTCGCCGGACATCGAGCGCTCGTCACCGGCGGGGCGCACGGAATCGGAGCCGCGATCATCGAGCGGTTCGTGCTCGAGGGTGCGCGGGTCGTGGCGATCGATCGCGATCTCGAGCCGCTTGCCGTCAAGGGCATCGACGCGGTCGAGTGTGATGTCGGAGATTCCGCAGCGCTCGCGGCAGCCACCGATGAGGCGATCGGCATGCTGGGAGGCCTTTCGATCCTCGTCAACAACGCGGGTGCGGGGATGGCAGCGCGGTTCGATGCCTACACCGACGATCAGTGGCGTCGGCTCATGGCCGTGAATCTCGACGCGGCGTTCGTGACGATGCGGGCGGCGAGGCCACCGCTGTCGGCCAGCGAGGGGGCGTCGATCATCAACGTGGCCGGCCTCACCGCGACCCGGCCCAATCGCGCCGAAGCCCCCTACAACGCAGCGAAGGCAGGGCTGGTGGCGCTCACCAAGACCGCAGCGATCGAGTTCGCCCCCGAGGTCCGCGTCAACTCGGTCTCGCCCGGCTACGCCGCCACCCGGCTGACGGCGCCGCTGGTCGACGATCCGGATCTTCGGACCCGGATCACGGCCAAGATCCCTGCCGGCCGGATCGCAGACGCGTCGGAGGTCGCGTCGGTCGTGACGTTCCTGGCGTCGCCGATGGCCAGCTACGTCACCGGCATCGACCTGATCGTCGACGGCGGAGCCAGCCTCCCGAGTCATCAGGCAGACGACTTGATGAAGCACTTCACGAACTGATCAGACCCGGCAGCCCGTCGATCGAGGTGGTGTTGTTGTCATCCTGATAGGCGACGACCCCGTCGAGACCCTTGCGCTCGGCCCAGTCCTCGAGCATGCCCCGTTCGGACACGAAGTCCATCTGCGGAACGCCGTAGCCGCACGACGTCGTGACCCGGTGCAGGTGCACCCTGATGATGCTGCGGACCGATGCCAGGGCGGCGAGCGATGACGGAAACCTGGCGACGAGCGTGTCGAAGTCGTCGTCGTGGGGCCGAACGGCCTCGCCTCGGCCGTAGAGACGGAGCAGCTGCGGCTTGTCGCCGTACGAGCAGAACAGCAGGGTGATCCGGCCGTTCTCGGCGAGGTGCGAGATGGTCTCGACGCCGGACCCGGTGAGATCGAGATAGGCGACCGTGGTGTCGTCGATCACGCGGAACGAGTCAAGGCCCTTCGGCGAGACGTTGACGTGCCCGTCTGCTGCCAGCGGTGCCGAGGCCACGAACCACAGCGGTTGCGCCTCGGCGAACGCGACGAGGTCGGGTCGGAGTCGGTCGAGGAGAAGGCCCATGGGGCGACGTTATTGCCACAATGCAGTCGTGGACGACCGACTTGTGACCGGTGACGACGACCTCGTGCGCTGTTGGTGGTGTGGCGACGATCCCGACTACGTCGCCTATCACGATCACGAGTGGGGGCGACCCACTCGTGGCGAGCGGGAGGTGTTCGAACTGCTCAACCTCGAGGGCTTCCAGGCGGGGCTCGCCTGGATCACCGTGCTGCGCAAGCGTCCGGCGTTCCGCGACGCGTTCGACGGCTTCGAGATCGAGACCGTCGCGGCCTACCGCGAACCCCAGGTCCAGCGGCTGCTCGGCGACGCAGGGATCATCCGCCATCGGGGCAAGATCGAGGCGACGATCAGCAACGCGCAGGTGACGTTGGCCCTGCACGACGAGGGCACCTCACTCTCGGAGCTGGTGTGGTCGTTCGCCCCCGAGCCCAGATCGGCGCGTGTCACCGGAGGTGAGATCCCGAACGACACCCCCGAGTCGAACGCGTTGTCGAAGGAGCTGAAGCGACGCGGCTTTCGCTTTGTCGGACCGACCACCGTGTACGCCTTCATGCAGTCCGGCGGCCTGGTCGACGACCACGTCAATGGGTGCCATGTGGCCGTGTGATGGTCATTAGCCTCGCTCGGGCATGACCGACTCGTTTCTCCCAAGCCTCGAAACCGTTCTCCGCGATCGGCTGGCCGAACGGCCCGAAGGCTCCTATTCGCTCACCTTGCTCACCGACTCGGTCACGGCCCGCCGCAAGGTGATGGAGGAGGCGTTCGAGGTGTGTCTCGAGGTCGGCGCCGAACCTGTCGACGTCGGTCGTGCGACCGAAGAGGCCGCCGATCTCGTGTTCCACCTGCTGGCGGCCCTCGTCGGCGCTGGGGTGCCATGGGCGGGGGTCGAGGCCGAACTCGAACGGCGCCACCGATGACGGCACGGGTCGCAGTCCCTTCCAAAGGCCGCCTCCGCGACGAGGTGGTGCGGTTGTTGTCGCAGGCCGGCTATGCCGTCAGCGGACTGCGTGGGCGCGGCAGCACCGCCCGGCTCGACGGACTCGAGCTGATCGAAATGCGACCGAAGGACGCGGCGGCAGCGTTGGCAGCCGAGTCGCTCGACGGCGCGTTCATCGCCACGGACATCGCGCTCGAGTACGGCATCGAGACGTTGCCGAGCCAGGAACTCGGGTTCGCACGTTCCGACCTCATCGTGGCCAGCCGCGACGAGGACGGCCACCAGTCGCTGGCCGAGCTCGCCGGCGCCGTCGTCGCAACGCACATGCCGAACCTGACCCAACGCCACTTCGATCGGGCCGGAGTCGAGGTCAGGGTCATGGCCATGGGCGGTTCACTCGAAGGCGTGTGTGCGGCGGGCATCGCCGATGCGATCGTCGACAACGCCGAGACCGGCACGAGCCTCCGGCAGAACCACCTCAGGCAGGTCGATCTCATCGCATCGTGCCAGGCCGAGTTCGTGCATCGGCCGGGTCATGCCGTGTTGGCCGACCTCGAACTCCGACTCGAGGCGGTGCTGGCCGCCCGCGCCCACCGCTACGTGATGCTGCATCTCGCCGAGGCGCAGGTCCCGGCGCTCGTCGCCATGTTCGGCGGGCTCGAAGCCCCCACCGTGCTGCCACTCGCAGGGCGAGACGACCTCGTCGCGGTCCACTTCGTGGCCAAGACCGGTGAGTTGTGGATGCGACTGTCCGAGCTCAGAGCACTCGGCGCCACCGGCATCGTCGCCCTACCGCCAGGCGCCCTCCTCCCGTAGGCCAGACCCCAGATCCTTGTTGTTCTGCGGCCAATAGTTGGCAGGAGAGCAACGAAGATCGTGGGTTCTGCTACCAGAGTTCGTCGGTGTAGGTGTCGGTGCCGGGGATGGTGGGCTTGAACGGACCCGACCACAACACCGTGCCGACGCCGTCGTTCTCGAGTCGTTCGCATGCAGCCGTGTGGGCGTCCCACACTTCGTCCGCAGGCTCGTCGTGGAACGAGAGCACCAGCGTCCGCGCGTCGAGATCGGTCATGCCGTTCTGGCTCACGGGTGCGCTCTCGGGCAGGGGGATGGGCTGCATGCCGAGGTTGAGTCCGGCGGCTCCGGTCGACTCGAGCCACTCGGCGATGGCGCCGTCGCGACCGCCTCCGGCCCACTGGACGAAGGTCGCGATCATGGTCTCGTAGGGGTGGTCGAGGGCCAGTTCGGGCGGGACCTCGCTGGCGGGTGAGGACGACCAGAGGAAGCGGTACAGCAGGGTGTGCACGTGGTCGCGCTCGGGGAACATTCGCCCGTTGTCGTGGAGCCACGTGACCTGCCGGAGACCCCATGAGAAGTGCTCGTCATGCTTGCCCTCGAGCACCCAGTAGACCGCGAGGTAGCTGCCCGGGTCGCCCTCTCCGAACAGATCGGGTTCGGATCCGAGCCGCTTCGCCTTCAGGTCGCGGGTCGCCACCCAGCGCCGACCGGCGAACAGCCACGGGCCGACCATGCAGCCCGCGTAGAAGTGGTCGCGCTCGTACCAACGGTTGTATTCGACCTCGTGACCCTGGTGCGGCTCGACCAGCGTGAACAACGCACTGCCGAGCACCACTTCTCCACCCGTATCCATGGAACGTGACCGTACCGGCAGAGATCTGACGGTGTGTCAGATTCGTGGTTACGATGTCGACCATGTCGAACAACTGCGAGCCTGACGAGGCACGAGGAAGGCGGCCCGCTGCGGCCTCCGTGGCAGGGGAACGGATCTGATGGACGGTGAACTCCCGCTGATCATCTCGGTCGACGACCATGTCATCGAGCCGGCGAACGTGTGGCAGGACCGCTTGCCCGAGAAGTACCTCGATATCGGTCCGCGCGTGATCCAGGAGCGGGGCAACATGAGCTTCGTCGGGGGGAACTTCACCTACGAGCCCGATCCCGACGGGCAGCTGGCCGACTGGTGGCTCTATGAGGATCTGCGGGTGCCTCAGACCCGCCTGTCGGCCGCCGCCGGCTTCGACCGCGACGAGGTCAAGGTCGTCGGCATCACCTACGACGAGATGCGTGACGGGTGCTACGACCCGGTTGCCCGTCTCGAGGACATGGACGTCAACCACGTCGAGGCATCCCTGTGTTTTCCGAGTTTCCCCCGCTTCTGTGGGCAGACCTTCATGGAGGCCTCCGACCACGACCTCGCGCTGCTGTGCGTGCAGGCCTACAACGACTGGATGGTCGAGGACTGGTGTGGCGGCACGAACGGCCGGCTCATTCCGCTGTGCATCGTTCCGCTGTGGGACGCGAACCTCGCGGCCGCCGAGATCCGCCGAAACGCTGAGCGTGGGGTGCGGGCCGTCTGCTTCAGCGAGATCCCGCCCTACCTGGGGCTCCCGTCGGTGCACGAGGAGAACGGCTACTGGGAGCCATTCGTCCAAGCGTGCGAAGAGACGGGCACGGTCATCAACATGCACATCGGCTCGTCGTCGAAGATGCCGTCGACCTCCGAGGACGCGCCCGCTGCCGTCGGTTCGACCCTGACCTTCAACAACGCCATGGCCTCGATGGCCGACTGGCTGTTCTCGGGTCTGCTCGAGAAGTTCCCGGACGTGAAGCTCGCGTACAGCGAGGGCCAGATCGGCTGGATCCCCTACATCCTCGAGCGGGCCGACAAGGTCTGGGAGGAGAATCGGGGTTGGGGCGGTTTCGGCGACAAGGTGCCCAACCCTCCGAGCACCTACTACTACCGCCAGATCTACGGCTGCTTCTTCGACGACGAAGTCGGGCTCGACTTGATCGAGAAGGTGGGCGTGAACAACGCGACGTTCGAGACCGACTACCCCCACTCCGACTCGACGTGGCCACACACCAAGAAGGTCGCCGAAGGCCTGATGGGTCACCTCGACGACGACATCGTCGCAAAGCTCGTTCGCAACAACGCCATCGACCTCTTCCAGCTCGACTTCCCCAAGGCGTAGACCGGCGGAAGGTCCGGTCGGCTGCATCGAGCGCCGGGGCACGAAGGTGCGGAACGGGCGGTCGAGGGTCAGTTCGCCGCGGACGAACGGGCGATGATCCGGCCGCTGCGGAAGAGAGTGACCGGGCCGTCGTCGCTCACGACGATCACATTCGCCCGAGGATCGTCGTGGCTGTAGCGGCGGGCCGAGGTGTGCCGCATGCCGCCGATCGGGTCGACCTCGGCCTCGGCGTCGGCACTCGGCACGAGCCGGACGCCCATCATCTGGAGCACGCCGTCGGTGTCGAAGATCGTGGCGCCGTCGGTCTGTGCCAGCGCGTGTCGGAGCGGGGCCAGGTCGGCCGAACGGGTGATCTCGAGCGCCGGCGGGGTGGGCAACAACGACTCGAACGGTGACACCGGGTCGTTGGTGAACCGTTGTACGAGGACCGCACCGATGCCCCGGGCGCCGAGGTCGTGGACGGCGAAGGCGAGCAGCGTGCCCAGCACGGTGAGCTCGCCCTCCTGGGTGCAATCGGGAACGTCGGCGAGCCACGTCTCGACCTGCGGTTCGTGGTGCCACCCGGCGAGGTCGTGTCGGAGCACTCCCGCCGGCCCGACGAGGCGGACTTCACCGGTGTCGTCGCGCTGGACGACCGTGGCTTGTGCAGCCCGCGACAGGACGACCAGGTCGCGCTCGGATCCGGCGGGGCGATCGAACACGATCAGCTCGTCGAGTCCTTCCTCGCGTCGAACCGCGAAGCTGCTCCAGCCGTCGGCGAAGCTCCGGACGTGGACGTCGGTGAACTCCTCGACCCGCCGACGAGTCGGGACGAGCTCGGTGGCCTGGACCCAGTCGTCTGGATCGGTCTCGGGCGCGATGAGTGCGCCATAGCTCGGGATCCGGCGCTCGTGAACCGGCGGATGGAGCGCGATGTCGAGTTCTTCGACGATGAGCTCGCGGTGGTCGCCGAGCATCGCGCCGTATCCCTCTTCGGTGAGTTCCTCGACCAGGCGTCGGAGACGACCCTGGGTTGGAGCACGGTCGTCCACGAGGCCAGACGATAGGGCTCAGGCGGCGGAGGCCACACCTTCGCGCTCGGTGATCAGGTCGTGGAGCGCTTGGTCGACCCGGGGGTTGTCCGATGCGAGCGCGGCCATGCGCCGGTTGTCGAGGATCAGCAGCCGAGTGTCCTCGGCAGCGACGACCGTGGCGTTGGCGACACGGGCGCCGAGCGCGGTCCGCTCGCCGACCGGTGCGCCGGCGCCGACGGTGGCGACTTCGTCGCCGCAGACCCTGACAATGAGCGACCCGTCGACCACGAAGTAGGTGTGGTGGTTGACCGACCCCTCGGTGATGAGCACGGTGCCTGCGGGCACGGTCACGTCGTCGAACGAGCTGGCCAGCTTGCGGCGTTCACGGCCCGACAGACCACCAAGGGCGGTGAGCTCCGACAGCAGATCGGTGCGGGGGTCGTGATGGAACATGTGCTAACTCTAGTTCGCACGCTGCATGAAGTAGTGAGATCTGCCCCGTGACATGAGTCACCGGCGATATCGGGGGTTCAGAGGAATACGAACCCCTCGGCGACGCCGAGCCACACCTGCGAGGCGTTGATGTAGGTGCTGTCGTCGACGAAGATGTGCTGCGTGCCGGCATGGATGTCGCGCATGCAGCGCTGGAGTGGATGCCCGTCCCGCAGGGCATCGGCACCGCCGAGCCGGTAGGACCATTGCACGACATCGGCCGCCACTCGGGTGGCGTACGTGGTGGCCACACGCACGTCGGCCTTGTGGCTCATCTCGGCCGTCCCGCTCTCGGCGGCCTCCTGGATGGCTCCGAACGCTTCGACGACGTACGCCCGTGACGCGGCGAAGGCCGCTCGCTGCTCGGCGTACTCCTTCTGGAACAGCTGCTGGCGGGCCAGCACCGTTTCGGCACCCATCCGCTGCTTGATCTGGGCCAGTGCCGCGATCTCGTCGAGGGCCCGACGGGCCACGCCGAGGGCCCAGCCGGCGTGACCGGCCGAGGTGATGGGCATGACGCCCACCGTGAACTGGGGTCCGCCCCGCAGCGGCGACTCGTCGAAGAGCTCGAAGGTGCGGCCGGCCGGCACGAACTGGTCGCGCACCGCGTAGTCCTGGCTCTGCGTTCCCTTGAGGCCCATGACGTGCCAGTTGCCGTTGAGCTCGACGTCGGCACGAGGGATGGCGGCGACCCGCATCTCGGGCATGCCGTCGTCTTTGAGCACCATCTCGCCGTCGCGCAGCACCATGCCGCCGGCCGTGATGTAGCCGGCGTGGCCCGAGCCCGACGCGAACGAGTACTCGCCGTCGACCCGATAGCCACCCTCGACCTCGGTGAACGTGCCACGGGGCGCGAACTGGCCCGCCGTGACGGTTCGGCCGTCGGCGAACATGGCTTCGACCTCGTGTTCCGACATGAACGCGCCGCAGAATGCCGAGGCCGTGGTCGCGGCCATGTGGCTCCACCCGGCGCTCGGGTCGGCGGCCGACAACGCCTCGAAGACCTCGACGAGGGTCACCAGGTCGGCCTCGCCGCCGCCGACCGCGGCCGGGAGGGCGATGGTCATCAGCCCGTTGTCGAACAGGGCGTCCACGACGGCCTGGGTCGAGGTGCCGGCCTCGTTGCCGGCATCGGCGTCGGCGTCGACGAGGTCGGCGACCTCGGCCACCCGGGCCAGCCAGTCTGCAGTGGTCAGAGACGAGGTGTCGGTGAGGGTCACGACGATGGTCTATCGCGCCGGACGACGGTGACGACGATCGGTCCGTCGGCAGGGTCGGCAGGCTCGTCGATCGCTTCGACCGACCACCCGTCGTCGGTCGCGAACGCCTGAATCGTGTCGTCGTCGGCGCTCCCAGCCTCGACCAGGTGGCGGGCGAAGAGGCCCTTGCCGGCCTTCGCCTCGTGACCCACCGTTCGGCGGCTGCCGTCGGCCGCCTCGGTCTCGAACCGGACCTGGATCCAGCGGGCCCAACGGTCGGGAAACGGCGTGAGCGCCGCTGCGTGCTCCTTCGGCAACAGGTCGACGACCACGGACCCGCCGAGCCGAGACCCGAGCACCTCGTCGATCTGCGGACGCCACCACGTCGACAACTTCCCGAGTGGCTCGAGCGAGATACTCATCTTTGCCCGATGATCGGGCAGCGGATCACCCGGCGCGACGACCCCACCGAGCGCCGAGAGGAACACCACGTCCGATTCGGCGCGCCGGCGAGCGGCCCTTGGCATGCCGGCCAGGCCGAAGTGGTCGTGCACGACGCCGGTGAAGCGCTCGGCCGAAGGCAGGGCGAGCGGCCGGCGGATCAGCCGGCGATTGGCTCGCACCGCCCGCTCGAGTGCCTCGCCCTTCACGCCCAAGAGCTTGGTGAGACGGGAAGGGTCGAGCGACATCGCCGCCGCCAGCCTTCGCGCGACGGTCCGTCGGGGTCGTTCGAGCGCCCCGTAGGCCCCGGCCGACGCGTCCCAGATGTCATGGCCGCCTTCGGCCTTGCCCTCCGATGGGGGCAGGAGCAGCACGGGACGAGGGTGGGTCATGGCCGACGAGTCTGGCTGGTCGGGCTGGTGTGGTTCACCTCGGTGCGTGCAGGATCAGCAGCGACGGCGCGATGACCTGCTCGGTGACCCAGTCGGCCGCCGGTTCGGCGAGGTGGCCCCCGTCTGGTCGCGCGTTGCGCACCGGACCCACTGTCGACGTGAACTCGCCACCCGGGCAGATGAGCGAGTCGACGTCGATGGTCGGGATCTCGTGGCGTGAGCTGATGAGCGGATCTTGGATCTCCTGCACCAGGTACTCGGCCAGCGATCGTCCGTCGAGCCGGTCGACCGGCGTGGGCTCGCGGTTGCAGGGCTGGTTCATCCAGATGACCGGGAAGCCGGCGGCCTCGAACGTGTCGATCATCAGCACGTACTCGTCGCGGAGTCGCTGATCGAACGCCGCCGACATGCCGACCTCGGTCCATTCGCCGTCGTGCAGCCGGGGGAGCGCGTCCATGCCCGACGATCCGATGAGCACGGTGTCGACTCCGTTGTCCTGGAACTCGCGCACCAATCCGTCGTAGGTGTAGCACGCAGTCTCGAGCGGATGGTCAGGATCCCATGGCTGGAAGATCGGGGTGATGTCGAGCACCGAGCACCCGGGGTACGCGCGCTGGTAGACGGCCAGAGCGCCGGTGTTCTCGGCCCAGCGCGCGAGACCCTCGCCGAGGTTGTAGACGACGCTGTCGCCGATCACCGCGACGGTCGGTACGCCGTCGACCTGCGGTGGCTGCCAGTCCTCGCCTCCGACGATGCCACCGAGCGGCGCGACGATCGGCGTCGTGGTCGCGGTCGGCGTCGGCGCCGTGCGCACCGAGACCTCGGTGGGCACATCGGCGAACTCGTCGGCCACACCTGCCCGGGGTCGCACCGATCCGATGTCGGCGACCCCGAGGATCAGCACGATGGTGGCGAGCGCTGCGGCGCTCGCCACGAGCGCTTCACGAGTGGGACGCGGCCAGTGCAGCCGACGAATCGGTTGTTCGAACCAGCGGTAGGACAGCCATGCCGTCGCTGCGGTGAGCGCCGCCCAGACCGCAGTCAGCCCGATGCCGTCGAAGCCGACCACGTCCGCGTCGAAGTACTGGATGATCGGCCAGTGGAAGAGGTAGGCGCCGTAGGAGGCGAGGCCTGCTGCTCGGAGCCACGGGTGGCGGAAGGCCTTCGCCGTGAGGGTTTCCGGTTGCCGGGCGGTGATGACGATGGCGGCGGCGACGACGGCATGTGCGATCAGACCACCGCGAGGGAGGAACCAGGAGTCGAGGTCGGCGAGTGCCCAGGTCGCGCCGAGCGCGAGGCATCCTGCGACGCTGGCGACGTCGAGCCGACGAACGGCGCGCGCCGACGGTGTCCAGCCCGAGACCAGGACCGCGGCCAGGGCCCCGACGAGCAGCTCACCGGCGCGTGCGCCGGTGTCGAAGTAGGCGCGATCGGCTCGATCGGAGGCGACGAGGGTGAGCGACCACGCCAGCGAAGCGCCGATCCCGAGCACCATCGCAACCGTGAAGGCTCGGCGCCTCGCGAGGAGGATCACACAGACGATCGGGAAGAAGACGTAGAATTGCTCTTCGATCGCGAGCGACCAGAAGTGAAGGATCGGCGACGGGTCGGCGAACTCCTCGGCGTAGCCCACACCCCCGAACACGAACCGCCAGTTCGCGACCCAGAAGGTGGCTGCCCAGAGATCGACGCGGACCGACGAGGCGATCCGGCCGGCTGACGCCCACTGCTCGACGATCGCGATGACGCCGATGGTCAGCAGCGCCGCAGGGACGAGTCTGCGCACTCGTCGGCCCCAGAACCGTCCGAGGCGGATACGGCCGTGGTTGCGGCGGTCATCGAGCAGCAGCGACGTGATGAGGAACCCCGAGAGGGTGAAGAACAAGCTGACCCCGAGGAAGCCGGCGGGAACCCAGCCGACGTGATAGGCGAACACCCCGACGAGCGCGACCCCACGCAGCCCGTCGAGTGCGGGCCAGTGGGGTCGAATCTTGGGTGGGGCCTCAGACGTGTGTCGTAGCCTCGCAGATCAGCTCGTCGATGCGCGGTCGGCGGTGCGCGAGATCACGGCGTCGGTGGTCGCAGCCATGAGCAGAGCCGGGTTGTCAGGACCCCAGAGGTCGAGCTCTTCGAGCGGCACGAATCCGCACGCCTCGTAGAAGCGGCGCGTGTGTTCGTATCCCTCGTCGGAACGGCTCGGACCGAGCGTCTTCACCTGGAGCATCTCGACGCCGGCCAGTCGCTGATCAGTTGCGAATCGGTGCAACAACGCCGAGCCGATGCGCTGTCGGTGATGTTCGTGGTCGACCACGAGGAGTTCGATCTCGCTCGACCGGGGATTGTGGGGTCGCTCGAGCAACACGCCGACCACCCGCTGATCGATCCGTGCGACCCACGACGGCAACGTGGCAGCGCCCGCGACGTAGCCGGTGTTGGCTTCTGACAACCCGAACCAGTCCGGCACGGTGCCGAGCAGTCGTCGCACCTCGACCGGCACCTGATCGCGCGTGATTTCCACGCGGTGGAGCCTCGCACGGCTGGGGCTGCGAAAAACGAGAACCTGTTACAGTTTCCGCCCGTGAGCGCCTACCAACTGTTGGTCGGAGGTGACCGCGCCGAGGGGGCGAACGGGACCTACGACATCGTCAATCCCGCAACCGAGCAAGTCGTCGGCGCGGCGCCCGAGGCCTCCGTCGAACAAGTCGAGGATGCGGCCCGGGCGGCCGCCGAGGCCTTCACCTCGTGGAGCCAGACCAGCGCCGGGCACCGCTCCGAGCTGCTGAGCCGAGCTGCCGACCTCATGCGCGAGCGGGTCGACGAGTTCGTCCCGCTCGTCCAGGCCGAAACCGGAGCCACGCTCCGCGTTGCCCAGACCATGCAGGTGCCGACCGCAGCAACGAGGCTCGATCGGTACGCGCGAGGAGCGTTCGAGCCGCGGGCCGAGGTCATGGAGCCGGCCGAGATGCCCTCGACCGCGCTCGCGGCAGGCGGGCTGATCGGGGCCATGGCGTACCGGCAGCCGGTCGGCGTCGTGGCGTGCATCACGCCCTACAACTTCCCGATCGTCAACATGGCGGGCAAGGTCGGTCCGGCCTTGGCGATGGGCAACACCGTGGTCGTGAAGCCGGCGCCCCAGGATCCGTTGGCGGTCATCAAGTTCGGCGAGATCTTCACCGAAGCCGGCTTCCCGCCTGGCGTCGTCAACGTGGTCACCGGTTCGGCGCCCGAGACCGGTGCCGCCCTCGTCGCCAGCCGCCATGTCGACATGGTCAGCTTCACCGGCTCGACCGGTGTCGGCCAGGCGATCGGCGAGGTCGCGGGCCACGACATGAAGCGGTTGCTCCTCGAACTCGGCGGCAAGGGTGCCGCACTCGTCTTCGACGACGCCGACCTCAAGAACGCCATCGGCAACATCACCAGCACCTGGGCCTTCCACTCGGGGCAGATCTGCACGTCGCCGACCCGCGTGGTCGTGCAGCGAGGCGTGTATGACCACCTCGTGGGCGGACTGCAGCAGGCGGCCGGTCACCTCAAGGTCGGCGATCCTCTCGAAGCCGACACCGTCGTCGGCCCGGTGATCACCGAATCCCATCGTGACCGGGTCGAAGGGTATGTCCAGATCGGTCGCGACGAGGGCGCAGAAGTGATCGTCGGTGGGGAACGACCCGACCTCGACACCGGCTACTACGTCGCTCCGACGCTGCTCGCTGGATGCAGTGCCGACATGCGGGTGGTCCGCGAAGAGATCTTCGGTCCGGTGATCGCAGTGGTTCCCTTCGACGACGACGAGGAGGGCGTCGCCATCGCGAACGACAGCGACTTCGGGCTGTTCAACTATGTGTTCACCGGCGACACCGCCCGTGGGATGCGCGTCGCCAGGCAACTGCGCTCGGGCAACGTCGGGATCAACACGCTGCAGCGCAACCACGAAGCGCCCTTCGGCGGGATGAAGCTGAGCGGTGTGGGACGCGATGGCGGCAGCTACGGCCTGCACGCCTACAGCGAACTCCAGTCGATCATCTGGCCCGGATAGGAGACACCATGCTCGATACCAAGATCGTCGGTGGGACCATCGTCGATGGCACCGGCACCCCTGGCTACACAGGCGACGTCGGGATCAGCGACGGTCGGGTCGTGTCCATCGGCGAGGTGACCGAGGACGCAGCCGAGATCGTCGATGCGACGGGCTGCATCGTCGCCCCCGGTCTGATCGACCCGCACACGCACTACGACGCGCAGCTGTTCTGGGACCCCTACGCGTCGCCGTCGAACATCCATGGGGTGACGACCGTGATCGGCGGGAACTGCGGGTTCACCATCGCGCCACTCGAGCCCGGTGACGGCGACTACCTCCGGCGTCTCATGGCCAAGGTCGAGGGCATGGACCTGGCGGCTCTGGAGAACGGCCTCGACTGGGACTGGGAGAGCTTCGCCGACTGGATCGGCCGCCTCGACGGCAACATCGGGGTCAACGCCGGGTTCCTGGTCGGTCATTGCGCCATTCGCCGCAAGGTGATGGGGGCCGATGCCGTCGGCCAGGAGGCCAGCGACGAGCAGATCGAGGCGATGGAACAGCTGTTGGCCGCCTCGATCGAGGCCGGCGGCCTCGGCTTCTCGACCGGCCGCGGGAACCACGAGGACGGCAACGGTGACCCGGTGCCATCGCGGTGGGCCACCGACGAGGAGATCCTCCGCTTGTGTCGCGTGACCGGCCAGCACGAGGGCACGACCCTCGAGGTGATCCTCAACGGCTGCCTCGACAAGTTCGCCGATGACGAGATCGAGTTCATCACCGCGATGTCGGTCGAGGGCCGGCGTCCGGTCAACTGGAACGTCCTCACCGTCGATTCGGCGGCCCCCGACCGCCACCCGCGCCAGCTCGGCGCCGGCGACTACGCCGCATCGAAGGGCGGTCGCGTCGTCGCCCTCACGATGCCCACCATCGTCGGGATGAACATGAGCTTCGGCACGTTCTGCGCGTTCAACCTGATCCCGAGGTGGGGCGAGGTCCTCAACCTGCCCCTGGCCGAGCGCATGGAGAAGCTTCGCGATCCGGCGGTGCGCGAGATGATGGACACCATCTCCCACAGCGAGGAAGCAGGCGTGTTCAGGCGTCTCGCCGACTGGGGTGGCTACCGCATCGGCGACACGTTCAGCGACGAGAACAAGTCGCTCGAGCGTCGCTACGTTCACGAGATCGCCGAGGAGCGCGGCACCGGCCACTTCGACACCCTCGTCGACATCGTGCTGGCCGACGACCTCCGCACGGTGCTGTGGCCGAGCCCGACCGACAACGACGACGCCTCATGGGCCTTGCGCCAGGAGGTGTGGGACCACCCGCACGCCATGCTCGGCGGTTCTGATGCCGGCGCGCACCTCGACCGGATGTGCGGCGCTCCCTACGGCACCGCCTTTCTCCGAGACACGCTGCGCGGGCGAAAGCTGGTTTCGCTCGAACGGGCCGTTCAGATGTTGACGTCCGAGCCTGCTGAACTGTTCGGTCTGCGTGACCGAGGGGTGCTGCGTGAGGGCGCTCATGCCGACGTCTTCGTGTTCGACCCCGACGAGGTGGGCTGCGAGCCGATCTACCTCCGCACCGATCTGCCCGGCGCCGGCAAACGGCTGTACTCCGAGCCGGTTGGCGTCACGCGAGTCATGGTCAACGGCGTGACCACCGTCATCGACGGCCAGCAGGTCGAGGGCGCGCTCCCCGGCACGCTCATCAAGCCGGGCCGCGACACCGAGACGGTGCTTCCGTAGCCCCATGAGCACGATCGAGATGATCGTCGACGCGCGGCGGCGACTCACCGATCTGTTCGAAGGTCTCGCTGCGGAGGAGTGGGACGTGAGGAGCCTGTGTGGTGAGTGGACGGTGCGCGACGTGGCCGCCCACGTGACGGCCGGGTGATTCTCAGGCGCGGCACCGCATGATCGGCCCTCGCCAAGAAGCTCCGCCGGGGCGAGGTCGGGACATTGGCCTCTGTCGGCGCTCGGCGCCGTCGACGTACGGTCGGCGGCATGGCCAACATCGAGTGGTTCGAGAAGATCAGCATCGAAGACGTGCCCCACGTCGGCGGGAAGAACGCATCGTTGGGCGAGATGTACCGTGAGCTGGGCAGCAGGGGAGTGAAGGTCCCCAACGGGTTCGCGACGACCGCGGAGGCATTTCGCGAGTTCCTCACCGTGAACGATCTCGACGACGAGATCGCCGAGATCGTCGACGGGTGGGATCGCTCGGATGTCGACGACCTGGCGACGAGAGCCAAACGGATCCGCTCGTTGATTTTGGGCGGCAGCCTGCCCGAGCAGTTCCAGTCCGACATCCTGGCCGCATATCGGAAGCTGTCCGCCGAGGCCGGTGTCGGTCACGTCGATGTCGCCGTCAGGTCGAGTGCAACTGCCGAAGACCTCCCCGAGGCGTCGTTCGCGGGTCAGCAGGAGACCTACCTGATGGTCCACGGCGATGCCGACGTGCTCGACTCCATCCGCCGGTGCTTCGCCAGCCTGTTCACGGCCCGGGCGGTGAGCTACCGCGAAGACATGGGCATCGGCCAGACCGATGTCGCGCTGTCGGCCTGCATCCAGCGGATGGTGCGATCCGACCTGGCCAGCAGCGGCGTGATGTTCACCCTCGACACCGACTCGGGCTTCCGCGACGTGGTGTACGTGACCTCGGCGTGGGGTCTCGGTGAGAACGTCGTGCAGGGTCGCGTGATCCCCGACGGGTATTTCGTGCACAAGCCCCGACTGCGTGACGGGTTTCGCCCTGTGGTCGGGACCCAGGTCGGCGCCAAGGAACTCCGCATGATCTACGACGCCCAGAACCACCGGGTCACGAACGTGCGCACCACCGAGGAGGAACGGGCTCAGGTGTGTCTGACCGATGACGAGGTCCTCGACCTGGCTCGTTGGGCCATGGTCATCGAAGACCACTACTCGGCAAAGCGTGGTGTCCCGACACCCATGGACATCGAGTGGGCCAAGGACGGCATCACCGGCGAGCTCTTCATCGTGCAGGCCCGGCCCGAGACGGTCCACAGCCAGAAGTCGACAGCGACGACCACCGTCTTCCGTCTGACCGGGACCGGGACGCGCTGTCTCGAGGGCTTGGCTGTCGGCGAGCGGATCGCCACCGGCAAGGTGCGGCGTATCGAGGACCCTCGGGACATGAACCAGCTCCTCGAGGGCGACGTGCTCGTGACCGAGATCACCGACCCCGACTGGGAACCGATCCTCAAACGGGCTTCTGCCCTGATCACCGAGCGGGGCGGCCGCACCTCACACGCGGCGATCATCGCTCGTGAGCTGGGCATTCCGGCGATCGTGGGCGCGGGCGACGTCGGTGACCGGCTGGTCGACCACCAGACCGTCACGGTCTCGTGCGCCGAGGGTGAGGTCGGCGTGGTCTACGACGGCGAGGTGCCTTTCGAGGTCGAGGAGTTCGATCTCACCGATCTGCCGGAAACCGAGACCGACATCATGCTCAACATCGGTGATCCCTCGATCGCCTACAAATACGCCCAATTGCCCTCGGATGGCATCGGCCTGGCCCGGATGGAGTTCATCTTCGCCAGCCACGTCGGGGTCCATCCCCTGGCACTGACCCGCCGCGACACCCTCGACCCAGCCGTGCGGCGCGAGGTCGACGCGCACATCGTGGGCTACGACGACCCCACCGAGTTCCTCGTCGATCGGGTCGCCCAGGGGGTCGGGACCCTGGCTGCGGCGTTCTGGCCCCGACCGGTGATCCTGCGCTTCAGCGACTTCAAGACCAACGAGTACGCCCATCTGCTCGGCGGCGAGGGCTTCGAGCCGGTCGAGCCGAACCCGATGATCGGATGGCGCGGTGCGAGCCGCTACTACCACCCTGACTACCGAGAGGGGTTCGATCTCGAGGTCCAAGCGGTCAAGCGGGTGCGTGAGGACTTCGGCCTGACCAACCTCAAGGTGATGATCCCGTTCTGTCGCACTCCCGAGGAGGGCCGGGCCGTCATCGAGGTCATGGCCGAGGGCGGCCTCGTCCAGGGGGCCGACGATCTCGAGGTGTACGTGATGGCCGAGATTCCCGCCAATGTGTTCCAGGCCGAGGAGTTCGCGGCGGTGTTCGACGGGTTCTCGATCGGATCGAACGATCTGACCCAGCTCACCCTCGGGGTCGATCGCGACTCCGAGTCGGTCGCCAGCCTGTTCAACGAGCGCGACCTGTCGGTCAAACGGGCGTGCTCGATGGTGATCGCCTCCGCGAAGGCATGCGGTCGCAAGATCGGTATCTGCGGCCAGGCGCCGTCGGACTACCCCGATTTCGCGGCGTT
>DATKWD010000111.1:0-2676 GCA_035529695.1 Acidimicrobiales bacterium | reverse complement strand
GCGCTGGCGAGGTTCTGTTGGAGCCGGGTCATCACCCACGCGAGCGCCTGGCGTTCTTCACGACCGAGGCCGCGACGCAGTTCCGCACGCAGCACCTGGTCGACCTGGTTGACCTGCTCGGCGAGCTCCTCGCCGGCCGGTGTGATCGCGACGAGCCAGACCCGCCGGTCGTCGGACTTCGGCTGGCGCTCCACGAGTCCCCGGGCCTGCAGGCGGTCGATCACCGAACCGATGGCGGCGCGGCCGATGCCAAGGTGGTCGGCGAGGTCGGTCTGGCTGGTCGCGCCGAACTCGTTGACGTAGCCGATCAGGGATGCCTGCGTGAGGTTCAGGTCGAGCGGCGCCAACCGGGTGTCGAACGCGACACGCACGAGCCGGGCGGTCGCCATCAACGTGGACTCCACGCGGAGCCACGGGGGTGAGTCGAGTTCGTGGGTGGTGAGGTTGCTCATGTCGTCGATGGTCCGAACTGTCACGTTTGACCCGGCACGGTGTGACGTGGTGTGGGCACATACTGTACGCTGCCATACAGTATTGCAACTGCAGATCGCTGTGAAATCTTCTTGGAGGACCTGAACATGACCGACACCGCCACCGGATCGACCACTGGACTGACCACTGAAATGACCGCAGCCGAGGCCGCCGAGTTCCGCCAGAAGTGCGTCGACTTCATGGAGCAGTTCGCACCCGGTCAGAACCCCACACTCGACGACCAGAAGGCGTTCCTCGCCGCTGCCGCCGAAGCCGGCCTCGCTGGCCTCCCGGTACCCGCTGAGTACGGAGGCGGCGGCAAGACCCTCGCTCACGAGAAGATCTGGCGAGAGGTCAAGGGCAACTACCCGATGCCCGACAGCGAGTTCATCATCTCCCACGGCATGTGCATGCCGATGCTCGCCGAGTACGGCACCCATGAGCAGAAGAAGCGGTTCCTCGCCGACAACATCTCCGGCAAGACCATGTGGTGCCAGATGTTCTCCGAGCCCGGCGCCGGTTCTGACGTCGCCAGCCTGCAGACCAAGGCCGAACTCGACGGCGACGAGTGGGTGATCAACGGCCAGAAGGTGTGGACCACCCTCGCCCACAAGTCCGACTACGGCCTCGTCGTCGCCCGCACCGATCCCGACCAGGTGAAGCACGCCGGCATCTCGATGTTCATCCTCGACATGCGCGGCCCGGGCGTCGAGATCCGCCCGATCCACCAGATCGACGGCGGCTCGCACTTCAACGAGGTGTTCTTCTCCGACGCCCGCATCCCGAAGGACTGGCTGATCGGCGACCTCAACAACGGCTGGAACCTCGCCACGGCGATGCTGATGTACGAGCGTGTCGCCATCGGCGGCGCGGGCGCCGGCAAGATCAACCAACCGAACTTCAAGATGCTGCGCAAGGCCGCGGAGTCGACCGGCAAGCTCGGCGATCCGGTGGTGCGCGACCAGATGATGAAGATCTGGTCGATGGAGACGTGCAAGTCCCTCGTCGCGATGAAGACCCGCGACGAACTCAAGGCCGGCAAGACCCCGGGCCCGGGCGGCTCACTCGGCAAGCTCTTCGGGTCGAACATCGCCTGGAAGGTCCGCGAGATGGCACTCGAGTTCGCCGGGCCCGGCTCGGTGGCATGGGATCCCGACGACGAGGGCGGCGCCGAACTCCAGCGCATCGTGCTGAACAGCTTCCAGTCGAGCATCGCCGGTGGCACCGACGAGATCCAACGCAACATCATCGGCGACCGCGTGCTGGGCCTGCCCCGCGAGCCCGCCGTCGACCGCGGCGTCCCCTTCCGCGAACTCAAGGTCGGCACCCAGACCGCCTGAGCCCTGCCGGGTGTCACATCTGGGGTCTGACCCCAGATGTGACACCGCGGGCCGCGGATCGGGTCGAGGCGATCAGGTCATCGAGGCTCGAGCCGGGCCGACCGAGCACGACCGGCGTTCCGGCCGCTCGGAGCCGCTCGGCGGTGTCAGCTGCCAGCTCGGCGGTGTCGGGATTCGTCGACGAGAGCACCGCCACGTCGACGTCGTGCTCGACGCAGAATCGGAGGAGTTCCTCCGGTGGCATGTTCGCCCCGAGGTGCTCGACCGCCCAGTTGTCGTCACGTAGGGCAACTGCAGCCATCGACGTCGGCAACGAGTGGAAGTCGCCGCTGACCGCCGCGACCATCACCGTGCCCCGACGACGGCCCCGAGGATTGGTGGCCAGTCCACCGAGGACGCGTTCGACGATTGCCGACGCCCGGTGCTCGACCCAGATGGTCAGCAACCCGTCGTGCCAGTCGGCCCCGATCTTCACGAGTGGGGGCACGATCACCTTCTGGATGACCTCGATGATCGGGGCGCCCTCCTCGACGAGCGTCGTCACCGACTGACGCACCGCTGCCTCGTCACCTGCCACGAGTGCTGCATGCACCCGCTCGGCCGCGACCGTCAGGCGACGTGACGACGGCGGTGCCGGAGCACGCGGGGCGGACCGAGCCGTCTCGACCGCGGAGCGTCCCCAGATGCGGGCCCGGCGCGAGGCCAAGGCCAAGAAGCTCTGTGAGCCTGCGTCGTGCGCCAACCGTGCCGACAGTTCGCTCGCGACAACCGCGAGTACGGGTTCTGGGGCGGCGAGAACGAAGAGGAGCGCCATCTCGCCGGCTACGAGCTGACCGCCCCCATCGGAGTGCGTGTTCGGCTGGCG
>DATKWD010000110.1:0-4096 GCA_035529695.1 Acidimicrobiales bacterium | reverse complement strand
GCAGTCCCGGAGTCGATGTGCTCAGATGTGCAAGGAACCGCGCCGCATCCGGCCGGCGACATCACCCGTATCCAAGCTCCCACTCACTTCCTCGGAGGTCCATCCCTTGAGCCGACGCCTTCTCGCGGCCCTCACCGCACTCCTGCTGCTCCTCGCCGCGTGTGGCGACTCTGACGACTCAGCCAGCACCGACGAGTCGACCCCGACGTCGGCCGCCGGAGAGACCTCGAGCTCGACCGAGGCCGACGCGCCGGCCGAGCCGCTCACGATCCTGGTGACGAACGACGACGGCATCGGCGCCCCCGGCATCGACTCGCTGGTCACTACGTTGTCGACGCTCGATGACGTCGAGCTCGTCATCGTCGCTCCTGCGGAGAACCAGTCGGGCTCCTCAGACACGACCTCCGAGGGCGCCGTGACATCGGCACCGGGTACGACCGCCAGCGGAGTCGAGGGAACCGCAGTGAACGGAACGCCTGCCGACGCGGTGACGGTGGCCCTCGACGAGCTGGGCATCGAACCCGATCTCGTGGTGTCCGGCGTGAACTCGGCCCAGAACGTCGGTCCGTTGGCCGCGATCTCGGGCACCGTCGGTGCGGCTCGCACCGCGGTGAGACGCGACCTCCCTGCCGTCGCCGCCAGCGCGGGCCTGAGCGAGGACCCCGACTTCGATTCGGCGTCGCAGCTCGTGCTCGAGTGGATCACCGAGAATCGCGACGCACTCGACGACGGTTCGATCGCCGTCGACGGCGTGGTCAGCTTCAACATCCCCGACTGCACCGCCGGCGAGATCGGCGAGCTGGTCGAGGTGCCGCTCGCTACAGCGATTCCGGAGGGTTTGAACGTCTTCGAGTCCGACTGCTCGCTGGTCGGCGAGGCCGGCGTACCGACCGATGACGTCGATGGCATCAGCAAGGGCTTCGCAACCGAGACGCTCGTCCCCGCCGAGCTCTGACGACCGGGGGTTCGCCCGCCGGCTCGATGTGCTCGAACCGGTCGAGGAGCGCGCGGCACATCGTCTCGGCCTGGAGCCTGGCCAGGTGCGAGCCGAGACACCTGTGGATGCCCGTGCCGAACTGCAGGTGCTGGCCTGCATCTGCTCGCGCGGGCACGCAGGCGCGCGTACTGATCGTACGGCCACTCGACGAAGCCGTCGGCGAGCGGATCGAACATCACCGGCTCGGTGAGGTCGAGGGTCGATACCGTGATCCTCCCCGCGGCTCAGGACGCGAGCGGGCCGCCGCGATGGCCGGGCCAGCGACTCCCGCCGATCACATCGGCGAAGGGCCAGAACGCCTCGGGGTCGAGCGGCCCGCCGTTGGTGATGACGCGGGCCGTGGGCTGGTTGGTGACCAGGTGGGCGCTGCCGGACTCGACGACGGGCAGATGCCGGGCGATCGGGTCCCATGGACTGTCGCGAAGGAGCACATCACCCTCGACCTTCTCGAGGTGCCGTGGCTCGAAGGTGGTGGCGACGTCGACCACGTGGGGGGCGAAGTCGTACGTGCCGGTCTCGCCACCGATGGCCCTGGAGTACTTGGTCCACCATTCGTGCTCGGTGAACGCGCCTGAGCGTGGCTCGACGGCTCCGATGCTTCGGCCTGCGAATTCGACGAACGTGTAGCCCTGGTGAGTGGCCCGGGCGGTGATGGCGTCGCCGACGCGGAAGAGGCTGATGTCGCAGAGGAACTTGGGCTGCCCGTTCGTCTCGGCACTGATGTGGACGGCGGCCTCCTGGTCGATGCCCAGACCCAGGTTGTACTGGCCCTCGACCCCCTGCCATGCGGCGGGCACCTTGACGCTGACGCCGTACTCCGGCTCGCCGAGCACCGGCACGCAGTAGAACGCGATCGTGACGGTCGGATCGAGGGGCTCGAGACCGGGTGGGAGCAGCCGGGCGACGTTGGCCGGCTCGGTCGTGTAGGTGACCACGAGCTTCGGCCAGCCGGCGACTTCGCCCGGCTGGATCATGGGTGCTTCGGTCATCACTTCTCCTCGTTCACGGTGGGTTGGGTCATGCGGAAGGTTGGGGTCATTCCGGGACGTAGTGCTCGATCACGGTTCGGAGCGCGACGGCCGAGAGCGCATCGAGGTCGGGCTCGGCTCGCAGGGCGTCTCGGGTCTCGGCGGCGATCGGTGCATCGCTGGTGGCCCACAGCGCATCGGGCCGGTACTCGGCCGGGTACGCGGAGAGGTCGCGCAGTGCGAGCACCAACGACCCTCCGACGGCGATGAGGATCGCTCGGGTCGCGTCTGCTGCCTCCTGGCCGACGAGGCCGGCTGCCTCGAGCTCGCCCACCAACGCGGCCTCGAGGTGGTGGCCGAGCAGCGACGAGGTCCCGCTCTGATGCGCCAGCGAGGTGATCGCCCGATGCTCGATCGAGCTCGTCCAGATGTGACGAGCAGCGCTGTAGACACGCTCGCGGGGCGTCGTTCCGTCGACGACGTACTCGGCGAGTCGGGTCGACTGGAGGCGGATCACCGCGGCGACCAACTCGTCTCGGCTGCCGACGTGCCAATAGATGGTCGGCGTCGCGACGTCGAGTTCGGTGGCCAGCCGGCGCATGCTCAGCGCGGCGGCCCCTTCCCGTTCGACCAGATCGAGTGCCGCGTCCAGAACGTCGCCGCGATCGAGACCCGTGCGCCGCCCGGTGCCGACCGCTGCGTCCTCGTCCGCTGGTGTCGCCGTCCGTGCCATGGGGGTTGCGCGTCCTCACCGCTTCTGTAACAGTGTCAAAGCACTCTAGGACACCGTCATAGAAACGGCAAGGAGACGTCATGCCAAACCCTGTGGAGGGCATCGATCAGAGCAACGCCCCATATGTGATCGTGTCGTCGGACACCCATGCGGGCCTCTACGTCGAGGACTACCGGCCCTACCTCGAATCCTCGGTGCACGCCGAGTTCGACGAGTGGTTGACCACCCGGCACCAACACCGGGCCATGGTCGAGGAACTCAACGGCGAGTACGTCGAGCAATGGGAGCGCGACAACGAGGTCGGCCTCAAGGGCGCCTTCGATCCCGCGATCCGCGACAAGACCCTCGATGCCGACGGGGTGGCAGGCGAGGTGATCTTCGCCGACGGCGATTCGGTGACGGGCATGGAGGCACCACCCTTCGGTGCCGGGCTCCAGGCAGGCATGATCGCCGACCCCCGACTGGCGTGGGCGGGAGCGCGAGCGCACAACCGTTGGCTCGAGGAGTTCTGCGCCACGAACCCACCCCGACGCGCCGGCGTCGCACTCGTGCCCATCACCCACGGGATCGACGAGGCGGTTCGTGAGATCGAGGCGCTCGCCGGCAAGCCCGGGGTCAAGGGCATCATGATCCCCACGATGTGGCACGAGCATCCGTCTTACGGCCATTCGTCCTACGACCCGGTGTGGGCAGCGTGCGCGGAGGCCGGCCTGGTGGTCCACACCCACTCCGGTGAGGCCGACACCGAGGCCTACAACGACAACATGGCCCAGTACATGCTCGAGGTTGCGTTCTGGACCCACCGACCGCTGTGGCAGCTGCTGCTCTCCGGGAAGTTCGACCAGTTCCCGAATCTCCGATACGCGCCCGTCGAGTGCGGGTCGTGGTGGGTCGGCGACCTCTTGTTCAAGACCGACGTGATGTTCGGCGGCCAGAACTGGAAGGTGAAGAAGATGGCTTCTCGGACGAAGGGCCTCATCGAGCGGCTCCCGTCCGAGTACATCGGCACCAACGTGTTCATCGGGGCCTCGGCCATGAGCAAGCCCGAGCTCCGCCGCCGATACGTCAACGGTCTCGACGGCCTCATGTGGGGCACCGACTACCCCCACCCCGAGGGCACGTGGCCAAACACGACCCTGCGGCTGTCCACCGACTTCCAGGCGATCCCGGTCGAGGAGACGCGTCTGCTCCTCGGGCTCAACGCCGTGCGCTGCTACGACCTCGACGTCGATGCCCTCGGCGCCATCGCCGCCGACATCGGCCCGACCCCCACCGAACTCAACCAGGATCTCGACCTGCGGACCCCGCCCGACGCGATTCGCGAGGCCCGCTTCTGGTTCGACGACTACGGCATCGAATGGAAGGACTGATGAGCCACGGGCCGGCCGATCACGGCTG
>DATKWD010000109.1:0-5432 GCA_035529695.1 Acidimicrobiales bacterium | reverse complement strand
CGAGTCGGCACGCTTCCAGGCCAGATCGGCGTTCAGCGGCACCGGCTTCACGACCACCGAGTCCGAATCGGTCGTCAACCACCCCGTGCGCCGACGCATCATCTTGTCGCTCATCCTGCTGGGCAACGCCGGCATCGTCTCAGGTCTCGCCGCGGTGCTGTTGTCGTTCAGCGCCGTGTCCGGGTCGGGCGACGCCGTGATCCGACTGGCGGTCCTGCTCGGCGGACTCATCCTGTTGTGGCGCTTCGCCGCCAGCCAGATCGTCGATCGGGCGATGTCACGCGTCATCGAACGGGCGCTTCGCCGGTGGACCGACCTCGACGTACGCGACTACGCCGGTCTGTTGCGCCTGGCCGACCAGTGGATGGTCGGCGAGATCGAGGTCGACGAGGGTGATTGGCTGTGCGGTGTCCCCCTCCAAGATCTCGGCTTGTCCGCCGAAGGCGTCCTCGTCCTCGGGATCGAGCGGGCAGACGGCCGTTGGTTGGGCGCGCCGAACCGCGAGTCCCAGCTCCATCACGGTGACATCGCGGTCATCTATGGCAAGCGCGACACGCTCGAACGCATCGACGCTCGTGAGCGAACCGCCGAGGGCGAGCTCGATTGGGTCAGCAGCCAGATCGAGTTCACCGCCGAGTACCTCGAGCAGCAGGAAGAAGACCGGGCTTCGGAGCCTCCGCCGGACGAGACGCCGTCGATCGAGCCGCAACTCGCCGCGGGCGAACGCCCTGACGGGCCGTCCGACGACGACCTCGACCGCGGTTGAGGAACCGCCGGACTCGCCAGGTGTCACCCCATCCGCGCAGCTCCTAAGCTGCGGGCTTCTCGTACGAAGGAGCTCCCATGGGACGACGCAAGCAGCGAGCATCGGAAGCGATCCGCGCAGTGACTGATCGGGCCGACGAGGTCAAGGATCAGGTCATCGACCATGCCGAAGAGGCCATGGGCAAGACCGTTCGCACCACGAAGCGGGCGCGTCGTCGCGTCGAACGCTCGGCTCGCAAGGCCGAACGCAAACTCAACCGGCTCTGGAACCGTGGCCGTTTCCGCACCAAGCGACTGCAACGCAAGGCCGAGCGCAAGATCAACCGAGCAGCAGCCAAGGTCGACGACCTCGTCGACGACTAGCGCCTCGCCAAGCCGCATGGGCTCTCAGCCGGCGGCCCCGATGGCGGCTGCATAGGCCCTCATCCCGTCGGCAAGGTCGACCGGTTTCCATCCGAGCTCGGTGCGAGCCTTGTCGCCCGAGAAGGCGTAGTCGCACCCCATGGTGGCCAGGTATTCCGACACCATCGGTCCGCGTTGACCCAGCACGGGCTTCACCGCCCGAGCCACCCGCGCCGCGACCCGCAGCGTCCGATCGCCCATGTTGAGGAACGGCGGGCGCCGACCAGCGGCCGCCGCGATCTCGGCGAACCACTCAGCGAACGTGACCGCCTGCGCGCACGCGAGGTACTCCTCGCCAGGGGCGCCTCGTTCGAAGACCTTGACGATGAGATCCGCAGCGTCATCGACGTTGACGGCGCTCTGCATGCCGTCGGGGCGCCATCCGATCGGGCTCGGCGTGGTCATGTATCGCTCGATCATCCGACCGAGCGTCGAGACGTCGCCAGGACCGTAGATGCCGCCCGGTGACACGATCCGCACGTCTGCCCCATCGGCGGCGGCACGTCGGGCGACGAGGTGGCCGGCGCGCTTGGTGCGCTCGTAGTGGGTCAGGGGCTCGTTGCCGGCCCAGAACGACTCGTCGCGAACGACGGTGCCGGTCGGCCCGATCGCGGTGACGCTGCTCACGTGCACGAGCACCGCGCCGGCCTCGGTCGCCGCTTCGATTGCGGCGTGGACGCCACCGATGTTCACCGCGTCCATCGAGGACGGATCGGCAGGACCCATCTCGTACATGGCCGCGCAGTGGAACACCGCGTCGACGCCGCCAGCGGCCTGACGGAACGACGACACGTCTGAGACGTCGCCGATCGCGACCTCGTGATCGACATCAGCCAGCCGGCTCAGGTCGGACGTCGATCGAGCGAGCACGCGAACCGAGTGCCCGTCCGACGCCAGTCTGGTCGCCAGATGACTGCCGAGGAATCCGGTGGCCCCGGTGACGAGCGCCCGCATGGAGGCCGAGACTAGGCCAGAGCCACCATGACCATCGCCGGCGCAGCGTTGCGGGCCGCCATTGACCAGTCGACCACACGGCCGCTTCCCGTACGCTCGGCCGGTGCGAAGGTCACGAATCGTCGGACTCGTTGCCCTCGCCGCCGCTGGCGCGCTCGCGCTCCGGCGCTTCGCACCCCGGCCCTGGGCCGACCTGCCGACCCCGGGTCCCATCTCGGTCCACGGCAGGCGGCACCGAACGGCCGCCGTTGCTCGCCTCGGCACCCAGACCGGCGGGAGCTACGCCGTCCACCGTGCCCGCCGGGTGTTCGCCTCGGCAGAACGCCGCGAATCCCTCGATGCCGGATTCGAGATGAAGACCGCCGCCCAGATCACCGAGACGCTGGGCAACATGAAGGGCGCGATGATGAAGCTCGGCCAGATGGCGAGCTACCTCGACCAGGGCATGCCCGAACACGTGCGCTCGGCCCTCGCCGAGCTCCAGTCGAACGCACCGCCGATGAGTCCCGAACTCGCCGCCGGCGTCATCGTCGACCAGCTCGGAGCACCACCCGAGGAGCTGTTCGCCGAGTGGGACCCACACCCCATCGCGTCAGCGTCCATCGGGCAGGTCCACCGGGCGATCACCCGTGACGGCCGCGCCGTGGCGGTCAAGGTGCAGTACCCGGGTGTGAGCGAAGCGATCCGGGCCGACCTCGACAACACCGACCTCGTCATGAGCGCATTCAAGATGATGTTCCCGGGCCTCGACCCGGCGCCCATGGTCCGCGAGATCAAGGAGCGCCTGAGCGAGGAGCTCGACTACCGGCTCGAGGCCGACCATCAGCAGATGTTCGCCGAGGAGTACCGGGCCCACCCGACCATCACGGTCCCGGACGTGGTGCGCGAGCTCTCGGCCGAGAAGGTCCTCACCACCGACCTCGCCGAAGGTGTTCCGTTCGCCGAGATGGAACGTTGGACGCAGGAGGAACGCAACCTGGCGGCCGAGACGATCTTCCGCTTCGTCTTCCACGGCCTCTACCGGATGCTGGCGTTCAACGGTGATCCGCATCCGGGCAACTACCTCTTCCTCTCTGGCGGGCGGGTCACGTTCCTCGACTTCGGCCTGGTCAAGCGCTTCACCCACACCGAGATGGACCAGTTCGGCGAGATGGTCAAGGCCATGGTGCTCGACCACGACATCGCCGCCTACCGCACGCTCGTCGAGGACTACGGCATCATCGAGCCAGGGTTGGGTGTCTCCGACGCGCAGATCCTGGCGTACTTCCGGCACTTCTACGAGTTCCTGATGACCGACGAGGTGTCGACCATCGATGCCGCGTTCGCGTCGGAGATGGTCCGCCGCTTCTTCGACCCGAGCGGTCCGCACGGCGACATCATGCGGGCCGCCAACGTGCCCGCAGAGTTCGTGGTGATCCAGCGCATCAACCTCGGACTGTTCGCGCTCCTCGGTCAACTCGACGCCACCGCCAACTGGCGGGCGATCGCCGAGGAGATCTGGCCCTTCGTCGACGGCCCTCCATCGACGAAGATGGGAGAGGCCGAAGCGGCTTGGCGACAGGAGCACCCGCATGTGCAGATCCATTCTTGAACTCCGAGGTCTCGAACCGCCTGCGACTGCAGAGGAGATCGAGGCCTCTGCCCGTCAGTTCATCCGAAAGGTCAGCGGCATCCGCCAACCCAAGGGCGAGGTCATCGCGCCGTTCGAGGCGGCCGTGGCTGCGGTTGCGAACGAGACCCGTGCGCTGCTCGCGGTGCTCCCCGCGAGGCGTCAGCCGCCGAAGAAGGTGCCGCCCAACCGGCTCGGGCACCCGATCTGATGACGACCTGGATCGGACTCGACGGCGACGACACCCTCTGGCACTCCGAGCGCCACTTCGTCGACGCGCAGCGGCTCTACAACGAGTTGCTGAGCGACTACATCGACACGTCCGAGCTCCACGACCGGCTCATGCGGACCGAGCGACGCAACCTCGAGATCTTCGGCTACGGCGTCAAGGGCTTCACGCTCTCGTTGGTCGAGACGGCGATCGAGATGACCGACGGATCGATCGGCGGCGCGGACGTCCAGCGGATCATCGACCTCGGCAAGGAGGTGCTCCAGCACCCCGTCGAGCTGCTCGACGGGGTGGCCGAGGGCATCGACGGGCTTCTCACCGCCGGGCACCGGCTCGTCATCATCACCAAGGGCGACCTGCTCCACCAGGAGACCAAAGTCGCGCAGAGCGGGCTGGCCGACGTGGTGGACGGCGTGGAGATCGTGGCCGAGAAGGACGCGCAGACCTACCAGAACGCACTCGGGCGCCACGGCATCGACTCGGCCGATTTCACGATGGTGGGCAACTCGGTCCGCAGCGACGTGCTCCCGGTGCTCGAGATCGGTGGGCGGGCCATCCACATCGAATACGAGTACACCTGGGACCACGAAGTCGTGAGCGAGCACGACCGCCCCGAGGGCTACGAGGTGGCGACGAGTTTCGCGGACGTGCCGACGCTGGTCAGCCGGGAATGATGATGCTCTGGTACTCGAGGTAGGCGGCCAGGCCTTCGGGACCGAGTTCGCGTCCGATCCCCGAGGACTTGAAGCCACCGAAGGGGCTCTTCATGTCGAGGATCATCTGGCTGTTGATCGTCATGGTTCCGGTGCGGACCTTGGCTGCCAGTTCGGTGGCGTGGTCGATGTCGGTCGACCACACCGAGCCACAGAGGCCGTAGTCGGAGTCGTTCGCGATGGCGACGGCTTCCTCCTCGTCGGTGTAGGGGATGGCCGAGAGCACCGGGCCGAAGATCTCCTCGCGGGCGATGCGCATCGAGTTGTCGACGTCGGCGAACAGCGTGGGCTCGATGTAGTACCCCGTGTCGAGCTCGGCGGGTCGGCCGCCGCCGGTGACCACCTTGGCGCCCTCCTGCTTCCCGATGTCGAGGTAGCCGAGCACCCGATCGTGTTGCGACTTGTTGACCAGCGGGCCGATCACGTTCGACGGATCGGTGGGATCGCCGACGGTCATCTCCGACATCGCCTGTCCGATGGCGTCGGTGAACTCGTCGTACTTGGCCCGCGAGATCAGGATGCGGCTCTGCGACCCGCACACCTGCCCGTTGTTCATCAGGCCCGAGCCGAGGAGATCGCCCATGACGGCATCGAGGTCGACGTCGTCGAGGACGATGGCGGCCGACTTGCCGCCGAGCTCGAGGGTGCAGCCCTTGAGCTGCTCGCCGCAGATGGCGCCGATCTTCCGCCCTGCCGCCGTCGAGCCCGTGAAACTCACCTTGTCGACATCGGGGTGACGGACGAGGTACTCGCTGGCCTC
>DATKWD010000108.1:0-100678 GCA_035529695.1 Acidimicrobiales bacterium | reverse complement strand
CAGCGTGCTCGCTGCCGCCGAAGGCCTCTCGGCCGACGAGGCCACCGGCGCCCGCATCGTTGCCCGGGCGCTCGAGGCCCCGCTGACCCAGATCGCCGTCAACGCAGGTCTCGAGGGTGGCGTCGTCGTCGCACGGGTCCGCGAACTCGAAGGGGCCTCCGAAGGTCTCAATGCGGCCACCGGCGAGTACGAGGACCTCACTGCGGCTGGAATCATCGACGCCGCCAAGGTGACCCGCTCGGCGCTCCAGAATGCAGCGTCGATCGCGGCGTTGTTCCTCACCACCGAAGCCGTGATCGCCGACCAGCCTGCCGAGGACCACGCAGGCGGCATGCCGGGCGGTATGGAGGACTTCTAGCCACCTCCCACCGAGGACGAGCTCGACGAGAACGCCGCCCCGGATGGGGCGGCGTTCTGCGTTGGCGAGATCGACGCCAACGCAGTCCTGGAAATCACCCGATGCCCGCCGACCGTGCGATCACGATGGCCGTGCTCGTTGGCATGTCCGTGCTGCGGGCAGCCGCGCCTCTCCGCCGGCCGGCGTCTTGCTGGGCTGGCCCATCTACAGTCGTTGGGGCATGGCTCGAGGCAGGACGGCGCGGATGCTCACCCACCGTCTCCTCGCGGACGGCTCGCGTACTCGCGCACCCGACGAGCTGATCGTCGAGGAACCACTCGAAGTCAGGCTCGACGGCGTGCGGGTCGCGACGACCATGCGAACTCCCGGAGACGACTTCGAGTTGGCAGTCGGGCTGTGTCACGGCGACGGGCTCCTCGGAGGGGCGCCGGTGGTTCGGTGCCGTTACTGCGCGACCGGGTCGGCGGTCGACAGCGAATTCAACGTCGTGACCGTCGAGACCGGTGGAAAGGCCCCGGCAGCCGAACCCCGTATCGGGGTCATGTCGTCGTCGTGCGGGATGTGTGGCACCACGGCTCTCGACGATCTCGCCGGTCGGCTCGATCCGCTCCCTCCTGCGGCACCGCTCGACTTCCAGATCGTGATCGGCGTGGCCCACGAGATGGCGGAGCGCCAGCCCTTGTTCCAGGCCACCGGAGCCGTGCACGCGGCGGCGTCGTTCGACGGAGCGGGCGAGATCGGCCACGTGCGCGAGGACATCGGACGCCACAATGCCGTCGACAAGGTGGTGGGTCGCCTGCTTCTCGACGGGGCGCTTCCCGCGTCCGGGCAGGGCCTGTTCGTGAGCGGTCGGGCGAGCTTCGAACTGGTCCAGAAGGCGTGGGCCGCCGGGTTCGGCACGCTTGTCGCGGTGTCCGCGCCCTCGGCGCTCGCAGTCCAGGCGGCCCGCCGGGGCGGTCTGACGCTCGTCGGCTTCGCTCGCGGCGGTGCAGCGAATGTGTACTCGCCCGCAGATCTCGACCGACGGTGACCCGCGGTCGATGGTCCGGCTGAGGGCCCACCAGAGTCGGTCCCTACACTCGTCTCCATGCCCGCACCCGCTCAGCCATCGATCGGACTCGGCGTCCTCCACCTGTTCTGCCGCCCGACTGCGCACGCCGACCGACAGGCGATCCACGCCGCGGTCAAGGGATGTGTCGCCGATGACCACCAGGTCGTCACGGTCGCCACCCTCGGCCACAAGGCCGATCTGGGCGTCATGGCGGTCGGCATCGATCTGTGGCGGCTCCGTCGGCTCCAGACCGAACTCCAGGGCGCTGGGCTCGACGTCGTCGACAGCTACGTCTCGCTGACGGAGCTGTCGGAGTATGCGGCAGGTGTCCCCGACGAGATGAAGCAGGCCAGGCTCCATCCAGTGCTTCCGCCCGAGGGCATGACGTCGTTCTGCTTCTACCCGATGTCGAAGCGGCGCGATCCCGAGCAGAACTGGTTCGAGCTGCCCTTCGACGACCGCAAGGACCTGATGTACGAACACGGCGCATCGGGCCGCAAGTTCCGCGGGCGGATCGTCCAGCTGATCACCGGCTCGACCGGACTCGACGACTTCGAGTGGGGTGTGACCCTCTTCGCCCAGCACCCCGACGACCTCAAGGAAGTCGTCTACACGATGCGCTTCGACGAGGCATCGGCCAAGTACGCCGAGTTCGGTCCGTTCATCACCGGCATGGTCGGCGACGTCGATGACGTGTGCACCGCAGTCGGCATCGCCTAGACCTCCTACACTCGGCGCCCGATGGCCATCCGGCGGGGGTTCGTGCGAGCGTTGCTCGTCTGCGTGACGCTCGTGACCGTCTCGATGGCGACCGCATCGCCGGCTCTCGGCCAGACCGACGAACCCGGGGCCACCCAGACCCCCGGCCAGTCCGTCGGAGGGACGCTGACCACCAAGGACGCCGACACCGACGAGGATCTCGTCGTGCCGGGCGTCGTGATCGTCGTGACCGATGCCAACGGTGCAGAAATCGGCACGGCCACCTCCGATGACGAAGGATCCTGGACCGTCGCAGTCGAGGAGCCCGGACGGTTCGACGTCGCCCTCGATGTCTCCACCCTGCCCGAGGGGGTGACCCTGCGGGACGACGACCGGGCCACGCTCGTCGCGGTGTCGGTCGACGAGGGCCAGGCCAAGGTCGTCCGTTTCCTGCTCGGCGAGCGCGTCGGAGGGGGTGGCTCGGACTTCGAACGGTTCATCAACCTCGTGGCCGGCGGGATCAAGTTCGGTGCGATCATCGCACTGGCGGCCCTCGGGCTGAGCCTGATCTTCGGGGTCACCGGTCTCGTCAACTTCGCCCACGGCGAGTTGGTCGCCTTCGGAGCGATCGCTGCATGGTTCCTGAACGCGGCGACCGGCGGCCCCCAACTGTGGCTGGTGTGGGCGACGCTGCTCGCCATGCCCATCGCCGGACTGCTGGGCGGAGGTCTCGAGGTCGGGTTGTGGCGGCCGCTGCGGCGCCGGAAGATCGGCGGCATCACGCTGCTCGTGGTGGCCATCGGGCTGTCGCTGTTCATCCGTCACATCTTGTTGATCGTGTACGGCGGGGCCAGCCGCCCCTACCGGGACTTCACCATCCAGCGCAGCTTCGAGGTCGGTCCGATCAGCCTCCCGGCCAAGGACTACGTGATCACGGCGATCGCCCTGACCGTGTTGGTGGCCGTGGGTCTGCTCCTGGTGAAGACGCGCATCGGTACGGCCATGCGCGCCGTCGCAGACAACCGCGACCTGGCCGAGTCGTCGGGCATCGACGTCGAACGGGTCATCCTCTTCACCTGGGTCCTCGGGGCGGCGCTGGCGGCTCTCGGAGGCGTGCTGCAGGGGGTCACTGAAGCGGTGACGTGGGACATGGGGTTCGCGTTGCTGCTTCTGATGTTCGCCGCGGTCATCCTCGGCGGGCTCGGCACCGCCTTCGGCGCAATGGCCGGCGGCATGGTGATCGGACTCGTGTCGCAGGTCTCGACGTACTGGGTCTCGTCTGAGTTCAAGCTGGTGTTCGCCCTGGGTGCGTTGATCCTGGTGCTGCTCGTCCGGCCTCAGGGCATCTTCGGGCGAGCCGAGAGGATCGGCTGATGGACTGGTCGCAGATCTTCATCGACGCCACCCGCTCGGCCGTTGGCGTGCCGGCGGCCGCGTTCGCGCTGGCGGCCATCGGCCTGAACGTGCACTACGGCTACACCGGCCTGCTCAACTTCGGGCAGGTCGGGTTCATGCTGGTGGGCGCGTACGGTGCGGCCATCACCGTCGACCAGGGTGGATCGTTGTGGCTGGGGGTGCTCGTCGGGGTCCTCGCCGCCGTGATGCTCGGCCTCCTGCTCGGGTTGCCGACGCTTCGGCTACGCGCTGACTACCTCGCCATCGTCACCATCGCCACGGCCGAGATCCTGCGATTGACCGCGCGCGCGAGGTCGGTCGAACCCTTGACCAACGGGGTGTTCGGGATCCAGCGCTTCGCCGGCGACTTCTACGATCTCAACCCGATCAACCAGGGCCTCTACGGCTGGGGGCGCCTCAGCTTCAGCAACCGGCAGCTGTGGGTGATCCTCGTGGGCTGGGGCCTCGTTGCGCTCATGTCGCTGCTCGTGGCCGGCCTGGCCCGGAGCCCCTGGGGTCGAGTGCTGAAGGCCATCCGCGAGGACGAGGACGCGGCTCGCGCCCTGGGCAAGGACGTGGTGTCCTTCAAGCTCCAGAGCCTCGTGCTCGGCGGAGTGATCGGCTCGTTCGCGGGCATGTTGCTGGCATTCGACCAGCAGTCGGTCAACCCGGACGCCTACACCGCCAATGTCACGTTCTTCGCGTTCTTGATCATGATCCTCGGTGGTGCCGGAACCTCCCTCGGGCCGGTGGTCGGCGCGATCACGTTCTGGTTCACCCTCTCCTTCGTCGACAGCTTTCTCCGTGACGGCATCGCCAACGAGTTGTTCTTCTCGCGATGGATCGACACGACCGACCTGGGTGCCATCCGGTTCGCCCTGGTGGGGCTGGCGTTGATGTTGCTCATGGCGTTCCGGCCCCAGGGCATGCTCGGTGACCGTGACGAGGTGCGTCTTGTCGACCGTTGACCTCTCGATGGTCGATCCGGCCATCGGCGTGCCCAAGCCCGACCCCATCGTCGTCGTCGACGGCGTCGTGAAGGCCTTCGGTGGCCTCCGAGCCGTCAGTGTCGATCACCTCGAGTTCCAGCGCGGCGCCATCACGGCGCTGATCGGACCCAACGGAGCCGGCAAGACGACACTGTTCAACCAGCTCACCGGATTCGACCGGCCCGACCGTGGACGGTGGAACCTCGACGGGCGTGAGCTGTCAGGGCGCTCACCCGCACGGATCGCTCGACTCGGGATGGTGCGGACCTTCCAACTCACCAAGTCGTTGTCTCGGATGACGGTGCTCGAGAACATGAAGCTGGCAGCGGTCGACCAGCGCGGCGAGCGCATTGCGTTCGCCCTGTTCCCTCATTTCTGGCGGTCCGAAGAGCGGGCCAGCGAACGGCGGGCCGACGACCTGCTCGACCGTTTCAAGCTCGACCACCTTCGCGACGAATACGCCGGCACGTTGTCCGGGGGGCAGCGCAAGCTGCTCGAGATGGCTCGTGCGCTCATGACCGAGCCGCGGGTGCTGATGCTCGACGAGCCCATGGCCGGTGTGAACCCGGCCCTCACCCAGTCACTGCTCGAGCACGTCAAGGCGCTGCGCGACGAGGGCATGACCATCGTGTTCGTCGAGCACGACATGGATGTCGTCGCTGAGATCAGCGACTGGGTGGTGTGCCTCGCCCAGGGCTCGGTGATCGCCGAAGGCGTGTCGAGCGCGGTCGCCGCCAACGATGCCGTCATCGAGGCCTACCTCGGAGTCTCCTCATGAGCCGTTCCTCCCGCTGCCGGCCCCGTCCTGCTGCGGCCGCTCGCCGGCTCGTCACGCGCTCGCGCTTCCTGCTGACGTCCGGGCAGGGGTTGGTCGGCCTTCTCGTGCCTCCTCGGCCGTGCTCTGTGTCGGGGATCTGACGTGAGCGCTCTGTTGGAAGCTGACGCAGTGGTGGCCGGGTACGTGCCAGGGGTCGACATCCTCACCGGGTGCGACCTGACCCTCGGTGAGGGTGAGGTCGTCGGGATCATCGGGCCCAACGGCGCCGGCAAGAGCACCCTGCTCAAGGCGATGTTCGGTCTGGTCGACATCCGGTCCGGCGAGACGCGACTCAGGGGTGAGCCCATCACCGGGGTGAAGGGCCACGAACTCGTGGGGAGGGGCGTCGGCTACGTCCCGCAGGTCGACAACGTCTTCCCGAGCCTCACCGTGGCGGAGAACCTGGCCATGGGAGCGTTCCTGCGGCCCTCGGTGTTCGACGACCGCTTCGAGGTCGTCACCGAGCTGTTCCCCCTGCTTCGTGAGCGCCGATCGCAGCGGGCCGGGTCGCTCTCCGGCGGAGAACGACAGATGGTGGCACTGGGTCGGGCGCTGATGATGGACCCGTCGGTGGTCCTCCTCGACGAGCCCTCGGCCGGCCTGTCCCCCGCCAACCAGGGTGAGGTGTTTCGTCGGATCACCCACATCAACGAAGCCGGCGTGGCGATCCTGATCGTCGAACAGAACGCCCGCCGGTGTCTCGAGATCGTCGATCGCGGCTACGTGCTCGATCAGGGCGCCAATGCCTACACCGGCACGGGGGCCGAACTCCTGGACGACCCGAAGGTCATCGAGCTGTATCTCGGGACGCTGGCTCGAAGTCGTATCCGAACCGAAAACGACTGACCCCCTGTCCTCCGGGGAGGCCAGGGGGTCGAGCCAAGGATTGCTTCAGGACCGTCGTCGACTACTCGGCGGGTTCGGTCTCGTCGCTGAAGTTCCAGATGTCGTAGGCACCGGCGCCGGGCTCACCGGCGTTGACGAAGTCGAGGGCGCCGGAGGCACCGTCGTAGTCGATGTCGGTTCCGGCCTCGATGAGGGCCTTGCAGTCGGCGAAGTTGGTGCACTTCTCGCCCCCCTCGGTGACCGCATTCATCGATCCCGCGATGTCGAGCGGGTCGTCAGAGCCGGCCTCGAGGGCTGCAAGAGCGAACACGATCGTGCAGTCGTAGGCGTGGGCCGAGAAGATCGTGTCGACACCGGGTGCGAACTCGGCGAACCGGTCGGGGAACGTCGGCTCACCGTCGGGCGGTGCCGCCGAAGGCGCCGTGCCCTTGATGCCGGCCACGATGGCCGGGTTGCTCGGATCGACCAGCTGGCCGAGGCTCGAGCTCTGCATGCCGTCGCCAGCGTAGATCTGGGTGTCGGCCGGGCCGATGCCGTTCTCGATCATCGCGGACAGGATGGTCGAGCCCGTGTCGGGGAAGCCCCAGAGCACGTAGGCGTCGGCACCGGTGTCGGCCAGCTCGGCCACATCGGAGTCGAAGTTCGTGCCGTTGGGGTCGTAGGGGATGTTGGCGGGGACTTCGAGACCGGCGTTGGTGAGCTCGGTCTCGAGAGCGCCTGCGAAGCCCTGGCCGTACGAGTCGGCGAGGGCGATGATCGCCACGCTCTCGGGGCCGTCGGGGATGATCAACTCGTCGGCCATGACCTTCGCCTGGAGGTTGTCAGGCGGAGCGGTGCGGAAGTAGTAGCCGCCGTCCTCATAGGTCGTGAAGTCGAGCCCGGTGTTCGACGGAGAGCACTCGGGCACCCCGGCGCCGGTGATCTTGTCGATCACCGACAGGCTGATGCGGCTGGACGCCGCGCCGACGATCACGTCGGTGGGTGTTCCGAGGAGGCCGTCGACGGCGTCCGAGGCCACCTGCTCGTCGGTGCCGGAGTCGCGAGCGTCGAGCACGACGTCGCCGTCGAGGACACCGCCGGCTTCGTTGATGTCGGCGATGGCCAACTCGACGGCCTTGTTCATCGGCTCACCAAGAACGGCCAGGTCGCCCGAGCTGGGCAGGACCGACCCGATGGTGAGCGTGCCGTCGACGTTGCCGCGGTCGGCACCCGCCGCCGGGGTGATGGCCTCGCTGATGTCGTCGCCGGCGGTGACACCGCCGACGGTCTTGTCGACCACGATGACGTTCCTCACGTCGCCCGAAGGTGCTTCGTCCTCTTCCGGCGCCGTCGACGTCTCGCCGTCGCTGGAGTCGCTGCCGCAGGCTGCGGCGGCGAGCGCAAAGATCATGAGGAGCGCAAGGATGCGCATCCATTTCGTTCGGTTGCTCAAGGGGACCTCCATCGGTCGGCAACACGGGGTATGACGGCCGAGAGCGTAGTCCGTCTGGAGTTCACCGTTCCTCGACCATGCGCAGGAACTGCTGGGTGCGGGCGTGTTGCGGGTCGCCGAGGACGGTGTCGGGCGGACCCTGCTCGACGATGTTGCCGCCGTCCATGAACACCACCCGATCGGAGACTCGCCGGGCGAACCCCATCTCGTGGGTCACGACCAGCATCGTCATCCCGTCCTCGGCGAGCGTGCGCATGACGTCGAGCACCTCGCCGACGAGTTCGGGATCGAGGGCGCTGGTGCACTCGTCGAACAGCATCATGTCGGGTTCCATGCACAGCGCCCGGGCAATGGCGACCCGTTGTTTCTGACCGCCGGACAACCGGGCGGGGAACTCGTCGGTCTTGTCGACCAAGCCCACCCGGTCGAGCATCCGCCGGGCCACGTCGCTCGCTTCGTCCTTCGATCGCCTGAGGACCTTGCGTTGCGCAATGGTGAGGTTGCCCATCACCGTCAGGTGAGGGAACAGGTTGAACTGCTGGAACACCATCCCGATGTGCGTGCGGACCATGTCGATGTCGCAGTCAGGATCGGTGATGTCGGCGCCGTCGATCTCGATGCGGCCCCTCGTCGGTTCCTCGAGACGGTTGACGCATCGGAGCAGGGTCGACTTGCCTGATCCCGACGGACCGATGATCGACACGACTTCTCCCGGGGCCACGTCGAGATCGACACCGGTGAGCACTTCGAGGTCGCCGAAGGACTTGTGGAGATCGATCAGCCGGATGATGGCGTCGGTCATCGGGCCTTCGCCGCCCGTCGTTCCATGACCGCGACCAATCGGGTCATCGGGATCGTGATCGCGAGGTAGACGAGTGCCGCCGCGACCAGCGGAGTGATGTTGAAGGTCTTGTTGACGTTGTCCCGGGCGAATTTGGTGATCTCGATGGTGTCGGCCGTGGTGCCGAGCACGAACAGCAGCGAGGTGTCCTTGATCAAGGCGATGAACTCGTTGGTCAGCGGCGGGATGATGATCCTGAACGCCTGCGGGATCACGATCGACACGGTGGCCCGGCCCTGGCTCATGCCCAACGAACGAGCCGCCTCGGCCTGACCCCTGGGGACGGCCTCGATCCCGGCCCGGATGGTCTCGGCGAGGTAGGCCGAGTAGACGATCCCGATCGCGACCGAGCCCGCGCCGTACCGACCGGGCACCCGGAAGTCGAGGGCGATCGGCACGGCGAACCCGACCGCGATGATGGTGATCAGGGCGGGGATGCCCCGAAACAGTTCGATCCAGATCCCGGCGAACCAGCGGTAGGGCCGGATCGAGGAGAGCCGCATGAGCGCGAGCACGAGTCCGAGTGCCAGTGCGATCGCGAACGCGAGCGCGGTGATGATGAGCGTGTTTCGCGCCGCCCGAATGACGATGTCGGGAAACTGGTCGGCGAACACCTCAGGATCGAAGAACGCCTTGCGGAGGGCAGGCCAGTCGGCCTTGACCGCGATGAACGCCAGGAAGGCGATCGTCAGTCCGTAGACGCCGAAACGCACCAGACGGGCCCGTTGGCGTTTGGTCAAGGCCATCGGGAGTCTGGTGCGTTTCGAATCAGGTTGGCTTCAGGAGGGCTCAGGCCCCGAAGTAGGTCTGGAAGATGGTGTCGAAGGTGCCGTTCGCTCGGATGGTCTCGAGGCCGTCGTCGACGAGCGCCAGCACCGTCGGGTTGTCCTTCTTGACGGCGAAGCCGTACTGCTCGGGGGTCGGGAACTTCTCGGTGACGACGAAGGAGTCGTCCTGGGTGGCGCGGAAGGCGTTCACCGGGAAGTCCTGGAGGATGGCGTCGATGTCGCCCGAGGTGAGGGCTCCGAAGAGGCCGTCGGCATCCTCGAACGACTTGACCTCGGCTCCTTCGGGGGCGTTCTCCTCGGCGTAGTCGGCGCCGGTGGTGCCCGACTGCACGCCGATCGTGCCGGTCACGTCGTCCAGCGCCGTGATGGTGCCTTCGTCGTCGGATCGGATCAGCAGCGACTGGTCGGCGTCGAAGTAGGGCCCGGAGAAGTCGACCTGCTGCTTGCGCTCGTCGGTGATGGAGAGCGCCGAGGCGACGACGTCACAGTCGCCGGCGGCCAGCGAGCCGAGGATGCCGTCGAAGGGCAGGTCGATGACCTCGAGGTCGAGGCTGTTCTCGTCTGCGATCGCACGCAAGAGGTCGATGTCGTAGCCGGTCTGCTCGCCGTCATCGCCCTCGAACTCGAAGGGCTCGTACGGCGTGTCGGAGCAGACCGAGAGGGTGCCGGCCGAGACGAGCTCGACCTCGCCCGACGGCTCCGGGTCGCCCGAGCCGTCGTCGGTGCTCGCGTCCGAGTCGCTGTCGCCGCAAGCGGCGAACATCAGCGCTGACGCCATCAGGAGCGCCAGGATGCGTCGAAGTGAAGAACTCATCGGTTTCCTCCAGGGGCCCGCGTGGAGGCCCGTTCGTGGTTGACCGCATGACCTTAGGGGAGGAGCGGAGTCGATGCGGTTGTCCGAGGCGCCGGGTTCGTCGGTCCTTCGCTCGTGGTGCGTCCGGTCTGGCACTATCGCTGGGTGCCAGCCGACCCCCTCTATCTCCGAGACGCCCGCCTCGCGACCTTCGAATCCGAGGTCACCGGTGTCGATGCCGATGGCCGCGTCGCCCTCGCCGCCACGGCGTTCTACGCAACCGGGGGCGGGCAGCCGCACGACACCGGCCGGCTCGAATGGGACGGTGGAGCCGCTTCGGTCGTCGACGTCACGAAGTCCGAGGGCGAGCACTGGCACGCCCTCGACGGCGCCGCGCCGGCGATCGGCCAGAGGTTGACCGGTACGCTCGACTGGGAACGTCGCCACCAGCTCATGCGCACCCACACGGCCCTGCACATCCTGTGTGGCGTGATCTGGAACGAGTGGGAGAAGCCGGTCACCGGCGGCAACATGGAACCCCTGAAGGCCCGGATGGACTTCGAGTTCAACCCGTTGCCGGCGGGCTTCGCCGAGCGGGTCGAGCAGATGGTGAACGACGAGATCGCCGCCGATCGTCCGATCGAGGTGTCGTTCATGCCGCGTGCCGAAGCCGTGCTCGACGACGCGCTGATCCGGACCAAGGTGTCGCTCGTGCCCGAATCGGTGACCGAGCTCCGCATCGTCGACATCGTCGGCCTCGACAAGCAGGCCGACGGCGGCACCCATGTCGCCTCGACCGGCGAGGTCGGAGGCCTGCGGGTGGTCAAGAGCGAGTCGAAGGGAAAAGGGTTCCGCCGCCTCCGGGTCGAGATCGTCGACCCCTGACCCCCTGGGGTCCGCGTCGCTCCGACGGGTCTGGCAGGCTGACCGCATGGTCCATGCATCGAAGAAATTCGCCGACTCCCGGGGTGACGACGTCGCCCTGATCGACGAGGAGCGGTCGATGACCTGGTCCGAGCTCGATACCCGGACGAACCAGCTCCTGTCCGGTCTCAGAGGTGGAGGGCTCGGGTTCGGCGACATCTTCTCGGTGCTCACCGGCAACCGCTGCGAGTACTTCGAGGTGATGAGCGCCGGTGCCCATGCCGGACAGCAGACCGTGCCGATCAACTGGCACTGGAGCGCCGAGGAGCTGGCGTACGTGATCGAGGACTCGGGTTCGAAGGCGTTCATCGTCGACGGCCGCTTTCGCGACGTGGCGCTCGAGGCGGTCGACCGTCTCGATTCCGCGCCCGACCTGCTCGTGCTGATGGCCGACGACGCCCCCGACGGCTGGGTGACCTACGAGGAGCTCTTGGCCAGCGGATCGAGTGATGAACCGTCAGACCAGAGCATGGGTGGACCGATGTTCTACACATCGGGGACCACGGGGTTCCCGAAGGGTGTGAAGAGCGGGGTGAGCTCCGAGCCCGTCGACCCGGCACTCATCGAGCTGACCTCGGCCGGCTTCCGGATGTGGATGGGCTACGAGCTCCCGGCACGCTTCTATCTCAACGGCCCCGGCTACCACTCGGCGCAGTGGGCGTGGTCGGTGCTTCCGCTGGTGGGTGGCGCGTCGGTGGTGATGACCCACAAGTTCGATCCGGCCGAGTGCCTGCGGGTCATCGACGAGCACCAGGTCACCCACACCCACCTCGTGCCCACGCAGTTCATCCGTCTCCTGAAGCTGCCGGCCGACGAGCGCGAGGCCTTCGACGGCGCCTCGCTGAAGCAGGTCTGGCACGGTGCGGCGCCGTGCCCTCCCGAGGTGAAGCGTCAGATGATCGAGTGGTGGGGCCCGAACATCAGCGAGTACTACGGCGGCACCGAAGGCGGGATCATCAGCCTCGCGACCGCCGATCAGTGGCTCGAGCATCCCGGCACGGTCGGCTCGCTGACCGGATCGGCCGAGGTCCGCATCCTCGACGACGATGGCGTCGAACAGCCAGCCGGATCGTCGGGCCAGATCTGGTTCAAGAGCGCGACCGGGCGCGACTTCGAGTACCACAACGCCCCCGACAAGACCGCGGCGGCACACCGCGAGGGCGGGTGGGGCACTCTGGGCGACATCGGCTACTTCGACGACGAGGGGCTGCTCTACCTGTCCGATCGCAAGATCGACATGATCATCAGCGGCGGCGTGAACATCTACCCGGCCGAGATCGAGGGTTGTCTGGTCACCCATCCCGCCGTCAAGGACTCGGCCGTCTTCGGCATCCCGCACGACGAGATGGGCGAGGAGGTCAAGGCGGCGGTCGAGCTGACAGAGGGCCACGAACCCAGCGACGACCTCGCGAGGGAGCTCATGGCCCACGTCCGCGAGCACCTCGCCGGCTACAAGGTGCCGCGGTCGGTCGACTTCGAAGCCGAGTTCCCTCGTCACCCCACCGGGAAGCTCTACAAACGGCTGCTGCGCGATCCGTACTGGGAGGGAACCGGCCGGTCGATGTGATCGCGAATCGGTTCGTCATCGCCTGAGTGGATGAGCCTGAGTGGATGAGCGCGTCAGCCCGTGATGATGTCGCCTGCGGTCCACATCCGAAACGCGAGGTGGGGCGACCCGAGGTGATCGACCACTCGTCCGGCTCGGGCCAGATCGGGCAGGCACGCCTTCGCGACGTCGTCACCCACCATCACCGCGTACTCGGCCACCGGCAGCAGCAGTGGGCCCGAGTCGGCGTCACCGTCTCGAAGGAGCGCCTCGACCTCGAGGGTCGGTTGGCACGGATTCGATCCGTCGACCAGCGTGCAGTGGTAGACCACGCACTCGAAGACCGACAGCGCCTTGATCCTCACCAGCCGAGGGTCCCGGGCGCGCCCTTGAACGGGCCGACGACCTTCGAGGTGACCCAACCGCCGTAGAAGCTGCCGTCGTTCGGCACCACCTGCTCGTCGTCGACGAAGCAGTCGAGCTTCTGTGCGTAGAACGCCAGGTGGTCGGTGATGGCTCGGTAGCGATTCGAGGGCGACCGGTAGGTCCACGCAGCCTGCTCGACGTGTCGGCCGTCGACCACCACGTCGAAGTAGGTCGCCAGTCCCTTCCACTCGCAGAACGTGTTGCCTGCGACCTCGACGAGCAGCTCGGTGCGGACATCAGCGGGCGGGAAGTAGTACGCCGGAGGCTGCGAGGTCTCGCAGATGCGCAGCGCCTGGTCGCTCGTCGCGATCACGGTGCGGTCGAACTCGACCCGCAGGACGGCTCCCGCCGGTTCGAGAGCCGGCGGACGCGGGTAGTCCCACACTGATTCCTGCCCAGGTCCGGGTTCGACACGCTCGGGATGCACGACCCAAGCTTGGACCCGATGGGCGCCGCTTCCAACCCCGACGATCCCGACGATGCTGCGGCAATGCGCCGACACGCCGCAGCGCTCGCCGACGCGATGGTCGCGGTGATCCCTGGGTGGGTCGAAGCCATGGTGCTCGCCCGGTCCGCCGAGTCCGGCGTCGATCGATCGCTTGCGGCCGAAGAAGCGACGGCGGCGTCGACGGCGGCCATCGCCGACGGTGAGCCCCGCCTCCGCGAGTTGTTGGCGGCCGACGTCGACGCGCAGACCTCGACTCCGTTGGCCATCGTCAGATCACTCGTCCGCTACCCGAACGAGTCGCTGGATCGACTCGGGGTCGCGCCGAACCCGCGTGCCGACTTCGACCGGCGGGCGTTTCCCGACGACACCCATGGGCTGAGTCCGGCCGCCTTCGCCGACGTGCACCCCGACCTGCACGAGTTGGGCATCACCTGGGGCGCCGCCAAGGCCCACATCCATCTTCGTCGGCACAAGCCTCAGGTGTGATCAGCCGTCCTCGGGCTCGAATCGCTGCCAGCCGGCGTCGGTGATCGGACGGTCTTCGAAGAACAGGCAGTCATCGGGGCACGCGAACGGCATGTCTTCGTTGGCGGCGACCCGGCATCGTTGCACCACGCCGTCAGGGGTGGTGCGCGTCGAGTAGTGGCGACAGTCGCGGCGCACGGCCATGGCCAATCTTCGCACGACGGGAACACCGGATCGAGACCATCACCTAGTGTCCGGCGCCATGGCGGAACGACTGGTCGTGATCGGCGGGGACGCAGGCGGCATGGCGGCGGCTTCGCAGGCGAGGCGCCGCAACCCCGATCTCGACATCGTTGCGCTCGAGAAGGGCAACTGGACGAGTTACGCCGCATGTGGGATTCCGTACTTCGTGGGCGGTGACGTGTCGGACCTCGACGACCTGGTGGCTCGCACGCCGCAGGAGTTCCGTGACCACCAGCGCATCGACGTGCGGATGCAGCACGAGGTGCGATCGATCGACCTCCAGGCCGGCAAGGTGGAGGTGCACGATCGCGCTCGGGATCGCACCATCAACCTCTCCTTCGATCAGTTGCACATCGCCACGGGTGCGCGGCCGATGCGCCCCGACATCGGTGGCATCGATCTTCCGAAGGTGATGGGGGTCCAGACGCTCGACGACGCCGAGGCGATCGTGGCCCGCGCGCACATGACCGACTGCCGGCATGTGACGGTGGTGGGTGGCGGCTACATCGGCCTCGAGATGGCCGAGGCGTTCTGCCGGTGGGGTGCGGAGGTCACGCTCATCGAAGCGACCTCGCAGGTCATGCGGACCCTCGATTCCGACATCGCCGCGAAGGTGGCATCGGCGATCCGCGGATTCGGCGTCGACGTGCGGACCGACCTCCCGGTCACGGGTTTCGAGGACGGGGTGGTCCACACCACCGAAGGCGAGCACCACGCGGATCTGGTGGTGCTCGGGATGGGGGTGACGCCCAATGCCGACCTCGCCGCTGATGCCGGCCTCGACCTGGGGCCGCGCGGGTCGATCCTCGTCGACCGGCGACAGCGGACGTCCGTCGACGGCGTGTGGGCGGCCGGAGACTGCGCGAGTTCGTTTCACCTGCTCACCCAGGAGCCGGTGCACATTGCTCTCGGCACGGTTGCGAACAAGCAGGGCCGTGTCGCGGGGGTCAACATCGGCGGCGGCTATGCGACGTTCCCGGGCGTGGTGGGCACGGCCATCACCAAGATCTGTGCGCTCGAGATCAGCCGCACCGGCCTCACCGAGCACGAGGCGGTCGAGGCCGGGTTCGAGTACGACGTGGCGACGCTCGACACCAGCACGATCGCCCACTACATGCCCGAGGCCGAGCCGATGACCATCAAGATGCTGGCCGAGCGGGGCAGCGGTCGCGTCCTGGGCGCGCAGATCATCGGCGGTCGAGGTGCCGGCAAGCGCATCGACACCGTCGCGATGGCGCTGCACGCAGGCCTGGACACCCAACAGGTCATCGACCTCGACCTCTCCTATGCGCCGCCGTTCTCGGGGGTCTGGGACCCGGTCCAGATGGTGGCCCGACGGTTGCTCCGGGGTGATTGACGCCCCGATGTGAACCGGTGATGTGCACGTCTACCTACCGGTCGGTAGGCTGAGGCCCCATGGACGCAAGCACCCTCGTCGCCGAGCTCGAGCCGACCGTTGAGACACTTCTCGCCCGGCATCTCACCAACGCCAAGGAGTGGTTTCCCCACGAGCTGGTGCCGTGGAGCCGTGGCCGCGACTTCGAAGTGGGCGAGCCGTGGGACCCCGACGAGGCGCCGATGCCCGACGCGGTTCGAAGCGCACTGATCGTCGACCTGCTCACCGAGGACAACCTTCCGTACTACTTCGAGACGATCTTCCACATGTTCAGCAACGACGGGGCGTGGGGCGAGTGGGCTCGACGCTGGACCGCCGAGGAGGGCCGGCACTCGATCGTCATCCGCGACTACCTGTCAGTCACCCGGGCAGTCGATCTGATCGATCTCGAACGCGGCAGGATGAGCCAGATGAGCACCGGGGAAGTGCCACGACCCGGCTCGCCGATGGACGGCCTGGTCTATGTCACCCTCCAGGAACTCGCCACCCGCATCTCCCACCGCAACACGGGGCGTCTCCTCGAAGACCGCACCGGCTACGAGATCATGGCTCGGGTGGCAGGCGACGAGAACCTCCACCACGTCTTCTACCGCGACGCCGCCAGCGCGGCGCTCGAGCTCGACCCCTCCGAGGCCGTGCTGGCCATGGAACGCCAGGTGTGCGGATTCGCCATGCCAGGCACCGGGATCCCCGAGTTCAATCGGCACTCCAAGGCGATCGCACAGGCCGGGATCTACGACTTCACGATCCACCACGATCAGATCCTCGAACCCATCGTGCTCGAACACTGGAACCTGGCGGGCGTCGAAGGCCTCTCGGCCGAGGCCGAGGTCGCGCGTGAACGCACGATCAAGTACATCGGCCGGGTCAAGAAGGCCGGCGAGCGCATGAGCGCACGACGCGACCGGGCACAGGAGCGCGAATCGGTTTCTGTCTGACCGTCATCACGGTTTCGCAGGCACGCCGGGGCCCGCCGTCAGGCCTCCTCGTGTCTGGTCGGCGGGCACAGAAGTAGCCTCCGATCCGAAGAACGCCTACGGTCTGCGCGGGCGTGATCGGCACGCACGAGCTGACTGAGGAGGACCTCCGTGGAGGGTGGCGATGCGTGGCTTCTGACTTCGACTGTCCTGGTCTTGTTCATGACACCGGGACTCGCGCTGTTCTACGGGGGCATGGTGCGTTCGAAGAACGTGCTGAACATGTTGCTGATGAACATCTACTGCGCGGGCATCATCCCCCTGCTGTGGGTGACGGTGGGCGCCTCGCTCTCGGGCGGCGGAAGCGGGAACGGCTTCATCGGCAACCTCGATGCCGCGGGCCTGAAGGGCCTCGACGGCAGCGGGTTGTTGCTCACGGCGTTTCTGATGACCTTTGCGGTCATCACCCCGGCGCTGATCTCCGGAGCGGTTGCTGACCGCATGAAGTTCTCGGCCTGGGCGATCTTCGTCCCGGTCTGGAGCCTTCTGGTCTACACGCCCGTCGTGTTCTGGATCTACGGCGTCGACAACGGCGACGGCTCGCTCGTCGGATGGCTCGGTGCCCGCGGCTCGCTCGACTTCGCAGGCGGAACGGCGATCCACGTCAACGCAGGTGTCGCTGCGCTCGCCATGGTGCTCGTGCTCGGAAAGCGCCGCGGATGGCCACGCGAAGCCATGCCGCCGCACAACCTCCCGCTGGTCCTGCTCGGAACCGGGATCCTCTGGTTCGGGTGGTTCGGGTTCAACAGCGGTGGGGCCGCCGGGAACACCGCGCTCACGGCCACGGCCCTGATGAACACCTTCCTCGCGGCGTCGGCCGGCATGATCGCCTGGCTGATCGTCGAACGGATCCGCGATGGTCACTTCACGCTGCTCGGGGCATGTTCGGGTGTCGTGGCGGGCCTCGTGGCCATCACCCCCGCGGCCGCCTTCGTCGGCGGGCTCGCGGGGATCGCGTTCGGTGCCGTGGCCGGCATCGTCTGTTACCTCGCCATTCAGCAGAAGTACCGCTTCGGCTACGACGACAGCCTCGACGTCGTCGGCGTCCACATGGTCGGCGGCATCATCGGTGGGGTCCTCATCGGGTTCTTCGCCGACACGTCGATCCTCGGCCAGGGTGACCCCGAAGCCTTCGACAGCGGGCTGTTCTTCGGTGGCGGCACCGCTCTGCTGGTCGAGCAGGTGCTGGCGATCGTCGTGGTGCTCGCGTTCAGCTTCATCGTGACCGCGCTCATCGCAAAGGTGATCGACGCCACCATCGGCCTCCGGGTCGACGAGAACGACGAGCAGGCAGGGCTCGACGGGACCGAGCACGCCGAAACCGGCTACAACCTTGCCGATCTCGGCGCCATGGGCCGGGGCTGAGGAGACACCCACATGAAACTGATCACCGCCATCGTCAAGCCGTTCAAGCTCGACGACGTCAAGGAAGCCCTCAAGGAAATCGGTGTCCAGGGCATGACCATCAGCGAGGTGCAGGGATTCGGTCGGCAGGCCGGGCACACCGAGGTGTACCGCGGCGCCGAATACCAGGTCGACTTCGTCCCGAAGGTCAAGGTCGAACTCGTGGTCGGCCCCGACCTCGAAGCCGCCGCAGTCGACGCAATCGTCGCCGCGGCCCGCACCGACAAGATCGGCGACGGGAAGATCTGGGTGACCGACGTCGACGCGTTGGTGCGCATCCGGACGGGCGAGCGTGGCGACGACGCGGTGTGAGCATCGGACGCGACGAACTCGCCGCTGACACGAGCATCATCGGGCGAGATCTCGCATGGGTCCACTGCAGCCGGGCCGACGCCTGGTTGCAGGACCTGTTCCACGCTGCGACCGCCGACATCGATCCGGCGGGTGGAGCGGTGTCGCTCATCGCCCTCGGTGGCTACGGCCGAGGCGATCTGAGCCTTCAGTCCGATCTCGACGTCCTCCTGCTGCACGACGGCCGGCCCGACATCGCCGACATCGCCGACCGCCTCTGGTACCCGGTGTGGGACGAGGGCGTGAAGCTCGGCCACTCCGTGCGGACACCCAAGGAGGCGCTCGCACTCGCAGCCGACGATCTCGACTCCGCCACCGCGCTGCTCCCGGCCCGCAACCTCGCCGGCGATGCCGCGTTCACCCGCTCGCTCGTGCAGGACGGCAGAGCCGCCTGGGAGCGAAAGGGAAGGCGATGGCTCGACGTGCTGGGCGAGCGGGTCGAGGAGCGGCACGGAAAGGCCGGCGAGGTCGCCTTCCTGCTCGAACCCGACTTGAAGGAGGGGCGGGGAGGTCTCCGGGACGTCCACGCGCTGCAGTGGGCCCAGGACACGGGCCAGGCCGGTTGGGTCGGTGATGCAGAAGCGCTTCGCGAGGCGGCCAATGTTTTGCTCGACGCACGCGTCGAGCTTCATCGCCGCACCGGTCGAGCCGGCGATGTCCTCACCCTCCAGGAGCAGGACGGCGTGGCCGAGGCGCTGGGTGATGCCGATGCCGATGCCCTGATGCACCGGATCTCGACCGCCGCTCGCCACATCGCGTGGACGAGCGACGAGGCCTGGCGTCGCATCGGTGCCCTTGGCCGTCGTCGCCGGCGGCGGTCGTCGCGCGGATCCGACATCGGTGGCGAGTTCGTGCTGAATGATGGCGAGGTCGCCCTGTCCGAGACGGCCAGACTCGAGGACCCGTCACTTCCGCTGCGGGCAGCGGCGGCTGCGGTCGCGGCCGAGACGCTGGTGTCACGCCCGAGTCTCGATGCTCTCGCGGTGTCGACCCCTCCGATGCCGCGGCCGTGGCCACCGTCGGCCGTCGAGGCGCTCGTCGCCCTCCTCGGCTCGGGCTGGCGGGCGATCGGCGCCTTGGAGGCCCTCGATCACTTCGGCCTGCTGGCTCGCGTCCTCCCGGAGTGGGAGTCGGTCCGGTGCAAACCGCAGCGCAACGCCTATCACACCTTCACCGTCGACCGTCACCTGTGCGAGGCCGCTGCCAACGCCGCCGCCCTCGTCGACCGGGTCGGGCGGCCGGACCTGCTGCTCATCGGCACGTGGCTGCACGACCTCGGCAAGGGCTTCCCCGGCGACCACACCGAGGTCGGGATCGAGCTGCTCGGTGAGATCGGCACGAGGATGGGGTTCCCGCCCGCCGACGTCGACGTGCTGGTGGCGCTCGTCGAGCACCACCTGCTGCTCCCCGACGTCGCCACCCGCCGTGACCTGGACGATCCGGCCACCATCTCGACCGTCGCCGCGGCCGCAGGGTCGGTCGAGACGCTGCACCTGCTCCATGCGCTGACCGAGGCCGACTCGCTCGCCACCGGACCATCGGCATGGGGCAACTGGAAGGCCGAGCTGGTGGCGTCACTGGTCGAGCGGGTGAGCCACGTGCTCGGCGGAGGTGATGCCATCGAGGTGACCGACGAGTTCCCGACGGCCGCTCATCAGTCGCTGCTCGATCGGACCGACACCGTGATCGAGGGGCGTGACCACGTCCTGACCGTCGTCACCGACGACCGCCCTGGGCTGTTCAGGCGGGTCACCGGGGCGCTCGCTCTCAGCGGCATCGACGTCCTCGACGCACAAGTCGCGAGCATCGACGGCCGAGCCATCGAGGTCTATCGGGTGGAGTCGAGCACCGGCCCGGTGATCGCATGGGAACGAGTCGAGAGCGACCTCCGTCTCGCGATCGCGGGGCGGCTCGCACTCTGGGCCCGACTGGCAGACAAGGAGCGGGCCTACGCTCGCAAGGTCGCGGTCGTCAGCCCGATCGAACCGTCGGTCACGTTTCACCACGATGACAGCGAGGGAGCCACCGTGGTCGAGGTGCGAGCCGCCGATGGCATCGGTGTCCTGACGAAGATCACCAGTGCATTCACCGAGTTCGACCTCACGATCGTCAAGGCCAAGGTGCAGACGCTGGCCCACGAAGTGGTCGACACCTTCTACATCCAGACCACCGACGGAGAGAAGCTCGACCCCGCTGACGCCCCCGAACTCGAAAGAGCCCTCATCCACGCCCTCACCTGACGCCCACGAGGACTTCAGGGCCGTCGGTGGACCGAGACGGCGTAGTCGCCGCCCTCGTACTCGTCGCGATCCCACGTGGCATGGCGCTCCGACAGCCTCAGGCCTGCTTGTTCGCAATCGGCGTCGTACGTCGCGAGGTCGTATGCCCCCGGGCGCAGTTGGAACCCGGCGACGAGTGAGCCGTCGGGCTCGAGGTGGGCGGCCAGTGAAGCGACGACCTGGGCCTCGGTGCCGGGGCGGACGAAGATCATGACGTTGCCGGCCATGGCGACGACGTCGAATCGGCGATCGAGGTCGAGCGTCGCCAGGTCGGCTTCGATCCAGATGAGATCCGGAGCGTTTCGGCGGGCGGCCTCGAGCATGCCGTCGTCGAGGTCGACCCCGACGACGGCGATGTCGCGCGTCGCCAGCTCGATGGCGACCCGACCGGTGCCGCATCCGGCGTCGAGAACTGACGCCGGTCCGAGTGATGCAACGAAGTCGGCCTCGCCGTGGACCGACTCACCTGTGTCGGCCATTGCTGCCCAACGGGCGTCGTACGCGTCGCCCCGAGCCACCGCCGGGTCCTCGCTCCATCGGCTCGTCACCCGTGCCACCGTACTGAGGTGTGTGTCGACCGAGCCGATACGGTTTCCCGGGTGCCGACGCTGATCGAACGAGACCTCGCCGAGATCCCGAGCCTCGAGGCTGATGGCCCGATCGAGGTGGATGCGGAGAGTTTCGCGTCCGCGACCGGGTGGGAGCTCAAGCCCGAGGGGCTGTGCCGTGGTGCAGCGTGTGTTCCTGTGAAGGGCACCGACATCGTGAACGAGGGGTCGATCGATGTCGGTGCGTTCGCCGAGCGGCTCGGGCAGTCGGTGGTCGTCGACGCCGACCGCGGCATCGTTGCCATCGGTGGAGATCCGATGAGCCGCGGACACGGCGCGTCGCTTGCCGATGTCCGTCTGCCGAGCGTCCACGGCGGCGAGGTCGACCTGGCTGACTTCGTCGGCAAGAAGACGTTGCTCATCGCCTGGGCTTCGTGGTGAGGGTGTCGCCACGAGCTCTCCGTGTGGGAGCAACTGATGACCGAACTCGCACCGCTCGGCCTCCAGGCCATCACGGTGAGCCTCGACGACACCGCTGAGGCCGCCCTGCCCTGGGTCACCGAGGCGAACCTGACGCTTCCGACGCTCATCGACCCGAACATGCACGCCGCCGAGACCTTCGGGCTCATCAACGTGCCCACCACCGTGTGGTTCGACGAGAGCGGGTCGATGGTGCGTCCTCCCACCAATGCTCCGGCGTCGGACATGTGGAAGGAGTTCTCGGGAATCGACAGTGAAGTCCACCACGAAGCGCTGCGCGCCTGGGTGCACGACGGCACGATCGATCGCGAGGCCATGACCCGCTGGAGTCAACCCGACGCCGAGGACCAGGGCCGAGCACGTGCCCACCGCCGCATCGGCGCACACCTGCACCGGCTCGGCGACGCAGAAGGCGCCCGGCATCACTTCGCGCAGGCCGCCGAGCTGGCGCCGTACGACTGGACCATCCGTCGGGGCACGCTGCCTCTCAGTGGCGACGACCCCTTCGGCGAGAAGTTCTTCGAGTTCGTCGGCGAGTTGATCGAGGCAGGAATGCCGTCCTACACCGAGTGAACCGCTCATGACCGACCCTTCGCCGACCCGCCAGGACCTGATCCGGTGGAGCGAGGCGCTGTCCGGTATCGCCCGAACGGGCCTCGGGTTCACGGACAACCTGTACGAGCGCGAGCGGTTCGAGGAGGTCCTCGCCGTTGCCGGCGACATGCGGGCCGCCGCCAACGTCTCCGACGAATTCGACGCCGAGCACTTCATCGACGAATGGCTCAAGGGTGTCGGCGAGGGTGTGGCGGGCTATCAGACCCCCAAGGTCGCCATCGGAGCGGTCGTCAGCAACGATGCCGGACAGATCCTCCTCATCCAGCGGGCCGACAGCGGTATCTGGCTCTACCCGACCGGGTGGGCTGACATCGGCTACTCGCCGAGTGAGGTCGCAGTGAAGGAGGTGGCCGAGGAGACCGGGATCGACTGCGTCCCGCTCCGCATGCTGATGGTGCTCGACGGGCTCAGGCTCGGTTTCACCCGGATTCCGCTCTACTCGCTGATCTTCCACTGCCGGGCGACCGGGGGAGAACTGCACGCACACCCGCTCGAGACGACCGACGTCGGTTGGTTCTCGCGCGACGACCTCCCGTCACCCATCGCCGGCATCGAGCAGTGGGGCGAGCACGTCTTCGCGGCCATCGATGGCGAGGACGTCGGTGTCCTCTACGACGAGCCACGCGACACACCGTGGCGACCGCATCCCGAGGAGTAGGTCAGTCCTCGGGGCGGTCGCGGAGGAATCGTTCGACCTCTTCGATCAGTGAGTCGCCGGTGGGGAAGTCCTCGCCGTCGTCGTCGTGGCGGTCTTCGAGCGCGGCGACGTAGCTCCGTGTCTCTTCGTCCTCCTCGACCAGCTCGTTGATCTGGCGTTCGTATGCCGCTGTGGCGATCTCGAGGTCGGTGGTGACGATCGACAGGTCGAGCAGCGCTGCCACCTTCTGCACCAGGGCCATCGTGGCTTTCGGTGATTGGGCCGCGGGCACGTAGGTGGGCACTGCTGCCCACAGCGAGACCGCCGGTCGGCCGACCTCGCTCAGTGCGGTGTGCAGGACCCCGACGATCCCGGTCGGTCCCTCGTAGCGGGAGAACGGAAGGCCGAGTTCCGCGGCGAGGCCGACGTCCTGCGTGCTGCCGATCACCGAGACCGGGCGGCTGTGTGCCACCTCGGCCAGCAGTGCACCGAAGGTGACGATGAGTTCGGCCCCCACTTCGGTCGCCACGTGGTCGACGGCTTCGCAGAAGGTGCGCCACCTCAGCTGGGGCTCGGTGCCGAGGAGCAACACCACGTCGCGATCGGTGCCAGGGAACTTGCCGTGGGAGAACTGGTTGCGTGGCCATCGGATCGTGCGCCGATCGTCCTCGAGTCGGACCTCGGGCCGGGTCTCGGTGAAGTCGTAGAACACCTCGGGATCGATGTCGGCGAACGGCTCGACCTCGCAGTGATCGCGGAGGTAGCGGACGGCCGAACTCGCCGCATCGCCGGCATCGTTCCAGCCCTCGAAGGCGATGATGACCACCGGCGAATCGACGGCTGGACGATGGCTCCAACGCACGTGCTCCACGTCCTGCAACGCTACCGGGCACAGGTCGGGTCGACTCGCAGCCCGGCTGGCCCCTGCCGCGTACGATCCGATGATGGCATCACCGACACTGCTCGACACCGACCAGATGGCCAGCTTCGTCGCCCGTGGCTTCCTCGCGTTTCCAGGGTTGATCGATGAGGACCTCAATGCGCCCGCCATCGAGGAGCTCGAAGCGATCCTGGCGACATGGGGGAGCGATGCCCGGCCGTTCGCACCTTCGAGCGGGCAACGGCTGGACGAGATCTACCCGGAACCGTCGGCGATCGGCGCGGTCCTGCGGCATCCCGTGGTCGCCGGAGCCGTGCAGTCGTTGGTGGGCACCGATGCGGTGTTCGACCACGACTTCGTCCACCTCCGCCCGCCCGGTGACCTCAGCCAACAGAAGCTCCACGCCGACGCCATCATCGACTCCAACCGGGCCTTCGACGTGCAGGTCTTCTACTTCCCTCACGAGGTCACTGACGACGGTGGAGGGACTGGCTTCGTGCCCGGAACCCACCTCCGGCTGGTCAACGAGACCGATGTGGCCCGCTATCACCACGTCGCAGGCGAACGCCAGTGGGTCGGCCCGGCCGGCTCGGTGTTGATCTTCCATCACGGCATGTGGCACCGCGGGATGCCCAATCCCGGATCGCTGCGGCGGCTGATGTACAAGATCCGTTTGAATCCGACCGCTCCCCAGACCCGCCTCTGGGACCTCGCCGGCTTCGACGAGCGCCAGAACGACGCCAGCGATCACGTGTTCGCCAAGTTCCGTGCCGACTCGGTCGCCGCAACGCTCCGGCATCGTGAGCCCTGGTTGGGCGAATCCGCGTACCGGCTCGAGTTGGTGCAACGCGCCGCACTGTGGCGGTATCTGAGTGGCGACGACGCCTTCGATGTCGACTGGTACCAGACCCGCAAGGAACTTCGCGAGGAGCTCGCCTGATGGATCCGATGACACACCGCCAACAGGTGCTCTTCCTGTGGCTCGAGCACTCGGACCTCGACGGTCGCGTGGTGGCCTGGACCTTCCATGACGGCGCCGATCGCGGCGACCGACACGATGCTGCTCCGTACGCCAACGGTGTCGCAGCGCTTCGAGATGGCTGGCGCCTCATCCAGACGAGCCCGATTCCGCTGCCTGCACCGGGGGCCGAGACCGTTCGGGGCCGGCTCGAGCACGAATTCATGTTCGAACGCATCGTGCCGATCGACTGAGGAGATCCGTCGGTCAGGCGTGGACGGCTGACAAAACGTCCTACCATCGACCCGCCCACGGTCAACGAGGAGAGCAGATGGCAAGCAACGTGCGCGAGCGCACGGTTTCCGACGTGATGAGTTCACCGGTGTTGACGGCAACGCCATCGGAGACCGTGGCCGAGGTCTCGCAGCGCATGGTGCAGGCGAACGTCGGCTCGGTCGTGGTGGTCGACGGAGTACGTCCGATCGGCATCCTCACCGAACGCGACCTGATCAAGTTCGGCGCCAGCGGACGGTCGGGCGACGCATCCGAGGTCAGCGAGTGGATGACCGAGGACCCCGATGTCGTGGCTCCCGACACCAACGTGCAGGTCGCCTACGACGCGTTGAGCGTGCAGGGCTACCGCCACTTCCCGGTCGTCGAGGACGGCCGACTCATCGGTCTCATCTCCCTCCGCGACCTCATGAAGATGGCGAGCATCCAGCCGGTCACCGACCCCGGCGAGATCGAAGCTCCGCCAGGACTGGCCGGCGTGATCGTCGCCGAGACCGAGGTCGGTGACGTCCGCGGGACCGAGGGGTTCTACCACTACCGCGAGTACAACGCCGTCGAGCTCGCGGCCACCCGCCCGCTCGAAGACGTCTGGCGCCTGATGTTCGACGGGGCCCTCCCCGACCGAGCCGAGCGCGAGGCCTTCATCGAGGAGATCCGTCCGCTTCGCCGAGTCCCCGATTCCGTGCGCGCAGTGCTCCCGACGATCGCGACCGAGTCCTCGTCGGTGATGGAAGGGCTGCGGACTTCGCTGTCACTGGTGGCGGCGGCGTCGACCATGAAGCCGACACTCGACATCGACCATGCGCAACGACGAGCCGACGCGATGCGACTGTGTGCGGTGACCCCGACGCTGATCATGGCGCTCCATCGCCTGCGCAACGGTCTCGAGCCGATCGACCCCCGCGACGATCTCGGGTACGGAGCCAACTACCTGTGGATGCTCGACGGTGAAGAGCATCCGGCCGAGCTCGGTCGCGGCGTCGAGCAGTACCAGATCACCACCATCGACCACGGGTTCAATGCCTCGACCTTCACGAGTCGGGTGATCACCTCGACCGGCGCCGATGTCGGCGCCGCCGTCGTCGGCGGGATCGCTGCGCTGAGTGGCCCGCTGCACGGGGGCGCCCCGAGCCGGGCACTCGACCTGCTCGACGCCATCGGCACCGAGGAGAACGCCCGTCCCTACCTGATCGACGTCGTCGAACGCGGCGAGGTGATCATGGGGTTCGGCCACCGCGTCTACAAGACCGACGACCCCCGATCGACGTTCTTGCGCCAAGTGGCGGCCGATATCCGTGCCGACAAGGTGACGTTCGCCAAGATCGTCGAGAAGTCAGTGGTCGAGGTGCTCGGCGAGCTCAAGCCCGGGCGTGACCTCTACGCCAATGTCGAGTTCTATGCCGGTGTCGTGATGGAGCACTGCGGACTGCCCCGCGAGCTCTTCACGCCGACATTCGCGTCGAGTCGCATCATCGGGTGGTGCGCCAACATCCTCGAGCAGGCTGCGGACAACCGGATCATCAGGCCGAGTGCCCGCTACGTCGGGACACCGCCGCCGGTCCCGGTGCCCGACATCGACGCATGACCATCACCTGTTCGATCTGGGACGGCCCGGTCACCGACGAACTCGTCGAGGCGTTCGATCGGCTCACTCCTCATCTGTCGAAGTCGAATCCGCCGCCCGGACGAGCCCAGCTGGTCGAGATCGTCGGTTCGCCTGCCACCGATCAGTTCGTGGCCCGCGACGACCTCGATGGCGGACGTATCGTCGGGGTCGCGACCCTTGCGGTCTTTCGGATTCCGACCGGTCTGCGAGCGTGGGTCGAGGATGTGATCGCCGATCCCGCCGCGTCGGGCCGCGGTGTCGGGACCAGTCTGACCGTCGCCATGCTCGAGCGGGCGCGTGACCTCGGGTGCATCACGGTCGATCTCACCTCGCGACCGAGCCGCGAGCAGGCCAACCATCTCTACAAGAAGGTCGGGTTCGCGCAACGCGAGACCAACGTCTACCGGTTCGACCTGCGCGACTGACCCGCACCTCGCTCGATACGGTGCCGCCGTGACGGTTCATGATGTGGTCGAGCAGGTGGCCGCTCTCGTGCCCGGACCTTCGTTGCCGATCGACGCTCTCGAGTTCATCGGGTCGAGCCGGTTCGCCTCGGCGTTCGACGTCACCACCGCTGCGATGGCGAGTGTCGGGGCGGCTGCCCTGGCCAACGGATCGATGTCGATCGACCGGAACCGAGTGGTCGAGACGTTCGCGACCCGAATCGACCGTGACGGCCGGCCGCTCACGGGCTGGGCCGACCTCTCGGGCTACTACCGCACGAGCGACGACGGTCACATCCAGTTCCACTGCAACTTCGGCCACCACGCCGCCGGCATCGTGAGACGGCTCGGGTGTGCGCCCACGACGGAGGCTGTTCAGGAGGCTGTCCTCGACTGGGATCCGGCCGAGCTCGAAGAGGTGCTGATCGCCGACGGCATGATCGCGGCCCGCCTGCGCACGCTGGATGAGTGGGATGCCCACCCGCACGCAGCGGCCACGGCGAACCTCCCGGTCATCTCGATCGAACGAATCGGTGAGGCCGAGCCGAGAGATCCCGGCCGACGCCCGCGCGTGCTCGACTGTTCTCGCGTGCTCGCGGGGCCCATCGCGGGGACGACGCTCGCGGCACACGGAGCCGACGTGCTCCGGGTCGGCTCGCCAGATCTCCCCAGCGTCGAGTTGTGCGTGCTCGCCACCGGTTTCGGGAAGCGCAACGCATTCGTCGATCTTCGCCACGAGTCCGGGCGAGCCGACTTCGCCGAGCTGTTGGGAGGTGCCGATGTCTGGGTCGACGCGTATCGCCCTGGGGCGTTCGCGAGGCACGGGTTCGGGGTCGAAGCGATCGCGCCGGGCACCGTCGCCGTTCAGCTGTGTGCGTTCGACTGGGTCGGCCCGTGGGCGGGTCGCCGCGGCTTCGACTCGATCGTCCAGTCGACGACGGGCATCGTGCGGGCCGGGCAGCAGGCTGCCGGAGCCGACCGCCCGACTCCGCTACCGGTCCAGGCCCTCGACTACTGCACCGGGTTCCTGGCGGCCTTCGCGGCGACTCAACTCCTTGCCCATCAGGCCGAGCACGGCGGCACGTGGCTGGCTCGGCTGTCGCTGCTCCGCACGCGGAACTGGCTCGTGGGCCTGGGTGGACCCGACCCCTTCGAGCCGGCGCCGCTCGCCCTCACCGACTCGACACGGTGCACCGTCGACACTCCGTTCGGGGTGATCACCGCGGCCAAACCGGTCAGTGGTTCGTGGACACACGGGCCACAACCGCTCGGCAGCGCCGACCCGGTCTGGCACCCCTGATCCGCCGTCTGCCGTGGATCGCAGTTTCTGCCGTGGTTCACCCGGCAGAGAGCGACGGAGACCACGGCGGACGCGGAGATCGCCGGCAGTCCCGGAGTTAGCGCAGTGGGGTCACCAGGCGATCTGCGAGCTGGCTGGTCGAATCGCAGCCGGTCTGGACCATGACGTTGCACAGCCCCTCGGTGAGGATGTCGAGCGCGTGCCCGGCGCCGCTGCGGCCGAGCGCACCCAGACCGAACATGAACGCCCGTCCGCAGAAGACGAACGACGCACCCAGCGCGAGTGCACGGGCGACGTCGAGTCCTGAGCGTACGCCGCTGTCGAAGAGGACCGGAACGGCTGTTCCGACGCGGTCGACGATCACCGGAAGCGCCTCGATGGCGGCCGGCGCCGCATCGAGCTGCCTGCCGCCGTGGTTCGAGACCCCGATGGCGTCGGCTCCGACGTCGATGCAGCGCTGTGCATCGTCGGGGTCGAGGATGCCCTTCACGATGATCGGGCCTTCCCAGAGCTCTCGGAGCTCAGCGAGGTAGGCGAACGACAATGTGCCGCCGAGGTTCGCCCCGACGAATCCGGCACTCTTCTGCATCGTGGAGCGATCGAGATAGGCCTCGAGTCCGCGAAACCGCGGGAGTCCGTTGCGAGCGAGCGCCAGGGTCCACGCAGGGCACAACGCAGCCTGCGCCGCGAGGGTCGGTCCGATCTTCGGTGGCACGCGAATGCGGGCCTTGCGCTGACGTTCGCGCTGGCTCGGCGCCGGCACGTCGGCGGTCACCACGAGGGCCGTGAACCCCGACTCGGCCGCTCGTTCGAGCATCGATGCGCGGATTCGTTCGTCCCGTGGCGGATAGAGCTGGTACCAGCCCATCCCGCCGGCATTCGGCCCCGCCACCTCGGGACGCTCGGTCGCGACCGTCGACAGCACGTAGGGGATCCGCCGATCGGCGGCCGTCGTGGCGAGCGCTTCGTCGGCGCCGGGCCAGATCAGGCCCGTGAGCCCGACCGGCGCGATCCCGATCGGCGCCGAGTACGCGACCCCGAACAGCTCGGTCGAGATGTCGGGCTCGAGCGGACCCTTGAGCAGCTGTGGCAACAGACGGATCTCGGCCAACTTGTCGAGGTTGCGCTGCAACGCCTGGTCGGCACCGGTCCCGCTGGCCAGGTACTCCCACGCGAAGTGCGGGATGCGCTTGCGGGCTCGGTGTTCGAGATCGGCGATCGCCGGGAAGTCGTCGCTGGGGTCACGCATCGAGGTCAGGGTGCCCGATTCGTGATCTTGCCCGTGGTGGCGTCGACCCCGAGGATCGTGCCGTCGACCAGCAGGTGAAGGGTGTCGCCGGTCCAGCCGACGACCGACGGGTTGGCCGAGAAGCCGAAGCCCGTGAGCCCGATGGTCACGGGTGCCGACGCGGTGCCACTCTCGAGCGGGATGGTCTGGAGGACGATCTCGTCGTCGGCCTCCCGGTACTGCAGCACCGAGAGGCCGACGCTCGTCAGATCGGCCGCCCAGGCATCGCCGGAGATGGACATGCCATTCCCGCGCTCGAGGCGGTCGGTCGAGGCGAGGTCGAAGGTCCACTTGATGTTGCCGGTCGCGAGATCGATCGCTCGGAGTTGGTGCGATCCGCTTCCCCTCGTCGATTCGACGACGACCACGACGACCCGCGAATCGGCGGCAACGGGGAAGACGTCGCCGTCGTCGATGGTCAGGATCGACCGGGTCGCCCCGGTGGAGAGATCGACCGCGGCGACGTTCCCGTCGGCGGTCTGGATCAGCGCGCCGCCGGTCACCAGCACCTCCTCGGGTGACGGATCGAGGCCCTCCTGCGAGGCGAACGGGGTTTCCCAGGTCGGCCCGTCACCCGGAGGGTCGATCCGCTGGACGCACGGCCCGAACACCGGGTCGCCGAAGAAGACGACGCCGTTCTCGACCGGGTGCAGCGTCTCGAAGACGCTGCTCACGGCACGCCGTCCGCCAAAGGTGGGATCGGGACAGGTCAAGGCGACCGATCGCGACAACGCACCGGTGGTCGAGTCGTGGACCTCGAGGAAGACCTGGCCGTCATCGCCGGCATCGAGGACGGCGGGGCTGCCGCCGAAATCGACGATCTGCCGTGGCGTGTCGGTCAGGGTCACCGACCAGCGCTGCTCGCCGGTCGAGCGCACATGAGCCGTCAGGACCCCGTCGACGGTGAGGGTGACGACGTCGTCGCCGAAGGCCGCGAGGCAGTTGCTGCAGATGTTCGGCTGCAGCTTGTCGGTGAGCGAAGCGCGCCACGCTTCGGTCCCGGTGGCGCGGTTGAGCGCGACAAGCGTCGATTCCGAGGTGAGCACCACCAGCTCGTCGTCAACCACGAACTGGGTGAAGACGTCGGCTTCGAGTCCGACGCCGACGCTCCATCGGAAGGGGGTCTCGGCATCGAGGTCGGCATAGATCACACGGTCGCCGTCGGGCCCGCGTGACACGGCGACGAGGTCGGGTCCGGTGCTGGTGTCCGACGCCACCACGGTGGCGGTGGCGTAGTTGAAGATCTCGATGCCCTCGCCGTCGGCAGTCTTCGCCTCGGCGTTCTGGGTCGTGGAGTCGGTGACCGCCCGTACGGCGACGAAGATCCCAGCCGCGCTGACAGCCAGGATGACCAGGGTCACGATCACCATGACCCGGCCGGCGGTGCGAGCGGCCGGAGCCGCGTAGGAGATGAGCTCTGAGGCGTCGATGGACGTCGATTCGGCGAGCCGGATCGTGATGGCACCGGCCCCCTGCTGCTCGGGCGGTGTCGTGTCCTCGAGCACCGACCCGCAGAACCTGCACGAGAAGTAGCGATCGTGACGAGCGGGGATGGCGAGCGCCGCCCCGCAGTTCGTGCAGGCATGCGACGTCTTGGCCATCAGGGCAGGCCCAGGGTTCGTCCACCGTCGACCCGGATCCCGGTCCCGGTCACGTACTTGGCGGGTTCAGAGCAGAGAAACGCGACGATCGAGCCGAAGTCGGCCGCGTCGCCGATCGATCGGGTCGGCACCGATTGGGCCAGCGCCTCGAGGTCGATGCCCAGATCTGCAAGGCGCGGCGTGTCATGGAAGCCCGGTTGGGCCCAGTTCACCGTCACGCCGTCGGGGGCGACCTCGGTGGCGACCGTCTTGAGAAAGGCGGTTGCACCGGTTCGGGCCGTGTTGCTGAGGATGAGTTGGGGTTCTGGTTGCTGCACGGTGGCCGAGGTGATGGCGACGACGCGCCCCCACCCTCGCTCCTGCATGGCGGGAATCGCCGCCTTGCACATGGCGACGGTCGACAGCAGGTTCAACTGCACCGCAGCGACATACGCATCGAGGTCGGTCGATGCGAAGCTGCCCGGCGGAGGTCCGCCGGCGTTGGTGACCAGGATGTCGAGGTGGCCGAGTGCCTCGGTGGCGTCGGTGACGAATGTCGTGGCTCCCTCGATCGTCGACACGTCTGCCACCAGCGCAACCACATCGCCGCCGATCTCCGCAGCGGCCGCGTCGATCCGTGCACGGTCTCGCCCGCAGACGACGACCCGCGCACCCTCGGCGACCAATGCCTCGGCCGACGCGCGGCCGAGTCCCGACGATGCCCCGGCGACGGCAGCAGTCCGGCCCGAGATTCCCAGATCCATGCCCGGACTGTAGGTGGTGGCGACCTCAGCACGTCAGAAGTACATCCCGGGTTCGGGTCGTGGGAGAACCAGTCCGCGATCGATCGACTCGAGCAGCGATTCCGGGCCGCCGAGGTCGGTCGACTGCGAGAGGGTCGTCGCCGACCGGACGCCGAGCCAGAGCCGCGAGAAGCTCGAGATGCCGGCCGAAAGCACCGGGAGGTCGGCCGCCGTGCCACGTTCGATGTCCGGGTCAGGACCGAGTGACATCACCCAGTCGCCCGAGAGATTCGTGTCTTCGTCCGGCCCCAACGGATCGTCCAGCCTGAGGACGAGTTGCAGGGGTTCGCCGATCCACCGAATCCGTCGAACGCACGAAACCAGATCGAGGATCCGCATCTGCCACCACCCCAGCGCCGTCTGAAACGCACCCCCCGTTTCGCGCCACGCCATCGTTCGTTGCCGCAATGGGCGGTCGATCAGGTCCTGGAGTTGGATCCCCGGCGGCTCGACCATCTTGACCGTGATCCACTGATCGGACAGACCCTTGATGACTCCGAGCAGGTCGAGCGCATCGGCCGGGGTTTCCGCGACGAACATCGCGACGTCTGCGTGATCCGAACCGACGGCGCTCCCGGCGAGGACGGCGCTGAGGCGTCCATCCGAAGCGCGCAACCCGAGCCCGACGAACTTGTCCAAGAAGCGAAGCTCGGCGTCCGCCCACCCCGGTTCGTCGACGACGAAGCCGCCGTGCCGCCGTGCTGCTCGTTGCGTGAGTTGGTGCACGTCCGCAGCGTCGTCGAACGTGATGCGGACCGTCGGTCGATCGGGCACGGGAACCCGAAGGGTCGACGGATCGAACTTGAAGCGGTGCTCGTAGCTTCCCGTCCCGAAGCCGAACCGGTCGTAGAAGCCCTGCTCGAACATGCCCAGCGCGGCGACCTGCGCTCCGTCGCGCGCAGCATGGATCAACTCCTGCGCGGTCAGCGTCGTCGCCAAGCCGCCGCGACGAGCGACACGGCTGGTGGTGACCGCCATGACGAACGTGGCCGTGAGATCGGCGTCCAGGTACCGCATGCGGCCCGCCGACGTCTTGACCAGGCACTCAGCCGTGCCATCGATGTCGCCGACGACGGCGTTTCCACCGTCGAGAAACCGCTCGAGGCCGGCCGCGTTGGCCTCGCTGTCGTCGATCCATCCGATCTCTCGCCAGATGCGGGTGATGGCATCGAGGTCGGCGGCCTCGTAGGGACGAATCGAGGTCATGACCGTCGAGTGTTGCAGGCAGCCGGGTCCGAGGCCGTCAGAGATTCGCGGTCAGCGGTTCTCCCGCTGCCACCGCTCGAGCCGGCGCCGGTCTCGCTTCGTCGGCCGACCGGCTCCCGGCTCGCGTCGAGCCACCGGAGCGTCGCCGAACGAGGGGTCGCGTGCGGGTTCTGGCGGTGAGTGGTCGTCGTAGCACTCGACCGCGACCGTGGCGCCGACCCGCTTGTCGATGATCCTGGTGACCTCGATGACCCGCTCACGCTGGTGGATGCGAGCCGCCACGCGATCGCCGACCGTCACCGCCGTGGACGCCTTGGCAGGGCGACCGTTCACTTCGACGTGCCCGCCCTTGCACAACGCGGTTGCTGCCGACCGAGTCTTGGCCAAGCGGACCGCCCACAACCACCGGTCGACCCGCGTCGCGTCCATCAGCCGCCGTTCGAGCCCTGCAGCTCCTCGGGATCGATCAGTTCGCCGGCGACCGCGAGGGTCGATGCCAGGTTGACCGCGTACTCGTAGACCAGCTTGAGCGTGTGTTCGGCCGGGACCTCGTGGCCGGGCAGGGGCACCCGACCGAGCGACTGGACGACGGCGGCCGGCGCATGGGTGATGTGGACCGAGTTGGCCGTGTCGGGGATCGCGTCGACGTCGCCCCAGAACTCGTCGGGGGTCCCCGCCTTCGGCTTGGCGGCGCCCGGGGCTCCGCCGGAGCGCCCGCGGCCGCTGCGGCGGCGCCGGTTCGAGTTCCGGTTCTGGTTCTGGTCGGGTCCGTCACTCATGCCGGGGCTCCGGTCGAGGCGAGGGCGGTGGTGTCGAGATCGGTCTCGTCGTCGGTGAGCAGCTGGTCGGGGTCGATGCCGAGCGCGACCTGGAGCTGCTGGCTGTCGAGGTCGCCGACCGAGCTCGACTTGGGGAGGACCATGTCGGCGATCCGTCGCTTGCCCGCCACGACCTCTTCGACCCGTTCGTCGACGGTGCCGGGACACACCAGGCGATGGCAGATGACCTTGTTCTTCTGGCCGATCCTCCACACGCGGTCGCGGGCCTGGTCCTCGACCGCAGGGTTCCACCAGCGGTCGTAGAGCACCACGTGGTTGGCTGCGGTGAGGTTGAGTCCGGTGCCGCCTGCCTTCAGCGACAGGACCATGGCTCCCGCCCCGGTGCCCTCCTGGAAGGTACTGACGAGTTTGTCGCGGGCCCCGCGGCCGAGGCCGCCGTGGTAGCAGGGAACGTGCATGTCGAAGCGTTCGCTCAGGTGCACGGCGAGCCGCTCGCCCCACGAGGCGAAGTGGGTGAACACCAGGACCCGTTCGCCCGCCGCGAACACCGTCTCGAGGATCTCGTCGAGACGGGCCAGCTTGCCCGACCGGCCCTCGATCGGACCGTCGTCGTCGGGTTGGAAATTCACCGGATGGTTGCAGATCTGCTTGAGCGCGGTGATCGCGGCCAGGACGGCGCCCTTGCGTTGCGGCGTGCCGTCGTCGGCGGTTTCGCGAACCAGGTCGTCGAGCACGGCCTGGTAGAGGCCGATCTGTTCGGCGGTCATCGCACAGTGGTCGAGCTCGTCGATGCGATCGGGCAGCTCGGCGGCGATGGCCGGCTCGAGTTTGGTGCGGCGGAACACGAGGATGCCGTTGAGCGCACGGAGGGCCCGCTCGGCGGCGTCCTTGCCGGTGCCGGCCTCGGAGAGACTCGCGATGAACGACGCCCGCGGTCCGACGAGGCCCGGATTGGCGAAGTCGAGGATCGCCCACAGGTCGCCGAGGCCGTTCTCGATCGGGGTTCCGGTCAGCGCGAGGCGAGTGCGGGCCGGGATCCGCCGTAATTGTTGGGCGGTGTCGCTGGCCGGGTTCTTGATGGCCTGGGCCTCGTCGAGCACGACCTTGCCCCAGGCGACCTTCTCGAGCGCGTCGACATCGCGGACGGCCGTCCCGTAGGTGGTGATGACCAGATCGGCCTGGTTCGCCATGGCGTCGAACCTCGCCGCATCGACGCGGTTCGGTCCGTGGTGTACGACGACGTCGAGACCAGGGGTGAAGCGGCGGGCCTCGACCGCCCAGTTCCCGACGACGGCCGGCGGTGCGATCACCAGCGACGGCCCGTCGCTGGTCGAGGAGAGGATGTCGGCGAGCATGGTCGGGGTCTTGCCGAGGCCCATGTCGAGCGCGAGGCAGCCACCGAGGCCCGAGCGGTCGAGGAACTGGAGCCATGCCAGGGCCTCGGCCTGGTAGTGGCGCAGCTCGCCCTCGAACCCGTCGGGGCTGGTGGGGAGGTCGTCAGGGATGTCACCCGCACTGCGGAGCAGATCGGCGGCCCAGCCCTCGCCGCCGAGCGAGATGCCACCCGAGAGCGGCGAGCCCTCGAGGCCGAGGGCGTGGCGCAGCATGTCGGCGCCGGTGAGTCGCGAGGTGTCGGCGCGGTCGGCGAGGGCACGGGCGGCTGCAGCCAGATCGGCCTTGTCGAGCTCGACCCAGCGGCCGCGTGACTGGACGAGTGGCCGAGCCTCGGCCGCGAGCGCCCGGATGTCCTCGGCCGTGAGTTCGACGTCGTCGAACACGGCCGACCAGCTGACGTTGGCGAGTTGCTGCGCACCGACCACCGACTCGTCGGCGTCGTCGGCGGTCAGCTTCAGCGACGGGGCCGGCTTTCCCTTCCCGAGCAGCGGGATCCTGACGTCGTAGCCGGCGGCCATCAGCGCATCGCCGGTGCCGCTCATGAGTTGCCATGCCTCGTCCTGGCTGAGGATCACCTCGCCGCGTCGCCGGGCGCCGGGGCGCAGCAACGGCGGGAAGAGCCGTTCGAGGCGGGTGAGGTGGTCCTGGAGGTCCTTGCCGCGGCCCGATCCCGAGTTGACCATGGCCGACTCGATCGGTTCGAGGTCACCGTCGGGGCCGGGGGCCTTGACGGCGAGGTACCAGTCGTTGGCGTCGCCGGGCGGGTCGAGCAACACGGTGAGCTTCACGCTGAGGGGCCCGGTGATCGGGCGGCTCCAACGATCGATCCGGCTCGCGATCTCCGAGCCGTACCGGCTCGGCGCGTCGAAGATCTTGCCGTCGAGATTCGCCAGCATGACCTCGGACACATCGGTCTTGGTCCGCGGGTCCTCGGGGGGTGCCGGCGTCTCGAGGCGTGCCGCGGCGGTGCAGCACACGGCGTCGATGAGGTCGGAGAGCACGGCGATCGTGAACGCCTTCGCGTCGCGGCGGTTCTCGAGCACGGTGACCGCCGGCGGAAGGCTCTCGGCCAGGGCCGTGAGTTCGGCTTCCTCGATGAGCGCCGGCACCCACCGCACGACGTAGGACGCGAGCTGCTTCTCGCGCTGCTCGTCGGTGAGGCGACGCTTGAGCTTCTTCACGGTCGGCACCATGCGGCCCTGGGTGGCGAGCTGCACGGCGAGGGCGGCGACCGCACCCATCCAACTGACGCTCGCTCCGGTGGTGTCGTCGGTCACGGTGCGCAGCGCGGTGAGCCAGCCGAGGCCGTTGATGATGTCGGTCTCGGTGGCGTCGGCGCGGCTTCCGTCGGGGACCTTGACCGCGCGCCGCTCCTGCCAGCCGAGCTGACCGCCGCCGATCTTCTCGAGCCGGGCCAGCACCGCATCGGTTCGCTCGTGACGAGCGTTCGGACCGGACGACCAGGCGATGAGCTGACCGGGGGTCCACGACAGCTGGAGCTGGGCGACCCCGTCCTTCGGGCGAGGAGCGGTTTCGGTCGGCGTCGCGGCGCGTTCGCCCGGCGGGGTGACGAGGTCGTCGTCGACCGCGTCGAGCTCGTCGAGGTCGATGTCGTCGCCGAGCGAGCCGAGGACGATGGCGACCCGGGCCCGCTGGTCCTCGAAGTCGGCGAGCACCTGGGCCCGGTTGGGCCCGCGGTAGTCGCGGCGGAGGTCGAAGAGGGTGTCATCGACGTCGTCGAAGATGCGCTGCAGGGTCCGCCGCCAACGCTGTTCGTCGGCGCGCAGGACTGATTCGACGGCGTCGTCGGCGATCTGGTCGAGGTGGTCCTGGACGAGGAGCTCGAACTCGCCCTGGGTACTCGGCGCGGGCATGGCGGTGGTGGTGATGCGCTTTCGCTTTCCGTTCGGATCGACGACGTGTGCCGCCGATTTCGATCGGTGTTCCCCCAGGCCTGGCAGCAGCGAGGTGGAACACCTCCGGCCGAAGGTCACTCTCCGGCGAGGGCGACCGGCGACCCGCAGGCGGCCGGTGACGCCGTCACGGTACCGCATCGGCCGCCGAGGTCCACCACTTGCGCTCGGGTTCGGCCTGACCGCCTGACCGGCTGATCAGCTGCGGGCGAGGTACTCGTCCACCGGAACCGGCGCGGGTTCGGCGTAGCCGGGGAACAAGATCACGTCGCCTCGGACCGTGAGGAACACGACCTGCCACTGGTGAAAGCCGAAGAAGGCCTGCGGGTCCTCTTTCATCACCAGGGCATAGGAGGTGACGCCGCGGACGTAGTTCTGGTGGTTGTTGTACCGGAACAGGGCCCCGGCGATGTTGCCATCGGCACCGCCGTTGTGGCGGAGGTACCGGGCGGCCCCGAAGATCGCGTCGCGCGGGTCGTTGATGTCGCCCTCTCCGAACGCGTCCCACGTCGACGGCAGGAACTGCATGGGACCCTGGGCGCCGGCGGAGGAGGTTCCGCGAATGCGGCCCATGCCGGTCTCGACCAGGTTGATGGCGGCGAGGTACTCCCACTCGATGCCGAATTCGGCTTCGGCCTCCTGGTAGGAGCGCAGCAACTCGGCAGCCGGGACCGGTTCGACGATGGTCCACGCGGGGAGGTTCTCCTGGAGTCGAGTGTGCATGCCGCGGAACTGGCGCCTTGCCCCGACGTTGAGGAGCACGGCCGGCCTGAGGTCCTCGGGCACGCTCTGGAGCACGATCGCATCCCACTCCGGATGAGTTCCGAGGGCTCGATAGGCGACCTGCTGCATCAGGCCCGCGTTGGCCAGCACGTCCGGTGGTGTGTCGGGGTCGCGGATCTCGGCCTCGGCTTCGACGATCTGGGTCGCGAGCTCGCGTGGTTCGGTGGCCGCCATCGGCGTTCGCAGTGGTTCGGGCGAGCGCTCGGTGGTCGACGTGGTCGAGGGCGGGTCGGTGGAAGGCGCAGCAGGGGCACGATCTGTCGAGGAGGCGGCAGGTGTCGTGGTGCTGGTGGTGCTGATGGCAGTCGCACCGGTCGAGAGCGCCCCGCCCCCGGCATCGTCGGCGCCACCGGCAGCGCAGGCGCTGAGCAGCAGACCGAGGGCCAGCCCTGTGCTCGCTCGTCGGTGCCACGTCACGTCCCTGAGCGTACGACGCGTCACCCGTTCGGGAATGTTGACCTGTTGGGTCATGTTTAGGATGGGTGATGCCCACTCCCATCGATCCGCGTGGTCCCCGCTTCAACCAGGCGGTGCTCACCGTTGGTTTGCTCGCGGGGTTCGTCGTGGACGCTCGCGTCGTGATCCCGGTGTTCGCCCTCGTGCTCTTCGCCGGCGCGGCGTTCGGTTCCGACTACGGCCCAGCCCTGCGCTTCTTCAAAGAGGTCATCGGGCCGAGGCTCGATGCGCCGTCATTCCTCGAGGACCCGCGCCCACCGCGGTTCGCCGCCGCGGTGGGGGTCGTGTTCCTCGCAGGCGCGTCGGTGGCGCTGCTCGTCGGCGCCACCGGTCTGGCCTGGGCCCTCGCACTGGTGGTCGCCGCGCTCGCAGGGCTGGCCGCCACGACCGGGATCTGTGTCGGGTGCGAGATCTACGTGCTGCTGGCCCGCCGTTCAGGCGTCGAGGTGGCTCACCGATGATGCGGGTCCAGCTGGTGCTCCTCGTGGTGACGCTCGTCGGCCTCGGGAACCTGGGCTATCGGCGGCGCCTCGCCGGGCTGCAGGTCACGGGGGACGCCGACGTGCTCCCGGTCGAACTCCGCGGTCCTGGACCGACCTGGGTCGTGTTCACGACCCCCACGTGCGTGACCTGTGGTCCGGTGGTGGACGTCCTCCGCTCGACCGAGTCGAGCGCGACCGTGACGGCGATCGACGCGAGCTCACGCCCCGACCTCAGCGACGCCCTCTCGGTGCGCGCCGCACCGACGGTGCTTCGTGCGAACGCCGACGGGGTCATCGACCTCCGGCTGGCCGGTCCGGCTGCGGCGTCGGAGTTCTTCTCGCTGCGACCGGTCTGATCCGGCGGCTCAGCGGAGGACTCGGAGCAGCCCTTCCTGCACGACCGACACGACGAGGTGCCCGGAGGCGTCGAAGATGAGTCCGCGTCCGAGGCCGCGTCCCGCTGAGGCGGTCGGGCTGTCCTGGTCGTACAGAAGCCACTCGTCGACCCGGAACGGTCGGTGGAACCACATGGCGTGGTCGAGGCTCGCCATGAACATGTTCGGGTCGTGCCAGCTTCCACTGTGGGGCAGCAGGGCCGTGTCGAGGACGGTCATGTCCGAGGCGTAGGTGAGGATGCACTGGTGGATCACCGGATCGTCGGTGAGCCTGCCGTCGGCACGCAGCCACACCCGCTGGCGCGGCTCGAGGGACTCCTTGCGGTCCGGTGGGTTCCAGTCGACGTAGCGGCTGTCGATCGGACGCGGCCGGTGAAACCATGGTTCGTCCGAGATGTACGGGGCCATGCGCTCGTCGAAGTCAGGGAGGTCGTCGGGGGCCGGCACGGCGTCGAGGCCCGCATCGGCTTGGTGGTCGAAGCCCTCCTCGGCGATGTGGAACGAGGCCGCCAGGTTGAAGATTGCCCGTCCGTGCTGGATCGCGACCACCCGGCGTGTGGTGAAGCTGCGACCATCACGAATGCGGTCGACCTCGTACAGGATCGGGACGTTGGGGTCGCCCGGCCGCAGGAAGTACGAGTGCAGACTGTGCACCGCGAACGAGTCCTCGACGGTGCGTGCGGCTGCGACGAGCGCCTGGCCGGCGACCTGTCCGCCGAACACCCGTTGGCGATCCTCGTCGGGCGAGACGCCCCGGAAGATGTTCACCTCGATGGGTTCGAGATCGAGCAGATCGATCAACGCGTCGAGTGCTTCCTGGGACATCGCGCCGACACTACAAGCGTGCCGGCCGGCTTCGGGCCGGGGGCGAGGGTGGGCCGATCGGCCTGAATCGCTCAAGGGTCGAAAATGCGCGTACGATGCTGCCTACATGTCTCCGCGCGCGATGTTTCGCCGAGCCGTCGCGCAGGGCGGCGTGAAGGCGCTCAAGTATTCCGCCGTCTCGGTGATCGGTGTGGTCATCACCCAGGCGCTCATCTTGGCGTTCCACGGCCCGATGGGGCTCTCCCCGACGGTCACCAACCTGCTGGCAGTGTCGATTGCCTCGGTGCCCGCGTACTTCCTCAACCGTGCCTGGGTCTGGCGCAAGCGGGGACGCAACGACTTCCGTCGCGAAGTGCTCCCGTTCTGGGGGTTCAGCCTGCTCGGACTCGCGCTCTCGACCATCGCGGTCACCGTCGTGGCCGGCGTGTGGACGAACCCCCTGGCGGTGAACGTCGCGAACATCGGTGCGTTCGGGCTCATCTGGGTCGCGAAGTACCTCGTGCTCGACACGATGCTGTTCGGCGCCGACACGGCTTCGGCTCAGGCCGATCCGGCCTCGGTCCCCGAGTTCGCCTGACGGTTCCGCAGGGGGCTGACAGACTCCGGTGATGGACGCTGCGCTTCGAGCTGCCGCCGAGGCCGCCCGTGGCTTCATGCCGCCCGACGAGGGCCTTGCGCTCCACGACGCGGCGGCCACGCTCGACGTCGACGGGCCCATGCTCGAGATCGGGTCGTACTGCGGCAAGTCGTCGGTCTATCTCGGGTCTGCGGCCCAGGAGCGAGAGACCATCCTGTTCGCGCTCGATCATCACCGGGGGAGTGAGGAGAACCAGCCGGGGTGGGAATGGCACGAACCCGATCTGGTCGATGACGTGTCAGGGCGCATCGACACGCTGCCGCACTTCCGACGGACCGTTCACGAGGCCGGCCTGGAGGGATCGGTCGTGGCACTCGTCGGCGACTCGCCGACGGTCGGCGCCCACTGGACGACCCCGTTGTCGCTGCTCTTCATCGACGGCGGCCACGGCCGTGAGCCCGCACATCGCGACTACGACCTGTGGGTGCGTCACGTGCGGCCCGGCGGGCGGCTGGTCATCCACGACGTGTTCCCCGACCCGGCCGACGGTGGCCAACCGCCGTACGAGATCTATCTCCGGGCGCTCGGCAGCGGAAGGTTCGAGCCCGAGTCGGCGACCGGAAGCCTGCGTGTCCTGAAAGCTGTCGAGCCGGTTGCTGCGACCGGCCCGAATGCATCTGAATGATGCGGAGGTTCGTCAGAGATCGATGAGGGGTGGCAGCACGTCGTCGTGGCTCACGAACAACTTCGATGCGCTGCTCGTGCCCGACATGGCGTCGGCGGCGAGCACCACGGCAGCCGCCGAATAGGTCGACTGTTCTTCGCCCGGGAAGTGGACCTCTTGGGGAAACACGATCCCGGTCCAGTAGCGGCCGTTGTCCTCGCGGAGCTTGTGGGCCCACGAGAACAGATCCATCGCCCGCTCGTCCTGGCCGACGGCCAGGCAGGCCATGGCACACTCGCAGGTCTCGGCAGTGGTGACCCACGGCCGGTCGGACACGCACCGCACCCCGCGGCCGTCCATGATGAAGGTGTCCCACCGCTCATCGAGCCGTGCTCGACCGGCATCTCCGGTGAGCACCCCTCCGAGTACCGGGTAGTACCAGTCCATGGCCCACCGGTGCTTCGGCGCGAAGGCATCGGGCTCGTTGGCGATGACGTTCGACAGCTTCGCCGCGGAGAGCTCCCAGTCGGGTCGCTCGTGCCCGAGGTGGCCGGCCACGGCGATCGCACACCGCAGGCTGTGGCAGATGCTCGCCGACCCGGTGAGCAGGGCGAAGCTCCACGGGGTGCCGTCGGCGTGGCGTGCCCACAGGATCTCGCCCCGTGGGGTCTGGAGGTCGAGCACGAAGTCGATCGCCTTCTCGACGACCGGCCAGAGCCGCTCGGTGAAGGTGTCGTCCTCCCACAGCAGATGGTGGTGCCACACGCCGGCCGCGATGTACGCGATGACGTTGGCGTCGAGCTTGTCCTGTTCGACCCCGTCGTCGACGTAGTACTGGTGCCACGAGCCGTCGGGTCGTTGCAGATCGATGAGCCAGTCGAAGGCCCGATCGGCTTGTTCGCGACGCCCGCCGAGACTCAGCGCCATCGCTGCCTCGACGTGGTTCCAGGCGTCGGCATGGCCACCGGGAAACCACGGGATCATCCCCGACGGCAGTTGCCACGAGGCGATCGCATCGACGGTCGCCGAGACGTCGGACGCGGTCAGCAGGCCCTCGACGGTGGGGACGTGAGAGGTCGACCCAGTCACGCGTTCCGCCCTTCGGATTTGCGGGCGTAGACGATGATGGACTTGCCGATCACCGGGTTGAGCACCGCGTCGGCGACGCGGGTTGCCAGCGGCGCCTTGGTGATGTCCCACACCAGGAGCTGATGGTAGGCCTGCACGAGCGGGTGGTCGTCGTTCTTGACCCCGACCGCGCACTTCAACCACCAGTACGGGGCGTGCAGCGCGTGGGCGTGGTGTGCGCCTCGAGGCTCGAGGCCGGCGTCACGGAGCTGCGAGCGGAGTCCGGCCTCGGTGTAGATGCGCAGGTGGCCGCCTTCGACGAACGGCGCGTGGTACTCGTCGGTGATCGCCCAGCAGATCCGCTCGGACAGCCAGGCCGGCACCGTGACGGCGAGGATCCCGCCCGGCTTGAGCACCCGGGCGAGCTCGGCCATGGCGCCGTCGTCGTCGGGGATGTGCTCGAGCACCTCGGCGGCGATGATGCGATCGAAGGTGTCGTTCGGGAACGGCAGCCGGACGGCGTCGCCGTTGGTGGCCGCACCGTCGCCGCCCGCGCCGGTTTCGCCGACCTCGTCCATCGCGCCGAAGAGGTTCATGACCTCCTTGAGCTCGGTCGCGTCGTAGTCGAAGGCGGTGACCTTCGCGCCGCGTCGCAACGATTCGAAGGCATGGCGGCCCGCACCGCACCCGAGATCGAGGATGCGGTGTCCCGGTTGGAGGTCGAGGCGTTGGTAGTCGACGGTCAGCATGGGATCGAGGCGCGCAGCCGGTCAGGGCGCCTTGGGCTCGTCGAGCAGGATCCGGTACTGCTCGACGGTGCGCTCGGCGGTGTGGCGCCAGCTCCAGTTGTCGATCACTCGCTGGCGCCCGGCATCCCCGATGCGGGCGCGCAGGTCCGGGTCGGCGAAGGCGTGGGCGATCTTGGCCGCCAGGGCCTCGCTGTCGCCGGGCTCGACGAGCATCGCGGTCTCGTTGTCGTTGCCGACCACCTCGGGAATGGCGCCGCCGGTGGTGGCCACCAAGGGCGTGCCGCAACTCATGGCCTCGATGGCCGGGAGCGAGAACCCCTCGTACAGGCTCGGGACCACCGCGAGTTCGGCTTCGCCGTAGAGCTCGATGATCCGTTGCTCGGGGACGCCGGTGATGAACTCGACGGCATCCTCGAGTCCGAGCCGCTCGATGACGGCCTCGGACGCGCCGCCTTCCTTCTTGCGCCCGATCACCACGAGATGGGTCTCGGGACGTTCGACGCGAACCTTGGCCATGGCCTCGAGGAGGTAGCGCAGTCCCTTCATCGTCACGTCGGCGCTGGCGGTGGTCACCATGCGACCCGGGACCCGCTTCACGTGATCGAGCGGCTTGAAGAGGTCGGGATCGACCCCGACCGGCACGATGGCCATCCGGTCGGGTGACACCTGATGATCGCGGCTGATGTCGCCGAAGGAGTTCTCGGACACCGTGATCACCCGGCGGAGGCGCTTGGCGACGCGGGTCTGCATCTTGGTGAACGCGTACCAACGGCGCAGGGTCAGCTTCTCGTACCAGCCTTCGGCGTGCTCGATCTCGAGGCGTCGATCGACCGTGATCGGGTGGTGGATCGTGGCGATGACGGGGAGCCCGAGCCGCTCGATGCCCAGCAGTCCGTAGCCGAGGGACTGGTTGTCGTGCACGAGGTCGAACTCGCCGTGCCGGGCCTTCAGGTACTGCCAGGCTCGAATGCTGAAGGCGAGCGGCTCGGGAAACGATCCGGTCGAGAACGACGTGACTTCGGCGAAGTCGGCGAGCTCTTTCAGCTCCCAGACGCCGGGCATCCGCATCGGGAAGTGCTCGTTGTAGATGTCGAGGCTCGGCAGCTCGACGAGGCCCACGCAGTCGTCGAGTTCGGGGTACGGCTGGCCGCCGATGACCTCGACGTGGTGACCGAGGTCGACCAACGCCTTGCTCAGGTGGCGGATGTAGACGCCCTGCCCGCCCACGTGAGGTTTCCCACGGTAGGCGAGGAGCGCGATCCGCAGTGAGGAGTCGCCGGTCGACATGGCGGCCAAGCCTGACGGGGGTATGGCCGACGGGTCAAGTACGCGCACGATCCGAGTGGACCGGCGAGGCGATCCTCACGATGCGTAGGGTGTTCGGCAGAGATCGTGCTCAGATCCTCCGACGATGTCGAAACGGCTCCGCATCTGGTGACTTCCCCCCACGCGAACCGCTTCAATGGACAGCATGAGGCATCAGCCCGCGAGCCACGGCGTCGATACGCACGCCGAAGCCGTGGGATCGACCGTCGTCGCCGCGTCGTTCGCACTCGCAGCGGGCGCGGTCTGGGCGCTTGCCCTGTCGACTGACTCGTTCCTGGCGCAGCCTCTCAGCGTGCCGGGCTCGATGGCTGCAGGCCTGCTGTTGGCGTCGTCCTACCCGGCGTGGTCGCTCAGTAGGTTCTCCGACGCGGGCGCCCTGCTCTTCCCTGCGCTGCTCATGCTCGTGTCGTTCTCGGAACTGCTCGCCGTCCACCACGACGTCGAGTCCGCGAGCGGAATCGACTGGCAGGCGGTCTACCTCCCGGTCCTGCTCTGCACGCTGGCGGTCGGCTGGAGGACCTTCGCCGGAAGCGAGTCGACGGCGGCCGAGCGAATCGGGCTGCTCCTGGCGGGGGCTGGTTGGGGCGTCGCGCTGTCGATCGAAGTCTGGCAGTGGCGTATCGGAGAAGCGGCCGACCTCCACGCACAGCTCGCGGGCGTGAAGAACGCGATCGAGGTGCTCGCCGCCGCGTCGTTGTTCGTCGCGCTGTCGATGCTCGACCGCTCGAGACTCACTCGCCGCACCCACTGACAGCAGCGGACCGAACCCAGCGCGGTCCAGTGCGTGTGGCTCAGCCCGTCGCCCAGCTCCACCGCATCTCGGCGCTGAGGGGTCGACCCGGGATCACCACGCTCGCCTTGCCGAGCGCGAACGCATCGGGCGGTCCCGATTGCGGCTCGACACACAACGCATGAGCGGGCTCGTCGTAGACGACCAGGTGGTCGAGATCGGTGTCGATGCGGAGCCAGAGCTGGTCCGACCAGGCGATGGTCTCGGGTCCGGCGAGCGCGGTGAACGCGTCGTCCCATGGCCCAGCCGACGGCTCGATCAAGCGGCCCGTGGGCAGGTGGTCGGGTCCACGCTCATACATGGCGTCAGCGCTGAAGGAGAGCTCGGCGGTGTTGCCGTCGATCTCGCGCCGGAACCAGGGGTGCCAGCCCAGGGTGGCCGGGAAGGGCTCATCGTCGGCATGGATCTCGAGGTTGGCGACAAGCGAGCCGGGCGCCAACGTGAAGCGCTGGACGGCCTCGCCGCCGAAGGGCCACTCGGGGCCCAGATCGGTGCGGAGGGTGGCACCGTCGAGGATGTCCCACGGACGTCGGTGCACCGTGCCATGAATCGCGTGAGGTGGGAGCGTCGGCTCGAGTTCGAAGGTGGTGCCCCGCCAGTCCAGTCGAGCGCCGCCGACCCGTCCCGCCCACGGCGCCATCGGAAAGCAGCCCCATCCGATCGGGTCGGCCGTCGCCGCGACCAACAACTCGGTCCCCCCGATCGACAAGGACGACATCCGCCCGCCGGCCGCAGCGTCGACCTCGAGAACCGCATCGTCGGTGACGAGTCGCAGGCGGGCGCCGGTCACGTCGCGCACCTCCTAGGTTGTCGCCCATGCGGGCAGTGGTGCAGCGGGTGGGTCGCGCCGAGGTGCGGGTGGATGGATCGGTCACCGGCTCGATCGGTGCTGGGCTGTGCGTGCTCGTGGCGGCCACCCACGATGACGACGTGGCGACGGCGCGCAGGCTGGCGGAGAAGATCTGGCACCTGCGCATCATGGACGATGCCGACGGCGCCATGAACACCTCGGTCGCCTCCTCGACCGGCGAAGTGCTGGTCGTGAGCCAGTTCACCCTGTACGCGGACACCCGAAAGGGACGCCGGCCGTCGTGGTTGGCGGCCGCTCGCCCCGAGGTCGCCGAACCGCTGATCGACGCCTTCGCCGATCACCTGCGGATCTTGGGCTCGACGGTGGCCACCGGAAGCTTCGGCGCCGACATGCAGGTCGAACTGGTCAACGACGGTCCGGTGACCGTGATCGTCGAGATCTGATCGCGCCGATGAGCCCCGAACGATGGGGCCACCACCCCCAGCCGAGCGCGACCAGCGCGAGCAGGGTGGCAGGCCAGACGCCGAGCCGATTGGCCCACGTCAGGCCCGAGCGACGCTCGACCGTCGCTCGGAGCACTGCCTGCTCCGACACTGCGGTGCGTTGCATGACGTCGCCGTCGGGACTGATGACTGCGGTGAAACCCGTCGGAGCGGCCTGCAGCACCCAACGGCCCGTTTCGATCGCCCGCACCCGTGACGACGCGATCTGCTGTGTCTGCACGATCGTGCCCTCGAACGACGATCCGTTCGTCGGGTTCAGGAGGATCTCGCCGCCGTTGCCGATCGCATCGCGGACCCGTGCGCCGAAGAAGATCTCCCAACTGATCGCGACGCCGAACGTGCCGACCCCGGTCTCGATGATCGCGGGACCCTCGCCCTCGATCGCATCGCGCGCCGGGAGTGCGTCACCGGCGAACGGTTCGAGAATCGGTCGAAGCGGCACCCATTCACCGAAGGGCACCCGCTCGACCTTCTCGAACCGGTCGATGATCTCTCCGTCGGGCGAGTAGACGACGGCGGCGTTCCGAAACTTGTCCGAGCCTTCGTCCTCGATGATTCCCGCAACGAGGGTCGTGTCGAGCGACTGTGCGAGCTCTGACAGCTCGCGGTTCTCGCGTGATCCGGCGAGGCGATCGACGTCGACCACGTCCTCGGGCCACAACACCAGGTCGACGGGGCCATCGACCAGCTCCGACGCGGCCAGATGACGTTCGATGACGTCACGCGGATCGGTCTCGTCGGCGCGGGTTCCCTGTGGCCCGCCGCCCTGGACGAGCGCCACATCGATCGTGTCGAAGGCCGATCCGCGAGGTGCGACCAGACCGAGGAGCACCGCGACGACGACCGTGGCTGCAGGAACCAGCGCGAGGCGGTCTCGACGGAGTGCTCCGGCGATTGCCATGGCGGCGCTGGTGGCGAGGAAGACGACCAGGATCGAGCCGCCGATCCGCAGTGCCGGGCTGAGTGGTCCGCTGACCTGCGACACCGCGAAGTTCGACAGTGGGACGCCACCGAACGGCCATTGCCAGCGGACCAGTTCCATCACGACGAGCGCGCCGGGCAGCGCGACGAGACGCCGACGGTCCGGCGGCGTGAGCGCCACGGCGACGCCGAGCATCAGGCTGTAGCCCACCGAGGCGATCACGTAACCGGGCAACGTGAGCGCCCGCATCCACACGATCGACGGGAAGAACCAGCCCAACCCGACCGTGAAACCACGAGCGAATCGGACCCATCCCGGTTGATCGGCGATGAGCCGCTCGAGTCCGACGAGTCCGACGAACAGCAGGGGCCACCAGCCCCACGGCGGCAACGCGAAGGCCAGCAGCAGTCCCGACCCGATCGCGAACGCGTGCACACGCGCGCGCTCTGGGAGCGTCGGGTCGGTGACGGGCATCGTGGTTCAGTCGGCCAGCGTGAAGTGTCCGACGATGCGCTCACGTGCCGAGCCCCGCGGGTGGCAGGCGAACAACGTCGCCGTGTGTGCGTAGCGCTGCGTCACGATGTGGATGTCTTCGGGGTTCACGATCTCGATCGAATCGAGCACATACACGAAACGGCCCGCGTCGGTCGTGAACACCAGCTCGTCGCCGGGCTCGAGCAGCTGAAGGTCCCAGAAGGGTCGGGTGAACGTCGTGCGGTGTCCGGCAACGACCACGTTTCCCAACTCGCCGGGCATCGCCGTCCCCGGCCAGTGGCTGGGTCCGCGGTTGATGGCCGTGAGCGTCACGCCCTCGAAGAGCGGCTGCGACAGCCCGATGGCCGGGATCTCGAGGGTGCCGTGGCGGACCTCGGGGGTCGGAGCGTAGGGATCGGCCGGGGCCGCCTCGGGCACCGGGAGGTTCCTCGCGCCGTTCGAGCCGATGGCGATTCGGGCGACTTCGCGGTCGGGCTCGGTGGCCCGCACATCGGGTGCCTCGTCGAGCGCCTGCGCGGCTGCGTCACCGAGTCGCACCTCGACGTCGGCGCTGGCCGCAGCCTGGAACACCACGACGCCCGCGAGCAGAACGGCGACGAGGGCGAGCACGACCGGCGTTCGGCGTGACCGCATCGATTCCACATGGCGGTTGTATGCGATCGCCGACGGAATGTCCACGCGCGACCTCAGCGAGCGACCATTCGGCGGACGGCCTCGCGACCCTGCTGGATGCAGGCTGGAATGCCGAGACCGCGCAGCGCGGCGCCGACCACGCACACGCCCGGCAGGTCCGCGCCGACCGATGCATCGAGGTCGTCGATCCGGTCGAGGTGGCCGGGGCGGTACTGCGGGAGCGACTCGGGCCAGCGGCTGACCCGCGTCGCGATCGGCGGTGCATCGATCCCGAGGAAGTCGTCGAGATCGGACAGGACCTTCCTCGACAGCGTGGCGTCGTCGAGGTCCGTCGCCAGTTCGGTGTCGCCGTCGCGTCCCGCAGACACGCGCAGGATGGCGGTGTCGCTCGATCCGAGATGCGCCCATTTCGACGAGGCGAACGAGCACGCGGTGACGAAGCGACCCTCGATCGCCGGCACGAGGAACCCGCTGCCGTCGAGTTCGTGCCCGAGTGAGCTCGGTTCGAACGCCAGGCTCACCATGGCGACCGACGCGTAGTCGATGTGCGAGAGGATCGATGCGGCCTCGGCTGCCCGGGCCACGAGTTCGGCTGCGACGCGGGCCGGGACGGCGACCACCACGTGGTCGAAGGCTTCGGGTTCGTCACCCACGAGCCAGCCCGCTGCGGTCGGGCGCAGTCGGCTGACCGGCGTGCCGGTGCGGATCGCCACCGTTGATCCGCAGCTGCGACGGAGTGCATCGACGAGTTCGGTCATGCCGCCCAGGGGCGCATGGAAGACCGGGGCGGTCGGCTGGGCGGTCGCACCGGCTCGAATGGCCCTGGCTGCTGCGATGAGGCTTCCGCCACGATCCGCGGCTCCGGCGATCTGCGCAGCGGATCCCCTGAGCGAGAGCCGGTCGACGTCACCGGCATTGATTCCGCCGACGAGCGGTCCGACGAGTCGATCGACGACCTCGTCGCCGAGTCGGTCACGGACGAACGCACCGATGCTCGGATCGCCCTCCGGGGCAGGATCGCCCCGATCGAGGTCCTCGCGTGCTCGCTCGACGCCCTCGTCCGACACGATGCCGGTGGCGGCGAGCTCGTCGAGGTCGGTGGGGACCCCGAGGAGCTGCGACGCGGGCAGCCGTCGCAGCTCACCGCGACTCCAGACGAACGCTGACCGGGCCGCCGGCTCGGTCAGGCGAGGGGTCAGTCCGAGCTCGTCGCAGAGCTCGACCGCCCAGGGAACTCGGGCCAGGAACGCATCGGCTGCCTCGTCGACGAGCTGCCCGGCGAAGGTGGACGCGTGGATCTTCCCGCCGACCCGGTCACTTGCCTCGAACACGACGGTGTCGAGCTGCTGCCGCTGGCCTTCGTAGGCGGCGGCAAGGCCGGCGATGCCGGCTCCGATCACGGCGAGTCGAGCCATCGTCAGCGTCCGGCGCGGCCCTCGGTGTGCACGAGTTCGACGATCTTCTCGAGAATCGACGGGTCGATGTCGGGCGTGACGCCGTGACCGAGGTTGAAGACGTGGCCGGGCTCGCCGCCGATCCGGGCCAACACGTCGCGTGTGCGCTCGGCCACGACCTCCCAACGAGCCAGACAGACCGCAGGGTCCAGGTTGCCCTGGACCGGCTTGCCCCGGACACGCTCGCGCGCGACATCGATCGGCACATGCCAGTCGACTCCGATGACATCGGCGCCGGTATCGCTCATCAACGAGAGCAGTTCTCCGGTGCCGACACCGAAGTGGATGCGGGGCACGCCGTAGGAAGCGACGGCCTCGAACACCTTCTGGGTTGACGGAAGCACTGCGGCCTCGTACACGTCGGGCGACAGTGCACCCGCCCAGCTGTCGAAGAGCTGGACGGCGCTCACCCCCGCCTCGATCTGGCTGACCAACGAATCGATGGCAAGGTCGGCGAGGCGGTCGAGGAGCGCGGCGAAGAGCGCCGGCTCTCCGTGCAGCATCGCCTTGGTCTTGCCGTACGTGCGGCTCGGCGCACCTTCGATCAGATAGCTGGCGACGGTGAACGGAGCCCCGGCGAAGCCGATGAGCGGGGTGTCGCCCAACTCCTCGACCAGACCGCGGATGGTCTCGAGCACGTAGGGCGTGTCGGTGTCGGGATCGAGTCGGCGGAGACGGTCGAGATCGGCGCGCTCGCTGAAGGGCTGCTCGACGGTCGGACCGACGCCCGGGGTCACGTCGACGCCGAACCCGATGGCTGCCACCGGTACGACGATGTCGCTGTAGAGGATGGCGGCATCGACGCCGTAGCGCCGCACCGGCTGGAGCGTGATCTCGATCGAGCGTTCGGGGTCGGCGATGGCGTCGAGGATCGATCCCTCGCCCCTGACTCGGTGGTACTCGGGCAATGACCGCCCGGCCTGGCGCATGAACCAGACGGGCACACGGTCGGTTGGCTCGTTTCGGCATGCAGCGAGAAACGGTGCGTCGACAGGTGGGGCCACGTCGGCCGACGGTACCCGGCTCGCAGGGCCGGGAGGGAATGCGCCGCTCGGTCGAGGACGCCGCGCCCCGGGTGGTCCTGAAGGTCGAAGAGGTCGGCGAGCACCCCGACCGAGCAGGCCCCAGCGGGTGCTTCCTCAGCGAAGTTCGTCGAGGATCTCGGCGATCCGGGGGTCGTCGAATCGTGCTCTGGCCGTCGCCAACGCCTGGTTGGCCACCGGTTCGCGCCGGCTTGCGTCCATGGCGTTGCGTCCCATCACGGCGACGTCGTCGGCGGTGGGCTGAACCGTCACCACCTCGACGCCGTGCGCACGCAGTGTCGCCACCTCCGAGCTGAGACGGCGACTGTGGATCGGCCGCGAGCTCAGTCCGCCGGCTCGCTGACCCCCCGATGTCGCTGACATCGGGGAGACGATGATGACCACGGCCAGCGCCAGTTCGGCCAGCAGGTCCGCATTGGTGGGCGACCGAAGGCCGCCGTCGACATAGGACGTACCCCGGTGCACGACCGGCTCGAAGAACCCCGGAATGGCCGACGAAGCGCGCACCGCGGTGCCGATCGACGCGTCGACGTCGTCCCGGCCGAAGACCCGGAGTTCGCCGTTGTCCAGTCGAACCGCACACACCCACAGCGGATCTTCGGGCCACGGGAGGTCGTCGTACAGCAGATCGATGCTCTCGGAGATGACGCCGGTCGGCACCGTGCCGCGGGGAAGAAGGCCGGTGATCACCTTGCCGGGATGCCGCCAGTTCCGCATGGCCATGCCGAGCGACGAGGGCACCGGTGGGCGGGAGAACGGCCGTGGCCTCATCGGGATCGTCGGTGGCCCGCCGGTGCGTTCGACGATCGCCGCTGCTTCCGCGCTCACGGGCATGCCCAGCAGACGGTTCGTCAGATCGGCGGGCGGGAATCCGGCGCGGACCACCGCGCCGGTGCCCGATCCGGCCGACGTGCCGACGATCAACGATGCGTCGCGGGCATCGATGCCGACCTCGGCCAGCGCCGTGAGCGTCGCGGCGTGGTACGCGCTGCCGACGACGCCGCCGGCCCCCAGCACCAGCCCGAACGTCGTCACCACCTCATCATGGCACCCCTCCAGAGGGCGCCCCGGGGCATCTGTGGTGCGTTGTGGACACGTGAGCGTCGGTTCTGCCCCGCAGATGCCCGGGGTTCGGGCCGGTAGTGTGGTCGGTTCCCTGTTGCCGGACCTGGCAATCGAACGGACACGATGGCACCACATCCCGATCTGGCGGCCGAGCAGGCCTATGTCGACCATGCGTATCGCTGCCTCGAGTCGTCCCGCGACTCGGCGAAGCGGCTCCGCAGCATGGTCGAGGTCGGGAAGGGCGGGACCGAGCAGGCGCGCTGGGAGCGCGACATGATCGAGGGCAACATCGCCAGCCGCCTCAGCGATCTGCACCTCGGCGACCACACCCTGGTGTTCGGGCGCATCGACCTCCGCCAGGACGAGGGCGGAGACAGCTTCTACATCGGTCGACTCGCCGTCGCCGACGATGCCATGGAACCGGTCGTGGTCGACTGGCGGGCGCCGGTGGCCGAGCCGTTCTACCGGGCCACGGGCCGTCAGCACATGGGACTGGTCCGTCGTCGCCACTTCGCGAGCCGCGGCCGCAACCTGATCGACATCGAAGACGAGCTGTTCGGTGAAGGATCCGAGGTCGGCGGTCAGTACGGCGTGGTCGACGCCGGGACCACCGTGACCGGCCAGGGCACCCTGATCCGCTCGCTCGAGACGGCCCGCACCGGGCAGCTCGGCGACATCGTGGCCACCATCCAGGGCGAGCAGGACGAGATCATTCGCGCCCCTCTCCCGGGCGTGATGGTGGTGCAGGGCGGCCCGGGCACGGGCAAGACCGTGGTCGCGCTCCACCGCGCGGCGTACCTGCTGTACACCCACCGGTTCCCGCTCGAAGGCCAGGGGGTGCTGGTGGTCGGGCCGAACCGGCTGTTCCTCGGCTACATCGAGCAGGTCCTTCCGAGCCTCGGCGAGGCGGGGGTCGAGTTGGCTGTCTTCGACGACCTCGTCGACGACGTGTCGATCACCGGTCGTGACGAGCCCGAGGCGTCGCGGATCAAAGGCGATCTGCGAATGGTCCAGGTGCTTGCGCGTGCCATTCGCGATCGGAAGCGGGCCCTTCGAAGCGACCTCAGGATCGGCTACGGGCTCCAACACCTCACCCTCACCGTCGAGGCGAGCGAGCGGGTGGTGGCCGAGGCTCGTCGTCGGTCTCGGGGCCACAACGCCGGGCGCCGCCACGTCGAGGACGCCTTCTTCGCCGAGCTGGCCGCCAGCGGTCGGGACGACCTCCCTGCGAGTGAAGTGCGGGCCAGGACTCGCAGGCTTCCCGAGATCATCGAGGCGCTCGAGTGGATGTGGCCGGTGCTCACCCCCGCGCAGCTGCTCAACGACCTGTTCGGGTCGCCTGCCCTGCTCGCCTCGGCGGCCGGCCGGCGGATCGACCCCGACGAGCAGGCGGCACTGTTCCGGCCCCGGGTCTCGCATCCCGACCAGCCGGTCTTCACCTCCGACGACGCCCCCCTGCTCGACGAGGCGAGGGCGGTCCTCGGGCCGACACCTCGTCGCCGCCGGATGCACGGCGCCGATGCCGTGCGGACCTACGGCCACATCGTGGTCGACGAGGCCCAGGATCTGTCGCCGATGCAGCTGAGGATGCTGAACCGCCGTTCGCTGAACGGATCGATGACCGTGGTCGGCGACATCGCCCAGTCGACCGGCGCATGGGCACATCAGGACTGGCACGAGATCCTCGAGCACCTGCCGTCACGTCGCGAGCCGAAGCGCGCCGAGCTCAGCATCGGGTACCGGATCCCGGCGCCCAACATGGAGCTGGCAGCTCGCGTACTCCGCGTCGCGGCGCCGGGGCTCGAGCCTCCCCGCCCGGTTCGCCAACAAGGCGATCCACCGCAGGTCATCTCGACGGAGAACCTCATCGAGACGGTCATCGACACTGCCCTCCGCGAGCACGAGGCGGTCGGGGTCGGATCGGTCGCGGTGATCGTTGCGGGTTCGATGGTCGCCGACGTCGAGCAGGGCTTCGCGCTGCGCGGCATCGAGATCGGGCATGCGAGCCGTCGCGGCCTGGCGGCCGACGTGACGCTCGTCCCGGTCGGTCTCGTCAAGGGACTCGAGCTCGATGCCTCGGTCGTGGTCGAGCCGGCGGCCATCCTCGAGGGAGAGATGCAGGGCGCCCGGGCGTTGTACGTCGCGCTCACCCGGGCGACCAAGCGTCTGGCCATCGTGCACGAGCGACCGTTGCCGGAGTTCCTCGCAGCAGCCGAGACCTGAGCACTACGCGATTGTTCAGGACTTCGTCATGGTCAGCACGTGGGTTCGGCGGCAGTCGTGCGGGACACTGTGTCGGTGGATGTTGCCGCTGCTGACCGGGTCTGGCCTCGCCTGTCCGGGGTGGTCGCGGTCGCGGCTGCCCTGGCGACGGGCGAGTTCCTCTCAGGGCTGATCGAGGGCGCACCGTCGCCGGTCGTCGCCGTCGGTGACATGGTCATCGATTTCACTCCCGGCGACCTCGCTCGCCAGGCCATCGCCGTCTTCGGTCGGAACGACAAGCCCGCCCTGGTGATCGGCACGACCTTGATCGCGTTGTTGATCGGTTCGGCGCTCGGACGCAAGGCCGCGGAGAACCGGCTCGTCGGCGACGTGGGTTTCGTCGGGTTCGGCGTGCTGGGCATCTTCGCGTCGGCGCGGCTCGCAGACGGCACGCCCGCCGCAGTCATTCCACTGGTCTTCGCTGTCGTCGCCGGGATCGCGACGCTTCGGGTCCTGTTGTTCCTTGCTCCCGACGAAGGCGCCGCAGCTCAACCGCGCGGCTCTCACCGTTCGGTCCCCGGCGCGGGTGAGGCCGAGCGGCGGGTCTTCCTGGGGTTTGCCGGCGCGGCAGCGGTCGCGGCGATGGTCCTCGCCGCCGGTGGTCGACGTCTTCGCGACCGGTTCTCGGCTGAAAAGGCGCGCGAGCAGGTTCGGCTCACCGCGGCCGATCGTCCCGCGGCGCCACTGCCCGGCGACGTCGATTTCGGCATCGACGGCCTGTCGTCGTTCGTCACGCCCAACAGCGACTTCTACCGGATCGACACCGCGCTCACGATCCCGCAGGTCGACCCGGCGTCGTGGCGGTTGCGGGTGAAGGGAATGGTCGACCAGGAGCTCGACTTCACCTACGACGACATCCTCGCAATGCCGATGGACGAGGTCGATGTCACCATCAGCTGCGTGTCGAACGAGGTCGGCGGCGGCCTCGTCGGCAACGCCCGCTGGCTCGGAACCCGCATCGACCGCATTCTCGACGACGCCGGGGTCGATCCGAACGCGACCCAGCTCGTCGGACGCTCGGTCGACGGGTACACGTGCGGTTTCCCGGTGGCACAGACCCGTGATCGCGACGCCATCCTCGCCGTCGGCATGAACGGCGAGCCCCTTCCGGTGGTCCACGGTTTCCCGGTCCGCATGATCGTGCCCGGTCTCTACGGCTATGTGTCGGCGACCAAGTGGCTGAGCGAGCTCGAGTTGGCGACCTTCGACGACTTCGACCAGTACTGGGTCAAGCGTGGGTGGGTCGAGATCGCGCCCGTGAGGACCCAGTGCCGGATCGATACGCCCCGGGGCGCGGCCCCGGCAGGGAAGGTCGCGCTGGCCGGGGTGGCCTGGGCACCCCACATCGGCATCTCGAAGGTCGAGGTCCGCGTCGATGGCGGATCGTGGCAAGAGGCGCAGCTGGCCGGGGTGCCCGGCGATGACACCTGGCGGCAATGGCTGTTCGAGTGGGATGTCGGACCCGGCGAGTACGTCGTCGAGGCCCGAGCGACCGACGGCGAGGGCGTCACGCAGACCGACGAACGGGCTGCCCCCTTCCCGTCGGGAGCGACCGGCTATCCCGCCCGGGTGATGCGGATCGGATGATGGATCGTCGCCGCCGTGCTACGCATCTCCGATGGCTGATGGCCCGAAGCATGTTCAACTGACCGACGACCTCCACACATACCTCGTCGAGCACTCGACACCGCCCGATGAGGTGCTCTTGGGCCTGATCGACGCGACCGCCGAGCACGCGGGCGACTTCGCGATGATGCAGATCGCCCCCGAGCAGGGTGCGTTCCTGACCTGGTTCGTGCGGGCCATGGGGGTACAGCACGCCATCGAGATCGGCACGTTCACCGGCTACTCGGCGCTCTGCATCGCCCGCGGGCTGCCCGACGACGGCCAGCTCATCTGCCTCGACGTGAGCGACGAATGGACCTCGGTCGGACGGCCGTTCTGGGAGCAGGCCGGGGTGGCCGACAAGATCGATCTCCGGCTCGGCCCCGCGCTCGCGTCGGTCGCAGCGATGCCCGAGCTGCCGACGTTCGACTTCGCCTTCATCGATGCCGACAAGCCCAACTACGCCGCCTACCTCGAGGCCTTGCTGCCCCGCCTCACCGACCGCGGTGTGGTCGCGGTCGACAACGTGCTGTGGAGCGGCGCAGTCGTCGATCCTGATGTCGACGACGAGAACACCCGGGCCATCCGCGCGTTCAACGACGCCGTCGCGGTCGACGACCGCCTCGACATCGCCATGCTCCCGCTGTCCGACGGCGTCACCCTGATCAGTCGCCGGTGACGCTCTCTGCCGTCGATCCCCGTTTTCGTCGTGGTTCTGGTGGCTCTGGGCAGTGGGGTCGACGGCAGACCGCGAAATCGCCGACGGAACGGGTGACCGCCGTCAGACGCTGACGCCGATGGCGGCGCCGATGGCGTAGGTGACTGCCGATGCGCCGATCATGATCCCGGCCTGCCGGAGCGCCGACCGGACACGCGACCGCTCGGTCACCACCCCGAGGATGGCACCGGCGGCGAGGGCGGCCACCAGGCCGAGCACCAGTGAGAGCACGATCGCAGCGGTCCCTGACGCGAAGAACCAGGGCACCACGGGGATGAGGGCGCCCGAGGCGAATGCCGCGAGCGACGCCAGTGCGGCACCGACCGGTGAGCCCAGGTCGGACGGGTCGACGCCCAGCTCTTCGCGAGCGTGGACCTCGAGGGCCACCTCGGGGTCGCGCATCATCTCCTCGGCCAGCGTTTGTGCGGTCTCGGCTGCGACACCCCGCGAGCGGTAGATGCCGGCCAGCTCACGCGTCTCGGCCTCGGGATTGCGTGCCAGTTCTCGTCGCTCGATTGCGAGCTCGCGCTCGAGGAGCTCGCGTTGGGCCTGCATCGACACGTACTCTCCGGCGGCCATCGAGACGGCGCCCGCCACGAGCCCGGCCACGCCGGCGAGACGGACGAAGTCGGCCCCCGCCGAGCTGCCTGCGACGCCGAGCACGAGCGACACGTTCGACACCAGGCCGTCGGAGAAGCCGAACACGGCGGCGCGCGCCTGGCCGCCACCGATGCCCCGGTGATCTTCATGTCCGACGTGGTGAACAAGTGGTGTGCGTTCGGTCATGCCGATACAGACGCTATCGGCCAACCGCCAGGCCGCTCGCGGACCAAGGGCTCGCGATGCAACCACCCCTCCCCCCGGGATCTTCGTTGCTCTGTCGCCACTATGTGGCAGGAGAGCAACGAAGATCAGGCGGGGGTGTCAGGGCTGGTGCTTGGTCGAGATCACTCGGTACTCGTCGAAGGTCTTCCCGCTCGGATCGGCTCCTTCGCCGCACACCATCGCCGGGTACCGCTGCGCGAGCTCGGAACTGACCTCGACCGAGGTGCGTGTGCCGTCGGGCGCCTCGTGCACGATCTGTGCCGAGCCGCGCCTGCCGTCATTCTCCTCGTGGACGACCCAACGAGAGCCGTCGTTCATGGTCCAACCGATGACGGCGAACAGTTCGCGCTCGGCGATCTGGGCGAACGGAGACCCGAAGCCCGATGAGCCTCGGTCGTTGTGGCGAAGCGAGGCCGGATCGATGTTCCGGTCGACGATGGCGGCGAGCTTCTCTTCATCCAGATATGCCCAGAACCGGCCGTCTGGGAAGGTGATCGAGGTGGGAGCGAACCGGTGTCCTCCGGTGTGGCTGCAGCGCCACACCCGTACCCCCTGAAGACCGTCGGCTGCCGCCAGGTGGAGGCGCATGCCGTCGCCGCCGCAGCACACGTCGCGGCTGCCGTGGGTGCAGATGAGAACGTCCGGGCCGGCGACCGGCGTGAGCCGTGCGCTGTCGGGTTCGTCGAGCATGGCCTCGATCGTGGCGACCTCGTCGCCGGCCTCGATCACCAGCTCGTGACCGTCGAAAGCAGTGACCTGCTCGGAGACCGCCCGGTGGTAGTGGATGATTCTGCGCTGCTGCTCACCCCGGTCGCCGAGCGGCACGATGCCGAGGACCCGGACCAGCCGCCCGTCGCGGGCCTCGACGGCGTCGATCACGTCGGTGACGCCGGCCAGTTCGTCCGCGAGGGTGATCTCCCGAGGCCACGGCAGTGCGACCTCGACGAGGATGAACGAGTGGTAGTGGCCGGCGCTGCCGATCGGATCGATGCCGGCGTTGCGGTTGAACGGCGCGCAGCGATCCGGGTCGACCGACAGCTTCATGGCGGCCGAGGCTATCGGCGCGGATCGTGGCCGTGACGGGTTCGCGGGTGGCGTGTCACGCCGGGTCGATACGTTGAGTCGATGGCGCTCGATCGGTTCTCCGAACCCGTCCGGGCGTGGTTCGAAGCCTCGTTCGCTGCTGCGACACCGCCGCAGGAACAAGGGTGGCCGGCCATCGCCGACGGCCACAACGCTCTGATCCTCGCCCCCACCGGGTCGGGCAAGACGCTCTCGGCATTCCTGTGGGGGATCGACCAGTTGGTGTCCGAGCCGACTGATCCGGACGATCGCCACACTCGAATTCTCTACATCTCGCCGCTGCGCGCCCTCGCCGTCGACGTCGAGAAGAACCTGCGGGCCCCGCTGACCGGTATCAGGGTCGCGGCCGATCGCCTCGGGGTCGAGGTCGTCGAGCCGACCGTCGGCATCCGCACGGGTGACACCCCTCCCGACGAGCGGCGTCGCCTGGTCAGGTCGCCACCCGACATCCTCATCACGACACCGGAATCGCTCTACCTGATGCTCACCAGCAAGGCCCGCGAGACCCTGACCCGGGTCGATGCGGTGATCATCGACGAGATCCACGCGCTCGCCGCCACCAAGAGAGGCGCCCACCTCTCACTGAGCCTCGAACGCTTGGAGGCCATGCAAGTGGAAAGAGGGAGCGATGGGGACACTCCATCGCCGGAGCGACTTGATGGTGCGAGCGAGGGAGCGCCAGCGAGTGAGCGGCCGGTTGCGGCCTCCGTGGCCGGGGAACGGGACAGCGCGGCCTCCGTGGCCGGGGAACGGAACAGCACATTGCAGAGAATCGGGTTGTCTGCGACGCAACGACCGTTGGAGGAGATCGCCGACTTCCTGGTCGGCCGTCGCGCCGACGGCTCGCCTCGGCCGGTGAGGATCGTCGATGCGGGCATCCGCAAGGTCCTCGACATCGAGGTCGTCGTCCCGGTGGACGACATGGCCGAGTTGGGCACCATCGTCGACGAGCCGACGTCCGGGCCCGCCGCTGCCGGTCCGGTGCGACGAAGCATCTGGCCGGCGATGCACCCCGAGCTCCTCGAACTGGTGAAGGCACACCACTCGACGCTGATCTTCGTGAACGCACGGCGTCTCGCAGAGCGCTTGGCGATCCGCCTCAACGAACTGCACGTCGAGGGCATCAACCGCGCGGCCGAGGCCGAGGGACGGGCGCCACTGTCGGACGAGTTCGCCGAAGGGGTCGAGTTGGTCCGGGCTCATCACGGCTCGCTGAGCCGCGAGCGCCGGCTGCAGATCGAGGACGACCTCAAGGCCGGGCGCCTCAAGGGCCTGGTCGCCACGAGCAGCCTCGAGCTCGGCATCGACATGGGTGCAGTCGACCTCGTGATCCAGGTGGAGTCACCCGGTGCGGTCAGCCGGGGCCTCCAGCGGATCGGCCGTGCCGGTCACCAGGTCGGCCAACCGAGCACCGGGAAGTTGTTCCCGAAGCACCGCCACGACCTTCTCGAGGCGGCGGTGGTGGTGAAGCGCATGGTCGACGGTGAGATCGAGCACACCCACTTCGTGCGCAACCCCCTGGACGTTCTGTCGCAGCAGATCGTGGCCATGTGCGCGCTCGACGAATGGTCGCTCGACGACGTGAAGGCCGTGATCCGTGGCTCGGCGAACTTCGCCGAGCTGTCCGACGACGTCCTGCACTCGGTCCTCGATCTGCTGGCGGGTCGCTATCCGTCCGAGGAGTTCGGTGAGCTGAGGCCCCGCATCGTCTGGGACCGCATCGAGGGGGTGGTCCGCGGGCGAGCGGGCGCTCAGAGGCTGGCAGTCACCAACGCCGGAACGATTCCGGACCGCGGCCTGTTCGGCGTGTTCCTCCCCGATGGCACGAGAGTCGGCGAGCTCGACGAGGAGATGGTCTACGAGAGCCGTCCCGGCGAGACCTTTCTGCTCGGTGCGTCGACGTGGCGCATCGAGGACATCACCTTCGAGCGCGTCGTCGTCACCCCGGCGCCCGGACAGCCGGGGAAGATGCCCTTCTGGCACGGAGACGGGCCGGGACGTCCGCTCGAGCTCGGTCAGGCGATCGGCGCGTTCGTGCGCGAGATCCGGACCGTCGACGATCCGGTCGAAGTCCTTCGTCGAGACCACGGCCTCGATCCGCGAGCGGCGACGAATCTCGTGGCGTATCTCGACGAGCAGGCCGAGGCGACCGGGGCGCTGCCCGACGATCGGACCATCGTCGTCGAACGGTTCCGCGACGAGATCGGTGACTGGCGGATCTGTGTGTTGTCACCGTTCGGCGCCCAGGTCCATGCGCCGTGGGGAATGGCGCTCCAGCTCCTGCTCGCCGAGGAGTGGGGGATGGAGGTCGAGTTGATGTGGAGCGACGACGGCATCGTGTTGCGGTTGCCCGAAGCCATCGACGAGATCCCCGTCGAGCTGCTGACGGTCGATCCCGACGAACTCGAGGAACTCCTCGTCCGGCAGTTGCCTCAGACCGCGATGTTCGCCAGCCGGTTCCGAGAGTGTGCCGGTCGCGCCCTGTTGCTGCCGCGACGCCGGCCGGACCGCCGCACACCGTTGTGGCAGCAGCGCCAGAAGGCTGCCGACCTCCTCGGTGTCGCTGCGAAGTATCCGACGTTCCCGATGCTGCTCGAAGCGACCCGCGAGTGCATGAACGACGTGTTCGACGTGCCGGCCCTGAAGCAGGTCCTCACCGACCTGCGGAGCCGTCGGGTCCGGATGGTCACCGTCGAGACCGACCGAGCCTCGCCCTTCGCCCAGTCGCTCATGTTCGGCTGGATCGCGGTGTACATGTACGAAGGCGATGCACCGCTGGCCGAGCGGCGTGCTGCTGCGTTGTCGCTCGACCGCGACCTGTTGCGCGAGCTGCTGGGCGCAGAGGAGCTCCGCGAGCTCATCGATCCCGAAGCGCTGGCCGACCTCGAACTCGAACTCCAATGCCTCGTCGAAGGTCGTCGGGCCCGCGATGCCGACGAGGTGCACGATCTGCTGCGCCGGCTCGGCCCGCTGAGCCTGCTCGAGATCGACGGCCGCACCGTCGGCACCGACGCAGACGCACTGGTCGCCGAGCTCGAAGCCGTGCGCCGCGCCTACCGGGTCAACATCGCGGGCGAAGAACGGATCGCTGCCGCCGAGGACGCCGGCCGGTTGCGTGATGCGCTCGGGGTCGCGGCGCCGATGGGATTGCCGATCGCGTTCACCGAGGTCCAGGACGCCCCGTGGGTCGAGTTGGCCGCGCGCTACGCCAAGACCCACGGGCCGTTCGTGACCGACGACCTGGCGCGCCGATACGGCGTCCAGCTCGATCGCGTCCGGCCGGCACTCGAGGCGCTCGAAGCACAGTCGCGGGTTGTGCGAGGCGAGTTCCGGCCCGGAGGTGCCGCTCGCGAGTGGTGCGACGAAGACGTCCTGAAGATGCTGCGGCGTCGCTCGTTGGCGGCGCTGCGTCGCGAGGTCGAACCGGTCGAAGGCGATGCCCTGGGGCGGTTCCTCCCTGCGTGGCACCACGTCGGGAGCCAACGGCGGTCCTTCGATGCCCTGATCGACTCGCTCGGCCAGCTGTCGGGTGCCCCACTGGTCGCCTCGGTGCTCGAGGCCGATCTGCTTCCTGCTCGGCTCGCCGAGTACCGCCCCGCCGACCTCGACCGACTCTGTTCGACCGGCGAGATCGTCTGGATCGGTGCCGGGTCGCTCGGCGCCCGCGACGGCCGCGTGCGGCTCGTCTTTCGAGATCAGGCCCCGCTGCTCGTCCCGAGCCCGGACGAGGTCCCCGAGGGAGATGTGCAGTCGGCGATCCTCGATCACCTCACCGCCCGGGGTGCGTCGTTCTGGACCGACGTGCTCGGGGCAGTGCACGGCGCCGGCCACGACTACGACGACGAGGCCGTGCTTGCCGCGTTGTGGGATCTTGTGTGGGCGGGGCACGTCACCAACGACTCGCTGGCGCCGCTCCGTTCGTATCTCGCCGGTCGGCCCCGGCGGTCGGCGGCGAACCGGGGACGTGGCCGCCCGCGTCCGGGTCGTTTGTCGCGCCTCGGCCCGCCGGCGGGCTCGGGCCGGTGGTCCGCGGTGGCGCCGCTGCTCCAGCCTCACCCGGCGCCGACCGAGGTCGCCCACGCGCGGGCCCAGCAGCTTCTCGAACGCTACGGCGTGTTGACCCGTGAAGCGGCGCTGGGCGAGGGCGCCCAAGGGGGGTTCGCCGGCGTCTATCCGATGCTCAAGGCCCTCGAGGAACGGGGTGAGGTGCGGCGCGGCTACTTCGTCGCAGGTCGTGGGGCGGCGCAGTTCGCCGTGCCCGGTGCGGTCGATCGGCTTCGATCGATGCGTGACCCCGACCCCGACGACGTGCCGGTGCTGCTGGCGGCCACCGACCCCGCTCAGCCCTACGGCGCGTCGTTGCCGTGGCCCGAGTCGGCGGGTCGTCCCGCCCGCCAAGCCGGCGCACACGTGGTGCTCATCGACGGTGTCCCTGCGGTGTACGTCGAGCGTGGTGGACATGCTCTCGTCACCTTCGACCGCACCGGCCACGACCACCGATGGGCCGAGGCCATCAAGGATCTCGCCACGTCGGGGCGGTACCGGAACCTCGAGATCCGCAAGATCGACCGAGCCCGTGTGGCCGAGTCACCGCACGCCGAAGTGCTCATCGCCGCAGGCTTCACCGATGGCTACAAGGGACTGACCTGGCGCCCGTCGCGTGCCCGTTGAATGTGGCTCCGGTCCAGCGTCCACACTGGGTGGATGAGCATCGAGTGGCTCCCTGACGTCGAGGTCCCAGGACACGAGCCGTCGGGGTCGGGGAACGACGAACATCCGATGCGCGTGATGACTCGTCGTGCCGCAGGCCTTCAGGCTCCAGCGTGGGACCATGCGGCCCGCATCGAGGTGGCCGGGTTCTTCGACGTGCTCGCCACCGAATGGCACACCCGAAGTTCTCCCGAGCGGTTCGCAGTCGTCACCGACGCCCTCATCCGGGGTCTCGATCCGCTGCTCGATCGTTGTGAGACTGCCGTCGAGTTGGGTGCAGGCACGGGCTTCTACTCGCCGATGCTTGCCGAGCGTTTCGCCGCAGCGCTGGCCGTCGACATCGCCATCGAGATGAGCCTGCGTGCGCCGGCCGGACCCGCACACCGCGTGTTGGCAGACGGCGACGCGTTGCCGGTTGCGGATGCGTCGGTCGACGCGCTCGTGCTGATCAACGCATTTCTGTTCCCGTCCGAGGTCGATCGGGTCCTTCGGCCGGGGGGTGCGCTGCTGTGGGTGAACTCGAGCGGCCCGCAGACCCCCATCCACCTCACGACCGCCGAGGTCGTCGAGGCGCTCCCGTTCGCCACCGAAGGCCGCGAGTCGAGAGCCGGGGCGGGCTCCTGGGCTGCATTGCAGCGCATCGGCTGACATGCCCGAGGGTGACACGCTCTTCAACACGGCCCTGCGGCTGCGTCCCGCTCTCGCCGGCCACCGGCTGACCCGCTTCGAGGCACCGCGGCTCGTCGGTGATCGACCCGACCTCGGGGTGGCCGTCTCCGATGTCGAGGCACGAGGGAAGAACCTGCTGGTGCACTTCGACGATGGGCTGAGCCTGCGAACCCATCTCAGGATGAGCGGCTCGTGGCACGTGTACCGCGACGGAGAGCGTTGGCGAAGGGCTGCGCACCTGGCCCGGGTCGTGATCGGCACCGACAGTGGCTGGCTCGGCGTGTGCTTCCAGGCGCCGGTCGTCGAGACCTACCGACGCGACGTCGCCGAGCCGTGGCGCCTGAGCACCCTCGGCCCCGACCTGTGCCTCCCGAGTCCCGATCTCGATCTCGCGACCGAGCGGATGGTCGACCTCGCGGGGCCCGACACCCAGATCGCCGACTCGCTGCTCGACCAGCGCGTGGCAGCAGGGATCGGCAATGTCTACAAGTCAGAGGCCCTGTGGGTCGGACGAATCGATCCGTTCACGCTGACGTCCGGTGTCGATGCGGCGCGGCGCCGGCAGCTCCTCGAGGTCGCCCACCATCAGCTCCGGTCGAACCTTGGGTCCGGGCACCGCGTGACCCATTCCAAGGGGCTCGCCGTCTACGGCCGGTCCGGCCGGCCCTGCCACCGTTGCGGGACGCCCATCCTGAGCAAGCGCCAGGGCGAACACAGCCGCAGCACCTACTGGTGCCCGTCGTGTCAGAGCTGAGCCGTCGACTTCAGAGGCCCGCGGCGCTCAGCGTGTCGACGATGCGGGCGAAGATCGAGGTCACCTCGGGGTGCTCGACCTCGTAGGTCTGCACCGCATCCTCGAGCCGGTCGCGGATTCCGGGCTCGGTGTGCTCGTCGTCGTCGTCGAGGTGCCGCTCGAGCCGATCGACGAGTGCCTCGAGATCGGTCGTGTCTGCGTCGCTCGCCTTCGCTCGATCGATCTCGGCGCGGAGCTGTTCCATGTCGGTGCGATGGTCATCGGTCACGACGCCGAGCGTACTCAAGGACCTCTGCGGATGGTTCCCCGCGTTCGACGATCCGAGGCGTAGGGTCATTCGTGAAAGGGTTCACAAGCGGAGGTGGGATGTCGACCGTCGACCAACCCAGACCACATGTCGTCGTCATCGGCGCCGGGTTCGGCGGGCTGGCCGTCGCCCGGGCGCTCGGCGACGACGTCACGGTGACCATCGTCGACCGGAACAACTTCCACACGTTCCAGCCGCTTCTCTACCAGGTGGCGACCGCAGGCCTGAACGCCGCCGACGTCGCCCATGCGGTGCGCGGGCTGTTCCACGGCGTCGATCACGTTCGGTTCCGCAACGGGCGTGTCAGCGGGATCGACACCGAGACACGACACGTGGTCGTCGAGGGCCAGCAGCTGCTCGGCTACGACCACCTGGTGGTGGCTGCGGGCGCAGCCACCAACTTCTTCGGCATCGAGGGTGCGCCCGACCACGCGCTGCCCCTCTACAACCTGGCTGACGCGGTGAGGCTGCGAAACCACATCCTCGGGTGCTTCGAGGCAGCCCAGGTCGATCCGGCGGCCGTGGAAGACGGCGTGCTGTCGTTCACGGTCATCGGCGGCGGCCCGACCGGTGTCGAGACCGCGGGAGCGCTGGCCGAACTGATCGACGCCGTCCTGAGCAAGGACTTCCCCGACCTGGATCTCGAGCGCGTGTCGGTGCGGATCATCGAGCGCGAACAGCAGTTGCTGGCCCCGTTCTCGTCGCCCTCGCAACAGCACGCTCACGACACGCTCGTGTCTCGTGGTGTCGACATCCTCTATGGAGCGAACGTGCGGAGCGTCGCGGCTGACCACATCGAGCTCGACACCGGCGAGCGCATCAGCACGCACACGACAGTGTGGGCGGCTGGCGTGAAGGCCAATCCGTTGGTCGAGTCGCTCGGTTTCGAACAAGGACCATCGGGGCGCATCATCGTCGATTCGGATCTGTCGGTTCCTGGCGCGGATGGGGTCTGGGCGATCGGCGACATCGCCCACATCGTGAACGACGACCACGCGCTGCCGCAGCTCGCCCCAGTGGCGATGCAGACCGGAGCCCATGTGGCGGCACAGATCCACCGGGTGCAGCGTGGCGAGCCGACCGAGCCGTTCCGCTACACCGACAAGGGCACGATGGCCACCATCGGGCGGCGCGCTGCGGTCGCCGAGCTGCCCTTCGGGATCCGGTTGTGGGGGACGCCCGCCTGGTTTGCGTGGCTCGGGCTGCACCTGGTCTTCCTCGTCGGTCGACGAAACCGGTTGTCGGTCCTGCTCAACTGGGCCTGGAACTACTTCACGTGGGACCGAGGTCCGAGGCTGATCTTCGGGCCCGACACCGAGCCCGAGAACTAGGTTCGTCGCCCATGGCCGCACCGGACGACGTGATCCACACCACCTGCCTGAACTACACCAAGTTCTTCTCGGCGAACGACAAAGAGGGGTGGCTCGGACTCTTTGCCGAAGGCGCGACGGTCCAAGACCCGGTGGGGACACCGGTCCACGAGGGCAAGGAGGCCATCGCTGCGTTCTGGGACCAGTCGCGCGAGATGGTGTCCGAGATCGAGCTCCGCATGATCAAGGCCAACGTGTGCGCCGGCGAGGCGGCCTTCTTCATGGAAGTCCGGCCGACCGTCGGCGATCAGCAGATGGTGCTCCCCGCCATCGATGTCATGACCTTCGATGACGACGGCCACATCACCACGATGCGCGCCTTCTTCGAGTTCGGCGACATGAAGCCCGCCGAGGACTGAGTTCGACCGGCGGCGGTTCGTCGATTCTCAGCCCCGGCCGAGGATGCGGTCGACCATGATCTCGATCACCGCGCGGTCGTCGCGCTGCTGGGGCTCGGAGTACCGCTCGGCATAGCGCCGTTCACCTTCCCGGGCCGACTCGTCGTCGGTCGCCAAGCGGGCTTCTCCCTCGAGGGCGAGCCAGCGCCCGCCGTCGACCTGGGCGACGACCGCCCGCGTGCCGCCACGGGCCACGTTCACCGCCTTCTGCGAGGCATCCCACGTGATCACCCGAGCCAGCCGCGACTGCGGGTCGTAGGTGAACCCCACGGCGACCACGTGAGGCGAGCCGTCGGCCCGCTGCGTCGTGAGGGTCGCCAGGTGGTACTCGCTCAGAAAGGTGAGCACATCGTCTGACAACGAATCGAGATCGAGGGCCATGGCGACGAGTCTGCCCGCAAACCCGCCAGGTCACTCGCTGGCGATGGCTTCGAGGATGTCGAGCTTGCCGGCGCGGCGAGCGGGGAAGATCGCCGCCAGCAGGCCGGCGAACATCGCCACGAGCACGAGGATCAGCAGCGTGCCCACCGGGATCGCGATCTCGCTGAGGAACGATTCGGGCAGGGCGGAGGCCGCAGCGAGACCGAAGGCGATGCCGACGGCCACCCCGAGCACGGCGCCGAACAGCGAGACGATCGCCGCCTCCCAGCGCACCATGCGTCGGGTCTGCCGCTTGCTCATCCCGACCGCACGAAGCAGGCCCAGCTCGCGGGTCCGCTCGAACACCGAGAGCGCCAGCGTGTTGGCGATGCCGAGCACCGCGATGACGATCGCCAGCCCGAGCAGCGCGTTGACCGAGACGAGCACCTGATTGATCTGGTCCTCCTGGCTGGCCAGGAACTCCGAGCGATCCTCGACCTCGAGTTGAGGGAACTCGGCGAGCGCGTCGTCGATCGACGCCCGAGCCGTCTCGGGATCGACCCCGTCGGCCACCACTGCCATGATGAGCGGGTCCAGGTCGTCGGTGAAGTTGGCCTCGTAGGCCTCGGTGCTGATGAGGTAGTTGCCGGCGAAGAGCGAGTCGGCGTGGATGCCCGCGACCGTGAAGGTCTGATCGCCGGTCGCCGAGAACGACACGGTCACTTCGTCTCCAGGGGAGAGGCCGAGGTCGCGGGCCGGGTCCTCGTGGACGAAGATCGAGGTCGCGGTCAGATCGTCGATCTGACCGCCGTCGACGATGTCGATGTCGACCAACGCTCCGCCGCTGACTGCGTCGACCGCCACCAGATCGCGCGTGCCACCCTCGAACGAGAAGGTGTCGAACCGGATTCCCGACACGGCTTCGAAGGCCGGGTCGGCGCCGAGACCGTCGGCCAGTGCCGGCGTCACCCCGGCGAAGTTCGGATCGGTGATGATGAAGTCGGCCGAGACCGCCTGATCGATCGTGGCGGCGAAGGTCTTCTTCACGCTCGTTCCGACGACGAGCACCATCGTCACCAGTGCCAGCCCGACCACGAGGGCCGAGGCCGTCGACGCCGTGCGATACGGGGTGCGGGCCGAGTTCTCCTGTGCCAGCCGTCCCGGCATCTTGAACACCTTCGCGATCGGGGCGCCGAGCAGGCGGGCCACCGGGCCGGCGACGAGCGGCGACAGGTTGGCGATGCCGAGGAAGACCATGATGGCGCCGACCCCGAGCCCGATCAACGTGGGTTGGGTGCCGTCGGCGATGAAGAGTCCGAAACCGACCAGGGCCACGCCGATCCCGCCGATGATGGCGCCGATCAGGAGCCGAAGTCGGCGAGACGATTCGCTGGTCGCGAGATCGGCTCGGAGGGCTGCGACGGGCGGCACCGACGAGGCCTTTCGGGCCGGCAGGATCGACGCCGCGAGCGTCACGCCCACTCCGATGACAAAGGCCACGGCGACCGTGGGGGGCTTCAGGACGAGGGCGTCGGCCGGAAGGCCGAACCCTCCGGCGTTGAGGATCCCCCGGAGTCCGAGCGCGGTGAGCATGCCCATCCCGATACCGACGATCGACGAGACGATGCCGACGAGCAATGCCTCGAGGATCACGGTCGCCCGGATCTGGGCTGCGGTCGCGCCGATCGCTCGCAGCAACGCCAGCTCTCGGATGCGCTGGCCGAGGATGATCGAGAACGTGTTGTAGATGTAGAACGCCGAGACGAACAGAGCGACGCCGGCGAAGCCGAGCAGGATGTTCCCGAAGATCGAGGCGAGTTCGCCGATCTGGTCGGATCCCTCCTGGGCCACGGCGGCGCCGGTCACCACTTCGGCGTCGGCCGGCAGACCCTCGGCCACCGCGGCCTGGACGGCGTCGGCGTCGGCTCCGGGTTCGAGCTTGATGTCGATGGCGTCGAAGACCCCCTCGCGATCGAAGAGGCGTTGGGCAGTGTCGAGGTCGAACATCGTGAGACGCGCACCGGCGAGGCTGTTGGTGCTTCCGAAGGTGGCGGTCCCTGACAGGACGAACGACTCGGTCCCGTCGGGGACCAGCACGTCGTAGGTGTCGCCGATCACGAAGTCGAAGTCCTCGAAGGTGCCTTGATCGACGGCGAACTCGCCGGGCCCTGGCTTCGCGCCGAGTTCGAGGGTGACGGGGTAGAGCTCGTCGGTGGGGCCCCAGCTGAACGCGAGCTTCGGGGCGCCGGTCGTGGTGACCGGCTCGCCGTCCGGGGCGATCGGTTGTGCGATGCCGCCGACCTGGCCCTCGGCGATCTCGACGCCGTCGACTGCGGAGGCCTGCGTTGCGACCTCGGCCGGGAGGGGCGGCCCGAGACTTCCGGGCTCGTCGCTCAGAGGATCGACCGAGCGGATCTCGAGATCGACCCCTGCGGTGATCTCGTCGAAGAGCGTGTCGAAGCTCTTGCGGACGGTGTCGGTGACGACGATGCTGCCGACGACGAAGCTCACGCCGAGGACGACGGCGAAGCTCGTCATGAAGAACCGGATCTTGTGACTCAGGAGGTTGCGGATGCTCAGCTTCAACATGATCAGTCTCCGATGGCCTTGAGGCGGTCCAGCACCTGGTCGGCGCTGGGGGCTGACATCTCGTCGACGATGTTGCCATCTGCGAGGAACAGCACGCGATCTGCGTACGAGGCAGCCATGGGATCGTGGGTGACCATCACGATGGTCTGACCCATTTCCCGCACCGCAGTGCGCATGAATCCCAGGACTTCGGCCGAGGTGCCCGAGTCGAGGTTCCCGGTGGGCTCGTCGGCGAACACGATGGCCGGGTTGCTGGCAAGCGCACGAGCGACCGCGACACGCTGCTGCTGGCCGCCCGACAGCTCACTCGGCCGGTGGCTCATCCGGTCACCCAACCCCACCGCAGCAATCACCCGATCGAGCAGGCGATGGTCGGGCTCCTCGTTCGCGAGGTCGAGCGGAAGAGTGATGTTCTCGGCCGCGGTGAGCGTCGGCACCAGGTTGAACGCCTGGAACACGAATCCGATGCGATCTCGTCGCAACTTGGTGAGGTCACGCTCGGACATCGTGCTGAGGTCGACGTCGCCGACCAGCACGTGGCCCGAGGTCAGCGTGTCGAGGCCGGCGAGGCAGTGCATCAGCGTCGACTTGCCCGAGCCCGACGGGCCCATGATCGCCGTGAAGGCGCCGGCGCCGAAGTCGACGGTGACGTGGTCGAGGGCGATCACCTGGCCCGAGCCGTCGCCGTAGATCTTCGTCGCGTCGATGGTCCGGGCGGCGGCGGTGGTCTCCGAGACGGGGGTCGGGGTGGGGGTGGGGGTTGCCGTGAGGGTCATGCCTCGAAGGTACGAAGTGCCGCCGCCCCTGTCGTCGGCCTCCGGTCTGATTCGCCGTCGTCCGTGAGGGGGAGGCGGGGTGACCTGCGTCACGGCCATGTCTGCTCCCAGCGCGGGCGCGGCATCTCTCACCTGGGTCCCCGGCCCGTGTGACGGAGTGCTCAGGCGCCGGGGCTGACGGTGCCGGTCTCGTAGGCCACGACCACGGCCTGGACACGGTCGCGGACCTCGAGCTTCATGAGCACGCGGCCGACATGGGTCTTGACGGTGGTCTCGCCGAGGAACAGCGACTCGGCGATCTCGGCGTTCGAGAGGCCACGAGCCATCAGGTCGAGCATTTCGCGCTCGCGCTCGGTGAGCCGGTCGATTCTCTCGTCGTCCACGGCCGCCGGCGGGGTCGGCGCTCGTCCGAACTCCTCGATGAGGCGTCGAGTGACACCAGGGTCGAGGAGGGCATCACCCGACGCGATGACCCGCACCGCACGCACGAGGTCCTCGGGCGGGGTGTCCTTCAGGAGGAAGCCGCTCGCACCCGCTCGCACCGCTGCGAACACGTACTCGTCGAGGTCGAACGTGGTGAGGACCAGCACCCGGGTTCGCGGGTGGGTGTCGTGGATCGTCCGGGTGGCGTCGATCCCGTCGAGGCCGGGCATTCGGATGTCCATGAGAACCACGTCCGGCGTGGTCCGGCCGACCAGTTCGATGGCCTCGTTCCCGTCGCCGGCGACGCCGACCACCTCCATGTCGGGCTCGGCGTCGACGATCATGCGAAACCCGGTCCGCACCAGTTCCTGGTCGTCGACGACCGCGACCGTGATCGAGTCGGTCACCTGGTCGACGACGCAGCGGTGTCGAGCGGGAGGTTGGCCACGACGCGGAATCCGCCACCGGGCCTCGGGCCGGTGGCGAGTGAGCCACCGAACAGGTCCACCCGTTCGGCCATTCCCAGCAGCCCGTGACCTGTCGACAAGTCGGTCGAGTGTGGCTGGACACCCCGCCCGTCGTCGGTGATGGCGAGTTCGACCTCGTCGGGGTGGTAGCTGACCTTGACCACGACCGTGGCCGGTCCGGCGTGCTTCATGGCGTTGGTGAGCGCCTCTTGCACGACTCGGTAGGCGGTGAGACCGACACCGGACGGGAGTGCGACCGGGTCACCCTCGGTATCGAGGGTCACGTCGAGGCCGGTCTGTTGCCATTGCACGACGAGCTCGGCGATGTCGTCGGCCCCTGGTTGAGGGGTCAGAGGGGGGTCGGAGGTCTTCGTTGCGTCGGGATTTCTGAGCACTCCCAGCAATCGCCTGAGCTCGTCGAGTGCGCCGCGCCCGGTCGATTCGATGATCTGGAGTGACTCGGTGGTCTGCTCGGGGTGCGATTCGATCACCCGCCTCGCGGCGCCCGCCTGCACCACCATGACCGAGACACTGTGAGCAACGACGTCGTGCAACTCACGGGCGATGCGATCGCGCTCGGCCTGCACCGCTCGAGCGGTCTCCTCGGCCCGGTCCTGCTCGGCACGGTCGGCTCTGGCCTCGACTTCGGCCAGGTAGGCGCGCCGGTTGCGCAGGCTGTCACCGAGGATCCAAGCCGTTGCGAAGATCACCAGGTTGGCCAGCACCGCGATCGCAGGCAGGTCCTCGGTGTCGACGAACACCCCGACCACCATGACGCCCAGCAACACGGCGCCGCACGCGAAGGCAGCACGTTCAGCCTGCGGGCGAGGGCCGTGGGCGGCTGCGGCGTAGAGGAGGAGCAGCACCGGGATGCTGGTCCCCGGATCGGCGTAGTCGAGGACCCAGTAGGGGACGAGCAGCACCGTGCTCGCAAGCAGCGCCTGCACCGGAGCCTTGCGGCGGAAGGCCAGCAGCGCGCCCTGCGGGACCGCGAGCAACCAGCCGATGGCGTCGATCTCTCGGTTGCTCTGTCCGTCGGTGTTGATGTCGACGGTCACGAGACCGCCGACGATGAGGAACGTGAGCGTGCCCGCCAGGATGATGTCGGCCGCGAAGGGATGGTCGCGGAGCCATTGGACGGGGCGGGGACGGGTCACCGGTCGCGACGCTACCGACCGACTCCGAGGCTGTCGTCCTCCCTGGGGGCGAGTCGGGGTCATCCACGAGGATGACCCACCCGGTCAGTGGACCGCTCGCCGTTCACTCGTTGGCGATGGCGTCGAGCACCTCCAGGCGCGCCGCTCGCCGGGCGGGGCGCACCGACGCCAGGATGCCGAGGAGGGCCGCGACCGCGACGAGCACGATGAGTTGCGTCACCGGAACGTCGAACCGGGAGAGTCCGAACCCTTCGAGGCCCTTGACGAGCGCCGCGCTGATGAGCAGCCCGAGCCCGAGACCGACCACCGTTCCCAGTACGGAGATCAGCACGGCCTCCCACCGGATGGCGGAGCGGAGCTGAGATCTCGTCATCCCCACGGCGCGCAGGAGACCGAGCTCTCGGGTCCGCTCGTGGATCGACAACGACAACGTGTTGGCGATCCCGATCATGGCGATGATGATCGACAGCAGCAGCAGCCCGTAGACGATGTTGAGGAAGCTCGTGATCTGGTCGGCGAGATCACCGACCAGTTGGTCGCGGTCGAGTACCTCGATTCCCGGAGTGTCCGACACCGCTTCCTCGAGTCGGGCGCGGGTCGCCTCCAGATCGGCGCCGTCGTCGAGGGTCGTGAGTACCTGGACGTCGAGCAACTCGGTGACGATCTGGTCGATGCCCACCCGGTTGAGGGCCCAGAAGCCGATGAAGACCGTGTCGTCGGAGATGGCCTCGATGCGGAACGTGGCGACCCGGCCGGTCGGGCCGGTGACGGCCACCAGGTCGCCGATCGCGAGGCCGTTGTCGCCGGCGATCTGACGATCGACCACGATGCCGGTGTCGGTCAGGTCGGTGATCTGGCCCTGCTCCATCGCGATGTCGGCCAGCTCGGCGAGCGTCGGCGGGTCGATGCCGCTGAGGAACTGTGTGGCGGTCGTGCCGTCGGGATAGGTGAACAGCGCGGGCGAGAACGCCACGGGGCTGACCACGTCGACCCCCTCGACATCGGCGACGCCGGCGGCGATGCTGCTGGGGAATCCCGAAGGGGGTCCGAAGCCGGACGATTCGGCCTGCACGATGAGGTCGGCCGACGTGCGCTCGATCTCGGCGCTGATCGAGGTCTTGGCCGATTGTGCGAAGACGGTGATGAATCCGATCAGCGTCACGCCGATGATGAGCGCCGAAGCGGTCGCCGAGGTCCGCTTCGGGCTCCGGGCGGCGTTCTCGATCGCGAGGCGTCCTGTGACGCCGAGCAGGCGAGGCAGCGGCGCACCGATGATGCGCACGGTGGGGCCGGCCAGAACCGGCCCGATGACGATCGCGCCGAGGATCGCCAGCGCGCCGCCGAGCCCGACCACCGGCAACACGTCGGTGTTGCCGTCGGCGCTCCATGCCTGCGCCATGAGGAGCCCCGACGCGATCACGATGACGATGCCGGCGGCGGCCCGGATCCTCGAGGCGCCGGATCGGTCGAAGCCGACCTCCCGCAGTGCGGCGAGCGGCGAGACCTGAGTGGCGCGGATGGCGGGAATGAACGACGACACGATCGTCACGGCCAGGCCGATCACGAATGCGACGACGACCGTGCGCGACGCGATGACCAGCGTGTTCGAGGGGAGGTCGGCGCCGATGGCGTTCAGGCCGGCGGTCACGCCCGTGGCCAGCAGAATCCCGCCGACGAGGCCGAGCACCGAGGCGACCAGGCCGAGGACGATCGCCTCGAACAGCACGGACAGCAGCACCTGTCGACGCGACGCGCCGATCGCCCGTAGCAGGGCCAGCTCCTGGGTGCGTTGTGCGACGAGGATCGAGAACGTGTTGGAGATGATGAAGATGCCGACCAGGAGGGCGATCGCGCCGAAGATCTGGAGGATCTGGCGGAAGAAGCTGAACCCCTCTTGCACCGATGCGGCGGTCTCCTTCGCCGCAGCTTCGCCCGTGATGACCTCCGCATCCGACGGCAGCGCGGGAGCGACAAGATCGACGACCTCTTGTTGCGAGAGCCCGTCGGCGCCGTCGACGACGATCTGTTGGACCTCGCCGGGCGTGCCGGCGATTCGCTGCGCCTCGGCGAGCGTGAACTCGGCCGAGATCGATCCGGCCGAGCTCTCGGCTTCGCCGAAGGTGATCGTCCCGACGAGCGCGTATTCGGTGGTCCCGAGCTGGCTGATGACCGTCACCCGGTCGCCGAGCGCGAACCCGCCTTCGTTCGCCGCCGCGACATTGAGCGCGATCTCGTCGTCGGCGGTCGGCGCTCGACCCTCACGCAAGCGATAGGGGTTGAGCAGGTCGTCGTCGACCCATGACTCGAGGAGGGTGGGCGGGCCCTGCGTCGAGCCGACGGGCTCGCCGTCGGCGTCGAGGACTCGTCCAGTGGTGCCGAAGCCCAGGGTCTGGACGAATCCCGCAGCGTTCTCGATGCCCTCGATGTCGGCGACCGTGGCGATCAGGGAGTCCGGTAGCGACTTGCGCTGGGAGCCCCCGAAGTTGCTGTCGAACAGCTCTTCGCCCTGCACCTTGGCGTCGACGTTCTCGTTGACCTGGGCGAACAGGTCGTCGAAGACCTTGTCGAGCGTGTCGGCGAGCACGAAGGTGCCCGACATGAAGGCGACGCCGAGCACGATTGCGACGATGGTGGAGATGAGCCGCCGCTTGTGCTCCCACAGAGACCGCAGGGTGATGCGGATCACGTCAGTGCGTCATCCCTCGCTGAACTGCTTCATCCGGTCGAGGACCTTGTCCGCGGTCGGACCGTCCATGTCGTCGACGATGCGCCCGTCGCCGAGGAACAGGGCACGCTCGGCGTAGCCGGCGGCTCGCGGATCGTGGGTCACCATCACGATGGTCTGGCCGAAGTCGGACACGGCTCGCTGCATGAACTCGAGGATCTCGCCGCTGGTGGTGCTGTCGAGGTTCCCGGTGGGCTCGTCGGCGAACACGATGTCGGGCCGGCTCGCCAGGGCACGGGCGACCGCCACCCGCTGTTGCTGGCCGCCCGAGAGCTGCGACGGGCGATGATCGAGCCGGTCACCCAGGCCGACCGCGCCGATCACCTCGTCCATCCACCCGGCTTCGGGCGTCGAGCCCGCGAGGTCGAGCGGCAGGGTGATGTTCTCGCTGGTGTTGAGCGTGGGGATCAGGTTGAACGCCTGGAACACGAACCCGATGCGGTCTCGACGGAGCCGGGTGAGGTCCCTTTCGTTCAGGGTCGTCAGGTCGATGTCACCGATGAACACCTTGCCCGAAGTCAGGGTGTCGAGGCCGGCGACGCAGTGCATCAGCGTCGACTTGCCCGAGCCCGAGGGCCCCATGATCGCGGTGAAGCGGCCCTGCTCGAATCCCACGGTCACCTGGTCGAGCGCCCGGATCTCGGTGTCGCCCGAACCGTAGATCTTGCTCGCGTCGACGGTGTGTGCTGCGACGGTGATCGTGGTCGGCGGGGTGCTGCTCATGACGGTCGAACGTACACGCCGTGGGCCCTGGGCCAGCTGGTCATCAGTCACGACCCGCCGAAGCCCACGATGGTGCTCCTACACTGTTCGACGTGACGTGTTCGGCCTGTGGCGCCGACTCAGCCGTTGGCGCCCGATTCTGCGCGTCCTGTGGGCAGGAACTCCTGCTGCGGGGCGACGAGAGGCGGGTCGTGACCGTTTTGTTCGGTGACCTGGTCGGGTTCACAGGCTTGTCCGAGACGCTCGACCCCGAGCAGGTCAAGCATCTGGTCGATGACCGCTTCGAGCGGCTCGTCGATGTGATCGAGCGTTTCGGGGGCCGGGTCGACAAGATCATCGGTGACGCGATCGTTGCGCTCTTCGGGGCCCCCGTGGCCCACGAGGACGATGCCGAGCGGGCCGTGCGTGCGGCGCTCCGGATGCAGGAGACGATGGCCGAGGCCGCCGATGTGGCCGGAGGGCGGGTCGAGATGCGCATCGGTGTGAACACCGGCGAGGTGCTGGTCGGCGCGCTCCGCTCGGGCGGCGACTACACCGCGATGGGCGATGTGGTGAACACCGCGAGCCGTCTCCAGACCAACGCTGCGCCCGGCCAGGTCCTGGTCGGGCCCGACACGCATCGGTCGACCCGCGATGTCGTGAGCTACGAGGCCTGCGATCCGATCACGGTTCGCGGTCGAATCGAACCAGTGCCCTGTTGGATCGCGCTCGACCCGATCGCGCCGCCCGGCCACCGACCGAACCGACCGGCGGTACCGCTGGTCGGCCGCTCGCACGAGCTGTCGCTGCTGACCGGCGCCGTGGCCACCTCGGCGTCGCGCTCTCGTGCATCGTTGATGTTGGTGAGCGGTGAAGCTGGAGTCGGGAAGTCCCGGCTCTCGTCCGAGGTCGCGAGTTGGGCCTCGTCGCACGTCGATGCCCTCGTGCTCGAAGGCCGTTGCGTTCCCTACGGCGAGGCCAACGTCTGGTGGCCCATCGCCGAGGCGTTGCGCAGCGGTATCGGAATCGAGCCCGACGACGACCTCGACGCCGTCGTCGTGGCAACCACTGCGTCGGTGGCCCAGACACTCGATCTGAGTCCCGAAGAGCCCGAGGTGCTCCGCACGGTCGCCGGGCTCCTCTACCTGATGGGCCACGACACACTCGGTGGCATCGACGTGGCGCGCGATCACGACGAGGTCGTGCGCGCCTTGGTGACCTTCGCCGGCGAGTCCAGCCGATCTCGCCCGGTCCTGGTCGTGCTCAGTGACCTCCACTGGGCCGACGAGGCGGTGCTGTCGTTGCTCGACACCCTGCTCGAGCGCCTCGATCACGAGCGTTTTGCAGTGTTGGCGACGGCTCGCGCCTCGCTCACCGAGCGGTGGACGCCGACGAGCGGTCATCACAGCCTGGTCGTGCTGCATCTCGATCCGCTGTCCGAGGCAGCGTCAGCGCGGCTCATCGAGGAGCTGAGCGGCGAGGTCCTCGACGAAGCCCTTGCCCAAGCGTTGCTCGAGCGCAGCGGAGGCAACCCGTTCTTCCTCGAGGAACTCGTGGCACTCGTCGGCGAGGTCGAGGGCTCCGACGAGCTGCCGGGGTCACTCCGAGCGCTGGTCCTGGCCAGGCTCGATGGGCTCTCCCCGGTCGAGCGGGCGGTCGTCGAAGACGCTGCCGTCCTGGGTCGACGCGGCGAGATCGACGCACTCCAGACCATGGTGTCGATCACCCGCGGGCTCCCCGACGTGTCCGCCGAGATCGACGCCCTGATCCACCGCGAGATGCTGAGTCGCGACGGCCGCCACTGGGAGTTCCGGTCCGAGTTGGTGCGCGAGGTGGCGTACTCGACGTTGACCAAGGCCGATCGGGCCGAACGGCATGCCGGCATCGCCAAGTGGTGCCGCTCCAACCTCGACGAACGGCATGACTCGGTGGTCGAGCGCATCGCGCACAACTACGCGAGGGCCGCCGAGCTCGCCTCGGACTTCTCGGCGCTCGGAGGCGTGCCCGACGACATCGACGCCTTGGCGCGGACGTGGCTCGTGAAGGCCGCCGATCGGGCCGACGCCGCCGACCTCGGCCGCGAAGCCGCGCGCCTCTACACCGAAGCGCTCGCGCTTCGGCCTGCCAACGACGAGGAGCGTCGTAGCCTCCAGCTCGGTCGCGCGCGCGGGCTGATGAAGCACAGCGACCACTCGACCGCGCGGGTCGAGATCAGCGACGTGGTCGACGAGGCGTGCGAGGTGGGCGACGATGCCCATCTCCTCGAGGGCCTGACGCTGCTCGGCGATTGCGAGTTGCGTCTCGGCATGGCCGAGATCGCTGCCGAGCGATTCGACCGGGCGTTGGCCATGGCCACCGACATGGGGGCCGATGCGCAACGAGCCGAGATCCTGCGGCTTCGCGGCATGATGCACGTGTTCTCCGGCGACGACCAAGCGGCGTCGGTCGAGCTGACCGCTGCGCTCGATCTGTTCGAGTCGCTCGGCGACCAGCGGGGCGTCGCGTGGGTGCTGCAACACCTCTCGTGGTCGGCCTTCATGTCCGGCCGCGTGGTCGAGGCCGAACGACACCTGCGCCGAGCGATCGACACATTCACCGATCGCGGCGACCGCGGTGGCCTCGGCTGGGCGCTCGGTCTCTATGCGTGGGTCAAGTTCCACCTCGGAGACGGCGACGGTGCCGAATGGTTGGCCATGCAGGTCCTCGATTCGGGGCTCGAGCGGGGTGACCGCTGGGGTGCAGGGATGATGGAGGTGTTGCTCAGCAGCATCCGGCTCTGGAGCGGACGAACCGATGAGGCAATCGCCGCTGCGCAGCGTGCCTTCGACATCTTCGAGGAGCTCGACGATGCCTTCGGCGGCGCGCAGGCTCGCGGGATCCTCGGACGGGCCCTGACGACCGGGGGAAGGATCGTCGAGGCCCGGGAGGTCTTCGATCGGACCCGAGCCGACTCCGATCGTCCGGGCGAGCTCGAGCCGGCGTGGCAGATCCCCGAGCTGCTGTCGGCAGTGCAGATCGGCGATCTGGCGTGGACCGAAGCGGCGAGCGCACGGGTCGAGTCCGGGGACATCAGCCCGGAGAGGGTCGGCGGGACCGATCAACTGGTGGCCTTGACGTTGGCGGCGCTGCAGCGCCGCGACGCAGACCGTGCGACCGCGCTGCTCGACGAAGCGACCACCGAGGAGTCAGCCGGCAACGGGTCGGTCATTGCCGCCGAGGCACTCGTCGGTGCCGCACAGGGCGACCGGAGACGAACCGATCGTGCGGTCGCGAGGCTCGCTGACTGCACCTCGGTGACCTATCTCGACCGCACGATGGCCCGCTTGGCCGAAGCGGTGGCCGTGAGCGGTGTCGACGGCAGAGCGATTCTCGCCGACGGGCTCGACGAACTGTCGACGACGGGTGACCGCGTCGGGCCTCTGGTCCTCGGACTCGCCGACGCCGCGCTGGCCGAGGCGACCGGAGCCGACGACCGGTTGACTGCCCGTCGGCGCTCCGAGGGGATCGCCCACGACCTCGGCATCGGTGCCGATGGGTGGCGGGCCTACATCGACCTCGTGGTGGGAACGGCCGACGCGGCCATCCCCACCACCTGAGCAGACCGAGACAGCAGGTTCAGCGCGGCTGCTTTGTCTTGCGGAGATAGGGCTTGAGGGCGTCGAACTCGCCGAAGCGTGCCCGTGCGTCCTCGTCGCTCACCGATGGCACGATGATCACGTCCTCGCCATCGGTCCAGTCGGCAGGCGTCGCCACCGAGTGATCGGCCGTGAGCTGCAGCGAGTCGATGACGCGCAGCAGCTCGTCGAAGTTTCGGCCCGTGCTCGCAGGGTAGGTGAGGGTGAGTTTCACCTTGTTGTCGGGCCCCACGACGAACACCGAGCGGACGGTGAGCGTGTTGTCGGCGTTCGGGTGGATCATGTCGTACTTGTCGGCGATCACGCGGTCAGAGTCGGCGATCAAGGGGAAGTTGAGTGCGTTCCCCGTGACGTCCTCGATGTCGCCGGCCCATCCCTCGTGGTCCGACAGCGGGTCGACCGAGAGTCCGATCACCTTGGTGTTGCGCTTGTCGAACTCGGGCTTGAGGCCGGCGACGCGACCCAGCTCGGTGGTGCACACGGGGGTGTAGTCCTTCGGGTGGCTGAAGAGCACAGCCCAGCTGTCGCCCTTCCAGTCGTGGAAGTTGATCGTTCCGTCGGTGGTCTCGGCGGTGAAGTCCGGGGCTTCGTCGCCCAGTCGAATGGCCATGGCGCATGGTCTCCTTGCATCGGTGAGTACATCGGGTGAATCGCAGACTCTATCGAGCTGGAGTGGAATCCCGACCTACTGAGTCGGGTTTGTGGTGCAACCCGATGTGACGCATGTCTCCTTGGCAAAGTATGCAAGTGCTAGCTATAGTTAGCAGCACACGGCGAGCCCCCTCGCCGCACGAAACAACCAGGACCAGGAGCAACGCCATGAGCACCATCGTCGAATCCATCACCGACCTCGAGGCCAAGGGTCTCAGCCGTCTCACCGACGTCCAGGGTCAGGCCCTCGACGCCATCAAGAGCGCCATCGCCCGCATCGACGAGCGGCTTCCCGAGAACCGTCCCGAGCTTCCCTCGCAGGTCCCGACCGTCAAGGAGATCGTGGACACCCAGTACGCGTTCGCCAAGAAGGTCTTGGCCAACCAGGAGAAGTTCGCCAAGGACGTCGTCAAGGCCATCGCGCCGCTGACGCTGCCCCGCACCGCCGAGGCGCCCAAGGTCGTCAAAGCCGCCTGAGCCTCCAGCTCGGGACACAACTTCTGGATCGGTCTCCCCCCGGCCGGCCAGAAAGAGGTGACCGACCCCCCTCGGTCAACCTCCGGAGACGGTCCGCCATGTGCGGGCCGTCTCCCCTTTTTCAGGCCTGCTTTCGCAGGCTGCGGTACACCTGCAGCAGTGTCTCCTTGCCGGCCGAATCGAGGTCTGGGTCGTTCTTGACGGCGGTCTCGACCGTGACCGCGGGTCTCGAGTCGGCATCAGTGTCGGGGTCGATCAGACCGGCTTGGCGGAGCAACGTCTCGCCCGACACCTCGAGGGCTCCGGCGATCGCCTTGAGGACCCGCACCGATGGCTCGTGGAGGCCGCGTTCGATCTGGCTGAGATAGGGGTTCGAGACATTGGCGCGCTCGGCGAGTTCGCGAAGGGTGAGTTCGGCCTGGGTCCGTTGTTCCTTGATGTAGCGGCCCAGGGCCTTGAGCGGGTCGTTCTGACCGGTCGCCTCGTCAGTCACCAGCAGTCGTCTCCATCTGGACATCGGGTTCGACGAACAGCTCGATCGCGTGCGGATGTGCCGCCCTGATCGCCCGCTCGATCCGGTTGATCCCGACCACGATCTCCTCGGTCGTCATCTCGGCTCTGAACTGCACCTTGACGGCGGCGAGGAGCTGTTCGGGGCCCAGGTACTGCGTCTTGAGCTCGAGCAGTGCTCGGACGTCGGCGTCCTCGACGATGATGTTCTCGATCGAGTCGTGGGTCGGCCTCGTCGCCGACTCACCCATCAGCAGGCTCTTCATCTCGACGGCCAGCACGATGGCGATGACTCCGAGAAGCACTCCGATGCCGAGCGTTCCGATGCCGTCGTAGATCGGGTCGCCCGTCACCTGAGCGGTGGTGACGGCTCCCAGGGCGAACAGCAGCCCCAACAGGGCGCCGGCGTCCTCGAGGAGCACCACTGGGATCTCCGGTGCCTTCGAGTGCCTGATGTACTCCCACCATCCGGCGTCGATTCGGTCCTTGTTGGCCTCGACGATGGCCGTTCGGAACGAGAAGGTCTCGAGCACGATGGCGAACAACAGGATGCCGATGGCCACGCCGAGCGACTCGATCTCGTGCGGATGTGCGATCTTCTGGTAGCCCTCGTAGAGCGCGAACGCCGATCCGAGGGTGAACAGGACCAACGAGACGATGAAGGCCCAGAAGTACCGCTCGCGTCCGAATCCGAAGTTGTGCTGCGCAGTTGCATCACGGCTGGCGCGCTTTCCCCCCAGCAGCAGGAGTCCCTGGTTGCCCGAGTCCGCGACCGAGTGGACGCTCTCGGCCAGCAACGATCCGGAGCCGGTGATCACGTAGCCGACGAACTTGGCCACGGCGATCCCTGCGTTCGCGGCGAGTGCAGCGACGATTGCCTTGGTCCCCGAACCCGCCATGAATGGCCAACGTACCCGAGGGTCGGCCCTTGCGAGGACCGACCCGTGACCTCAGCCGATCGGACCGGTCGGCGAGAACGTGACCGGCATCGCCTCGTACCCGGAGATGAAGTTCGCCGCCCGCGCCTCGGGTTCGGCCGAGTCGACGAGTCCGATGTCGGGCAGACGTTCGAGCAGCCGCGTCACCATCACCTCGATCTCGAGTCGTGCCAGGCTGTTCCCGAGGCAGAAGTGCGGCCCGAAGCCGAAGGCGACGTGTTCGTTCGGCTCGCGATCGATGTCGAACCGGAACGGATCGTCGAACACCGCCTCGTCGCGGTTGGCCGACGGATAGCAGAGAAGGAGCTTGTCGCCCTCGGCCAGCCGCTGCGTTCCGAGTTGGGTGTCGACCACGACGTGGCGAGCCATGTTCTTGATCGGCGACACCCACCGCAGCATCTCTTCGACCGTGCCCTTGATGTGGGCGCTGGGGTCGGCCGCCAGGCGGGCCCGCTGATCGTGGTGCACCAGGAGTTGATACATCCCGCCGCTGATGACGTGGCGCGTCGTTTCGTCACCGCCGATCAGGATCAGCAACGACTCCTGGACGAGCGAGTCGTGGTCGAGGCGATCGCCGTCGACCTCGGCATGGACGAGTACCGACATCAAGTCGTCGGCCGGGCACTCGCGGCGGTCGGCGATCACCCTGCTCGCATACTCGCTGTAGGCGTTGAACGCCTCGCCGCCACGTTCGAGCACCTCGATGTCGCCGGTGAGGCTCGACAACATGTCGTCGGACCACTGGAGCAGCTCGCGCCGGTCTTCCGGCGCGACGCCGAGCGCGTCGCCGATCATGATCATGGGCAGCGGCGCAGCGATGTCGGCGACGAGGTCGGCGCTGCCACGTTCGCAGATGGCGTCGATGATCTCGTCGCACGCCGCGAGCACCTCGGAGCGCTGCTCGCGGACGCGGCGGGGCGTGAAGCCCCGGTTGACCAGCTTGCGGCGCCGCAGGTGAGCCGGATCGTCCATGTCGATCATCATCGGGAGCGGCCCGGACTCGGGACGGATGCCCTGTGCGCTCGAGAATCGTCGAGGATCGGTCGACACCGCCTTGAGGTCTTGGTAGCGGGTGACCGCCCAGAGCTGGCTGTTCGGATCGAAGTACACCGGTGCTTCAGCCCGCATCCAGGTGAAGGCCTCGTGGTGGTCGCCGGCCCAGAACTGGCCGGAGAGCAGGTCGATCTCGCTGCGAATCGGGTGAGCTGTCATCGGTCAGCGATTCTGACACACCGTCAGAAACGCACCGATCTCGAGCTCGGACCGCTGGACTCGCCCGGGGCTGCGTTGTCGATTCGCAGGAAAGGCGCGACAATGATTGATTCCGGAGTGCCCAAGCGGTACGGCCGGTGACTCACCATGGCCATCGACCTCTCCCGCATCCCCGGCGCAGCGCCCCCACGTCGTTCGTCTGGCTTCGGGCCGTCGCAGTTCCGCCGTCGCTCGCGCAGTCGCCGGTCGGTCGTCGACGGATACCGGACGTCTTCGCTCCGAGATCCCCGCGCCGGCCTCGGCTCCGATCGGTCCTTGCGCTACCGGCCGAGGCGGCGGGTGCCGATCGGCGACGCGCTCATCGTCGTCTGCTTCGTCGGGGTGCTCGCCTTCCTCGCATGGGAGGTGTGGGGCGCGACCCGGGTGCCCGTCGAGTTCGCCGGCGTGACCGCGGGCGACCATCTCAGCCTCGAGGCGGCCGAAGGCCTGCGGGTCGAGATCGTCATCGATCGAACCGACTCGGTGTCCGGAGCCGACTTCACAGTGAACGGTGCGGTTCCCGAGGACGACACGCTCGATCGCACCGATTCGGGCTTCGTGTGGAGCCCCGCCCCCCTCGAGGAGGGCAACTACGAGCTCGGGCTGACTGCGCCGCGCCCGGTGCTGTCCGATGCGACGTTCTCCTGGGACTTCGTGGTCGACGGCACCCCGCCGCCGATCGACGTGCCCGTTCCCGCGGCCGTGGGCATCTGCGATCGAACGACCGTCGAGGGCACGTCCGAGGCCGATGTCGTGCTGACGGCCAACGGCGAGCCGGTGGCCGTCGACGGCGACGGACGCTTCGAGCTGAGCTTCGACCAGCCTCCTGCCACGCCCGTGCAGCTCGTTGCGACCGATGCCGCCGGCAATCGCAGCGGGCACGACCTGGTCGTCCCGACCACCTACTCGGCCAGCCAGGGTGTCCACGTGACCGCCGCCGCCTGGGGCCACGACGACCTCCGGAACGGAATTCTCGACCTGGTCGACCGCGGCCTGGTGTCCACGGTCGAACTCGATCTGAAGGACGAGGGCGGCATCGTCGGCTACGACACCGAGGTGGCACTGGCCCACACGATCGGTGCGGTCCAGAACCTCTACGACCTCGACGAAGCGATCAAGACGCTGAAGGACCGCAACGTCAGGGTGGTCGGGCGGATCGTGGCGTTCCGAGACGCTCCTCTCGCCGACTGGGCATGGTCACACGAGCGCCAGGACATGGTCGCCCAGACCGCCGAGGGCGAGAAGTTGGGTACCTACGGTGGCTTCACCAACTTCGCCAACCCCGATGTGCAGCAGTACAACCTCGACATCGCCCTCGAGGGAGTCGACGCCGGCATCGATGACATCTTGTGGGATTACGTCCGGCGTCCCGAGGGCGCACTCTCGGGGATGGTCTTCGCTGGGATGGACGGTTCGGTGACCACCGAGGTCGCGGACTTCCTCGCGTTCACCGGTTCGGCGCTGCGCGAGCGCTGCGCCTATCAGGGCGCATCGGTCTTCGGCATCGCCGCCGATCGCCCCGACGCCGTCGGCCAGGACGTGGGGCTCATCGCACAGCGCGTCGACTACATCGCACCGATGCTCTACCCGTCGCACTGGGTCCGAGGCGAGTACGGGGTCGCCGACCCGAACCGTCAGCCCTACGACATCGTGAAGGCCACGCTCGCCGACTTCCAGGCCAAGACCGAGGGCACCGGGGTCGCACTGGTGCCGTGGATCCAGGACTTCTCGCTCGGTCACCCGTACGGACCCGACGAGGTCCGCGCCCAGATCGACGCGGCGCGCGACCTCGGTGTCGACGACTGGCTGCTCTGGAACGCGAGCGTCGTCTACACCGACCAGGCGCTCGACCCCGGTCTGATCGCTTCCGTCGGCTGAGGACCCGGGTCAGCGGGCCGATCGCCGAGGGCGGTCGGTGGTGTCGGCGTGGCGTCGACGGGTCAGTTCGTCGGCGTCGGTGATCGGTTGGCGGCGGGTCGCACCGGCCGCGTGGGCGCGGAGCGCATCGGGAGTGGTCGAAGCCGACAATGCGAGGGCATCGGTGATCGTGGTGCCGCGCACTGCGGCGAGTGCCTTGCCGGCGGGGGATCGGTCGGCGGGGAGTTCGGTCGTGAGCACCAGCACCGGCACATCGGGCGCGATCTGACGCAGGACGGTGGCTCGACCGATGGTTCGCCACAGCAGGTCGCTTCGCCGCAGGCCTCGCGGGCCCGAGGTGAAGCCGCCGACGACATCGACCCACCATGCGTCGCCGTCAGCCGTGGTCGCCTCGAAGGTCACCTGGGCACCTTGTCGCGGGCGCGCCTTCTGCACCGAGAACCCGGCCTCGATGAGGAGGCGCTCGGCCAGGTCGGTGGCCGTGGTCCCCGACACGGCAGGGTCGTCGGATTGACGTCGGCCCGGCTCGACGCGGACCTCGGGCTGCGGGCGGGCTCTGGTCGTCTCGATCTCGTCGTGCACCCGCGCCTCGGCGAGCGAGACGTAGCCCGGATCGGTGTCGTAGCCGATGAAGTGCCGTCCGCTGCGCACCGCGGCCAGCGCAGTCGTCCCCGAGCCCATGAACGGGTCGAGCACGAGATCGTCTCGATAGGTGTAGAGGTCGATCAGGCGCTGGGGGAGCTCGATGGGGAACGGAGCGGGATGGCCGACCCGCGTCGCCGACTCGGTCGGTAGCTCCCAGACGTCGGTGGTCGCCTCCATGAACTCGTCCTTGGTGATCGAACCCACCGAGGGCTGATCGTGCTGCGACCGCTTGCCTGCGGGCACGGCGCGATCGAACCGGCCCTTGCTCGCGATGACGACCCGCTCGGTGAGGTCGCGAAGCACCGGATTGCCCGGCCGCTGGAACGAACCCCACGCACAGTTGCCCCCCGCGCCCCGGGCCTTGACCCAGATCACCTCGCCGCGCAAGAGCAGGCGGAGGTCGTCCTGGAGGATCCCGATGACGTCGGCCGACAGGCTCCGGTAGGGCTTGCGGCCGAGATTGGCGACGTTGACCGCGATGCGACCGCCGGGCTCGAGGCAGCGGACGCACTCGGCGAACACGTCGCGGAGCATCTCGAGGTACTCGAGGTACGACCCGGGGATGTGGCCCTCGCCCAGCGCCTGCTCGTAGGCCTTCCCGGCGAAGTAGGGCGGCGAGGTGACCACCAGCGCGACCGAGTTGTCCGCGATGCGATCCATCGCGCGGGCATCGCCGCACACCAGCTGATCGACCGAGGTCGCTCGGTTGAGCGTGGCGTCCGAGGAGATCTCGGCGACGGCGAACCGCTCGTAGAAGTCGGTCGCATCGTGATTCTCGCGGCGGGACACGCCGAAGGCCGATGTCGTGGTCGGCTTCGGGGTGGTGCGGCGGGTCACGATGGCGATGATACGGCCGGGCAGTGACACTTACCTGCGTTCCCCGGCCACGCAGGCCGCATCTGGCCGGCCTCCTCGTGCCTCGTCAGCCTCGCAACCTGCTTACCTGCGTTCCCCGGCCACGCAGGCCGCAGCTGGCCGGCCTCCTCGTGCCTCGTCAGCCTCGCAACCTGGTTCGGCGGGGGCTGGTGCTTCGCTTGCCGCTGATGCGCCCGACGACCTGCGGCCGTCACGGCTAGCGTCGGTTGCCGTGACCTACCGGTTGGGTGTGGATCTGGGGACGACCTACACGGCCGCCGCGGTGTGCCGAGACGACCGGGCCGAGATGCTGGGCCTCAGCGGCCGCGGTCCGGTCATTCCCTCGGTGGTCTGTCTGCGAGCCGACGGCAGCGTGCTGGTCGGCGACGACGCCGAGCGACGGGCCGCGAGCGAGCCCGATCGGGTCGCTCGCGAGTTCAAGCGGCGGATCGGCGATTCAGCGCCCCTTCTCGTCGGTGGGACGCCGATCGGCGCCGAGGCGCTCCAGGCGGAACTGCTCGAATTCGTCGTGCAGCGGGCGACGACCCTCGAGGGCGGGCCGCCCGACGACATCGTGGTGACCCACCCGGCGAACTGGGGTCCCTACAAGCGCGAGTTGCTGGTCGAGACGATCCGCGAGGCCGATCTCGACCCCGACGTCGTGCGGACCCTCACCGAGCCCGAGGCGGCGGCCATCCACTACGCCGCTCAGGCGCGGGTCGAAGAAGGATCCGTCGTCGCGGTCTACGATCTGGGCGGAGGAACCTTCGACGCGGCGGTCCTCCGGCGCACGGCCGGCGGGTACGAGATCCTCGGTCGCCCCACCGGGATCGAGCGCCTCGGCGGCATCGACTTCGACGAAGCGGTGTTCGAGCACGTCCGTTCGCAGATCGACCTCGGCGACGTCGACGACCGCACCGACGACCTCGACACCAGGGCTGCATGGGCGGCCCTGCGGCGTGAATGCGTTGCAGCAAAAGAGGCGTTGGCGAGTGCCACCGACACCGAGGTGCAGGTCGTCCTCCCGGGCGTGCGGACGCAGGTCCGCCTCACCCGAAGTGAGTTCGAGGAGATGATCCTGCCGGCGGTCGGTCGGACCACCGAGTCGCTGTCGAGGGCGATCGAGTCGGCCGGCGTCACGCCCGATCAGCTCACGTCGGTCCTCCTCGTCGGAGGCTCGTCACGGATCCCGCTCATCGGGCAGCAGATCAGCGAAGCGATCGGTCGACCGGTGGCGATCGACGCGCACCCCAAGTACGCGATCGCGCAGGGCGCCGCCCTCTCGATGCCCGAGGCATCTCCGGCCGGGGCGGCCACGCTCCCGGCGACGACGCTGGCGCCGGCCGACCCTCCGCCCGGTTCGTTCGGCGTCGTGCCGGTGCCGATCCCGCCGGCCGGGTCGTTCGGTGCGCCCGATGCTCCGTCGACCCCACCTGCGACTCCGGCAACTGCGGCGACCCCGGCTGCGGGCGATGCCACCCAGGTCCTGCCGAGCGCCACCGCCGTGCCATCGGAAGCGGGCCCACCGATCGGTCCACCCGACGGGGTGCCGCCGGCGCCGCCGTTCTCGTCGCCCCAGGCTGCATCGTCGAAGAACCGTGTGCCGTTGATGGTCGGTGGCGGGGTGGCGCTGGTCCTGCTCGTCATCGGCGCCTTCGTGCTCTTGGGCGGCGGCGACGATTCGGGCGATGCCGAAGTGACGAGCAACACCGTCGTGACCGAGGTCCCGTCGTCGACCGAAACGACGACCGGCTCAGCCCCTGCCGGGATCGAGACGACCGACGCGGGGCTCGACCTGCCCCGCACGGTCAACTGGTCGCACGTCGACTTCCAGCTCGACGAGGCCGTCTTCTCGACCATCGATCCGGCAACGTTCGGGAAGGCCGACCCCGCTGAGCTGACCGTCGGCGATGCCGAACGCCTCTTCCTCGATCTGTCGATGGCGTATGAGGCCGACTACCCGATCCAGAGTGAGAACGTCGAGGTGAGTCTGTTCTCGCTGCGGCTCGATGACGGAACCACCATCCCGGCCGGTGGGGTGCAGTTCCAGAGCACGTACTTCCTCAACACCAGCAGCAACGATCTGGTCCAGCTCTCCTTCGACGTCGCCCCCGACCAGCTCGACGGCGCAGTCCTCGTCATCGACGACCGGGTGACGGTTCCGGCCGAGCTGCCGCTCGACGGCGAGGTGCCCGACGACCCGTATCCGATCTCCTTCGATGTCGATCAGACGGTTGCGGTGACCATCGACGACGGATGCGAGGGGACGACGACGGTCGAGTCGGTCGAGTGGGACGTCGATGCAGGGATCGACCACAACGGCGATCCCGTCGAAGCCACCGAGCCTCGGGCGAAGAAGGATGCACGCTGGGTTCGGGTGTTCGTCCAGACCGTCGCCGGGACGGGTGAAGGCTGTCGATTCGACAGGAACGTGCAGGACCCCGACTATGCCCTCGAGATCGACGGGTTGCCGGTGTTCACCTCGAGCTTCGTGAACGAGATCGTGCAGGCGGGCGAGGGTGTCGAACTGGTGCTCGCCTACGAGGTTCCGCTCGACGCCGAGACGGTCGAGCTCAACCTCGGGTCCCTCACCGGGACCCAGGGCAAGGTCGAGGTCCCTCGGCCCGACGAGTTCCCTTGACCCCCGGAATCCCACCGCCGCTCCCGGCGTTGGCGACCGCGATGCGAGTCGATGTGTGGTCCGACGTGGTGTGCCCGTGGTGCTATCTCGGCAAGCGCCGGCTCGAAGCAGCCATCGCCGGCCTCGACTGGGGCGACGAGATCGAGGTCCATTGGCGCGCCTACCTGCTCGACCCGGGCGCGCCGCTCGAACCGCAGGAGCTGAAACCGGTCATCGAGCGCAAGTACGGTCCCGGCGCGTTCGACGGCATGGTGAGGCGACTGACTGCCCTCGGGGCCGAAGCCGGCATCGAGTTTCGGTTCGACCGGGCGCAGCGGGCCAACAGTGTGTCGGCACTCCGGCTGCTGGCGTGGGCCGCCGAGACCGAACGTCTTGCCGTCGCCGACCAGTTGCACGACCGGTTGTTCCGCGCCTACTTCACCGACGGCGACAACATCGCCGACGTCGCCTCGCTGACCACCTGGGCCGAGGAAGTGGGTCTCGACCGGGCGCTCGCGGCCGAGGCCCTCGGCGGCCAGGCCGGAGGTGATCAGGTCGCCGCGGATCTGGAGGAGGCAGCCGATCGACAGATCACCGGCGTGCCGGCGTTCGTGATCGACGGCAAGTTCATGATCCCCGGGGCGCAGGACGTCGAGACGATCCAGGCGATCCTCGAGCGCGCCCGCGCCAAGCGCGCGGCAGCCTCCTGAGCGGTCCCTCGCGGTCGGGATCGGGGGACGATTCCTCCACTGAAGCGCGCACGGTCGTCCCCAGTGACGGGACGCTCGTCAGCGGGCGATTCCTCATCATCACGTTCGCGACGTTCGCCTACTTCGTGGGGCTCGGGCTCACGCTTCCCGTCGTGCCCCAGTTCATCGAGGACGACTTCGGGGGTGGGGGTGTCGCGGTCGGCCTCGGGGTCGGGGCCATGGCGGTGTCGGCGGCGCTGCTGCGACCGCTGGTCGGCCGTCTGGGCGACGAGCGGGGTCGGCGGATCCTGGTGATCGGTGGGTCGGCGGTCGTCGGCATCTCGATCCTCGGCTATCACTTCGCGACCTCGATGGCGACCTTCATCCCGTTTCGGCTGCTGACCGGGGTCGGGGAGGCGGCGATGTTCGTCGGTGCGGCGACCGCAGCCCAGGACCTCGCGCCCGACCACCGGCGCGGCGAAGCCGCCTCGATCTTCTCGGTGGCGCTCTACGGCGGCCTCGCCATCGGCCCGGTGATCGGCGACTCGGTCTATGCCCAGTGGGGGGCCGGACCCGTGTGGACGATCGCCGCAGGATGTCTCGGCGTGGCCGTGGCGCTGGGGTTCTTCGTGCCCTCCGACCGGCCTACGCAACCCCACCGGACGCCCGGAGAGCGGAGGCGATTCCTCCACCCGGCGGCGATCTGGCCGGGCATGGTGCTCTTCTGCGGGCTCTACGCCCTCGTGGCGTTCACCGCGTTCCTGCCGCTCTACGTCGATGACATCGCATCGGTCGACCGGGCCGGGATCTTCTTCCTCGGGTATGGCAGCCTCATCCTCGTCATCCGTCTGCTCGGAGCGACGATCCCCGACCGGTTCGGCTCGATCCCGACGGCCACGCTCGCCCTGGGGGCACTCGGGGGCGGCATGGTCGCGTTCTTCGTTGCGCCCAACCTGGCCGGCCTGTGGATCGGCACACTGGTCTTCGCAGTGGGGCAGGCACTGCTGTTCCCGTCCATGTTCGTGCGCGTCGTGAATCAGGCACCCGAGGCCGAGCGGAGTCACGCGGTCGGCACGTTCTCGCTGTTCTTCGACCTCAGCCAGGGGGTGGGTGCGCTGGTCCTCGGCATCGTGGTCGCCCAGAGCTCGAACCGCGGTGCCTTCGCGGCCGGAGCGGTCGCCACGGTCGTCGGCATGGTCATCCTCCGCACCGTGGTGGCCCGCACGAGCCCTGCCCCCGCCGGGAATCCGACGCCGATCTGACGCCGTGTCAGAATCGGCGGTGTGACGACTGATCTCCTCCCCATCACCGACGACGACGCGGCCATCGCAGCTGCCCTCGAGGACGTCAGCATCCCCACGCTGCTGTGTTCGATGGTCCACCTGACGGGCGACCCTTCGTGGATCCGCAGCGACATCCGGCCGGCGGGCATCTTCCTCAACGAGTTCCAGGGATTCATGTCGCCCGACGACCAGGCCGAGGCGCGTCGCCGCGCCCTCGCCGCCATCATCGAGTTCCGCGACGGCGGGGGTGTGCTGCCGCCCGACCCGTCGCCCGACCTGGTCCACGAGATGATGAACTTCCTCGCCTGCGAGGAGGTGCCGGCCGAGTACCTCCCGATGATGCTCGACGAGCTCGGGTTCGCCGAGGCCGATACCCGCACCATCGACTGGTCAGGGGTGGACGAGGTGGCGAAGTCGGAATTCGGCGTCGTGGTCATCGGAGCGGGGATGTCGGGCATCCTGGCCGGCATCCGGCTCAGCGAGGCAGGCATCGGGTTCACCATCGTCGAGAAGAACGACGGCGTGGGAGGCACCTGGTACGAGAACCGCTATCCGGGCGCCCGGGTCGACGTGGGCAACCACTTCTACTGCTACTCGTTCGAGCCGAGCGATCACTGGACCGAGTTCTTCAGCCAGCAGCCCGAGCTCCAGGCCTACTTCGAGCGGGTGATGAAGAATCACGGCCTCGAGGCGAACATCCGGTTCTCGACCGAGGTCACCGGTGCGGTGTGGGACGACGATTCGGCCACGTGGGCGGTGTCGATCCGCAACCCCGACGGAACCGACGAGGTGCTCCCGGCTCGTGCGGTGATCTCAGCCGTCGGTCAGCTGAACCGGCCGAAGATCCCCGAGTTCGAGGGCCTCGACACGTTCGAGGGATCGACCATGCACTCGGCCCGGTGGGACGACACCGTCGATCTCGACGGCAGGCGGGTCGCCGTCGTCGGTGCCGGCGCCAGCGGGTTCCAGCTCGTGCCGGCGATCGCCGAACGTGTCGGGCATCTCACTGTGTTCCAGCGGACCGCCCAGTGGATGTTCCCCAATCCGCATTACCACGAGGCGGTGGGTGACGGCATCAGGTGGGCCATCCGCCACCTGCCCTCCTATGGGCGCTGGTACCGCTTCCTCATCTTCTGGCCGGCGTGCGACGGTGGCGGCCTCGCGGCCGCCCGTGTCGATCCCGACTGGGAGGGCGGCTCCGAGTCGGTCAGCGAGGTCAACGACCTGGCCCGCATGATGTTCGCCGGCTGGATCACCGAGCAGGTGGGCGACGACCCCGAGCTGCTCGCCAAGGTGATTCCCGACTACCCGGCGACCGGCAAGCGCACGCTCCAGGACAACGGCAGCTGGCTCCAGGCGCTCAAGCGCGACGACGTCGATCTCGTGCGGACGCCGATCGAACGGTTCGTGTCCGACGGCATCATCGACGTCGACGGCGTCCACCACCCCGCCGACGTCGTGATCTTCGCCACCGGCTTCCACGCCAACCGGTTCCTCTGGCCCATGGAGATCGTCGGTCGAACCGGGGTGTCGCTCAACGAGCACTGGGATGGCAAACCGTCAGCCCACCTCGGCATCACCGTGCCCGAGTTCCCCAACCTGTTCTGCCTCTACGGGCCCGGGACCAACCTGGCCAGCGGCGGCAGCCTGATCTTCCACAGCGAGTGCGAGATCCGCTACATCGAGGGCTGCCTCAAGCACCTCATCGAGACGGGTGCGAGGGCCATCGAGCCCACGTCTGCCGCGCGCGACGACTGGTTCGAGCGCAGCCAGGCCGAGTTGAAGACCATGGTCTGGTCGCACGACTCGATCGATCACTCGTTCTACAAGGCCGACGACGGGCACATCTACGGCCTCTCACCTTGGCGGCTCATCGACTTCTGGACCTGGACGAGAGAGCCCGACCTCGCCGACTTCGAGGTCCGCTGACCACACCTCGTCTCGCCCGGTAGCTTCGTCCCGGACCAACGAGGGGATCGAATGATCGAGCAACAGCATGTGGACGCCGTGGTGGTGGGCGCCGGGTTCGGCGGGCTCTACCAACTCAAGCGGTTGCGTGAACTCGGCCTGACGACGAGGGTGTTCGAGGCCGGCTCGGGGGTCGGCGGTACGTGGTACTGGAACCGTTACCCCGGAGCGCGCTGCGACGTGCCGAGTGTCGAGTACTCCTACTCCTTCGACGACGACCTGCAGCAGGAGTGGGACTGGACCGAGCGCTACGCCACCCAGCCCGAGATCCTGTCGTACCTCGACCACGTGGCCGATCGCTTCGACCTGCGCGAGGACATCACCTTCGACACCCGAGTGACCTCGGCGGTGTTCGACGAGGACGCCGACCGCTGGACGATCACGACCGATGGGGGAGAAGAGGTCACGGCCCAGTTCTTCGTCATGGCCACCGGCTGCCTGTCGAACGCGAACATGCCCGACATCGAAGGACGTGACTCCTTCGCGGGACCGACCTATCACACGGGTCAGTGGCCCCACGAGGGGGTCGACTTCACCGGGCTGCGGGTCGGCATCATCGGTACCGGATCGTCGGCCGTGCAGTCGATCCCGATGATCGCCGAGCAGGCCGACCACCTCACCGTGTTCCAGCGCACGCCGACCTACGCCGTTCCTGCGCACAATCGGCCGCTCGAAGACGAAGAGCTGGCCTACGTGAAGGCCCACTACGACGAGCTGCGGGACGCGAATCGCGAGATGGGCACGGCGTTCGGCGGCTGGCTCGAGCACAACGACATCGGGGTGCTCGAAGTCGACGAAGCGACGCGCGAGGCCCAGTTCGACAAGCGGTGGGAGGAGGGAGGCCTCGCGTTTCTCGGCGCGTTCAACGACCTGTTGCTGGTCCCGGAGGCGAACGAGATCGTCGCCGACTACGTGCGGCGCCGCATCGCCGAGAAGGTCGACGACCCCGACGTGGCCGCCAAGCTCATGCCTGACACCGTCGTGGGCTGCAAGCGGCTGTGCGTCGACACCGGGTACTACGAGACCTACAACCGGCCGAACGTGTCGCTCATCGATCTCCAGGACACGCCCATCCAACGCATCACCCCGACCGGCATCGACACCACTGGCGACTCCTTCGAGTTCGACGCCATCGTGTTCGCCACCGGGTTCGACGCGATGACCGGGGCGCTGTTGGCCGTCGACATCGAGGGCCGGCAGGGGCGGTCACTTCGGGAGGTATGGAGCGCGGGACCAACCACCTACCTTGGCGTCCAGGTCCCCGAGTTCCCGAACCTGTTCATCATCTCGGGTCCGGGCAGCCCGTCGGTGCTCACCAACATGGTCACCTCGATCGAGCAGCACGTCGAGTTCATCGCCGACACCATCGAGCACGTCCGGGCCACCGGCCACACCACGATCGAGCCCGAGCCGGCCAAGGCCGACGAGTGGGTCGCTTACGTCAACACCGTCGCCGACTTCACGCTGTTTCCCCGGTGCAACAGCTGGTATCTGGGTGCCAACGTGCCCGGAAAGCCGAGGGTGTTCATGCCGCTGCCGGGGTTCCCGGGCTACGTCGAGCAGGTCGATCAGATCGTCGACAACGACTACGAGGGCTTCATCCTCGCCTGAGAAGGACCAGCCCAGGATCCCTGTTGCTCCACGGCCCCATGGTGGTCGCACGCACACAAGGATCCGGGGCGTGGTTCACTGACCCCTGATGTCCGTCACCACCAAGCGTGGCCCCGGTCGGCCTCCGGATCTCGAGAAGCGGCGCGACGTGCTCGACGCGACCCGCTCGCTGCTGGCCGACGTCGGGTACTCGTCGCTGACGATCGACGGGGTGGCGCAGCATGCGGGGACGGCGCGTTCCTACGTCTACCGGGTGTGGGAGTCGAAGATGGCGCTCGTCGAGGAAGCGCTTTTTGAGCCGCTCGAGGGCCTCGAGGTTCCCGACACCGGATCGACGATGGATGATCTCCGGCAGTGGGTGGCACTCCATGTGGCGGTCATGGACCGGCCGGCCCACGTCAAGGGACTGCCCGGGTTGACCATCGAGTTGATGAGCGATCCCGACGCGTATCGAGCGACCTACCGGCGCTACGTGAAGCCGACCGAGGACGGGTTCACCGTCATCCTCGATCGAGCCCGCACCCGAGGGGAAGGGGTCGGCGAAGTCGACGGGGCCACCGTGTCGCGAGTGATGTCGGGGACCGCCATGCAGCTGGCCCACGTGCCCGGCAACGACACCGACGCCATCGTCGATGTGGTCATGGCCACCCTCGTGGGCGGCGTTGTCGGCATTTGACTACACGATGTCCTGAAATATAGGTTCACGACCATGGAATTCGGACTGTTCATTGGTGGATGGGTGCCCGACTACCTCGAAGGGCGCGACGACGCCCACGAGCACGAGCGCCTGATGGGTGAGGTCAAGATCGCCGAGGCGGGTGACCGGACCAACTGGAAGTACGTGTGGGTCACCGAGCACCACTTCCTCACCGAGTACAGCCACATCTCGTGCAACGAGGTCGTGATGCCGCACATCCTCGCCCGCACCGAGCGCATCCGGGTGGCGTCGGGGATCATCAACGTCACGCCACCGGTCAACCACCCGGCGCGCATCGCCGAGCGGGTGGCCATGCTCGATCACCTCTCGGGTGGTCGCTTCGACTTCGGCACCGGCCGTGGTTCTTCGAGCACCGAGCAGGGTGGGTTCGGCATCACCGACCCCGACCTCACCAAGGACATGTTCGACGAGGTCATGCCCGAGTTCAAGAAGATGTGGAGCCAGGACTCCTACAGCTTCGACGGCAAGTTCTTCTCGATGCCCGAGCGCAACGTGCTGCCCAAGCCGTACGTGAAGCCGCACCCGCCGATCTGGGTGGCCGCCGGCAACCCCGACACGTTCGAGAAGGCGGGCAAGCTCGGCATCGGCGTGCTGTGCTTCACCGGCGGGTCGCCCGAGAAGATGAAGCAGGCCGTCGAGATCTACAAGAACGCCGTCGCCGACGCCGAGCCGGTGGGCGAGTACGTCAACGACAACTTCGCGATCACCACCAGCTTCCACTGCTCCGAGGACGGCGACGCGGCCCGCGAGGCCATGACCCATTCACGCAATGGCCGTCAGCAGAGCCTGGTGTTCAAGTACCTCGACACGTTCCCCAAGCCTCCGGGCATCCCCGACTGGCCGACCGAGATCCCCGACCCGTCACTCGAGCAGCTGGCCGTCGGCTTCGAGAAGGGCTCGGCCATCGTGGGTACGCCCGACGAGTGCGCCGAGGCGGTCCAGAAGTGGGCCGACATCGGTATGGATCAGCTGATCATGGGCCCGACCGGATCAGCGCACCCCTACGAGATGATCGAGGAGAGCGTCGAGCTCTTCGGCACTCAGGTCATCCCCCGGTTCGACAAGGACCCGATCGCCCGCGCGGCCAGGTTCCGCGACGAAGCAGCAAGCGTCACCGTCTGATCAGCTCGCCCCGAGCCACCTCGTCCACTTCCGATCCTCGTTGTCCTACGGCCAATAGTTGGCCGTAGAGCAACAAGGATCCGAGGGGTTGGGCCGAGATCTCTGGACTCAGCCGGTGGTCTTCTGCCAGATCGAGACGTGGGACGTGCTCTCGGCGGTGAACGGCGAGCGGTCCCAGTCGGCCCAGCGGTCGCGGAGTGTCATGCCGGCGAGGCGGGCCATGAGGTCGAGCTCGGACGGCCAGACGAACCGGAACGGTGTGGTGGCCTCCTTCACACCCGACCCATCGGCGACGAAGTGGTGCGAGGTCGCCTGTTGGGCCACCAGGTCGGTGTAGCGGTCGTATCCGACGTAGCCACGGGCGTGGCTGAACACGCGGGCGTCCGAGCCCGGCGGGAGCCGGCGGAGATCGGGAACGCCGACCTCGATCACGAAGTGGCCCCCCGGTTCGAGGTGGGCAGCCGCATTGGCGAAACACTCGACCTGCTGGTCCTGGGTCGTGAGGTTCCCGATGGTGTTGAAGACGAGGTAGACGAGCCTGAAGCTCCCGCCGAGGCGTGTCGTCGCCATGTCGCCGATCGTCAGGTCGATCTGGCTGCTGCCGTCCTTGGCACGGAGCTGGTCGGCCATGGCCTTCGAGAACTCGATTCCTGACACTGGGACGCCGCGGGCCGCCAGCGGGAGCGCGACGCGGCCGGTGCCGATCGCGAACTCGAGCGCTCTTCCGCCGCCGGCGAGCTCGGTCAGCACGTCGACGGTGCGACCGAGCACCTCGGGCTCGGCCATCGTTCCGAGCGTCTGGTCGTAGCGGGCAGCGACGTCCTCGCCGAAGTGGTCTTCGATCATGGCGGGACCCTCGCACCGTCGCTTCGCGACGTGCAAGCGACTTCGGCAGGGTCGTGGGTCAGGTTGCCGTCTGCGAGTCGAGCCAGTCGGCGACGGTGTCGTGGCTGAGGAACCTGGCCCACGTGGCCGGCGTGGCGTGGAACTCGGAGTCCTTCGCACTCGCGTCAGCGCCATGGTCGACGAGGAGCTTCACCACCTCGAGCTCACCGGCTCCGGCGGCGCTGTGGAGTGCGGTGCGCGCGCCCGGGGTCTCGGGATCGAACCGAACGCCGGCCCTGACGAGGGCGGAGACGAGGTTCCAGCGCCCATAACCGGCGGCGACCCCCACGAGATGGTTCCCCGACGACGGGTCGATGTCCTCGATCACCCCGAGGTCGCCGCGCATGACTCGTTCGACGACGGGGTCGGCGTCGACAGGGTGCTGCCACCGCCACAGATCGCGGAGCAGGCTGATCTCGGCACCGTGGTGGATGAATTCATCGAGCATGTGCAGCACATAGCCGGCGCGGGCTCGGTCGGCGTAGGCGCCGCCGACCGGGCCGACGTTCTCGGCGAGGCTCTCGTCGGAGGCCAGCGCGAGATGCGCGTCCCACCGAGTGTGGGCCCGTTCGAGCATCGCGATCGCGTCGGCCGCGGCCGACGGTACGCCTTCGCCGCCTTCGAAGCCGACCGCCTCGCCCTGGCGCGGCACGCCGAGCCAGTTCGGTGCGCGGTTCTCGCCGTACATGTCGATGAGGTGCCACAGGCGCCACGCGATCGTGGTGAACGGCTCGGGGTCGGGCCGGGGGAGTGGCCAGTCGGCCTTCCATTCGCCGTCGGGACCCGGGCGAATCGTCCAACAGCCCGGCGCCGGCTCCCACAGGTACTCCTCGTCGGTCAGTCCCTCGATCCGGTCCCGCGTCCGTTGCCACGCCTGGTCCGAGAGTTCGACGAGCACGTGCTTCACCGCGGTCATGGTGCCGACGGTAGGCGTTCAGGAGAACTGCGTGGGCGCCGTGGCTCAGCCGGGTACGAGTTCGTAGTACCACCGCTCGGGTGGGCCGTCGTCGACGAGCACGTAGCGCTCCTCGGCGGCCTCGAATTCGAGCGGCGGCGGACAGCGAACCAGGCGAACCCGGGCTCGGCCACCCGAGCACGGGAGGAGCATCCGGTCGCCTTCCTCCACCGGCTCAGACCTCGAGCTCGAAGGGCGGGATGTCGGTCACCTCGATCTCGGGCCCGAGCGTCGCGCCGATGAGTTCGAGCCGATCGCCACTCCAGAACTTCCCGGGGTCGTACCAGTTGGGCGGGCGCGTCGAGGACAGCAGCCCCATGCGTTCGTAGGTGATCGCCACGACCTCGGCGCAGAAGAGCTGTTCGAGCTTCGAGCCTCGACGAACTCGGCCCTTCACCCAGCCGGTCGCGAGCGACCTGGCGGGCGGAAAGGTCCGGCCGTCGAGTTCGTCGATGGTGTGCAGGATCGCATCCTCCATCTCGGTCGAGGCCTCGATGTCGATGTGGCGCATCCACGCTGTCTGTCCGTAGCGGTGGTGCCACTGGCCGGCGGCGTCGGCGAGTCGGTGGAGTTGGGTGCCACGGTGGGTCAGCCCGGCCCAGACGTCGGGGATCGTGCGGCCGAGCTCGGCGTGCCAGATCAACGGCGGCAGGTCGTCGAGCGCGACGATCATGCCGACATGGTTGACCGGGCTGTTGGTGAACGCCCGAATCGCCCGATCGGCGGCCGACGTGCCCCGGAACAACCAGACGTCACCGGTGCGGGTGTACCCCACGGCCTCGTCGAACGGCATCGTCGCGTGCTGCCGGTTCGCCATTGCAGCCCTACGCTACCGATCGATGAACAAGTGGAAGTGGCTCGGGCTCGCCGGCATCGTCGGCGCAGCTGCGGTCGGCGTCGCCGTCGGCACGACGACGGTGAAGCGCAAGCGGCGTGAGTTCGTCGACGCCCACCCCGACGAACTGCGGACCCGCCTGCACGCGAGGTTCCGTGAAGCGCAGGCCCGTCAGGCGGGTTGACACTCCCGGCCCGTCCCAATAGTTTCCCTGGTGGTTAATTAGCCATTCAGGAAAGTACGCGCATGACGATCGTGAGTGACGAGGACCGGCTCAACGAGACCTTCGCGGCGCTCGCCAACTCGACCCGTCGCGCGATCCTGGCTCGCCTGGCCCAGGGTCCGGCGAACGTCAACGACATCGCCGCACCGTTCGATGTCTCGCTTCCGGCCATCTCGAAGCACCTCAAGGTGCTCGAACGGGCGGGTCTCGTCGTGCGCGGTCAACAAGCGCAGTACCGGCCGTGCACGCTCGACGCCGGACCGTTGGAAGAGGTCTCGACGTGGGCCGAGCAGTATCGGCCCGTCTGGGAGGCCCGGTTCGACCGGATGGATGACTACCTCTCACACCTCAACTCACGACAAGAACAGGATGAACGCGATGGCTGACGACAACGCAGTGGTGATCGAGCGGAGCTTCGAGGCGCCGACCGAGCTCGTCTGGAAGATGTGGACCGATCCCGAGCACTTCAAGGCCTGGTACGGACCCGACGGTGCCTCGATTCCGGTTGCCGACATGGACCTACGAGTCGGTGGCAGTCGCCTGGTGTGCATGGAGATGACGACGCCGAACGGCCCGATGCAGATGTGGTTCACCGGGGAGTATCTCGAGGTCGACCCGACCGATCGGCTCGTCTACACCGAGTCGATGTCCGACGAGGACGGCAACGTGAACTCGGCCGCTGACATGGGGATGCCCGAGGGCTTCCCGATGACCACCGAGGTCATCGTCGAACTCGAAGCCGTCGGCGCCGGCACGAAGATGGTCATGACCCACGCCGGCGTGCCGGCCGACAGCCCG